>JACPOC010000013.1 GCA_016185125.1 Bacteroidota bacterium
CTATTTAACTGCGGTTCAGGGGCCGACGTTTTTCAATTAAGCTTTTGTATGTACCTTCAACTGTAATTTATTAATCGGGCTTACGTCGCCGGGGGCGACGAATAGAAATTCCCCACCGACCGCAAAGCCCTGAACGTTACCAGCCATTTTACGACGACACCCCGAATGACAGCGATAATAATATTTATTGGACTTATAATTGGACTGAATTGCATTCCACTTCTGACAAAAACAAACTTTCCTAAAACAGAGAAAATAATTGTTAGACTGTTATTTGCGACAACAATAATTTTTCTCACAACTTTTCTCTTTGCACTTAACAGTTACAGACTTAAAGGACAATATACTCTTACAACCATTAGCTGGGTATTTATGGGTTTGACAATAATATATTTTGTAATATTTAAAAATACAAGAAGGAAAATATTGATGGTATTTTTGTTGACACCTTTATTAATTTTGTGTGTTTTCACTCTTTTATTCGGACAAGTTCTGAAAGAGTTTAAAATTAATGACAATTCAAAAATCATTGTTACTACTGGCGGACTTTTGTCGTGCGGAGAACTAATTTATATCACGCAAACAGAGTTTAGAATTTTTGACAAGGAAGTTCATTATGAAAGTAGTCTTTGTCTACGTGGAATTGAAAAAATAGAAACAGTAAAGATTGACGATAGCCACGCTGAGTTTTTGATTTATCACAACGGAGAAATGGACTCTGAAAATCCATACAGATATGACGTGGAAAGAAAAAACGGCTGGTAACATTGTGTTTATAAAATTGTGGCTGGACGTTAAGCATTCGGCTATAACTCATTATTTTGCTTTTGTGGTTAATTGGAACTGACGTTTTTCAAATGCCACAACTTCATAAACACTTTAACGTTGCAGGCTACTTTACTTTCATAAATGGTGTCGGTCATTGTATTTAAAAAAACACTGCTGCTGACGGCGCCGGCTAAGCTCATAAAATTTGAAACCGCTTTTGTTTCCTCTGACAGCACAGGCTGCGATTCGATTAAAC
>JACPOC010000008.1 GCA_016185125.1 Bacteroidota bacterium
AGCCCCACTGCCGCAAAACCCGGTGTTGCAGGCTGCTTTTTTGTGGTGAGGCTGAAAGTTATTTAAGATAACAAAGTTTAATCGAACCGCAGCCTGTGCTGTCAGAGGAAACAAAAGCGGTTTCAAATTTTATGAGCTTAGTCGGCGCCGTCAGCAGCAGTGTTTTTTAAATAGAAGGAACGACACCATTTATGAAAGTAAAGTAGCCTGCAACGAAAAAGGCTTGGCGTTGTTGGGGAATTAGCATTCCGTCAGCCCACAACTGAAGCCCAATAATTGCGATATTGCTGATGTTTTATTCATAAGCCAAATTTATAACGTCCAGCCCGAACTGGAGCACAATAAAGAACTAATGTTGAGGCTATATTCGTCAAGCCCCAATAATGCCAAACCTAATGTTGCCTGCAGGTTTATTTTGTCAACACAGTCTAAAATTCAATTAAAAAATATTTTGCTGCCAAATAGTTTTGCCTGTCAATATTTTTACAAATTAAGTTTCTTGAAATTTTAAAGACAAACTAAATAATAAAGTCAATCAAAAAAGGGATTAGTCAATCGTCTTTACAGAGCCAGAACAAACGTCACCTTCTTTTACACCTGTCAACCAAACTTTTATTTTGTTAAGTCGCTCATTAGTAAGAATTGTCATTTCCACAAACCAACACATTGGTTGAACACTTCCATAATATCCTTCTTCTCTGTCTGGAAACTTGGCTTTCATCTCTGCGTCTCGAAACTGAACCCAAAGTCTTTGTGCTGCTTTGAAGTTTTTAATAAATATGCTGTCCTCTTTGTATTCAATCAAAACTTTTTGATATGCAGCATTTAATTCTTTGTCAACTTTTAGATACTTGCTTTTTGCATTTTGATTCATTTCTCCTTGTGTCTGTCCGTAAGACAAAGCTGAAAACAAAAGAAAACTGAAAAGTAAAAAGTTAGATTTCATAATTATTGTTTTTTTCAAACCGATAAAGTCCACAAAACTTGCAGGCAACGTTCAGGGCTTTGCGGTCGGTGGGGAATTTCTATTCGTCGCCCCCGGCGACGTAAGCCCGGTTAATAAATTACAGTTGAAGTTACATACAAAAGCTTAATTGAAAAACGTCGGCCCCTGAACCGCAGTTAAATA
>JACPOC010000031.1 GCA_016185125.1 Bacteroidota bacterium
TCCTTAAAAAAGCCAAAGTCCGCAGTTGGAAATAATTTTACGACTGCTAATAAAAATCAAAAAAATTAACTAATTTTAAAAAAGAAAATGTCCAAAGTTATTTAGGCTTAAAAGTACAGATTGGTTTGACTACATACAAGGAGAACACATTAATGTTATATAATACAGTTCTGAACTCATTGTCACACGAGTTAAGAACACCAATTTCAACTATTATATGCGCTACAGATAATTTAAAAACTGGCAAGAGCAAACTTTCTGAGTCCGATAAAGAAGAGTTGCTAATTGAAATCTCTAAAGCATCCTTGAAACTGAACGGGCAAGTCCAAAATTTACTTAACATGTCCCGCCTTGAGTCAGGTGTTATTAAACCAGTGAAGGACTGGTGTGATATTAACGAATTGATTTCTGATGTACTATCTCAACTTAAAGAATATTCAAGCAGCCATAATATTAAAATCCGTGTTGAAGAGGATTTACCCTTGTTTAAAATTGATTTTGGCTTAATGCAGCAGGCATTATATAATTTATTATATAACGCTATTATTTACACACCACCTCACAGTATCATAGTGGTGAGTGCAGTCTTACGAAATGGCGCACTTGTTATGTGTATTCATGATTCTGGAAAAGGCTTTCCTGTAAATGAGAAAGATAATGTGTTTGAAAAATTTTACCGTCTTAAAAACTCAAAAACCGGTGGCACAGGCTTGGGACTTTCTATTGTTAAGGGCTTTATTGAAGCACATGATGGAATAATTATACTTGAAAACAAAGACGAAGGTGGTGCGAAATTTACTATTTCCATTCCTGCAGAAACTTCACGGCCAAGCAACTTAAAAAATGAATAAGCAGGAAATTCTTATAATTGATGATGAAGCGCAGATTCGCAAATTACTCGAAATTACTCTGCGTAATAATGGATATAAAGTTGTTGAAGCTACAACAGCGCATGAAGGACTTATAATGGCGGCAAGCCATCCGCCTGATTTAATTTTGCTTGACATTGGCTTACCAGATGATAATGGCATAGAAGTGCTAAAGAAATTGCGGCAATGGTACTCAAAACCTATTATTATTTTATCAGTACAAAACGATGAAGCCAATATAATAGTAGCAATGGATAATGATGCCAATGACTACTTAAGTAAGCCATTTAGAACTGGGGAACTTCTTGCGCGCATACGTTCTTACTTAAGAAATAGTGGCGGTACTGAAGAAACAGCAGTTAACCATATAGGTGACTTAATGATTGATTTTAAAACAAGAACAGTTAAAAAGAAAAATGAACCTGTTAAGCTTACGGCAACTGAATACAATCTGCTGGTATTACTGGTTAAGAACGAAGGCCGGGTACTCACGCATCAATACATTTTAAACCAGGTTTGGGGTCCGGGTAACGCAGACCAGAGCACATCATTAAGAGTTTTTATTGCACAGCTAAGAAAGAAAATAGAAAATGACTACAACACTCCTGAACTTATCCTTACTGAATCACGAGTAGGATACAGGTTTGTGATACCAACCTAGATCATAAATCATAGATAATTTAAAAATGAAAACAAGTATCAGTTTCTTGTACGGACTTCGTATTGCCCTATTTGTAATGATTATTGTCTCCTCAGATTCTATAGTCATCGCTCAAAAGCCTATTGGATTGTATCTAACGGTTAATGATTTCAAACGTAATGAGCTTTCGTTTACAAAGACAAAAAACTATAAAATCAGGCTTAGGGAATTTTCATTTAAGCACCCGATAAGGATCATACAAGGTGATTCCATATTGCGATTAAGCAAAGATTCTGTATATGGTTATAAAGACAGCGACGGCCATTTATTCCGGTTTTACAAAAAAGATATTTATCCAATATTAAATTCTGATACCAGCCTGACACTTTATAAAATATTGATTTCATCTAAGACCAAATATGCAGAAGCGAAATATGGTTTTTATTTCAGCCGGTCCGCAACTGATTCTTTAGTGCTCCTTACTATACAGAATCTTGAAAATGTTTTCAAAGATAATCAGGAGTTCATTGATTGCTTAGAACGTGATTTTAATGGCGACAATGAATTATTACAATATGACACTCGCCATCACATGTATAAAATTAACTACTTACTAAAACAGAGCATAACTAAAAATAAAAAATGAAAAAACTACTTGTTATCATTTCAATGACATGTCTTACAGCACTCCATGCCCAGGACGACACACTGTCAGTAATATCAAAGCAAAAAGGCGAGCCATTCGAAGGAATGGATTGCACATGGTGGAATGGCGGAGATCGCCGGTCAAGGCCTACACTTTCCGGAAAATATTTTACACCAACCGTAATGGTTGATGTTAATTATACGTATTCATTCAATGATCCTATTGATAATACGGTGGTCGGTTCAACTGCATTAGCACGAAATAATGAGATGCAGCTTTCAGCAGCGCATTTAGGCGGTGATTTTTATTACAAGGGGGCGCGAGCGCATATCGTAACTCAGTTCGGTACAAGGTCAACTGTTATCCCAAGAAATGATTACAGTCCTTACAGAGGGCAATATCAATTGTCGGATGCATACCGGTACTTGGCGGAAGCTAATGCAGGATATCATTTTAACGTGTTGCACGGGATAAACGTCGATGCAGGGATGTTTATGTCCTACATTGGGTTAAACTCTTATTATCAGGTAGAAAACTGGGAGTATCAGGCATCTTTTACTTCAGACAATACACCATGGTTCTTCAATGGAATTCGGGTGCAGATTTTTGCGACAAAAAAATTAAAAATCGAACCTTGGATTATAAACGGCTGGCAAAGCTATGGTATGTTCAATAAGCAACCTGGTATTGGTGGCAACATAACGTGGTGCCCCAATGAAAGCATTAAAGTGCTTACAAATAACTATTACGGCGCGGATGCTGCTCTTATACCAAGCAGAAAACGCTTTCATTCGGATAACAGTATTTTGGTACGATACTATAACCGTGCAAAATCAAAGGTTATCAGTAAAATGGCCTTTTCATTGACAGGTGACGTGGGATCGGAAAAAGGTGGAGGTGTTAATGGATTTAAAAAGGGAGATTCATTGCAAGGGCCTGCGCAATATTTCGTTAGTCTTATGTTCTATAACCGTATTTGGTTTGCAAAAAACAAACTGGCCTGGACATTAGGTGGCGGGCTTATGCAAAATCCCGGGCGATACCTGGTACTTTATCCTACAGGTGACGCCAGCCCTTTACCAAATGCAACCAATCCAACAACAACTGCAGGAACTCACCCATATAGTGCAAGTCCTGGAGATCAGTTTACTGGCTTCGATTACTCAACAAATATAGATTGGATTCCAAATGAACACGTGGTATTCAGGCTCGAGTACGTTCACAGAGAAGCAAGCGTACCATACTTTGCAGGACGTGGAGGCGTAACTTCTCCGACAGGTTATACCACAAGTTCAATTGGCACGGACTGGAGACCTGATCTTGTTAAAGCTGAGGACCGGATAATATTTGCGGTTTTATTCAGGTTATGATTAACATTTACTGAGATCTACTCAATGTCAATAGATATAATAGCTAATGATTAATATCAGGCACATACTGCGTTTACACAGTCAGCATCAAACTATGTCTGAAATTATGGTTCAGACAGGCATACATAAACATATTCTGAAAGGAATAATCAAAGATTTTAAAACAAGTAAGTTGAGTTTTCTCGAAATAAACGAGCTGACTGATGAAGATCTTATAGAGTTGTTTAAACGACCCATTGAAAATCCACAGAGTGAAAAGTTAGTGAAACTATATACCTTATTTCCTGAAATAGATAAAGAGTTAAAAAAGAAAGGAGTAACCAAAGGGCTATTATTTGATGAATACAAAAAGCAGTATCCCGATGGTGCAGGAAGAAGTGCTTTTTTGCATCATTTTTCTCAGTGGAAAGCTAGAAAAGTTCCGATTATGCGTCAGAACCATAAGGCAGGAGATAAACTATTTATTGACTTTGCAGGTGAAAAACTGCATGTAAGAGATAAAGAAAGCGGTAAAGATAATCTGGTGGAGGTTTTCGTAGCGGTTCTTGGTGCCAGTCAGATTACTTATGTCGAAGCAGTCATGTCACAAAAGAAAGAAGATTTTATTCCGGCTTGTGAAAACGCATTGCACTTTTTAGGCGGTGTTCCTGCGGCAATAGTTCCGGATAATCTGAGATCAGCGGTTACAAAAAGCGATAAGTATGAGCCTACTATTAATGAAACATTTGCCGATTTCGCCGAACATTATAATACTACCATTTTGCCGGCAAGAGCATACCGGCCAACAGATAAAGCCGTAGTTGAAAATACGATCAAGATCATTTATACAAGGATATATGCCCCGTTAAGAAATACTTTATTTTTTTCACTGGAAGATTTAAATGCAGCAATTTTAATACCATTGATTGAACACAATGATCAGACAATTATTGGCAGGGGTTTAAGCAGGCGCCAACATTTCGAGGAAGAAGAGAAAACTGTTCTTGGTCCGTTGCCTGCTATGCGTTATGAATTTAAAAAACAACTCTACGCAACGGTTGGAAAAAATGGCCACGTAGCGTTGAGCATGGACAGGCACCACTATAGTGTACCCTACGCATTTATCGGAAAGAAAGTAAAGCTGATGTTTACCAGGTATAATGTTGAAATATTTTTTGAATACGAAAGAATTGCAATTCACAAAAGATGGCAGAGGCCCTTTAAGTATACGACGGATAAAGAACATCTGCCTCCTGCACATCGCTTTGTTGCAGAACTGGAATCTGACAAAATTTTAACGGCAGCCGATGATATCCATAAAGATGTGAAATTCTACGTCACCAAAATACTCGAATTAAAGCAGCATCCTGAGCAACTCTATAAAGTTTGTCTTGGCGTATTGAGTTTGTCTAAAAAATATGGTAACGAGCGTCTTATAAAAGCCTGTCAGAGAGCGTTAAGTTTCGATATCCATAATTACAGGATAATAAAAAAGATATTGGAAAATGGCTTGGATAAAAATGAGGAAGAAAGTTTAGTGGATGAAATGGATATGCCTCAGCATAATAACATAAGAGGTAGCGATTATTATAAATAGTAAAAATAACATAAACCAAAAAGGAAGAAAATGAATGAATTAACGTTAGACAAAATGCGAAAGATGAATCTCTTTGGCATGCACCGTGCTTTTAAAACAAGTATCGAATCTGGTAAAACTGAAAATTATACACAGGATGAAATGATTGCAAACCTTATCAACTCCGAATGGGACGATAGGAAAAATCGCGGGATAGAGCGGCAATTGAAAAATGCTAAGTTCAGATACAAAGCTTCTATCGAAGAATTAAATCATGAAGCAGATCGTAACGTTGACAAAAATCAACTGATGCGTTTTGCCGATTGTGAGTTTGTAAATAAACAAGAAAATATTTTAATAACAGGAAGTACTGGTATCGGAAAAAGCTATATCGCTTCAGCGATTGGTCACCAGGCATGCTGTCTTGGGTATAAGGTGCTTTATCACAGTACTTCAAAATTGATTAGTAAATTAAAAATTGCAAAGGCTGATGGCTCATACCTCAGAGAAATAGCAAAAATAGAAAGGCATAATTTATTAATTCTGGATGATTTCGGAATCCAGCCCTTTGATGCTCCTGGAAGATCTATGCTGATGGAAATAATAGAAGATCGTCACGGAAAGGGTTCAATTATCGTCACGTCACAATTGCCTGTAAGTAAATGGTATGATATA
This sequence comes from Bacteroidota bacterium, assembly GCA_016185125.1. GTDB lineage: Bacteria > Bacteroidota > Bacteroidia > B-17B0 > Aurantibacillaceae > Aurantibacillus. The sequence goes on from JACPOC010000031.1 coordinate 5,756, forward strand.
ATTGGTGACAAAACAATGGCTGATGCAATCCTTGATAGGATTATTCATCAGTCGCACCGGGTGGAACTCAAGGGTGAATCAATGAGAAAGAAAACCCGCAGTCTGAATGAAAACAAAGCAAAAGTTGAAGCATAAATGCTGTAACATTGAAGTACGAATTTGAAATATTTGACCGGATTATTTTTGGAGATCTTTCACCTTTTTCTCAATCTCAGGCTGATTTTGAAAAGTATTCATTATTACTGAAGGATAAACACCAAAGTTGCTACAATGTAATTATAGCCAACTTCAAAAAGTCGGGAAACAAATTTACATTGCTCAATAAAAAGGTCATAAGCTCTCTTCATCCTTTTGCCGGTAAAGTGGTTAATCCTCAAAGGGAATTGTTTCAGAATATGAATTTGGAAGAACTTTCTCCTGAAGTTTATAAGCTGTTGGAGCTTAAGAAATCTTCGGTAATTAATATTTCGTACTCTAACCTGCCGAACAAGACTTCACTTTCAATAAAGGAATCGCGAAACTGCGAGGATATTCCCGGAATCGAAGCACGGTATTACTACTATAATGATCTTCTAAAAGAAGAGGTTATACGTATCAAGGAAAATATTAAGAAAACAATTCTTGATTCGCCAAGCGTCGAAGCAACTGAACATCACATCCACAAGCTGCAGCAGGCTTTGGTAAACTTAAGTTTTCAAGTCATTAAATTCTTTAATCCGAAACAGCAAAGTGATATTTATAAAATTGCAGATGAATTTACGGATAGCGATATTCTGAATTTGTGCTTTATAAATCTGGAAGATTTAATGCGCTTTTTCGAAAAGAACTATTTGAATTATATCAATCAGGATATTCTCATTCCCTATAGATCGGCTCTGATGAAGATTTATAATATCCACGAGAAACTTGAATTGGTTAAACCGGTTATTTTGAATTTGGAGGACAGCGCTTTATTAAAAATCATTTATGTTCCTATTCTAAAACTAAGCAATGTCACCATTGATGAGAGGATGACTTATAAAGATCTTATCTATTTTACTGCTTACCTTAATGCATTCCAGGAAGAGATAAAAGAAAATCCTGAATTATCATCATTTGATATTATTGAGTTGCTGTATCGGGTAAACTATAATTCGATCGAATTTCAGAATTACAAAACGAAAAGATTTAAGGAAGAAGTTGAAAAACGTGAGGAAATCTCTGAGAAGATTGACTACTTGTATCATTGCCTTAAATCCATAAGTCAGAGAAATTGTAAGGTCAATATTGCCTTTGATGCCGATCTTCCATCTATAAAAGATCAGTTGATTTCCTGGGTAGAAGAAGAAATAACGTATTTGAACAAAAAGCTCCAGCTGAGTTCAAAACCTCAGGCGCTTAATCTTTTTTCAGATGAAGACAAAGTAAAACTCCAATCAGGTTTAACAGTAAGTCAGTTGGCTTTCTTTTATCGGCTTCAGGCTGAAGTTGGCATTATAAGTCACAAGATCCTCCGGGATATATTCCGGCATATTTCAGAAAGCTATCAAACATCAAAAGTTACCGATATCTCAATTGAGAGTATCAAGAATAAATACTACCAGGTAGATAATGGAACTATAGAAGTTATAAAAGACAAAGTGATAGAAATTCTCAATCAGATTAAGTCGCATTGATTTTGTCGCGCATTCCAATCAGGTAATTCAATATCCTGTATCCGAAACCTTCCATCTTTAATAATTGTGCAGGTGCTATGGCGATTACCTCCTGCAGGGTAATTATTCCATGTAGTGCCATAAAACGTTCCAAATCTGCTTGTAAATCTTTTTGTTCTTCTTCTGGGCTCATATGCTTCTCTTTATATGCCCGGCCGCAAAAAAGTAGCGTGGACAATTAGTAATCAGAACAGAGGCACCGGCAAGGGAGCCTACCACCCAATAAACTAACGCCCACGCATGCGTGAGCGATCAGTTTATTTTTTATAGGTGGTGTAGATTACTTGCCGGTTTTCTGTTCCCTAAAAAATAACTTTTCGCTATTTAATATTTTAACTGCTCAAAGGTAACTAAAATACATCAATTACCGAAGTAAAACCATTGGTAAAAACTAAAATTTAGTGCTACTTCCCTTTACTGACAAGACATGTAGCTTGGGTGACTCACCCTTTGTCACCCACTTATTTTAAAGTAAATCTTTCTATTTGTCGGCACAAAAACTATTCAAATGGCAGCAACAATTATTACCCAGGAAGACCTGATCCAATTCAGGGAAGACCTTTTTGAGGAACTCAAAAAGTATTTTTCTAAAAAAGACGAAAGCGCGGCAAATACTAAGTGGCTAAAATCCCATCAGGTGCAGCGCTTATTAAGTATTTCACCAGGCACATTACAAAATTTGCGGGCAAACGGTACCATTCCATATACCAAAATAGGTGGGGTTATATTTTATTCCCAGGAAGAAATTAATGCCATAATGAAGTTTAATAAGCGTAACGAGAAAAGCTTCAATGGTAAACTATTCTGATGTAAATTTTATTAAGCATCTTTTAGCTATTTCGGAGCGGTTCATTGGCGACGAGCGCCTAAGTCCATTGCACATAAGTTTATATTATGCATTATTTCATTCCTGGAATCTTTCAAAATTCCAGGTTCCGATTTCGATTAGCCGGCATGATATAATGCGCGCTTGTAAAATAGGTTCGGCTAATACATATACCAAATGCCTGAAGGAATTGGATCAGTGGGAGTATATAAAATACATTCCATCACATAATCCATATAAAGGCAGTCAAATTCACATGTACAATTTTAATAAAACTATTAATAATGCTTCTGATATATCTGGCAATAAAACCTCTGATAAAACTGGTAAGGAAACTGCTGCTAAAACTAATGTAAAAGCAGCGATACCTTCTATAAACACTTTAAACAAAACAAACAAGCTAAACGATAATAAAGAGTATGAACACACACGAAAAAAAAATAATTCTGAATCTGATCAGGTTATTACAGACCTCTTCGTTAAGGATGACGGATCAAAAAAAGAAAAGTTGCGCCAAAAGAAAAAAAGTGCCGCCGTCGGCAGCACAACGGGAAAACCGACAATCAAACAAATTGAAAGTTACTTTGCCGGTAAGCAATGGCCGGGTGTTGAAGCTGAAAAGTTCTTCAATTACTATCAGAGTAACGGTTGGTTGGTAGGTGGTAAAACCCCAATGCGCAGTTGGAAAGCTTGCGCTTCTAACTGGATGTTAAACTCAGAAAAATTCGCAAATGGCAAAACAGCAAACAAAAAAACCAAATCTGTCACTTCGAGCGGTGTCGAGAAGCGAAGACCAGGAAACCTCCACGCAACCACAGGAAAAGACTACTCAGAACCTCTCTGATTCTGCATTGATGAAAGCAGAGGCCGGAGCTATGCTCAGGCCAAATTATGACCATGCAATTCAATTTCTTGAAAACCAGGGAAAAAAACATTACGGTTCGCCCTTTGCCATTCATTCAGAGGATCTGCCGGTAATTCGTAAGTTATTGGCATATTTCCTGAATGATGAAGTTAGCACTGGTCTTTACGGTATAAAACTTGATAAAGGCATTTTGCTGTCTGGCCCGGTAGGCTGCGGTAAAACTTCATTAATGAACCTTTTGCGCCTGTTTCTGCCTGTTGCAAACCGTTATATCATCAAATCCTGCCGGGATATAAGCTTCGAATTCATTCGTGACGGATATGATGTAGTGCACCGTTACAGCACAAACAGTTTTCACATCAACACCCACGAACCAAAAACATATTGCTTTGATGACCTCGGCACAGAGAACAACTTAAAATTTTACGGAAACGAATGCAACATCATGGCAGAGATTCTTTTATCCCGGTACGATCAGTTTGTTTCTCGCAAGCTCGTAACACACATTACCACAAACCTCAGTGCATCAGAAATGGAAGAACTATATGGTAACCGCGTGCGCTCACGCTTACGCGAACAATTCAATCTCATTGCATTCGATAAAATAACACCCGATAAGCGTAAATAATCCCGGTGCTCTCTCCCTCCATTGGAGGGAGTCTCCGTCAGGGGAAGGGAGGAATTATAAAACACAAACCTTAAACGAAACAACCCCATGAACACAGCAAAGAACAACCTCGTAATCTCTTACCTCACACTCCGTAAAGCAATCGGCATCCTTGGTATCCTGTTGCCACTCACACTTGCTATCGGCTCCGTAATCTTTGGCGATTGTTTAACCATTCAGCAATCAATCAGCAATTACTATCACACCAACATGCGCGATGTTTTTGTCGGTTACATGTGTGTGATCTCTGTGTTCCTGATAGCTTACAAAGGCTACGACACATTAGATAATCTCGCTTCAACACTTGCCGGAACATTCGGTTTGATCCTGGCATTGCTACCCACAGCAATCAAAATCGATCCTCTCGGAAACCCATTGTATTGTAATATTCTCTGCAATACATCTTTACCCGGTTGGATCGGAATCGTTCACCTGATTTCCGCCGGCCTCTTTTTCATAACCCTTGCTTGCATAAGCATGTTTCTATTCACCAAAGGCTATTACTACCCAACCCCCGAAAAACTCCTCCGCAACAAAATTTACCGCACCTGCGCCATCATCATGTTTGCCTGCATGGCAGCCCTGGCTCTTTTCTTCGCGCTGCCCCTCAATTTTCAGTCACAGCTTTTACCATACAAACCGGTACTTATATTGGAAACCTTTGCACTATTAGCGTTTGGCCTTTCCTGGCTTGTAAAAGGTGAGGCAATTTTGAGGGATTGATGCCGCGAATATACCTCTGTTTGGAGAAATACATCCTCTGGTATAAAATGATAAGTTATGCAATAAGGATTTTAAAAAATAAATGCTAATTTCGCCGCTTTTTTTAACAAAAAATCTTATTTTTAACCATCTATTTTTACTATGTCAAAAAAAAAGATTATAAGTCCTAAAGGAAAAAAAAATTTGCAAAATGCTCCCTTAAAAGCAATTGATTTTTTTTGTGGTGCAGGGGGGGTTACTTGTGGTTTTAGAAAAGCAGGTATAAAAGTTCTTGGAGGAGTAGATATTGACAATTCTTGTAAAGAAACTTATGAGAAGAATAATCCAGGTTCTAAATTTATGCATGCGGACATTTCCGAATTAACTTTTGATAAACTGCAAAACGAGTTAAACATCGCTCGGAACGATAATGATTTAATATTTGTTGGTTGCAGTCCTTGCCAATATTATACAATAATTAATACTTCAAAAGAAAAATCAGCAAAATCCAAGTTATTGCTCGAAGATTTTCAAAGATTTGTTGATCATTTCAAGCCGGGATATGTTTTCGTAGAAAATGTCCCTGGTTTAGAAAAAAAGGCTGAAAGCCCGCTGGCTGATTTCAAAAAGTTTCTTGCAAAATCAGGGTATGTTTTTGATGATAAGGTTATAAATGCATCTCATTATAACGTTCCACAAAGTCGTAAAAGATATGTTTTGGTGGCGACAAGAATAAATAGCGATATTTTAATTCCTAAGCCGGTAATAAACAAAAAGCTTACCGTTCGAAATGTTATTGGGCTTAATAAAGGTTTTCCTGTAATTCAAGCTGGGCATAGAGATAATTCTGCATTTTTGCATTCTGCGGCTTCATTATCTGAAGATAATCTCGAAAGACTTAAACTGACTCCTAGGAACGGAGGCACAAGAAAGGCTTGGAAAGACATCGCAAGATTACAATTAAAATGTTATGAAGGGAAAGACAACATTTTCACAAACGTATATGGACGTATGTTTTGGGATCAACCTGCCCCTACAATAACAACAAAGTTTTACAGTATTTCAAATGGAAGATTTGCTCACCCTGATCAAAACAGAGCAATTTCATTAAGAGAAGGATCTGCACTGCAATCATTCCCTAAAACATATAAATTCATAGCGAGCAGCACTGGTATCATTGCTCGTATGATTGGGAATGCCGTTCCTCCGGAAATGGCGAAAAAAATTGGCGAATCATTCTTAAAAAATCGAAATACATGGCAAAATTCAAAACAAGGGCGAGGGCATTAGATATGTTGGGAAGGCAGCAGATCGCTGGTATCCCTACTGCTATAAATGAGCTCTTTAAAAATGCGCATGACGCTTATGCAGATAATGTAGAGGTCGATTATTTCAGAAAAAAAAAATTATTCATTCTTAGAGATAATGGTCTTGGTATGACTAAGGCCGATTTTGAATCAAGATGGTTAACACTTGGTACTGAAAGTAAATTCACGAATCATAAAACGCCGCCACCGCCAAAAGACGAGAGTAAACCTTTAAGACCGATCATGGGTGAAAAAGGTATTGGCAGGCTAGCAATTGCTTCCATTGGGAATCAAGTCCTTATAATATCAAGAGCTAAACGTGAAGGTGATAAAAATAAAATTGTTGCTGCTTTTATTAACTGGAATATATTCGAACTGCCAGGTTTAAATATCGATCAAGTTATAGTGCCAATTAGAGAGTTTAATGATTTGCCGGATTCCGCTCAAATAGACGAGATGAAGGATGAATTAATTTCTTCTCTAAAAAATCTTTCCGCAGACAATGAGATAGAACCATCTGACGCTACGACGTTAATTAACACAATAAACAGCTTTAATGTATCGCCAAAAGAGCTAAATAATTCATTAATTGGAAATTTTTCTTTTGACGGAAATAATGGAGGAACATATTTCTATATTTCACCGGTCGATGAAAATTTAAACAATGACATAGACGGCAATAAAGATTCTGTCGAAGCGACAAAAATCGAAAAAATGCTAATGGGATTTACAAATACCATGACACCCGAACATCCCCTTCCGGATATAGCAGTTGCTTTTAGAGATTATAGAAGTGATGATGGGACATACTATGATGTATTAAATAAAGAGGAGTTCTTTACACCAGAGGACTTTGATATAGCAGACCATCATTTTCAAGGAAACTTTGATGAATTTGGTCAGTTTTCAGGTATGATTAAAGTCTATAGAGAAAAAACTTTCAATCATAAAATAGTTTGGAATGGCAATAATTATAAAGAAACTGAATGCGGCCCTTTTACTTTAAATGTAGCGTATGTTCAAGGTGCACAAAGACAATCTGTAATTGATCCTGAAAACTATGGCAGGATAAGTGCTAAGGGTGATAAATATGGTGGTTTGTATATTTATAGAGATAATATTAGAATTCTTCCTTATGGGAATTCGGACTATGATTTTATAGATATTGAAAAAAATCGCACTAAAAGTGCGAAATATTATTTCTTCTCATATCGAAGGATGTTCGGTGTCATTGATGTTCACAAAGAGTCCAATTTTAAATTAAAAGAAAAAGCAGGACGTGAAGGTTTCATTGAAAATAAAGCTTATAGACAACTACAAGAAATTCTAAAAAACTTCTTTATACAGTTAGCTGCTGATTTCTTTCGGGAAGGAAGCGGGAGTGGTCCTAAAGCTGAATTTTGGATAGAAAAAAGGGCTGAAAGAGAAGCGCTATATAAAGCTTTAGAAAGAAGAGATCAACAAGCTAAAGTAAGAAAGGAGAAATTCCAATCAGCTTTAAACAACTTTTTTGAAGCCTTAAACACAAAGCAACCACAATATGATATTAACGAACTAAACGAAAAGATAGAAAAATCATTTAGTTCAGTTGCATACATTGATGATCCGGAGAAAGCTAGTCAGGCATTAATTGATCATGAAATGGACGCAAGAAAACTCCTGGATGCTTATAAACAGAAAATAAAAATCAATCAACCAAGGGGTTTTACAATATCCAAAGATACTTTAAGAGATTATAATGCCTATTTATTAGAGTTTCAAAAATTGGAAACAGGGGTATTTCAAAATGCAATTGATAGAGTTGATCAATTAATTGAAGATTATACAGTTCGGTTGAGTCTTGAAATTAATAAACGTAAAAGACTTGAACAAGCGGTAGATTATATTTCTTTTGAAGCTAAAAAAGCAGCATCTGCGAAAGAAAAAGAAGCAAAAGAAGCGGTAACAGATATTACTTCTAAAGTTAAAGAATTAGCTAATGAATTAATGGTTGATCTTGATAATCAAATTAAAGATGTGAAAGATCGATTTAAAAATTTAAACATTAATAATAGCAAGGACTTTGATTTAGTTGAAGAAAGAAAACTAATGGAAGCAGATATTAGCCGTGGAAAGGATAGAGCAACTGAAACTTTGGAACGTGTTATTAGGCAATTACAGGGGATTTACTGGGATAAGGATGGGAATAATGAAATAATTACTAATGATCAAATTGCAGACGCAATGTCTGAGGAATTGGAAGAACTGAGAGACAGAGTACAAGCTGATATTGAATTAAGCCAATTAGGACTTGCTGTTGGTGTAATACATCATGAATTTAATAGTACTGTAAAATCCATAAGAGGAAGTCTTAAAGATTTAAAAGCATGGGCAGATGTAAACGAAAAGCTAGATGGAGTTTACAAAAATATTAAAATAAATTTTGAACACCTTGATAAATATCTAGGTCTTTTTACTCCGTTAAATAAAAGACTTAATAGACAAAGAGAAAGTATACCGGCGCTTGAAATCAAAACTTTTTTAATTGATTTATTTAAAGCACGATTAGAACGCCATCATATTAAATTTGTTCATACAAAAGCCTATAGTTCTAGTAAATTATATGGTTTTAGGTCAACCTTTTACCCTGTATTTGTAAATATAATTGATAATGCTATTCATTGGTTAAATCAAAAAGGCGAGGACGAAGAGAAAATAATTAGACTACATGCTGATGATTCAGGATTTTATATTTCAAATAATGGGCCTGCTGTTTCAGTACAAGATGCTGAAAAAATATTTGATCTTGGATTTACACGCAAAGCAAATGGACGAGGAATGGGATTACATATAAGTAAAGAAGTTCTAGGGGCCGAAAATTATAGAATTTTTTTAGATACTTCCAGAGAGGGAAGTAATGTAACTTTTAAAATCGAATCCATTAATCAAGATATAAATGAGTGAGTTTTTTAATTCTTCGCAAGAAATAGCAAACAATTTTTTGCAAAATATAGTATTTATTGACGATAAAGCTTTCAGTCAGGTTGTAGAGAAAGGGAATCACGATTTTGATGCTTATAATATTAGTAAAGCTTTTGCTAAAAAGAAAAAAGTCTGCGCCATATACAAACCAAAGACATCCCTTGATATTGAGTACTTAGCGGAATTAGCAAAAAAAGCTGATATAACAATTATTGATTGGCAAATAAATCTCGAAGAAGAGCCTGTCCCAGCTGGTCAAGAAGAGCAGGATGAGGAAGTGGTTGATCCGAGGGGGCCACATACCTTAAGAATTATTCATGAAATATTATCCGATAGTATATCTGGGGACGCTAGTTTAAAACTAATTTTAGTTTATACTGGAGAAATTGCACTTCAAGATATTCGTGATGATATTTATAATTCATTGAACAACGCGAATATAGCTGATCTAAAAAAAGACTTTTGCGAAGTTTCAACTCCTAATATTCGAATACTAATTATTGCGAAACCAGATAATGAGACGGATGAAGATGGAAATTTGAAATCGAAATTCAATCATAATCCAGAGTATAATGCAAGAGTTAAAAGCTATGATCAATTACCAGATTTCATATTAGATGAGTTTACAAAAATGACCTCTGGTCTTTTATCAAATTTTGTTCTTGAATCATTGACTGTTTTAAGAAATAATACTTTTAGGTTAATAAAACTATATAATAAAGGTCTTGATTTGCCCTTTTTAGCAAATAGTCTGTTATTACCAAATCAAGAAGATTCTAAAGAACAATTATCTGAGATTTTTGCTGATTCTGTCCATGCACTATTAAATTATAATCAAGGTGAAAACAGTATTTCATCCGAGGATATTAAAAACTGGATTGATACGCAAACATTCACAAAACAAATGAATGTTTCTGGAAAAAATATCACATTAGATAATACTTTTCTTAAAACCTGGGTTGATCATGATTTTATAAAAGCTATATCTGATCAATGGACACAATTAAACTATGGAGATATTACAGAAGATCAGATAAAAACTTTTAATAAGAAGAAAGAAGAGTTATTTAAAAATTCCCAGAATATACTTTCTGATGCCGAAGGCATAATTAAAAAAGATATCGAGTTTTCTGTTTTAACTCATCACAAAAGTGTCTTTAAGCCAACATCTCTTGTTCCTAAATTAACTCTTGGAGCAATCATTAAAGGTACTAAAAGTGGTTACTGGGTCTGTATTCAACAAAGATGCGATTCTGTAAGAATCGTAAATGAGCGAAGATTTTTATTTCTCCCTCTAAAAGAACTAGATGATGATTCAAAAGAAAAGTTTCATTTCGTCACTAGTGATGGCAAAAAACTGCAATTGTCAAAAAAGAGTTTTAATCTCAGAACAATTAAATTCTTTCCAAATAATCCACATGGCGTAGTAAAGGCAAATGATGTTAATGGCAAGTTCATTTTTGAACCATGGTATAAAAATGGACATCCAGACCACCACGATGAAAAAGATGAAGTTTACGAGTGGATATTAGACTTAAAAGATTTACATGCCCAGCGTATTGCTAACGATTTTGCAGGGGAATTATCAAGAGTAGGTCTTGATGAATCTGAATGGCTAAGGAGAAGATCTAATTAGTAAAATGAGAACAACTAGCCAACTCATAACTCAACTAACAACAATGAAAGCCAATAAGGCTTTTAAAAATTACATTGAGTATATTCAATTCCCCTATTTTCGAAATTTAGAAAAAGACACAAGAATAACTTTCGATTTTCCTCTTACTGTTTTTGTAGGACAAAATGGTTCAGGTAAAAGCTCAACTTTACATGCTCTTTTTGGTGCGCCCAAAAAAAATACTCCTTTCGATTTCTGGTTTTCAACTGCAGTTGATCCAATTAAAGAGGTTTCTGATGGCGGAGATAGACACTGTTTCTTTTATGCTTATAAAGATGGTCGAGGGAGAGAATTAGAAGTTTTAAAATTACGAATTCTGAAAAGAAATAATCCTGACTATTGGGAAACAAGTCGTCCTTATACTAAGTATGGAATGAGTCCTTTGCCATCTGGAAAACGCAACGAACCCATAGAAAAAAACGTAGTTTATATAGATTTTCGATCGGAGTTAAGTGCATTCGACAAGTACTTTTACTTTAAAAATCCGCATAAATCCTCAACGATTAAGAATAAACAAGATTATTTAAGAAAATATTCTGTTTTTCTAAGGCGTATTATTGATGGGACCGAACGGATTATTACAAGGTATGGAATACGCCGTAGTGAACCTTTAAAAAATTTATCAAGTGAAGAATTGGAATGGATTTCATATATATTAGGGAAAGAATACGTTTCAGGGAAGATTGTAAAGCATAGATTGTTTGATGATTGGGGATATTCGGTGATTTTTGAAACCATAACTTATACATATTCAGAGGCTTTTGCAGGCAGTGGTGAAATGGCAGTTGTAAGACTCGTTTTAGAAGTACTGTCTGCTGCTCAATACTCTTTAGTTTTGTTAGATGAACCGGAGGTTTCATTGCATCCGGGTGCTCAAAAACGTCTCAAGCAATTTTTATTAGATCAAATGCGTTTAAAGCAACTGCAAGTTATTATTTCCACTCATTCTCCAAGCTTAATAGAAGAGTTGCCTTCCTCTGCGATTAAAGTCTTTTCTCAAACTCCTACCGGCAAGTTTAATGTTAAATCCGAGATTATTCCCGAGGAAGCTTTTTACCATCTCGAGCAAACCAATCCTAATAAAAAAACGATAATAGTTGAAGATCATTTAGCTAAAGAAATGGTTTCTGGCGTCCTCTCTAAAATGGGGCCCGCAATAAGTTCATTGTTTGAGGTGTCTTTTTATAGTGGTGGGGCATCTGTTCTTAAAAAAAATTTCATAACAGTTTACTCACGAGAAAGTATCTGGAATAAATATGTGATTTTTGATGGAGATCAAAACAAATGTCCTCATTTTAATCCGGATTCAATAATAGAATTGGAGCAGACTAACGCAAAATTCCAGGTTGAAATTTTAAATCAAACAGGTTGTGATGTTGTTTTTTATCCTGATAGTAATCCAGATCCTATAGCAAAAAGCAATCAAGAAAAAGCCTTAAGAAAACAATATCTAAAATACTTTTTAAAAAATGTATTTTATTTACCCCAAAGAATACCCGAAGATATAATTTGGAATCAGCAATTGGCCGAGCAAGTGCTTTTAGCAATGGGTGATGATAGTACAATAAATAAAATCAACAGTGCAACAACAACCAAAGAAAAGTTTCGCCTTTTATCAGTCGCTTTAGTGGACGATAGTACGGGTATTGAATTGTATGAAAAAATGTTTTTGAAGCACTGGCTTCATAATCCTGATAATAACTACAACTTTCTTGTAGATACAATTAATACTATTCGTAATTCTTCGTAATGGCTGACATTTTTAATAAGGAGAAACGTAGCGAAATAATGTCTAAAATTTCAGGTACTGAAACAAAGCCTGAAATTGCGGTTCGCAAGTTTTTGTTCGCCGAAGGCTTTAGATACCGAAAAAACGTAAAATTGCTTCCTGGGAAACCGGACATTGTCCTTTCGAAATATAAAACTGTAATCTTTGTTCATGGATGTTTCTGGCACAATCACAATTGCAACGCTGCTAAACTTCCGGAAACCAGGAAGGAATTTTGGAAGGAAAAAATCACGGGTAATGTATCAAGAGACAAGCGTAATTACGAAAAGTTAAAGGATATGGGGTGGCAAGTTATTACAGTTTGGCAATGCGAACTTAAAAATAGAATTGAACAGAAGAAGAATTTTACGTTGTTAGCAAAAAAAATATTGGGTAATGTTTGAAATAGCCGCGGATATTTTTAAAGCTATATGTTTAATAATCACATTTGTTTCACAAATAAGCAGAAGGGGAACTCTTCCTCACCCCATAAAACAGGCACCAGTATCTATTGTTGAATTAAAAATCCGTTAAGAAAATTTGATATGCGTGTAAAAGTAGCCTTTGATAAAACTGAAGAGTCGGTCTTTACGTTATTAAGCTTATGTGTCTTGATCACTCAAGCATTCGAATCACTGGTTAATGAAGAGGATGTGTTTAATGCTGATTATAGTTTCGAAAATGGTACGTTTAAAGACATGGCGAATGATACTATTAGAGAAGCGTTGGTTTACCAAATACTACTTAAAACATGCTCTTATTTGGAGGAATGGAATGATATTTTTGGCGTTAGAACAGAAGACAAGGATAAGGCAAAAATTCTCTTTATCAAAAGAATAGCAAAGCCTGCTTTTAAAAACATTACTTCTTGGAAGCAACTAAAGGAATTCCGAAATCATTTTATTGCCCATAATCATAGAAATAAAGAAGGAAGGAATGTTTTTTTAATTGAACAAGAATATCATTCACCTCAAACTGATGGTGAAATTTATTTATTAGTTCACAGCCTTATTAAACTGACTAATCTTGTAAATTTTTTCTTTCCGGATGTGGCACTTAAAATGACAAAGGAGCCGCCGAAAACGAGTAAATCCAAAAATAAAAACCTAACAAAAACTGAAATCAAGCAAAGAATTAAAGCCACCCAATCGATTGATAATTTCATCTCAGATTCAATGATGAAATTAAAGATTGTAGAAGCGTCCATTACAGCGAATAGTGCAAAAATTTAGACTCTATGGAAAACATCATAACGGTTGATATAACTCTAAAAATACTGAACGATAAATTAATTGCGTTACAGTCTCTCTTATTAAAAAAAGACACCTCTATAAGTTTATGGATACCTTTATTTTCCTCAATAGTTGGCGGATTACTAGTTTGGGTCGGGCAGTCATTGGAAAGAAGATACAGAAAAAAAATTGACGCAAAAAATATGCGATTGGAAATATATGCCTATTGTAGAAAATTAGAGGCGGAGATGAGAAATAATTATAGAGAACTGGCTATGGCAAAAACGCATGCAGAGTATTGGTGGTTTTGTCACAATTTTTCCGAAGCAGGAAATAAGATAAAAAATTATGACGAGCATTTACGTAGCCAGACTTTTGCAAGGGAGATCGAACGAAGAATTGGTGAAACTAAGGCGGCTTTCATTGGGCATGTAAGAAAGTTTCAAGCGATTAAAGAGTTGCCGGATAGTATAGAAAAGAGATTGAATGATATTTGCGATCTTACTCACCAAAAGGCAAAAGTTTATAGCGCTACAGACGATTATAACAAAATCAGAAATGAGCAGATAGAAAAGGATGAAGAAGTCCTTCGCAATATTTACTATAGAAATATGGTTCATTTTAAAACCATTAATGATCATTTACAGAGTTTGATATAATTGAAATTTGGAGGATTTTTTTTCGAATAGTGGTCTATTGGACTATCTGGTGTTGCGGCCCCTTTCCCATATTGAACTGAATTGGGAATTAACTTGGGATGAAGCAGAAAATAAATATATAGAAGAAGATGGTTTTTCACGGCCATTAAATAATTTGATTAAAGAGATAGTTAGTTCTGATGTTCCTGAAAAATATCATAACAATGAAGATATTTTGGCTGAATATGTAATAAAAAAAATGAAGTGGCCTATAAAAAAGGTTGGTAATAGATGGGTTGGAGATGACTATAAATCAATATTGGAACAAGGTGGCTTTAGCGACATTAATGAGACAAATTTAGTCAAAGCTGCTGCAGGAAGAATTCATGCTGCAATCCGATGTGGTCAAAAAAATTTTGATTCGATGGAAGATTCACATCAAAGGATCTTAGCAACTGTTATGTCGATAATGTTATATCATCGTAGCTTTTATATAGAAAATTATACTTCTTATAATGATTAAATTAGTTCAGGTATTCCCTAGCAAGACCAAAGAAAAGGCACACGTTATGTACTTCTGAAGCTCAGGTACTTTCAGAAGTCGTAATACAGCGTTCCCTTCGGTCGGGCTCTCGCCACTCGCTTTTTTATTCCGCTTTGCTACATAAAAAGAGCTTAAACAATGGCTCCATCCCTAACGCACGTCAAAGCACAATAAAAAGATTGCTTCCGCGCCCATTCCATGAGGCGCTCCCGCAACTTTTTATTAAGCTTTTCCTTTAGAACAAGACATTAAGAGTTTAAGCGAAGCTTAAACCCTTACATTCATTTTCATTGGAATCTCACAATAATTTCTAAGTTTTATAGCAAACCACTGCAGTTTAAAATATTATTTTTATCCTATGACCCAAGAACTAACAAAAGACATTTTAGAAGAATACGGTTTTAAGATCGTTGATTCAAAAACTAAAGACCGGCTCACAGTTTTAGTCGGGGATCGAGTTGAAATTATTATCGTTGATGATGGGACAGTAATGTATTCCAATATGGGTTTTGATTATCCTCTCCCGGATTTACCGGCTTTAAAAAAGCTCTACAAAGAATTACGCCGTACCGAATTAACTAAAAAATAGAAACAGGTAAAGTGGTGTTCCTCAGCAGGTGCAAAGCAAAGGGTGCGCCAAACCAAAATAGCATTTGCTTTACTTAATCTTTTCAAGGCTTTTAGCAAACGTTATTTTGCCTGCTTGCTTTCGCTTGTGTTTGTTCCGCTTCGTTTCACTGCGCTACACAATCCACTGCGCTTACCGCTTCGCAGGCTTTGGGTTTGTCACACCCTTTACGGTTTGCACGTGCTTCGTCACGGCAGCCTTTCCTGTCCTTCAAGCCGCTTCATTCATTTCGTTGCGTTTACCCGGCACGTTACCGCTACGCTATCACTTAGCCTGGGTAATACTCACTCAATTCATTTCAGCCGCTTTCAGTCCACCGGCTGCCAACTTTTCGGCTCGCCTGCGTGTCGCTTTGGGCTGCGGTAAAACGGTCGCAAGCCACTTTGCGGTAAATAGTTTATTGTTTTGCTTGCGTCTCATTTCACCTTGTGTTGTCGGGCGTGCGGCATAAATTAAGGTATTAATTTATTGATTTGCCGCACTGGCAACATAGGTCGGCCCCCTGCTCAGCGAAAAGCTTCGCAGTCCCGGCCTCCCACCCAAAGCTCCGCTCGCAGGACGGCTCGCCGCGTGTGTCCGCAAACCGTTCATTCCGTTCGTCGCGCCTTTCAGGACGCATCTCACTTCATTCACTCTTTGCAGCCACATCCCACCGCACGCCGCAGGCGCTTTTACCCAAAAAATACTATCTTTAATTAAATCTATAATACTACCCTATGAGTTCTAAAACAAAACAAATATTAAAAGTATTCTTGCTGGGCATTCTTATATATAGTTGTCTGATAATATTATTCGGTTTCTTTTACTGGGCTACCGAAACTACTAAATATGCTAGCTGCGCTGAAATACCGTCATTTTTGAATTGCGTTTATTTTAGTTTCGTTTCATTCTTAACAATTGGATACGGTGACATTGCACCTATTGGGAACGGTAAAACTATATTGTATTTTGAATCGATTTTCTCTATAGGTTTTACAGGAGTTTTTACAGCAAAACTTGCGTTTGAATTTCTCAGACGATCACAAGATATTCTCATTTCTGATAAAATTTACCTGCGTAAATCAAAAAAGCTAACCTTCAAACCCGAAAATTATGACTTTATAATAAGGGTCGGCAACAAGGGTAATGCAATAATAGATTGTAAGGGCGTCGTAGAATTTTTCCGCATAGCTAGTAACGTGCGAACTACTTCAGATCACTTGACTTTAGAATATAGATTACTTGAGACTACCTGGAATTATAAATTTAGATTTTATGAAGAAGGCACTACTGGCAAATTACCATCTGACAACAAAGCATTTTTAAGGCAGTTCTTTTTTTTAAAAGATAATGATAAACAAGTGAGGTTTAGTTTATCAGGTACAGACGTTGTCACAGGTCAACCTGTTACGCAGTTTAAAATTTATAAGCTAAAAGATATTGAATATATTGACTCACTTGTTGATGTATTTGATTGGAAAGATGGAAATAGAACAGCAAGCGACTGGAGTAAGTTTCAAAAATTTAATCCTATGTCTCCTGAAACGAAAGAAATGTTCGATAAATTCATAACCTAGTAAATATAGATTCAATCAAATAAAAAAAGTAAAGCAAGTTAGGGCGTTGCCTGGTTCAGCTTTTCAAATTATATCCCGGCATCACATTTTTACAAAGTGCTTCTACCACTTCTCGTGATTATTCTCTTTCTATGTTTTGACCCCCATTTGTGAAGTTCTTCAATAATAGGTTTTAAGGTTCTCCCATAGGGGGTTATTTCATACTCAACTGAAACGGGTGATGTATCATAAACATGCCTTGTAGCTAATTCATTTATTTCAAGCTCCTTTAATTCCTTTGATAACATTTTGGGTGTCAATCCCGGTATTTCACGCTGTATCTGTTTAAAGCGTTTCTTACCAAAAGTTAAGGAAAGTATGATCTGTAATTTCCATTTACCACTAAGGATATCGAGCGCATCTTTTACAGGCAATAGATGTTTGGTACATTCACCAGTTGACACATGTGTTGGACATTTTCGTTTATCATACTCTACAACTTCCATGAGATCTTAATTATTAAACAAATATACCATCAATTCTGCTTTCTTTCTTATAGTGGTTTCCTAAAGTATACCGGTATCCTTTGGGAAAGCAGTACCTATTGGATACTTAATTCCAATAGTTTTGTTGCCTAATCTTAAACTCAAAAATTATGTCAACAAAAACAACAAAAATCATTTCCATTATATTAATGGTAATTCCTTCGTTAATGCTCGTTATGAGCGGTATTATGAAATTAGCACATGCAGAACAGATTGTAACAGGCCTTACTAAAGCCGGCTTGGGCTCATTCATAACATTGTTTGGTATTATTGAATTAGTGTCTGTAGCCTTGCTATGGTATCCAAAAACACACAAGATCGGATTCCTTTTAGCATCTTGTTACCTGGCCGGCGCCTTGTCTATTGAACTGACAGGAGGAGGAGCTCCAACGGCTGCATTTTTATTAGTATTCTTATGGATAGGAATGTTCTTAAAAAATAAATTGATGTTTGTGCAGCCTGCAATAGTTGGTGTTAAATAGTATTTAAGGGTCATCTGCTACAATAAAAAAAGTAAAGCAAGTTAAGGCGTTGCCCCGTTCAGCTTTCAAGGTCAAGCCCTCCGGGTTTTTCAAAAAAAATCTCCACACTTCACTCGGTAAAGAACAAAAATGCTACCTCATTCAGGTAGTATTTTTTTTGAAAAAACCTTGACAGCCTCCGGTTCAAGCCTTTAAAAACTGCTTTCTTTTTTCATTTTTTTGCCCGGCTCGTTGCTGGGTTTTTTTGTGTTTTTTCTTTGTGTTCAATTAGGGGTTTAGGCCTCGTTAAGCAATTAAGTTCAAACCGGGATGAAGAAAGGAAGCAAACCTTTTAAAAAACTTGTTATGCTTAAAGCAAAAATCAAAACCCACAAATTAGGTTCAACCTACAGCCAGCCTCACTTCTTTATTTTAAACAAAGGCAACAACGCTGGCAAACCATGCGCGCAACACTGGTCAAACTGTTTTGTCTTCCTGGCAGATGATGAGCAGGATAAAGATTTTTTTTATCTGCTTTTCCTTGGCTTATGGGAGCTCAAATTTTTCAGAAAATATTTGATAGGTTCAGTAATTGAGTATATCAGGTTAGGTGATCTGGTTGATGTAGTAGAGGAGGCTATTAATTCTGTTAATGCAGGTGAGCGCACCTTCTTAGATGTGGCGCCGGCACTTGATCAAATTGAGTCGCACACTGCTCAGCTTCAAAAGCAAATTTCATACTTAATTCAGCTACGCAGGGCTCTGTTTTACAAGTACCTCAATTACTAACTTATTGCTTTACCAATGGCACTATATGCTGCCCTATTAAACTAATCGACTGCATCAGTTTGTCATGTGATAGGGCTGCATTATCCATTTGAAAAGTGAACCTGGAGATACCACCGAGCGCTTCACTATGTCTGAGGATTTTCTCGGCAATTTCTTTTGGTCCTCCAATTAACAATGCACCTGTCGGCCCATTCTGCGCGTCAAAATGACTTCGCGTCACTGCTGGCCATCCACGTTCTTTTCCTATTCGTGTAAACGTTTCTGCATATCCCGGGTAAAAGTCGTTAACAGCTTCTTCAGTAGTATTGGCAACATAACCCAGCGAATGTAATCCGACCTTTAATTGTTCCGGATCATGCCCGGCTTTTTCTCCTGCTCTTCTATACAGATCTACTAAAGGACGAAAGCGATGTGTTTCTCCTCCGATAACGGCAACCATTAAAGGCAGGCCAAGTCGACCGGCGCGCACAACAGATTCCGGAGTTCCTCCAACACCTAACCAAACAGGGAAAGGACTTTGTAAAGGACGCGGATAAATTGCCTGGTTGTTTAATGCCGGCCTGAATTTTCCTGACCAGGTAACTAATTCATTTTCCCTGATTTTTAATAGAAGATCTAATTTCTCTATAAACAATGCATCGTAATCATGCAGATTTAATCCAAACAAAGGAAAAGCTTCTGTAAATGAACCGCGGCCCACAACCATTTCGGCGCGTCCTTTAGAAATTAGATCTAATGTTGCAAAGTTTTGAAACACTCTTACAGGATCTGCCGCACTTAAAACTGTCACAGCACTCGTAAGTCTGATGTGTTTTGTTCTTGCTGCAGCTGCCGCTAAAATTATTGTTGGGGCAGAATCCAGGAATTCTTTACGGTGATGTTCTCCGATGCCAAAAACATCAAGACCGGCCTTATCTGCGCATTCTATTCTTTCCAGCAATTGCTCGAGAGCGTGCGCGCTCTTAACCCCTGTGTTATTGTCGTTGCCAACCGAAGCAGACGCGAAACTATCAATCCCTATTTCCATGATTAAATTTTTTTGATACACTGAAAATTAAAGAAGGCCGGCTTTACCGACCTTCTCGTAATTACTTTTTGACGTTACCTCTTCCACCTCCGGAAGGATTCCCGGTAGTACTAGGATAATTCGGATTCGATGTGGTTTTTGCCATTTTCTTTATGTTTTTGTAAGTGATAAATATCAAACCCTGTACCATCAAATTTAAAAGCCATAATGACATATAACAAAAGAGGCGCCATTCAGCGCCTCTTAAGTTGTCATATTATTTAAACCGTTTGACCAGCCACCTTAAGCACAATGATACACTAAAACTAACCACAGCTCCAATAGCTGCAAGAACAACTGTTTTTATGATGTCTGGCGAACCTATGTTCGCCAATACGGTCAAGGCCGTTCCTGAAACAGTGCCCAAGATAGTTCCATTTCCAATGTGTTGATTAGCTGACATTCTGACTAAGGTTTAATTAATTACTCCCTTGTGATCTTTGAGTGCCCGCGCAATTCGGTTTTACCGCACTCAGCGCCATTCGCACCTTCAACTTCCAGGTGTAACCAGTCTTCGGATTTACGCCCGGCAACAATGCCGTTCTCAATCCTGTTTAGTTTCACCTCCGAAGCGATCGCATCCACCAAAGCCTTCTTTTCAGTGTCAAGGATTTGCGCCTTCACATCTACTTCAACAGTGGTGTTTTTGTATGCAGCCTCTTTCGATTGTGCATCCAATGATGTTGCGTTATGATCGACTTCGATTTTTGGACAACCGCATCCGCTGGACTTCACGGTAATGGAATCTTCATCCACATAACCAATTCGCCCTGCATCTGCTTTTGTCAATTTTGATCCTGCTGCAATAGCGCTGATCAGTTCACCCTTACTGTTAAAGTTTTGGGTTTTTACTTCAACAACAATCGTTGAAGTTGTTTCTGCTTTTTCGTTTTCCTTCATTGTAACAATGATTTTAATAGTGATTATTGTTTTTTTTTACTTTCACACCCGTCGTCAGTAACTGCCACCTGGCTCACGGCAGTCGCTACGCTTCCTGCTACTATTAAGTAACCGCCAACGGTAACAATCGCTGCCGGCAAAGCGATTGGTGCCGCCACCAATACGCCGCCTGCGGCAGCTAATGTTAAACCCACGAAGCGCAGTTTTTTAAAGAACGGGGGGGTGTCGGCCTTGCAACGCTCTACGAGCGTTTTTACAAGGCCTTTTTTGTTTTCTTTCTCTGTCATGGCTTCTTCTTTTTAAACCACGTCCACAATCGCAAGCGAATTGTGAGCGCCGTTTTTTAATGAATACTGAACACCATTGATCAGTTGGTAAAACTCCAACTGTAAAAGAAAGAGATTGGTAGGACCACCTGCCGGAACTGCTGCAGGAGTTAATACAACGTTGGTAGAAACTGCATTGATTGCGAGATTCACCGCGTTGGACGATTGCAAATCGTAAACTCCAGTTGCAAAGTTCATTTTCAACCATGCACCTTTGATAGTGACATGAGTTGCGCCAGCAGGAAAGTTAATGTGATTCACCGGCTGTAAACCGTTTATGGTGATCACACCGGTACCTGTGTTAACTGTATAAGGCTTGAACAGTATACTTCCCAGGATTGCACGTTTGTTGAAGTTTACATTTTTCAACAATGCTTTGGCTGTCGGAAGCGCTATCGCCACGCCTACATTTCTGAGTCCGCGTGCACTGGTCGCGTCAAGGTTCTTGATATCAGTCATGATTTTCGTAAGCCTTGAAACAACCCGGTTATCAGAGGCAGTTTGCAACATGGCAAACAGCGCAGTCCTTAAAGTTTTACCTGAGCTGGCCGACGATCAGAATTCAGCGCCGTTTTCCCTTGTTCTTACGAACGCCGGATCGGTTGCGATGCGTTGAGCATCTACACCGCCTTTTTCACGTGCTAAATGGCCATCCTGTGATTTGTAAAAGGAAATATCTCCGATCTTCCCTTTTAATTTTATGATTCCTTTTTGTCTTGCCATTCTGTTATGGTTAAGATTAATAATTGATTGAATTGAAAGTGTTGCAACACATCAAACGCCACTTTATCGCGAATAAATTTTGTTTGACAAATCAAAAGTATTTTCATTAGTGATCCGTTTTACCGGGGCAAACGGGATTCATAATATTTGAACACTTTTGTCTACTTTTTGCGCAAAATTGGCACAGAAGTGTACACAATTAATACAGTAATCCGGCTTACTTTTGTCAATGGTAGGAGTATAGTAGCTCCTAGGATAAAGTATAGATAAAGTATGAAACGTGTTATAATATATCCAAAGGATGTAATGATCATTACAGGAAAGAGTGAAAGCTATTCCAGGGATCTTTTAAAGAAGATAAAAGCGCAATTAAATAAAGAAGAACACCAGTATATTTCGGTTCAGGAATTTTGTACTTACATGGGATTAAGTGTATCAGAAATTAACTTACAATGATTAATGAAATTTGAATTGATTTGTTTTAGATTGCATTTTATTTTTTATCTTTATAGAAAGAAATCGTTCTTTAAAACAATTGAATACGCGCTAAATTTCCAGCGAACAACTGAGCGAACAAATTTAGTTTACTATAAATTTTCCATTGATACCAAGGTATTTGGCGATTGCCAAAGTTCTCTCCGGATCCACAGATCAATGCAAATTCCTCACGCGCAAGCGTGGGGAATTTTTGTTTTCGACGCAAGCGGTAAAGCTTTGCTTTCATAAGCGGGAAGAAAAAACAATAAATTGACGCGAAGCGGCAACTTTTACATTCTGACTCTTGGAAAGGAGCGATCAGAGTAGCTAATCTCTCCGGATCCACTTGTTAAAAAACCACTAAAAGCATTAAGTATCAGGGGTTTAATTTTTTAGAATAATAATTATTAACTTTGAATTAATTAAACAATAAATATATTTCCTCATGAAAAAATATATAATTTATTCTCTAATAGCTGCATTATTACCCACTTTCTTAATTGCACAAAGCAACATAGGAACACTTTCCTTTTTTGTAAGAAGTTCGGAAAACGGCTATGGAATAAAATCATCGATTCAATTAAAAGGGGATAAAGAAATTTTTAATTTGCAAACTGACGAAGGGGGGCATTTTACTTTTACCGGGAAAGAAGGAAAATACGATGTGTTAGTGGAAGCTGAAGCGTTTCTTCCTCTTGAAACTCATTTTGCAATAGAAACTGGTAAAACTGTTGATGTTGAAATTTTAATTGACCCAAAAGAAATAAAACCGGCAGATAATTTTTCATACTCGTCTGCCATAATACAAGGCTATGTAGTAGATTACACTTCAGGTAAACCTATGCGTGATGTGGCCGTGTTTATGGGCGAAAATAAAGTTGCAATAACCGATGATAAAGGCTTTTTCTCACTTACCTCTAAAGAATATTCCAATATTCAATCACCTGCAGATAAAGCGGTGCGCAAAACGTTTCGTTTCTCACTATCAGATTATTCTTCATTTATTATGGAGGATGTTTTGCTTCTTCCTGCAAAAACAACCATGAAAATTACTTTGAAAAAAGGCAAAGGAACAGAAACGCAAAAATATTTTCAACGAACATTAGACGGCACGGCGAAAGATGACCAACTCTATCAGAAAAATAATCCTCCTGAAGAAAAAAAAAGCGAAGCAAAATTTTCGGCAGGATGCAACGTGCCTTCAAGCATACGCGTAGGAACTAATTGCTCGTGTGTTAACTGTTCGGGTGTAACCGTTATGAGCCTACAATACTATTCAGAAAGCGGCCTGGATGATGAATGGATATCAAGTTGGCAGCCGGCATCATTGCAGGCGGGCTCTATTGCTTATCGCAGTTACGGAGGATGGTATGTGAATAATCCTGTAAATTCGAACTTTGATATTGCTTCTACTACTTGTAACCAGGTGTGGGGCTCTACTGTTTATTCATCTTCACAAAATGCCGCGCAGGTTACCAGTGGAGTAATTTTAACTGCCAATGGCATTAATCCTGTGCGCTCGGAATATTCAGCCGAAAACAATGAGGGAGGAACTTCCATTAATTGTGCCAATTGCAATGCGGGTGGTAGCGGCGCATACGCTTGTTATTCCGACAATCTTTGCTGCGGATATTCTCCTGCGGGTCACGGAAGGGGTATGTGCCAATGGGGCTCTCAGCGTTGGGCACAAAACTCGCAAACCTATTCGTGGATTATAAATCATTATTACGTTAATACCGTTGGTTATTCTCTTTGTTCAGCAGTTAGCACTCCTCCGCCACCCATTCTTAGCACCAATACTCTTTGCGGAAATAAAACACTCACCCGCAGTACGCCGCCTTCAGGCACAACTTATTACTGGCAAGGAACCGCTTGCGGAACAAGCACAGCAAATTCCGCTCTTACTTATGTCGTTTCGTCTTCCGGTAATTATTACCTAAGAGCCAGAAATTCCGGGGGCTTTTGGTCTTCATCTTGTAGTTCATTATCTGTTACCATTAATCAGCTACCAACAAATCCACCACTGCCAACCGTTAGTACCAACTCATGCGGGCCAAAAATATTAACAAGGCCAACCGCGCCTTCAGGAGTTACTTATTTTTGGCAAACCTTATGTGGCACTAATACAGCAAGTTCAACGGTTAATTACAGCGCGGCAACTTCAGGAACTTATCTGTTAAGAGCAAGAACTACAGCAGGCTGCTGGTCGCCAACCTGCGCGGCCGTTGCCGTAACGGTAAACCCAATTACCGCGCCGGCAATAACTGGTCAAAATGCTGTCTGTTCCAATGCCAATGGAGTAACCTATTCATCGCCTAACACCACCAATGTTTTTATGTGGACTATAACCGGAGGAACCATTACCACAGGGCAAAACACAAATTCTATAACAGTAAACTGGGGTGCGTCCGCAGGGGCAGCTCTAACGCTTAAAGAAACTAATCCTTCAACCAACTGCACCAAAACAGTAACTTTAAACATTACCATTAATTCAAATCTAAATCCAACAATTTTCGCAAGCGGATCTCAAACTTTTTGTGCGGGCGGCAATGTTTTGCTGGACGCGAGTTTTGGCTATACTTCTTATTTATGGAATACCGGTGCCACAACACAAACTATTTCAGTTTCGAACTCAGGTGTTTATAATGTTAGTGTTACTGCATCTAACTCCTGCTCGGGCTCTTCGGCAAATTCAGCGACTGTTATTGTTAATCCATTGCCTGCCATTCCTATCATTTCAGAAAATAACGGCATAATTACCTCCAGTTCCTCTTCTGGAAATCAATGGTACTTAGACAATGTAATTATTTCGGGCGCAACGTTTCAAACATATACAATAACACAAAACGGATATTACACGGTTGTTATAACTAATTCTGCTACGGGCTGCTCTTCCACCTCTGCTCCTTTTTACTATGGCGTAGTTGGTATTAAAGAATCGAAAGGGAATACGAAGAATTCCATAGTTAAAATTTATCCGAATCCTTCTACCGGTTCTTTTATTGTTGAATTCGAAGAACCTGTTTCAAACATTAAAATAAATTTGATAAATGTATTGGGGCAATCTGTTTCTTTTAGTGAAAGCAAAAAGAGTGAAACGGAAAGATTGATTGAAGATGTGGTGCCGGGCGCTTATATCATTCAAATTATAACCGACAGCAAACTTCACTATAATAAAAAGATTATCGTTAATTAAGTCTTTAGAGGGAACGGAATGTTCTCATTTTTTCAAATCCGCTCAGTGTGGAACAAATAACTACGGCAGGCCGAGTAGTATATTCTTTTAAAATCCGTGATTGTAACCTTGACTTAAACATATAGGAATTTATTTCAGATTTTGTTACTGCGTAGATGATTAACGATGTTGAACCACAAATGATTTACAAACGCACTTCAATTATTTAGCCGGCAATAAAGTGGCGGTACACTCGCCAAAGCCAATTCTTTTACCCTCTTTTTCGCAAAAGCCTTTTATGATAATGGTATCGTTATCATTCACAAATTTTCTTTCCGTTCCGTCGCTCAGTTTAAGAGGTTTGGTTCCTTTCCAGGTTAGCTCCAGCATACTCCCAAATTGATGAGGCTCCGGTCCGCTGATGGTACCGCTTGCCATTAAATCACCTACATTAATGTTACACCCATTAACAGTGTGATGCGCTAACTGTTGCTCCATGGTGTAATACATATATTTATAATTGCTGCTGCAGATGAGATTTTCTTTTCCGTTTTGCGGTTTTAAAAACACGTTTAAATTAATATCAATATTTTTTTCACCTGTGTATTCTAAATAAGGTAATAGTTTCGGAATTTGATCATAGCCTTTTACTCTGAATGGTGCCAATGCTTCCAACGTAACAATCCATGGCGACATGGTACTTGCGAAATTCTTAGCCAGAAAAGGACCTAAAGGCACATACTCCCATGTTTGAATATCGCGGGCACTCCAATCGTTAAACAGCACCATTCCAAAAATGTGATCTTGTGCGTGCTCTGTTGTAACATGATCGCCCATTTCCGTTTTCTTGCCAATAATAAAAGCTGTTTCAAGTTCAATGTCCAGTAATTTGCTTGCACCAAAAACAGGCATTTCAGCATCCGCTGGCTTTTGTTGTCCCTTTGGCCTGTGAAATGAATGCCCGCTTACGCAAATGCTGCTCGATCTGCCGTGATAACCAACCGGTAAATGTTTCCAGTTTGGAAGTAAAGCGTTGGCCGGATCTCTAAACATAGTTCCTACGTTTGTAGCGTGATCAATGCTGCTGTAAAAATCGGTATAATCGCCAATGCGCACAGGCATCAGCATTTTAACATCACTTTGTTTTTTAAATACTTTATTAAAAAAATCCTTGTTCGTATTCAGTTCTGAATTTTCATCCGTTAATATTTCAATCAGTTTCATCCGAACGCGATTGGTTTCAGGTTTGCCAAGTTCAATAAATGAATTCAGGTATTGTTCCTGAAAAACCGAGCGGTTCATGTTAAGCATATCCGCACTTTCCAATTCAAAAAGATCGATGATATATTCTCCTATTGCAGAGCAGGCATGGTGGTCAACCTCATTATCAGTATAAACCCCGAATGGAATGTTATGAATTGAAAAATCAGAATCGGGTGAAACATTTATGCGCGTTAGTAAATTATTATTAGCCATAGCCAAAAGTAATATTTTGTTATCCTTTTACAAAAGAGTTTTATAAAGTAGAAGCTAATAATCTTTTTTAGAAGGCTTTATTATCAGGCGCAACGATTGATCGTATGTAAAAAAATTCCACATCCAGTTTACAAAAACCAATAATTTATTTTTCACGCCCAGTATAAGCATCAGATGCAAAAACATCCAAAGAAGCCAAGCTAAAAATCCCTGAAATTTAGCGTAGGGAAGATCTACCACAGCTAAGCCCCGGCCTACTGTGGCCATGCTTCCTTTATCTTTATAAATAAAAGGTTGCAAAGGTTTTTGAGCCGTTAAAAATTGAATATTTTTTGCAAGCACGTCGGCCTGCATATTTGCAACGGTGGCAACCTGCGGATGTCCGTTTGGGTATTTATCAGTAACCATATAGGCAATATCGCCAATAGCAAACATAGTATCGAAACCAATGACCTGATTAAAATGATTAACGGTTATTCTATTTCCTTTGGCAATAGTTGTAGGAGGAAGTCCGTTTAAATTATTGCCTTTTATTCCCGCGGCCCATATTAAACTTTTGGTCGATATTTTTTTACCGGTAGATAATTCAACAAAAGTTCCGTCGTAAGAAATCACTTGTGTTCCTGTATAAACAATAACGCCTAATTTTTCTAAATATTTTTGCGATTTTTTTGAGGCTTCTTCTGAAAAAGCAGCTAATGTTTTTGAACCTCCTTCCACTAGATAAATATTCATTGTCTTAAAATCTATCTCGGGATAATCTTTTGGTAAAATAGTTTTTTTCATTTCGGCCAAAGCGCCGCTTACTTCTACGCCGGTTGGCCCGCCGCCCACAATAACAATGTTAAGCAGTGCTTTTTTTGTTTCTTCCTGCGCAATTAAAGCGTCCTCAAAATTTTGTAGAATTTTGTTTCTCACATACACTGCTTCGCTTATACTTTTCATAGGCAAGGCATGCTGTTCAATGAGTTTGTTTCCAAAAAAATTAGTGGTAGCGCCGGTGGCTATTACTAAATAATCAAAAGGAAAAGTACCTATAGAAGTAATTACCGTTTTGTTTTGAGTATCCACCGAATTAACTTCCGCACAGCGAATATGGACGTTTTTTTTAGACTGAAATATTTTTCTTAGAGGGAAAGCAATAGAACTTGGTTCTATACCCGAAGTAGCCACTTGGTATAATAACGGCGGAAATTGATGATAATTGTTTTTGTCAATAATCCATATTTCAAACTCTTTATTTTTTAAAGCTCTCGCCAAGCGCAAGCCTGCAAAACCTGCACCAATAATTACCAGTTTTTTCATGCACTAATTATCTAAAATTTAATGCCATCTTATCAATAGGTCAGGAAATTCTCATTTTAATATTGGCAACAAGATCTTGCAATAGCGCTAAATGCTCACTTTTAGATTGTTGAGCCACTTCCAACGCTTTAATTAGCGTAGTTTGCTGTATAATCCCTTCCACGTTTTCCACTACCGTTAACGCTTCCATGGCTAATGCAAAATCGTTTTGGCAGGCAAGATCTACAAAAAATAAAAATTCGGAAGTAAAATCAAGTCCCGTTTCCCAACAGGCTGCCGCAAGTTTGGTTTTTTCGCTTACTTTGCCGGCTTTTTTAATAGATTCCACTAAAATAGCGTGCGCATTTTTATCTTTTAATTTTTTGAAAATTTCTTCGAGTTCCTGGCGACTAATTTCTTTTTCAAGCAACGATTCAATAAGGTCGGCGATGTCGTTATCTTTTTTATTAAATCCATCTCTGTTAACGATAAGCGTGCTGTATTCGTTTTCATCAAACAGTTTTTTGGGATCAAGATTTTCTTCATCCAGCAGTTCTTTTATATCCATTTTTTAAAATAAAATAATTATAGTAATTGATTGATAATTTGTTCTACGCTCACGCCTTCCGCTTCGGCTTTGTAATTTAAAACCAATCGGTGGCGTAAAATAGGAACAGCAATGGCTTTTACATCTTCAATATCTGGACTAAATTTTCCGCGAATTGCCGCATGACATTTTGCCCCAATAATTAAATACTGTGAAGCACGTGGACCGGCGCCCCATTGAAGATATTTTTTGGTTATATCCGTAGAAAATTCGCCGTTTAAGCGTGTTTTATGAACCAGCTTTACGGCATATTCTATTACGTTATCTGCTACGGGAATTTTACGGATCAGATCCTGAAAAAAAACGATTTCCTGGGCATTAAGAACTTTGTTTAACTTTACATTGGTAGTGGTGGTTGTTAATTTAACCACGCGAAGCTCTTCTTCAAACTTAGGATAATCCAACCAAACATTAAACATAAAACGGTCGAGCTGAGCTTCCGGCAAAGGATACGTTCCTTCCTGTTCAATAGGATTTTGAGTGGCCAATACAAAAAACGGATTATCCAAAATGTATCTTTTTCCGGCCGCAGTAACCTGTTTTTCCTGCATGGCTTCCAGTAAAGCGGCTTGCGTTTTTGGAGGCGTGCGGTTTATTTCATCGGCTAAAATTATATTGGCAAATAAAGGACCTTTTATAAATTTAAAATTACGGTCTTCATCCAAAATTTCATTTCCGATAATGTCGCTGGGCATAAGATCGGGCGTAAACTGAATCCGGTTAAAACTAAGTCCTAGTGCATCGGAAATTGTATTTACCAGCAATGTTTTTGCTAAACCCGGAACCCCAACCAGCAAGCAATGCCCTTTGCTGAAAATGGAAATTAACACATTTTTAATAGTTTCTTCCTGGCCAACAATCACTTTTCCAATTTCGGAATTGAGTTGTTTATATTTTTCTACAAAGGCCTCTATGGCTTCGGAATCGGAATTAAAATTCATATAGTAATAAATTGTTTTTTAGGGATTTAATTGGGGAGAAAAGGATAAAAATTTAAAACGATGCCAATTCTGCAATTAAACCGGGCTTAAAGATAAGAATTTAAAGCTAAATCAGGTAAAAGACGCCTATATAAAAGCGCTTGGTTTAAAAGACTATCTAAAGAACTTAGTTGATATTCAAACAAAAGAAATTTGGTTTGAAGCAAAAGATAGCAGTAAGCATTTAACCTATGCTATGTTTACTCAATTATTACATTACATTACATTACATTACATTCAGCAGGCATAAAATATGGTGATAGCAGAGGCATTTATATTAATCCTGAAAATCTCTGGCAATCAGCTACAATGTTTTCTGTAACTGATGAGTTTAAAAAATGATTATTGGCTTTGGATGCTATTTAACCGAACACACGAACTGCCAGCGCAGATGATCTTGAATGGGACGGTAAAAAGTGGAGCATAGTAAATCATTTTATCCCTTTTACCGAAGAAGAAGTAAATGCCACCGGGCGTTTTGAGTCGGACTTTATGGTTCAGTATCGTAATAACCTTCCCGTCATTGAGAGCGCAGTACAACGTATCGAAGCAATCTCCACTGACAAAAAGATTGCTTCGGGAAAAAGCCCTCGCAATGACGAGTTTCCGTATCCTAAATACAAAAAGCAATTAAGCCTTGAAGCCCAGACTGTATTAAAAGAAGGCAAACTATTATGGCAGGCTTATTTTGCGCATACCGATGAAAGAAAGGTAAGAGATGAGTTAAAACTGAACCGCCCCGACGTTGGATGGTATCAGGTAAGAAAAGCATTGCAGGCTCGTAATTCGGATAGTGATTTTCCGACGGTGAGCTTTAAACCCTTTGAAGATGCTTATAAGGCTTTAAGTTAAAAATTACAGCCAATGGTATATGATACCAAATGAATCTATAATTTAGTCCAATATACGCGTCCTTTTTATATCCATACTTATTTAAAAAATAGTTCCATAGGCAATGCTAGGCAACAATTTTTAAAAATCGTCTTGATAAAAAATCATAGATTCATTTGGTATGAGCTGGGCTTTTTAAAAATTTAATTAATGTTTGGCGCAAGCAGCAATTAATTATTTATTCTTAAAATATCTTTAATAATATTTAAATGATGTTTGGTATGAATCTCTAAAAATTTAATGGTGTCTTTAAGCTTTAAATCTCCAAAAAAAGGATGGGTAAAATAAGCTGAAGGCGATAAAGTTTTTAGTTCCTGAATTTTATCTTTTCCATAGTTAATATGAGCTGTTAGGCTTTCAGTATTAAATAGTGCCGGTGTTACAACTTTGGGTGCTTTAGCCCTGCCGCGAGGAATTTTTCCTGTAACAAAAACCAGTAATTTACTAAAACGGAATGAAGGTTTATATTTGGTAGGTTCTGAATTTTTTAAAGCGTTTATAATTGCATTATTAGTTAACAGTATGTGTTCAATATGCCAACCAACGGAAGAACCGGAAACAGCTAAATTTTGTATATGCTGCTGAGGTAAGGTGTTTTCCAACTCAAATAATAGGTTTTCTAATTTTCTCATGCTTGCTTATGTTAAGTTATAAATGGCTTATATTTTTCAAATTTATAAATTAGAATTAAGAGCAGGTGAATAATACAGACAAGGGTTAAATATTAACTTTTAAATCAATTTAGGATTAAATTTAATCTTTGTTTTAACAAAAAAAATTACTCATCTATTTTTAAATTATACTATATTTACGTTTACAGGCTTTTTAAACCCTATGAAAAAACTTTACCTCCTTCTATTTATATTTTTATTATCTAAAACTTTTGCCAATGGCGGTTACATAACCATTTCCTCGGTTGTGCCCGGAAGTATAACTGTTTGTGGGCAAAGCAAGGTGTTTTCGTTTACCATCAACAATCCTTCGGCTTTTAATTTAACCAATGTAACCGTAAGCTTAACAATGCCTTCGGGTATTAATTATCAGTTAGGGTCTGTTACCAATGCCACTTTGTTAAGCGGAGTGCCACTTAACGCGCCTACTTTTACGCTTGCCAATCTGGCTTCCTTAACATCGGTAGTTATTTCGTACACAGCTTCTGCAGATTGTAACATTCTCAATTATTTAAGCCTTGGTCTTCCCACCGAAAATAAAATTAAAGTAAATTACACTGCCGGAAGTAATTCAACTTTTGATGATCATACCACGCAGCTTTATTTTGTTAAGCAACCCAATGTTTCCATTACAGCTGTTACCAATCAGTCTTTCAATGGCACTATTGGAGGAACTTTTACCAGATGCATAACCATAACCAATGGCGGAACAGGCGAACTGAGCACGTTTACATTAACCGATGTGCACGGAAACGGCCTTCAGATAACAGCTGCTGCACCCGGTGTGTGGACGAGCGGGGGAGGTACCGAAACATATTTACTCAGCGCCAATGATTTTACAGCCATAGGAAATGGAAACACTTTATTTGAAACAGGCGAAAGTATTACCATCTGCGAAACCGTTAGTATCAGTAATTGCTCCTCAGTATTCTCTACCTTTACGGCGGGCTGGGGTTGCAGCGGGCAATCCTGCCAAACTTCCGGCTCTACAGCCAATGTTGTTTTCCCTAATTTTGTTCCCAACCTGGTTATTACACCGGTACCTTACACAAACGTTTGTTTAGGTGTTGGTAATCTTAGTCCGCAAACACTTAAAATTGTAAATACAGGCGCAGGCCAAGCCATTAATACAATTTTAAATATCTATCAAACTTCAGGTCCTAGTTATTATGATCCTTCGCAGCAAACAGAAATTATCATTTCATCTATTACTATAAAAGTAAACGGAGGCGCGCCCACGGCATTAGCACCTACCAGTACAAGTGCAAGCACTACTTATTCGTGTTTATCCGCTAGTCCAATTGGCTCAGTAAAATTAACCGTGCCTACTATTAATCCGGGCGATACTGTGCGAATAACATGGAATACACAAAGCTGCTGCCAAACAGGATATGGCTATTATAACGGTTGGGCTTATAATGCTGCTTATGAAAGTATTTGTGCTAACAACTATATTGTTCCCGCGGCCTGGGGTATGGTGTACAAGCAAAATTACATGTTCAACATGGTTAATAACGGTTCCCCATCTACCATCATAGCTGGGCAAACTAGCACATTTAATTATTTATTGAATGGTGTGTATAATAGTTCTCCGGCACTACCCGATGCCTCCTTAAAAATTACATTTACGGTTAGTCCGTGTTATATTTATTCAGCTAATACAATCAAAATAATTAACAGTGTAGGAACAGCTACGTTTTTACCATCAAGTGTTACGCAGGTTGGTAATGTAATAACGGCTATCTTTTCAGGATCTCCGCCCTTTACTTCTACCTTGTACGGCACGTTGGAACAAGCACAGATTTTAATAGACCTAACAGGAAACTGCGCATCTTGCACAAGTGGGCCTGGTACAATTGGGGTAGGGGTTTATTATTCGCCTTCAGCTTCGTGTACCTGCGAAATGCTTTTAATTTCGAGTAATTTTAATTTGAATTTAGTTTGTCCTGTTACTTGCGAGGGATTAAACTTTTTAAATTACGAGATTAAAAGAACTAGTTACGGCTTGCCTGATAACAACGACGATGGTTTGCCTGAAACTGCCGGCGTACTTGATTTTACAAGAATTAAAAGAACCCGCGCCATGTTTGGCGATACAATAACATCAAGCTTTTACGCGAAAGTAAAAACAAGTTTAGCAAATCCAACTTGGCAATATTGTTATGCCAATTCAACAATTTCTAACGGAAATAATTTAACTTCTATTGGAGGAAAATTGAGAATATATAGGGCTAATGCGCTTTTTGCCACTGTAAATATTGCCAGTGTTACAGCCGTTGCCCCACCTGCCACTTTTAAATACGATATAGGATCGGCAGCTTTGATAGCCAGCGGCGGCGTTGCTCCGGGCTTTGTTTATTTAAATAATGATTCATTGGTTTTTGAGCCTCAGTATAAAGTTACCACTAATATCGGGGGTTCTATTTTACCTTGTTCAACTACCAATACGTTTATAGTATCTAATGTGCCTAATCCAACAAATCCGGCAAACATATTTTCCTGTAATACTTTTCAGGGAAATTTTTCAATTATAGGTTATTACTATACCAATTACGGTCCGGATAGCTATAGTGCGCTTAACTGTAATCAAATTGCAATTACCCAAAATTATTATTTATCTATTGGGCCATGCTGTAGTAATTATGCGGGGGGAAATCTTTTTCCTTACGAATACCGCAACTGGGCGCGCATGGATACCTTAAAAACTATTCTGCCTCCGGGTTATAAGTTTATTGCCGCACAATTTGTGGAAGTGCGAACGATGGGGACTTTTGCCGGATCTTCATCGGCGGTGTTTACCATTTCTCCGCTTAGTTCGGCAACAAGTACGCTTGTATTTCCTGTAGGTTCTTTTTATACAGCTTCTTCTACGCCTTCCATTACTCCAAGTGATGACGGATTTTATGGGGTGTTTACAGCCACCATAGAGCCGAGTTGTGCGGTTGCTCAAAACACCGCACAATACATTGGTTATAATTGGACGTTTAAACCCTCTGGCTTTTTACCACAAGGCAATGCGCAAAACGTTAGTAACGTAAATACGCAAGACGCCATTACCTATATTGGGCCGTCTATATTCCTGCAATCGCCTTTACCTAATTTAAACGCAATTAATAATGTTGTTAACTGGGATATATCTTTATCCAACACTACCAATTCACCTGCCAACAATACCTGGTTCGCAGCACCAACCATATCTGGAATCACTATTAATACCGTGGTTGATCTGGCCACGAATGTTACCTTAACCCCCGTTGCCGGAATTTATCAAATTGGCACACTTCCTGGCGGCACAATAAAAAATTATAGATTATACGGTAGCTATACTTCCTGTTCACAAGATAGTATTGTTGTGCATGCAGGTTGGAATTGTCAGGGTTATCCTGCGAGCGTAAGTGCTTACCCTTGTGTTACAAAAAAGATTACTTTAAAATCTACTCCTCAATCCCCTTTATTAATTACCAATGTAATTACGCCTGCTACTGTTGTTGATTTGTGTGATACTGCAAGCTATGAAGTGATAGGCACTAACGTGCAGTTAGGAACAGTTTATAATTTAACGGTTAATGTAAATATACCTTCGGGCGTTTCTATTGTTCCGGGATCATCGCAAATGGCTTACCCGGCCACAGGGCCTTATGTAAGTATTAGTAATCCGGTTTTTGTAGGAGGAACCATATATCAATATAATGTTTCGGTAATATCGCCAAGCATAGGAGCTAACGGATTACCGGGAATATTGAGTGGAGGAATTAATTCAGTAAAGATTAAATTTAAGGTCATCACGTCCTGCGGTTATACTTCGGGAAGCCTTGCCAGCTTTAGTTTTTTTGGAGTGAGTGGCTGCGGCGCTTCAACCGGACAATTAGTTTCTTTATCCTCACAATTAGGAATAACCGGCGCTTCAGCACCTTACACTACCAATACTATTTTAAAAAGCACCTTTATCTCTCCTTGTAACAACAGCTCGGTTTTAAAGGTATATACTAAAAACCTTGGCGGTATGAATTTTGGAAATGTAGATACCATTCGTGTTACACTTCCTGTGGGAGTTAGTTATGTAACGGGATCTTTTGCCGGATTAACCAATGCCCCTGTAAATGCGGTTCCTGTAATATCAATATTAAACAACAGACAACGATTAGCCTGGAAATTGCCTCAGGGCGTAGTTCCTAACGACAGTACTGTGTTTAATATAAATTACACCGGTAATCCCAATGTATTAAGTTGTAACATTTCCAATTTTGAAACAGAAACAACTACCAGTTCATCCTTGTTGTGTACTCTGACAAATAGTTTTTGCGGCGTGCAGGTTATAACCGGTGGAGATACCCTGCCTATATTTACTTACAAAAGTTATCTTACGCTCTCAAATGCAGGAGGCTATTCTGTTCCTAACCCGCCTTCGGGTGAAACCGCTTTTGTGACGTTTACCATTAACAATACGGGACAAACTTTAAACCCTTCGAATAATACGGTTATCAGTTATTATAATGATGTTAACTCAAACGGGATTTATAATTCCGGAGATATTCTTATTACCCAGCACACTCTTAATGTAGCCATACCAAGCAACGGCATTTATGCGTATTCGTATACACTTAATATTCCTTCGGGGGCTGCCTGTCATTATATAGCCGTTGTTGATACTGCACTTAATAAATGTTCATGTACTTCTTCGCAGTTGGTGCTAAATCTGCCTTTAAAGAATATGGCTTTAGATACCACTCTTTGCCACGGTATGACCGCCCCATTAGGCTTGAGCGCCATTACGGGATATACTTACAGTTGGAGTCCCGGAACCAATCTTAATTCCACTACTGTTTCCAATCCTGTTCTTTCGGCAATCAATAACACCAATGCGCCGATCACGACCAATTACATTGTAACGGTAAACAGGAATACCTGTATATCCACCGATACGGCCAAGGTAATTGTTAGGCCCGTACCTAATCTTACCATTTCGGCAATAAGCAATACGCTTTGTGCGGGAAATTCTACAAACATAGCTGTATCCGGAGCAAATACTTACACCTGGCTGCCTTCCGGATCCTTAAACAACGCTTCAGCGGGTACAGTAATTGCAACGCCAAGTATAAGTACCAATTACACGGTGAGCGCGGGCAATTTGTTTGGCTGTGTAACGAGTTCTCTTGCCTCAGTATTTGTGAATTCATTGCCATCTGTCTCTGCTACCAGCAACAGTTTGTGCGCAGGTCAAAGCGCGACTATTAATGTAAGCGGCGCAGTAAATTATACATGGACTCCCTTTTCCTCGCTTAGCAGTAGCACTACCCCTATCGTTACAGCTAATCCTGTTACAACTACTATTTATTCTGTTACAGGAATGGATGCAAATGGATGCAGTAAAACAGCCACTTCTACTGTAATTGTAAACCCTGTTCCTGTTTTAAGTACTACAAGCGGAACGATTTGTTCGGGCAATTCCACAAGCATCAGTGTAGGTGGTGCAACTTCTTACAGTTGGAGTCCGGCAGGCGGATTAAATAGTACAACAGCGTCAACCGTTACTGCCAGTCCTACAGTGAGTACTACTTATTCAGTAACAGGAACCGATAATCTTGGTTGCGCTTCTACTGAAACTTCAGCGGTTATTGTTAACCCTGTGCCCGTGCTGAGTACCACGAGTATTACTATATGTGCCGGAGATTCAGGGATGATTACCGCCAATGGTGCCGCAACATACAGCTGGAATCCTCCTACCGCTTTGAGCAGCAGTACTTTATCGAACGTTAATGCCAGTCCTATTAGCAGCACAGTTTATACGGTAACCGGTACTAACGGTTTCGGGTGTTCTTCTTCCTCAGTGGCGGCAGTTAATGTAAATACCTTGCCGCCGGTAAGCGCTACCAGCAACAGTTTGTGCGCAGGGCAGAGCGCCACTATCGGCGTGAGCGGAGCTATTAATTATACATGGACACCTTCTTCTTCATTGAGCAGCAGTGTGGCTCCTACGGTTACAGCATCACCAAATAGCACTACTGTTTATACCGTAACAGGCACAGATGCCAATGGGTGCAGTAAAACTGACACTTCATTAGTTTTTGTCGGAATATTACCGGTTTTAAGTCCTACTAACGGTTTTGTATGTGCCGGAAGTTCTGTAAGTGTGGGTGTTTCCGGTGCAAATAGCTATAGCTGGATTCCTTCCGCGGGTTTAAACAGCACAACGGCAGCCACCGTTATAGCAAGTCCAAATGCAAATACTATTTACACTATTACCGGCACCGATTTGTTAGGATGCAAATCCACCACAAATTTAGTAGTGGTAGTTAATGGGTTACCGGTATTAAGCAGTACCAGTAAAACTATATGCGCAGGGCAATCGTGCAGTTTAACGGTAAGTGGAGCAAGTTCTTATACATGGGTTCCTGTAACGGCATTAAATAATACGCTTTCAGCTACAGTAATATCCAATCCCAACAGTACACAAATTTATACGGTAACAGGTGTGGATGTAAATGGTTGTTCGTCCTTTACAACATCAGCGGTATCGGTTAATGCTTTACCAATACTAAGCATGACTTCACCGTCGGTCATCTGTAACGGACAATCAGCAAATCTTTCTGTTTCGGGCGCTACGAGCTATACTTGGAGTAATTCTGTAAACACGGCCACGCAAACCGTTAGCCCAAGTATTACTACAACATATTCAGTTATTGGAGAGGATGCAAATGGCTGTAAAGCTACCGCTTTAAAAATAGTAACCGTTTTAATTCAGCCTACTTTATCTATTTCGGGTACGCCAACTGTTTGTGTTGGAAGTCCGGTTAAATTGAACGCTATAGGTGGAAGTAATTATATTTGGAGTACCGGTGATACCTCTTCTACTATTGAAGTCATGCCGTTTTCTAATTTAAATTATACGGTAAGTTCTGGTATTGTTCCATGTAATTCATCCACAGTATTTGCTGTTACAGTCTACACACCAGCTGCTATTAATTCTTATGCGCAACCCCCTTCTATTATTTATGGTTTTTCAACAACACTTTCGGGCAATGGCGTTTCGTCCAGTACTTATAATTGGTTTCCTTCGCCGGGACTTGATTGTATGACATGCAGCAATGTAATTGTGAGTCCGGAGACAAGCACTATTTATACTGTTCAAATAACTGATATGAACGGCTGTAGAATTACCAATACAGTGTTGGTTGTAGTGGAGAATATTTGCGGAGATGTTTTTGTGCCCACGGGATTTAGTCCGAATGGAGACGGCTTTAATGACACTTGGTGTGTTTATGGTAATTGTGTAAAAACGTTTAATCTGCAAGTGTTTAATCGCTGGGGTGAAAAGGTTTTTGAAAGTGAAGAAAAGAGTCATTGTTGGGATGGAACCTATGCTGGAGTAATGCAAAGCGACGCGGTATTCATGTATCAGTTTACGGCTACTCTGGTTAACGGGCAAACCGTAGTTAAAAAAGGAAATGTAACATTGATTAGATAAAAGAGAGAACATGAAGAAACTTTTAATTCTATATTTGGTGATTCAGGTGAAAGTGGTTTGTGCGCAGGATGTTCACCTGACGCAATATTTTGTAGCGCCTCAGTTAATTAATCCCGCCGCTTTTGGGGTTTTAAATGATTTTGAGGGAGGCTTGCTGTATAAATCGCAATGGAATAGTTTCACAAAAGGTTTTACAACTTATTCAGCATTTGTAAATAAACAAATTCGCATAAAAGAAATAAAGTCAGGTTTTTTTTCTGTGGGCTTAAATAGTGTATACGATAAAGCTGGAGATGGAAGTTTTACAAGTGTTGTTGCAGGAATTCCGGTGAACTATTCGGTAAAGTTAAACAAAAATAATTTTTTTACTTTAGGATTAAATGCATCGTTCAATCAAAAAACAATTTCAGCTACGAGTCTAACTTGGGGTTCGCAGTTTGACGGATTAAATTACAATCAGGCTTTACCCGGTGAAAACAGGATTCTTCAAATGAAGTCGGCTGTAGACTTTGGTACAGGGATGGCGTGGATTAGTAAAAAAACAGGGAAGACCTTTACCAATATACAAGAACCGGTAAATATTCTTGGATTTTCAGCCGCGCATTTAAACCGACCTTCCTATTCTTTTTATGGAGCAAGTAATGAAAAAATGAAAATCCGTTATAACCTATATGAGTACTTTCATTATTATTTCGACGGGTCTAATTTAAGTATCGTTCCATCGTTAATGGTGCAGCGACAGGGTACAGCCAATGAGTTTATTTTTGGTACCATGATGTGTTATAAAATAAACAATCAATCGCGCATTACAGGAATTAATCAAAGCAGTTCACTGGATTTTGGATTTTTCTATCGCATGAAAGATGCCTTAACTTTAAATACAATGATTGAATACAAGAATTATATTTTTGGGGCTTCTTATGATGTGAATGTTTCGCGATTAAAACAATCGTC
Organism: Bacteroidota bacterium; assembly: GCA_016185125.1. GTDB lineage: Bacteria > Bacteroidota > Bacteroidia > B-17B0 > Aurantibacillaceae > Aurantibacillus. The sequence goes on from JACPOC010000031.1 coordinate 45,588, forward strand.
AAAATTAAAAGGAGGTTTAGAGGTATTCTTTAAAATTAAAAACCCTTATAAGTACCTGTATAAGGGGTTTAGTAGCTGGTAAGAAAAGAGAGAGTCTTTTCTTCCAAAATTGTATAACTTTTACTACTTTTGTTTTTCTTAAAACACGGAGACTTGTCAGAGTGGCCGAACGAGCACGCTTGGAAAGCGTGTTTACCGAAAGGTAACGAGAGTTCGAATCTCTCAGTCTCCGCTGAAAGGGACTTACCAAGTAAAAAATGGATAAGTCCCTTTTTCATTAACGACAAATCGCCCGATAGACGGGCGATTGCTGCATTTATAAAGTTTGGATTGTCGGTTCGAAATACCCCTTTTTCCTTATCGTAGGCTAATCCATCAGGAAATAGTAATTTTTGAAGCTTTTCCTTTTCTGAAATATCGCTCTTTGTCCAAATTAGCGGGAGTTTCCGAGTGAATTCCATAGCGTTTTTAAGCATTTCCTTGAGGTTCGAAATGTTCATGGTCGATTTTTCCAACTCCTTCATGATTTCAAACCTTTCCTGATTAAAGCGTGAAAGGAATTTCTCATAGGTTTCTTTGCTCATTTCTCCACTTATAAAGTATTTTTCCTCCAAGGTGTCAACTGTATGTAGTCAAACCAATCTGTACTTTTAAGCCTAAATAACTTTGGACATTTTCTTTTTTAAAATTAGTTAATTTTTTTGATTTTTATTAGCAGTCGTAAAATTATTTCCAACTGCGGACTTTGGCTTTTTTAAGGA
>JACPOC010000020.1 GCA_016185125.1 Bacteroidota bacterium
CTATTTAACTGCGGTTCAGGGGCCGACGTTTTTCAATTAAACTTTTGTATGTACCTTCAACTGTAATTTATTAATCGGGCTTACGTCGCCGGGGGCGACGAATAGAAATTCCCCACCGACCGCAAAGCCCTGAACGTTAGGCGTAATGCTATGACGACCGTGCAAACCCGAGACGACAGAGCAAAAAATAAATTTGACAAATGATAAAACAGACCATTTTTATAACCTTGACAGCTTTGGCAATTTCAAGCTGTAATAATTCAGACAACCAAAAAATGACTTCTCAATCGACAACAGAAAACCAAACGAAACAGGACAGCACAAGCGGTTACGCAACAGTGAACGGACTAAAAATGTATTACGAAATTCACGGACAAGGCAAACCTCTTGTTTTAGTTCACGGTGGCGGTTCGACAATTCAAACGAATTTTGAAAGAATCATTCCGTTACTATCCAAAAACAGAAAAGTAATTGCAGTTGAATTACAAGCTCACGGACGGACTAACGACCGAAACGCAGACCTCACATTTGAACAGGACGCAGACGATATTGCAGCTCTTTTAAAATACTTAAACATTGACAAAGCGGACTTCTTTGGTTTTAGCAACGGTGGGACAACGACTTTACAAATTGCTATTCGACATCCTCAAGTAGTTGACAAAATAATTTTAGGTTCAGCACTTGCCAAACGTAACGGAGTTCCTGACTGGTTTTGGGGCTTTATGTCAAACGCTAAATTGGAAAATATGCCAGCACAACTAAAAGACGGCTACAAAAAAGTTGCGGCTGACACAAATGGTTTGCAAGTAATGCACGACAGAGATGCTAAAAGGATGGTAAACTTCAAAGATATTCCAGACGAGCAAATTAAAGCCATTACAGTTCCAACTTTTATCATCATTGCCGACAAAGACGTTATTACTCCCGAACACGCTTTGGAACTTCACAGACAAATTGCAAACTCTGAATTAGCAATTATTCCGGGCGGACACGGGCAATACATTGGAGAAATTACAACTATAACACCCGACTTTAAAGAAAGCGACCTTATAGTTCCTATGATTGAAAAGTTCCTCGACAAAAAACCTACAAAATGATGCTGACCGACACGACCGAGAAAGAAGCACATACGCCTAACAGCACATTTGCAATAGGCGGGGTTTCGTGCTCCGCAGACAGTTTTGTGGTAGCCGAAAGTTTTGTGCTCCGCATAAACATTTGTGGTAAAAAGCCCGCCCATCGCAAATCTGCAAACCGTTGGTAGCAAGCCAAATCGACATCCTCAAAAGATTGTAACGACTTATGAAATTGCCTTTAAAATTGCATCATCTCTTAGTATGACACGATTTTATATTTTATTAATCATTTCATTTTTTTCATTTCAAGCAGTTCATTTCAAGCAGTTGGACAACAAAACATCTGCTTAGCTGACACAACTTCAACAAGTGGACAAATAATTCAACGAATAAAAAACGATGGGTTTGCAAGTTTAACAGTGACAAATAAGAAGACGGGTAAAAAATATCCAGGTTACAGAATTTGTGAACATCACTATATTCAAATTGACAGCTTAAATCAACTTTTAAATGACGCACAAATTGACACGTTACTAACTCGTGACAACGGAACTTTAAAAACGGTTGGTTTTATTTTATATTCAAAAAGACACAACACGAAGGAAGAAGTTTTAAATAAATTGAAAGAACTTTTAAGCGAAGAATATATAGTTATGACAGGTAGTTGTTCAGACGCAATATCAATTTCAAGTTTAGGACGGTATAATTATGGTTTGCTAACACAAGCTAACTTTCTATTCAAACCAAATTTTAAATTGACAAAGAAAGACAAAGCATTAATTGACTTAGACCTTGCTTATTATGAATTGCCAATGAAATCAAAATGAAGATGGCCAGCTACCAACATTGGGTTTTATGCAAGTTGGGCTTGACCTTGTAATATCAGCCAATTGTAAATCCCAGCTTCAGTTTCAGCAGACGAATATCTATCAGCTTTTGTACTTAACTTTATCAACATATTTTCAATCAGCAGTGGTTATGGGCAGACGGAATACTAATTCCCAACCTGCATAAAGCCCTGTCCGTTGTGTGTCACCTGTCAGACGTGACGCATCACTAATTTTCAAGGGAACTTTTTATGAAACTGAAAGATGCTATTTCGATTCGTGACAAAGAACGTTGGCAACTGATTGACACGCCTTTTGACAACAATC
>JACPOC010000021.1 GCA_016185125.1 Bacteroidota bacterium
TAAAATTTATATATTTGTGTACGGAAAAGAAAACCTGAGAAGACAGTGGTTGCTTTGCGACCCTGTTTTCAAAGGAAATAATTTAATTTTAACGACGAAATATTCTTTCTAGGGTTCTTTATTAATCATAGGAGGATATTCGTTGGTACCGTGCATAGATCCTCGATACTTTACAATGCGCAGGCGGCGAGTGGTTACCTGCTCAATAACGCGGTTATCGAGCAATATAACGCAATCTGATACGTATTCCTCTATTCCCTGTCGGGTAAGCGCGCCTTCGCCCCTTTCAGCGGTAATAATGGCCGTTACACCCTTTTCTTTGAGCCATAAAAACAAACGCCTTAATTCGGCACGTAAAACAGCTTGGTTATCAAGTCCGGCAAAAAGGGCTTCGAGTGTATCCAATACCACGCGTTTGGCTTTAACAGTTTCTATGGCATAATTAAGTCGTATAAATAAACCTTCAAGATCATAATCACCGGTTTCATCAATTTCCGAACGCTCTATTCGAACATGATCCACCATCAGCTTTTTTTTCTTTTGAAGATCAGCCAGATCAAAACCAAGAGAACGTACATTCAGTGCAAGATCGGGAGCGGTTTCTTCGAAGGACATAAAAACACCGGGCTCATTGTATTCGGTAATTCCTTTAATTAAAAACTGCATGGATAGTAGGGTCTTTCCGCAACCTGCGCTTCCGCATATAAGCGTGGGCCGACCTTTAGGGAAGCCGCCTTCTGTTATTTCATCCAAACCATCAACGCCGCTTGGGCATTTAGGAAATTGAAACTGATCGTCTTGTTTAGACAGAGATTTTGTTTTTTTGATCATAATATATTGGGGGGAATCCAAAGTTAAATTTTTTTTAATAAATGCCAAAATTTAAATGCTAAGGGTTTCTCCTATCATTAAATATCCATGCCAACTTTAACCCCACTATCAATATTATAAAAAATGCTTCCTTTGAGATCTTAATAATTTTTTACATAAAAGCATCGGGCAAAATAATCAATCTCATAATCACTTATGTGTTTAAGGGCGATTTTTTTACTAATGTTTAATCATTTTGAATAAATTCTGGTCTATATTTTTGAAACCAAGCCATGGATAAAAACAGAGTATTAAAAAAAGCGAAAAAGGTTAATCCTGCCTGAGACTCCAATGTATCTTCTAAAAGAAATGAAATAATTGCTAGGATAAAAAAGGGATAAAATAAAACATGGAATTTACTTTTCAACGTTATCATCGGCCAAATAAGGCTGAATAGGAAGATTAATAATCCAACACATCCAATTGCTACGGCAATGGTTAAAAATTGATTGTGCGGCCTTTTATACCAATCTTTTTTTAATGGCGAATTACTTTTCACATACATGTTGTTAAGCTCCTGCTGAACATCGCCGGTGCCTATGCCTATTACGGGATTGCTTTTTACGATGAGTACAGCTGCTTTCCAAAAATACGGTCGCATGGTGAGCGAATGCCCGTTAATGTCGCGATTGTTAACCAGTTCTTCGTATTCGTAGGTTATTTCGTAAACCCGCTTATGCAGATAACTCCACTGCGGAATGAGATAATTATTAATGTTGTTTTTAATATTTGAGAGATCCTCTTGCTGAAGCGCCCACACGCCGATTGAATCTTTAGTGAGAGCTTTACTTGCTAAATACCTTAACAAAACATCAAATCGGCGCAGGTTGAATTGTGGCTCATAAGAAAACGTATCTGTAGGACAGCGCCTGTTCCACTGGGTACGCAACTCATCATACTGAACATTAATGAGTACATAATTCCCGTTTTCTTTTTGACCATTGGTTGAATCAATTTGCGCATACAAGCGACCGTTACTGTTTCTGTAATGTAATTTATTATAGTTATTTTCATTTACATTCACCTGCGAATGATAAATTCCGGCTACATAATAACACATTGAAGAAATTGCGCTGAGCAAAAGCACTATGCATAAAAGTTTAATTTTTAATCGCTGTTTCATGATCACATAAATGGTGGCTATAAAAAACAGTATAAAAAAATTGATAATTCCTGATGCCAAGCCCAAAGCATACATTCCAAAAAGAAAAAACAGTATAAGAGCGGCCAATAACACTTTGCTTAAATAAGAGCGATGTAAAAAAATAAAATAAACACAACTGCATATTGCCATATTCAAATACAAGCCTAAACGAATATGGCTCATAAAACGAGAGGCACTTCTTGCCGTATCGTTTTTGTGTAAAATAAAACTGTAAATATAGCACCAGCTTATGTTTACAATACAGCCGAGCAAAAAAGCATAAAGTATAAGATGAAATTCTTTAAGAGAAGGCGCAGGGGTGCTAAAAAATATTACCGGCAAAAACAACAAGGGCAATTTGGTACGCACATCGTTCCATCCGGCGTTTAAATCACTTGTATAAAATAAACCAATAGCATGAATTAAAAAAACCGAAGCTAATACCCAAAATAATTTATTGGCTTTTAACAGTTCCCATTTTCTTTTAAAATTCAGTTCCAGCAACCAGTTACCTAATAAAATAAATTGAGGCACACTTGTAGGCACGGTGCCCACCATCATACCAAAGGCCAAGCTAAAGGCGCCAAACAAAAAAAGGTTTCTATGTATTCTTTCAGAAAACAAGTTGGGTGAAAAATATAAAAAAGTGTATTGAGTAAAGAAACGAAAAATAGGAAAATATATTGCGGATATAATAAAAAAAACTCCCGTTGTAGCGGGAGTTAAATTTGATAGTTAATGTTTAATTAGCGAAATCAGAAAGGAATTTAATCCTCATAATTCGTATTTCGTCTTCGGTATAGTCGTTTTCACCAAGTTCTTTCATGGCCGCAGAAATATTGTCGGTTTGGCTTTCCTTAAAATAGGCCATTACCTCTTCCTGCTTCTCCTCATCAATATTATCTTCAATGTAATAATTAATATTAACCTTGGTACCCGATTCAACTATCGTTTCAATTTCGGTAAGCAGATCGGCTAATTTCAGGTTTTTACTTTTAGCCATATCATTCAGGCTAATCTTACGGTCGATATTTTGAATAATATAAACTTTTAAACCGGACTTATTAACCACCGATTTAATAACCATATCCACCGGGCGCTCAATCTCGTTTTCCTCAACGTGATTTTTAATCAGATCAATAAAAGCTTTACCGTATTTAGCGGCTTTGCCTGTTCCAACGCCGCTTATTTTTGTAAGCTCATCCATGGTAATAGGATATTGAATGGCCATTTCTTCCAACGATGTTTCCTGAAAAATTACATACGGAGGTAAACCTTTAGCTTTAGCGGTTTTTTTAACCAAATCTTTTAGTAAAGAAAACAGCACTTCGTCAGCGGCAGAACTTCCGCCTTTTCCGCCCATTGCAAAATCATCATCATCGCGGTCGGTATTATTGTAATCGTGATCACGCGTAAACTTAATGCTGGTTGGCTTTTTTAAAAACGCGTGGCCTTTATCCGTTAAGCGAATAATCCCATAGTTCTCAATATCTTTTGCTAAAAAGCCATTTACAACGGTTTGGCGAAGCACAGCCATCCAGAATTTTTCATCCTTATCATGCTCAATGCCTTTGCCCCACGATTCTAAAGCGTTATGCTTATAAGATTTTGCAGTAGCCGTTAAGGTGCCCATTAACACGTTGATAACGTCTTTAATTTTATGTTTTTCCTTTATTTCTAAAACGCATTCTAAAACAAGTTCCAAATCTTCTTTGGCTTCAAATTTTTCTTTTGGATGACGGCAATTATCACATTGCTCGTTGCAATTTTTAGAATCATATTCTTCGCCAAAATAATGCAATAAAAATTTACGTCTGCAACTGCTGGTTTCGGCAAATGAAGCTGTTTCGCTAAGCATCTGTTTTCCTATTTCCTGTTCGGCAACAGGCTTATCTTTCATAAACTTTTCCAGTTTCATAATGTCATCATAACTGTAAAAAGTAACGCAATTACCTTCCGCGCCATCACGTCCTGCTCTTCCTGTTTCCTGATAATAACCTTCAAGAGATTTTGGAATATCGTGGTGAATCACATAACGTACATCGGGTTTGTCTATTCCCATTCCAAAAGCAATGGTAGCCACAATTACGTTCAAATCTTCCATTAAAAACCCATCTTGTGTGCGGGCGCGTTCTTTGGCATCAAGGCCTGCGTGATACGGTGCCGCTTTAATACCGTTCACTTTTAAAGCTTCGGCAATTTCCTCCACCTTTTTACGGCTAAGGCAATAAATAATTCCGCTTTTATTGCTGTTTTGTTTAACGTATTTAATTATTTCTTTAATAACATTTTGCTTGGCGCGAACTTCGTAAAAAAGGTTTCCGCGGTTAAATGAGGATTTAAATAATTTAGCCTCAAGCATACCCAGGTTTTTTTGAATATCCTGCTGAACTTTTGGAGTAGCGGTAGCAGTAAGAGCCATTACAGGCACATTGCCCACCGCATCAATAATTGGCCTTAGCTTGCGGTATTCCGGACGAAAATCATGTCCCCATTCCGAAATACAATGTGCTTCATCAATGGCGAAAAAAGAAATTTTAAATTCTTTAAAGAAAGCAATGTTCTCTTCCTTGGTTAAAGTTTCAGGAGCCACATACAATAACTTGGTTTTTCCTGAAATAACGTCGGATTTCACTTTTGTAATTTCGCTTTTATTTAAAGAGGAATTTAAAAAGTGGGCAATGCCGCTTTCCTGACTAAAGCCGCGGATGGCATCCACCTGATTTTTCATTAAAGCGATGAGCGGAGATACCACAATAGCGGTTCCCTCGCTTAAAATGGCAGGAAGCTGGTAACACAGGCTTTTTCCTCCGCCGGTTGGCATAATAACAAAGGTATCATGTCCGTTCAATAAATTTTTAATAATTGGTTCCTGTGTTCCTTTAAATCCGTCGAAGCCAAAAAAGCTTTTAAGGGAGTCTAACAATTCTGGTGTTTCTACTTCGGCAATCATGCTTCTCACTGATTAAAATATATTTTTGGTTGAGTAAATAAAAATGGTATTCCTTATAAAGATATATAATTTTTTTGCATACTCGCAACACTTTTATATCGAAAAGCCCTTTTTTTAGATGATTAAGGAAAAATCTTAGATGAAATAATTATAAGCTAAAGATTTTGGCTCATTTTAGGGTAAAAACGCAGAAGAATTACAATAAAAATAAAGGAAATAAACTCTCCGAAGTAAAATGAGTAAGTATATTGTTGGGTTAATACCACAAAAAGAGTTTTAGAAAAAAACGACAAAATATATAATTGTACGCCCCATTGTTTAAAATACCATAGGCCTACGCAGGCAATAAAATTAGCAGCGGCCAGAATACCATAAATGGCCGGCATAAAAATGCCAAGTTTTTTAATGGAAGGCGAAAACACTTGCGGGAAGGAGATCAATACGGTTATGTAACCTAAAATGCAAATAAACGATATAATCTTGGGGCGTTTCATTTGGATGATTAGTTGCTTCTAATGGCTTCTACGGGGTCTAACTGACTGGCGCTGTAAGCAGGAATAAACCCGCTGATAATGCCAATTAAAATGGAGATGGTAAAGCCTAACACCACATTGGTGCCTGTTAAGGTTATTTCCATATCAACGGCTCCTTTACCAAGCATAGTAATAATATAGGTGAGCAACAGGCCAAAAAAGCCCCCTACGCAGCTTAACATAACGCTTTCGCTTAAAAACTGAACAAGAATAAATAAGTTTTTTGCCCCCAAGCTTTTTTGAATGCCAATAAGGTTTGTACGCTCGCGCACTGATACAAACATAATGTTGGCAATGCCAAAGCCGCCTACTAAAATAGAAAAGCCGCCAATTATCCAACCGGCGGTTCCAATAATATCAAACAATTGATCAAAGCCTTTACTTAGCAAGCTTGTTTCGTTCAAGGCAAAATCGGGTTCAGCAGCGGGTTTTAGCTTTCTGATGCTTCTTAAGGCGCCTGTAAGCTCATCCATCATTTCGGCATTGGTAACATTGGGCCGGGCTTTGGCGTAAATAATAGGATCGGCATTTTCCGACCGTGTATCCATCATTATTCGCGCGAAGTTAAAAGGCGTTATTACCTGATAATCGAAACTGTTGCCCAGCAAACTTTCTCCTTCCTTTTTTAAAACTCCAATAACGCTGGCTTTTTGTCCTGCAATTTTAATTTCTTTTCCAATTGGATCTTCATTTAAAAACAAGCCTTGGGCAATGTTGGCGCCAATTAAAGCCACTCTGTAGCCTGCATCGGTTTCCGATTGTGTAAAATAACGTCCTGCGGTAAGATCGAAGTTTTTGATTTTATAAAAATCATGCGAAATACCCGCCACCACCGCATTTTGAATACTATTGCTTTTATATTTAATGGTTTTTCGCGCACCCATTCTGTAAGCGAAAGCCTCGGTGCTTTTACATTTACGCTGCAAATCGTCGAGTTCATAATACTGTGGTGTTGGTCGATTCATGTATTTCCACCAAGGATAATCGGGGCCAAAAGTCCATGGCCATTTTTGAATATAAACCACATTATTGCCTAAGGTTTGAATGCTTCCGCGGATATTATTTTCAAGACTATCTACGATGGTAAATACCAGAATGATGGCGAAAATGCCAATAGTAATGCCCAGTAAACTTAAAAACGAGCGAAGTTTATTTGACGTAAGCGATTGCCAGGCAAATAAAACACTTTCTTTTAAAAGAATAAAAAGCATAAGTAAAATTAGTCATAAATAAATAATTAATCCTCTTCGTGATAATCAATAACTAAACCGTCCAAAGGGCTTATAGAAATCACTCTTTTTTCTTCTCCAAAATTTAATATGACAGAATCTGCAATATAAAAGTCGTTGAGTTTGGTTACTCTAACTTGTTCAAGTGTTTTACCTATAACATCCTTCCACATTTCGGTAGGAGAAGCATTAATGGCAAATAGTTTTATTTTCCCTTCAAATTCTTCACGCAGGTTTTTTGCCAATTCCTGCGGGTTAAACGCAATGGCGTCGAGTCCATCTCCATTTTCGTTACAGGAAATAGTAAGCTTATGTTTATCTGTAAAATTTAGTTCAACATTATCTATTATCTCAATCGTTTCGTTGGTATTTATGTTGTTTTGCCAAAGGTGACAAACTATTTTTTCAACTGTTTTACCCTGAGCGCTTACAAATCTTGCCAAAGCCTCGTTGCTAAAATAAATATCTTTTCTATTATCTTCCATACAATTTTAATTTAATGCAGCTCTTGAGCCGAGTTCAATAACCGCCAAATTTTTTATTTCTTTTTGATCTATTTCAAAGCGAACAGCGGTTTTAACTTTATGAAAGCCATGAACACCGCAAGCGCCCGGGTTAATGTGCAGCAGGTTATTTTGCTTATCAAATATAACTTTTAAAATGTGAGAGTGCCCGCAGATGAAGAGCTGTGGTTTGTGTTCTATAAAAAGGGTTTTAATTCTGGAGGGATATTTGCCGGGATAGCCGCCAATATGTGTCATTAAAACTTTTACTCCTTCGCAATTAAAAATAAGATTTTCAGGATAGGTAGTTCTTATATCCTGTCCGTCTACATTTCCAAAAACAGCACGTAAAGGTTTTAATTTTTGAATAGCATCGCAAAGGTTAATTGTTCCGATATCACCGCCATGCCAAACTTCGTCAGCTTCTTCAATATGCTTTAATAGTTTAGGATCTAAAAAATTATGAGTGTCGGATATGAGGAGGATCTTTTTCATTGGTAAGACTTGCCACAGATTACATGAATAGCACAGATTAAAAAATTATGATCCAAAAAAAAATGTGTATCAGATATGAGGAGCTCTTTCAAATAGATTTAATTTAGCCGATAATCCTTCATGCCAGTAAGCCGATTACAAATACTGTAAGTTCGAGTAGCTTTGAAGCGAGAGCGTAAAAGCGTATCTAGATAAGATTGCCAGTAACAAAACAATCTATTCAATCCCGAAAAAAGAAATGATATGCTGCAATTCATTATCGTTGCTAAAATTCAATGATATTTTACCGCCGCCTTTACTATCGCGTTTAAATTGATAAGATTTATTAAAGATTTTATCCAATTGTTTAGTAATCACTTTATCCTCTGTAGTTAAAGGTTTTTCTACGCGTGTAACTTTTGGAGTGAGTTTAATTTTTTCGCCGCGTGCAATTTCTTCAATTTGTCTTACTGATAATTCCTGCTCAAGGGTAAGCGCAAAAATAGCCAGTTGCCTGTCTTCGTTCTCAATATTTATCAATGCTTTTGCGTGACCCATTGTTATCTCACGATCTCTCAAAGCTTTTTGAACCGGTGCAGGTAATTTTAAAAGACGAAGAAAATTAGTAACAGTACTTCTCTGCTTGCCTACTTTTTCGCTTAATTGTTCTTGTGTTAAGCTGCATTCATCAATTAAACGTTTATAAGAAAGAGAAACTTCAATAGGATCGAGGTCTTCGCGTTGAATATTCTCAACCAATGCCATTTCTAACATTGCCTGATCATCGGCAACACGGATATAGGCAGGAACTTCTACCAGTCCCGCTATCTGCGAAGCTCTGAAACGACGTTCGCCGGAGATTAATTGATAGCGGTCGTAGCCTAATTTGCGAACCGTTAGTGGCTGAATGATGCCGTGTTGCTTAATGCTGTCACTTAATTCCTGTAAAGCACTTTCCTCAAAATTTGTGCGGGGTTGAAAAGGATTTGCTTCAATACTTTTAATTTTTAAAACTGAAACTGAATTAACAGTCGGGCTTCCCTCGCCAATTTGTTTTGTGGTAATATCTGTTCTGGCATTTTCCAGTAATGCACTTAATCCTCTTCCTAATGCCGGTTTTTTGCTCATTTTAAATCATTTTTAATTTTGAGTTTTGAGTTTTTAATAAATTACTGCGTATTAAAAACAAAAAACTAATCACTTAACATTGCTTATACGTCTTCGCTTAGTTCTTCAGGTTCCTGAACACTGATTGTTCTATCATTATCACTTATTTTGGTTAAACCATTTCGTTGTAAGATCTCTCTGGCTAAATTCAGATAGCTTGTACTTCCTTTACCAATGGCATCGTGCATAATAATCGTTTTTCCGAAACTCGGCGCCTCCGCTAACTTGGTGTTGCGCTGAATTAAGGTATCAAATACCATATCCTGAAAATGCGTTTTTACTTCTTCAACCACCTGATTTGCCAAGCGCAAACGGGCATCATACATGGTTAGCAGAACTCCTTCAATATCAAGATTAGTATTTAAATGCGTTTGAACTATTTTAATGGTTTGCAATAATTTACCCATTCCCTCTAAAGCAAAGTATTCGCATTGCACTGGAATAATCACGCTATCGGCGGCGCACAACGAGTTGATTACGGTTAATCCTAAAGAAGGACAGCAATCAATAATAATAAAATCGTACTTATCTTTAATTTTATCAATGGCTTTTTTCATCATGTACTCACGGTTGGTGAGGTTAACCAATTCCAGTTCAACCCCTACCAGATCGGCATTGGTTGGAACTAAAAATAAGTTAGGTGTTTCCGTTTTAAGAATTACATCTTTAGGATGAACGCTATCAATGATGCATTCATACAATCCTGCTTTAACGTTTGAAGGATCTATGCCCACTCCCGAAGTAGCGTTTGACTGCGGATCGGCGTCGATCAATAATGTTTTATATTCAAGTACAGCCAGGCTTGCTGCCAGATTAATGGCGGTAGTTGTTTTTCCTACTCCTCCTTTTTGGTTTGCGATTGCAATAATTTTCCCCATGTTCTTTTTTTTTAATTGTTCTTGTTGGTGAATAGATTCACAAAATTGAACTTCCTTATCTTATTTTTTTTTTATGGTTTCACCAATTGTCATCAGCGTTAGTTTAACATCGGCGCGGTCAAATTTAGCAGCGGCTTCTTCCTTATCAATTTTTATATATGGAAATGTATCGTAATGCATTCCGATAATATCATTGCAGTTAATGAAATCACAAGCGATAATTGCATTATCAATTCCCATTGTAAAATTATCCCCGATAGGCAGGAAAGCGAAATCAATTTGCCTGTAGTCTCCTATTAATTTCATATCGTAGGTAAGTGAAGTGTCTCCTGCATAATAAAAATTTCCCTCACTGCTTTCAATTACAAAACCCATTGGATTTCCGCCGTAACTACCATCGGGTAAACTGCCACTGTGCATTGCCGTTACGCTTTTTACATTGCCAAAGTCCATTTTAATTTTCCCGCCTATATTCACAGGATGAATGTTTTCAATACCTTTTTTAGCAAGCCATAAATGTACTTCCCACGAACAAATTACTTTAGCTTTTGTACGCTGGGCAATACTTACGGCATCGGCAATATGATCTTCGTGCCCATGGGAAATTAAAATATAATCAGCCTTCACCGCATTAACATCAATATTTTTTGCAAGTTCATTAGGAGTGATAAATGGATCGAACAGCAAATGCTTTCCGTTTATTTCAACGCCGAAGCAAGAATGTCCGTAGTAGGTAATGTTCATAAATAAGATACAAAAATTAAAAATTCACTTTTGTAAAATTAATCTAATTACGGACTTTGTAAGCCCTTAGTTTTTAACAAATACTATAAGAATTAAGGATTTGTGTTAATAATTTTATGGAAAAGATAGTTATTATAAGTTGTACCAACAGGCTCGGCAGCAATACCTTGAAGGTAAGTAAATTATACCAATCGATTTTAAATTCTAATAATAAGGAAGCGATAATTCTGGATTTGGCAAAAGTTCCTGAAAATATTTCTTTTGGAGAACTTCACGGGCGAAGAAGTGAAGAGTTTGGTAAATTAATTACGGATTATATTGGTTCTCATTCTATTTTTATCTTTGTAGTGCCGGAATATAATGGCGGATTTCCTGGAATTTTAAAAGTTTTTATTGACAGTATACACCCCGCGGATTGGGCTGATAAATACGCTTGTTTAGTGGGTGTTTCCAATGGCAGAGCCGGTAATTTAAGAGGGCTGGAACACTTGACCGGTATTTTGAATTATTTGAAAATGCATATTTACCATAATAAATTGCCAATTTCAAGTATCGACCAACAGTGGGACACTAATGAAAATTTTAATACTAAAGAACAATTGGATGCTTGCCAAAAGCAATTGGAGGGTTTTTTGAAATTTATTGATTAGCGGGTAAATATTTTTGGAGCCAAGTGTTCTTTAATGGTTGCGCCCAATTTTGAAGTTCTTCTTGATTTGCAATTGCTGTATTGTATATAATTGTGTTTGCTGTTATTTCACCTGTGTGCAAAAGCTCTTTTATTTTTGATGAATGAATAACATTAACTCTTCCTTCTGTTTCGTAAGCAATTAACAGGCGGTTCATTAATTCCAGTTCAAATTCAGATTCAAGTTGTTTAATAAAGCGAGTGAGTTTATCAATACTGCAACCGCTTGCTGCCGTTTGGTTTTCGTTAACGGTAACCACAATAATTTTATTTTTAAAAAGTTCAAAGTTTGCACTGAGTTTGCTTTCGTGAGCAGTCCATGTTTTCGTAAACTGATCTCCTTTTTGCTGGAGGCCTGTTAATTGTTCGTTGGAAAGATCCTTATTAATAAGATAAGCCCAGGCTCTGTTCATTTTAAAATTTTGGATTAATACCGGTGTAAGTTTGAGGACTTATTTTTTTTAATTCTTCTTTTATTTTTTCAGATACATTTAAACTGTCAATAAATTTACTCATAGTTATTTGAGTGATCTGAGCATTGGTGCGTGTAAGATCTTTTAGTGCTTCATAAGGTTTTGGATAAGCTTCTCTTCGTAAAACGGTTTGAATAGCTTCAGCAACAACAGCCCAATTATTTTCGAGATCTTTTTCTAAGGCTGAGTTATTTAGAATAAGTTTGCTTAATCCTTTTGTAATACTGGTATATGAAATTAGCGCGTGAGCAAGAGGAACGCCAAGATTTCTCAAAACTGTACTATCTGTAAGGTCTCTTTGTAAGCGGGATACAGGTAATTTTGCAGATAAATGCTCAAGGATGGCATTTGCGATTCCTAAATTTCCTTCAGCGTTTTCAAAGTCTATAGGATTTACTTTGTGAGGCATTGCAGAAGAACCTATTTCACCTTCTTTCAGTTTTTGTTTAAAATAATCCATGCTTACATAGGTCCATATATCGCGGCACAGATCAATAAAAATAGTGTTAATGCGCTTTAAGGCATCGCAATAAGCAGCCAAGTTATCGTAATGGTCAATTTGTGTTGTAAACTGTGAGCGGTGTAAACCCAAAGTTTTATTTACAAAATTATTCCCAAATTCAATCCAGTTAGTTTGAGGATAGGCAATTTGATGCGCGTTAAAATTGCCTGTAGCGCCACCAAATTTGGCAGAAAAATGAATTTGGTTAAGGGCATTTAATTGAATGGTTAAACGTTCAACAAACACGTAAATTTCTTTTCCTAATAGTGTTGGAGAAGCAGGCTGGCCATGTGTTTTAGCCAACATAGGAATGTTTTTCCATTCAACAGAAAGTGCTGTAAGCTGCTCAATAAGTTTTTTTATGGAAGGAACAATAATATTATTGGTTGCCTCCTTTAAAGATAATGGAATGCTTGTGTTATTGATGTCCTGTGAAGTAAGACCGAAGTGTGCAAATTCAAGAAATGCTTCAAGCCCTACGTCAGAAAGTTTTTCTTTTACAAAATATTCAACTGCTTTAACATCGTGATTGGTTATTTTTTCTGTTTCTTTAATTTGTTGGGCATTGGAGGTAGAAAATTCTTTGTAAAAGGATCGCAACTTGTTTTTTTGAATTTCGCTTATAGGCGGCAATTGCGGAAGGCCTGCTTGTGATAGCGCGATAAAATATTCTATTTCCACCAATAGGCGGTAACGAATAAGTCCGAATTCTGAAAAATAAATATCCAAAGGTTCAGTAGTTCTTCTATAACGCCCGTCAATTGGCGATATGGCTGTTAAAGCGTTTAATTCCATAAAAATGTAAATAACAAAGGTACGATTAAAACAGCTCGTTTAAAACAGAGTTTCGTTTTGCCTTATCAGGCTTTTGAATTCAAGGCGAGATGCGTTTTAATTTTCAATTTCAGTATGAAATCCGTATCTTTGTTCTATGTCTTTTCAAGGTAAAACAGTTGCTTTTCATACTCTTGGCTGCAAACTAAATTTTTCGGAAACCTCTACCATTGGCCGGTTATTTATGGAAAAAGGCTTCGTTAAAAAAGATTTTTCGCAAGCAGCGGATGTGTATGTGATCAATACTTGTTCTGTTACCGAAAATGCAGACAAAGAATGCAAGAGCATTGTAAAAAATGCCCTTTCCTTGAATCCCGAGGCCTTTATTGCGGTAATTGGTTGTTATGCTCAGCTGAAGCCTCAGGAAATTTCTTCTATCTACGGAGTGGATGTTGTGTTGGGTGCTACCGAAAAATTTAAACTTTTAAATTACATTGATCTCTCGGAAAAAAAGAAGCATGCACAGATTCATAATTGCGAAATAAGTGAAGTTGGAAATTTTGTAGATGCTTACAGTGTTGGCGATCGCACTCGGTCTTTTTTAAAAGTGCAGGATGGTTGTGATTATAGCTGTACGTTTTGCACAATTCCTTTGGCAAGAGGTAAAAGTAGAAGCGATACCATTGAAAACGTGGTTAGCAACGCCGTTAAAATCGCAGAGTCAGGGGTTAAAGAAATTGTGTTAACAGGTGTAAATATTGGCGATTTTGGTTACGGCAGGGATATAGATGGCGAGGATAAAAAACGAAAAAACGACACATTTTTCGATCTTATAAAAGAGTTAGATGAAGTAGAGGGAATCGAACGATTTAGAATTTCCTCCATTGAACCTAATTTATTAAAGGATGAAATAATTGAATTTGTTGCTTCTTCTCAAAAATTTGTTCCGCATTTTCATATTCCCTTACAAAGCGGCAGCAACGCTATTCTGAAAAGTATGAAGCGGCGTTATCAGAAGGAATTATATGCCGAGCGTGTAACAACAATAAAAAATTTAATGCCGGACTGCTGTATTGGCGTGGATGTAATTGTTGGATTTCCCGGAGAAACGGAAGAACATTTTTTAGAAACTTATAATTTTATAAATAATTTAAATATTTCCTATTTGCATGTGTTCACATATAGTGAACGGGATAATACCGAGGCTATTAATTTACCGAATTCAGTTCCTCTCTCAGAACGCAAAAGAAGGAATAAAATGCTTAGGATTTTGTCCGCTAAAAAATTGCGTTCTTTTTACGAAAGCCAAAAGGCAAAGTCGCTTACCGTTATATTTGAAAATGAAAATAAGAATGGTTTTATGTATGGCTTTACGCAAAATTATGTAAAGGTAAAATATCAATATAACCAACATTTATGCAACAGGCCATTGGATATTATTGTCAGCGATTTTGACGAAGATGGGAACATGAATTGTGCCGTGGTTGAACTCATGCTTGCATAAAAAAGCCCGAATTTCTGCAGGCTTATTACAAAATATAGTAGCAGATTAGTTTTTAGTTTTTTTATACTTATCAGCAATTTTAAGTGCCTCGTATAAATTTACCATTCCTCCGTTTTTACCTAGGGTTTCAAATTTAACCAGTTCATCTTTAGTGCCCGGTTTAATTACCTTTTTTTCTTTGTAAGTTTTTAAACTGCTTTTAATAAGAATGGTTTTAATTTGCTGAGGGGTTAAATTTGGGTAGTAAGATTTTAATACCGCTGCAACGCCGCAAGCAACGGGAGTAGCCATACTGGTGCCGCTTGCATCTTTATATTCATTTTTTGGTGTGGTAGAATAGATATCTACACCGGGCGAAAAAATATCAACTGTTTTTTTACCATAGTTAGAAAACTTTGCAACGATTTTTTCATCCGCTTTCCAGCTTAGTGCTCCAACATCTATAAAATTTGACGCTTCTTTTCCGTTCTCAAATTTTTTGCAGGGATAGTGTATCTCCACATCAATATCCACATGATCATTTCCGGCCGCATGCATTAATAAAACCCCTTTGCTCTCGGCATATTTTACAGCATCATCTACTGCTTTTTTATCCCAGCTGAATTTTTTTCCAAAACTCATGTTCAAAATGGTTGCGCCATTATCAACCGCATATCTTATTGCGTTGGCAACATCTTTATCACGCTCATCGCCGTTAGGCACGCACCTTACTGCCATTATTTTTACATCGGCAGCTACGCCGTCCATGCCAATTCCGTTATTACGAGTAGCTCCAATAATGCCTGCCACGTGTGTTCCATGAAAACTATTGGGACCGTTGCAATCCGGATTACCGTAATTTCTGTCATTAGGATTATTGTAATCATCACCAATAATGCTTCGCGGGTCAAAGTCTAGATTAGTACCACATTCTACATAAGGTTTTAGCTGATCCACTCCTTCTTTTAATCCCGCATTTATTTCATCAAGATTAGAACCTTGGCCACCTTTCATCATCGAAAGGCCAATCATTTTCATCTGCTTATCAGTTTTATCAGTTGCATCAAAAGCTTCTAAAACTGCAACATCTACTTTCTCCGCTTTGCTCTGTTCTTTTACTTTTGTGTTTAAAGCGCTAATGCCTTCGTAAATAAACTTTACCTGATTATAACTTCCTTCAAATTTATCTTTGGTTTGCGTCCAGTCTTCTTTTGCTTCCAGATATAGTTTAAGTTCTTTTTTTTCTTCTTTGGTTGAAAAATCAGCTTCTGTTTTTCCTTCGTATTTTGGCTTTAATTTTCTTACCAAGCGGGTTGATTCCAGATTTTCGCATTCCACGTTACGACCATCTTTATTTCCTAAAAAATTCCACCCATGAATATCATCTATGTACCCGTTTTTATCATCGTCAATACCGTTACCCGCAATTTCGCCGGGGTTAGTCCACATCACATCCTTTAAATCTTCATGATTATAATCCACGCCACTGTCTAAAACGCCTACAATAACAGTAGTTGATTTTTTATCTTTCAGTAATTCCTTATAGGCTCTTTCTGCACTCACGCCGTTTACTTTATCGATGGTAGGATCAAGGTTAAACCAATTATCCGGACGTTTTTCTGTTGTTTGAGCATTAAAATAAGATGCGCAAAGAACGGCTGCTAAAACAATAATTTTTTTCATGTTAAATAAAGATTAATTTAAAGTAAACAAATATATTTTAGGCAGACAATTTTTTTTAAAACATTAACATTAGTTCTTCTCAAATAACGGATTGAGGAAATTATGACCCTAACTCATTTTGGCTACTGCCTCTATAATATCGTGTTTGGTAATAATGTGCATATTGCCGCCCAGATCTCTTAAAAGAACAGCATTGTTGTCTTTATTGATGAGCTTGCTTACTTCTTCAATTGGAGCTTGTTCGCCAACAATTGGGAAAGGTTTTTGCATAAAGGATTTTACCGGCTGATGTTTGATATCGTTATTATCCAGTAATTTATTAAAGATGTAATTATCATTAATAGAACCAACGAATTCTTTGTTTTCAGTAACAGGAATTTGCGAAATATTATATTTACTTAAAATGGTCAAAGCTTCGCCGATGGTTGAATTAACATCCAAAGTCATTAGCTTTTGGTTTTTATGATTAGCGATCAGATCAATGGCTTTAGGTTTTGTAACCTCCAGAAAATTACGGTCGCGCATCCAGTCATCGTTAAACATTTTACCCATATAACGCGTGCCATGATCGTGAAAAATAACAACCACCACGTCACCTTTTTTAAATTTATCTTTCATCTGCAACAGTCCGGCCATTGCCGATCCGGCGCTATTCCCTACAAATATTCCTTCCTCTTTTGGTATGCGTCGCGTCATCACAGCGGCATCTTTATCTGTAACTTTTTCAAAATGGTCGATGATCTTAAAATCCACGTTCGCAGGTAAAAAATCCTCGCCAATTCCTTCTGTGATGTAAGGGTAAATTTCGTTTTTATCAAAGATTCC
Source organism: Bacteroidota bacterium (assembly GCA_016185125.1). Classification (GTDB taxonomy): domain Bacteria; phylum Bacteroidota; class Bacteroidia; order B-17B0; family Aurantibacillaceae; genus Aurantibacillus. The sequence continues at coordinate 16,924 of JACPOC010000021.1, forward strand.
TGTTTCCTTATATTTCTTAAAAACCGAACCATAAGTATCAATACCTAAGATCTGAATATCTTTATTCTTTTCTTTTAAAAATTTACCGGTACCGCAAATGGTTCCGCCGGTTCCCACACCAACTACCAAATGCGTGATCTTACCATCTGTTTGATCCCAGATTTCAGGGCCGGTTTGTTCGTAATGCGCTGTAGTATTGCTTAAATTATCATATTGGTTAGGCTTCCATGCGTTTGGAATTTCATTTACTAAACGAGAGGAAACTGAATAATAAGAGCGTGGATCTTCAGGATCAACATCGGTAGGACAAACAATAACTTCGGCCCCAAAAGCACGTAGCGCATCCACTTTTTCTTTGCTTTGTTTATCGGTAGTAGTAAAAATACATTTGTAGCCTTTTATAACGGCACCTATTGCAAGACCCATTCCTGTATTACCGCTGGTACCTTCTATAATTGTTCCGCCCGGCTTAAGGCGACCGTCTTTCTCGGCATCTTCAATCATTTTAATGGCCATACGGTCTTTAATAGAATTGCCGGGATTAAACGTTTCTACTTTTGCGTAAACATCGCAAGGCAAATCTTTTACAATTTTATTTAATTTTACAAGCGGGGTATTTCCTATTGTTTCAAGGATGGTTTTGCAGATTTTCATTTTATTTTAATTAGTAGTTAATTCTCCCCTCAAATTAGTTTGAAGCGATTTTTTAATTTGTGTATTCGTTATTTTTTGGCCAAGCAAAAACATTATTTTAGTAACAGCTGCTTCAAATGTCAGATCTGATCCGCCAATGACACCGATTTTTTTTAAGTGACTGCTGGTTTCATACATTCCCTGAATTACCTGCCCTTCGCGGCATTGGGTAATATTTAGCACTATAATTCCCTTGTCGATTATTTTTTTTAATTCAGTAGTAAACCATTCTTGAGTGGTGCAATTTCCTGCGCCAAAAGTTTCTAAAATTACCGCTTTTATACCTTTTGTATTTAAAATAGAAGTAATAATTTTTTGACTAATACCCGGATATAATTTTAAAACTACAAGATCATTATCCAGTTCAAGATGAACTTTTAGAGCTTTGCCATTGGGTTTTAACAAAGCGCTTTTGTTGTATTGAATATTAACACCGGCTTCGGCCAAGGCTTGGTAATTGGGCGAACGAAAAGCGTCAAAGTGCGAACTGTTATATTTAAAAGTACGGTTGCCGCGATATAATTTATATTCAAAATAAATGCAAACTTCAGATACAACAGGCTTTCCTTTTTCCTGTGCTCCCGCAATTTCTATAGCTGTAATGAGGTTTTCTTTACCATCGGTGCGAATTATACCAATTGGCAATTGCGAGCCGGTTAAAACAACAGGTTTATTCAAATTCTCCAACATAAAGCTCAAAGCGCTGGCCGTAAAACTCATGGTGTCAGATCCATGAAGAATTACAAATCCGTCGAAATGAGAATAATTAGCTTTGATAATTTCGGCCAATTCTACCCACACAAGCGGATGCATGTTGGAAGAGTCGATTGGTTTTTTAAAGGCAATGGATGATAAGCCAATATCAAACTTATTAAGTTCGGGAATTTGTTTGGTGAGTGATTTAAAATCGAAAGGCCTCAGTTCGTTGGAATGCGCATCCTGCATCATGCCAATGGTGCCACCGGTATAAATTAAAAGTACAGACGATTTTTTATTTTTCATAGGATTAAGTTTTTAGTTAAAAGTTAATAGTTATAAGAAACAATAGTGTGTCAACCAATAACTCTTAACTTTTAACCATTAACTCTCAACTATTAACTTTATTAAAAAGGAAGATCGTCGTTATCATCCACATTACCTGTAAACACTGGCGGTGTAGAAGAACCTCCCGAATTATTATTGGAAGATTGATTGGTGTTGGTATTAGTATTTTGATTGGTTCCGGCGTTATTGCTTCCGGTGATGCGTTCAATTCTCCAAGCCTCCAGCGTATTAAAATATTTAATTCCTTGCGGGCCATTCCATTCGCGGCCGCGCAAATTAAACTGAACACGGATTTCTTCTCCGAGATTAAACTGATCAAGCATATTACATTTATCCTGCGTTACCTGAAAGCTTACATGCTGCGGGTAAGGAGTGTTTGCCTCGGTAGTTAATACGAATTCGCGTTTTTGAAAACGATCGCTCACTTTTTGAGTATCGAATTTTGTTTTTAGTGTTCCTGTTACTTCCATGATATATATTATTTATTAATTTTTCTCTCAAATCTTAATTCACTAATTTAATATAGTTTTTTAAATTATTTTGTACAATTTATGCCCATTATTTAACAGAATTTCAGCAAAAAAGACAAAATAAAGTTAAAGCCGAAATAATTACGAAGAAAGTAAAACCAACCAAGCCTCTTTTACTTTATTGACTTCTAAAAGTGTTTGAACGTATTGATGTTTTTCTTCCAAAGAGGGAAATTTAACATTATTTTGATATGCTTGTATTTCCTCCACAGGCGGCAACTGCTCCACACTGCCCAACAGGCCAAGATTATTTCCGGTTAAAATTTTACTGGTTATTACATCTTCCGGCATTTTATCGAAGCCGATTCCAATACTTGTAATAGGCTTTTGAACTTCAAAAAGGGCATCTCCATGGGCTCTGCAATACCAATTATCGCCCATGCGCGCAACAAGATCTATTTTTTTTGTATCAATGTTTTTGTCTGAATTCAACACAGACTCATCAATATGAATTTTAATTATTTCGCAAATAACAAGGTTGCCCGCCCCGCCGTTTTTTCCCAATTCTTTCACTTCAATAACATGACATTCTAATTGAACAGGACTTTCTTTTACCCTGAAGGGTTTGATAAGATCAGATTTAATGGGCGTAAATCCGGCTTTAACAAATTCGTTAACGCCTTTGGCAAAAGGGCTGCTGGCCAAACTTGTTTGATGCACCATGTTGTAATTAACCACATTGATAACACATTCGGGAATTTCCAAAACATTTAGCAATGTATCTTTTGGCGCTCCGGTTCTTCCACTGTAAGCAGGCGAAAATATGGCAATTGGCGGATTAGAAGAAAAAAGATTGAAAAAACTAAAAGGCGCCAGATTTGGCTCACCTATTTTATTAATAGTACTGGCAAAGCAAATGGGGCGTGGTGCAATTGCATTTTGCAAATATTTTTGCAAAACTTGAACAGTTAATTCTTTGGGATTAAGAGATAGCATAAGGTATAAAATTACAAAAAAGTGAACTGTCTTTTTATTTTGTTGATAAATGAAGAGTCAAACTTTTTTTAATTACAGAAAAAAAACTTTTCTTTCTTCAAAAATAGAATTTTCACTTAAACCTTTAGATAATGCAAAAAAATCCGGAAACACTTATTAAGTAAATAAAGTTAAAATAGGCTTCGGCAACTACCTGTATACCAATCAATTCCGAATAAATAATTATTAAAACCATTCAATTCCATTTATTTTGCTGCAATACAAAAAAAAGAATAAATTTTAACCTAACTCATCCCTTTTGCCCTAACTTTACTCATTGTCCAACTTCGTAGTATATAAAGCCGGTGCCGGCAGCGGAAAAACATTTACGTTGGTAAAAGAATATTTAAAACTTGCGCTGCACGACGAAACAAAACTTTCTTTTAACTATAAAAAAATATTAGCACTAACTTTTACCAATAAGGCGGCGGCTGAAATGAAACAGCGGGTTATTGACGCGCTAAATAACATAATCACTCAAGATCCGCTTCCATTTATAGGCCAGGCAATTTGCGAGGAGATCCATCTTACATCTGCTGAAATAAAAAAACGCGCAAAGTTTTTACTCAGCCATATTTTGCATAATTATTCTGATTTTTCAATAGGAACCATTGATAGTTTCACGCATAAAATTGTAAAAACATTTGCATACGATCTTCAGCTTCCTGTTAATTTTAATTTAGAAACCGATGTAGCGGGCTTTTACCAAAAGGTAGTGTCTGATTTATTTGCGCGTTTAGGAGAAGACGAGTACCTCACCAAATTATTAAAAAGTTATTCATTTAACCGCGCCGAGGATAACAGTTCTTGGGATCCGGAAAAGCAAATTCTTGATTTTGTAAAACTGCTCGAAAAGGAAAACGCCGCTACTTATTTAAATCAGCTTTCCTGTTTTTCAACCGATGAACTGGAAAATTTCAGGAAAGAGTTTTTTGAATATATAGCTTACTATACTTCCGCGTTAAAAACATTAGCCACAGAAGCCATTGAATTTACCAAACAACAGCAATTAGCTTTTAATGACTTCTGGCATGCGAAAAATGGTCCTGTTAATTTCTTTTATAAATGTTTTGAAAATTCGGTGAAGCTAGAAGATATCAACGCACCTCGCCTCTCAGAAGCTTTAGCAAAAAACAAATGGCTCAAAGATAATTCACACCCTAATGGCGCGGAGATCAATGAAAGATTATCAACCATTGCTCTTCAATTAACCGAATTTATCGGCAGCAACAACCGGCACTTTCTGCTATGCGAACTTCTACTTAAACAAATTTATCCTCTCATGCTTATTAAAAAGCTGGAGGAGATCAGTCGCGATAAAAAAACTGAAGAACAAATTGTGTTCATCAGTGAATTCAATAAAAAGATCTTTGATCTCATCAATAATGAACCAACTCCCTTTATTTATGAACGCTTAGGTGAAAAGTACCGACACTATTTGCTGGATGAGTTTCAAGATACCAGTGGCTTGCAATGGCACAATATTTTACCGCTACTTGATAATTCATTGGCTAACGGCTGGTTTAATTTAATTGTTGGCGATGGTAAACAAAGTATTTACCGATGGCGCAGCGCAAACGTAAAGCAATTTTCTAATCTCCCTGAAATAGAACATGCTGATCATTCGCCCATATTATCAGAGCGAAGAGATTCTCTGCAACGAAATTTTAAAAAAGAAATATTAGGCATCAATTACAGAAGCGTAAAAACAATTGTAGAATTCAATAACGATCTTTTCCACACCTTAAACAAAGAACTTCTAACTGGTAGTTTTGCCGCGATTTATGATGATCATACGCAGAAAATAAAAAATGAAAGCGAAGGGTATGTTACCATTAAAACGGGAAAAACAAGTAAAGAAGGCTTGGAGGAACTTAATTTTGAACAGATAAAGGAATATGTTTCCCAGGCAATTGCATCAGGCTATTCCTATAATGAGATTTGTATAATTTGTCGTTTTAATTATCAGGGAAGTTTAATTGCAAGCCATCTGATGGAAAATAATATTCCGGTTGTTTCTTCCGATTCACTTCTGCTTAAAAATAATTTAGAAGTAAATACAATAATTAATTTTCTTAATTATCTCAACAATAAAGAAGATCAGGTACGCGCAACAGCCGTCATTGATTATCTTTATCAATCAGGACAAATTTCCAATGAGCAATTTAATGCTGCTGCTAAAGATCTTGGGGCACGCAACACTTTGTTTGAAACACTACGAACGTGTGGTATTCTTATAAATGAAAACGATTTTTTACTTAGTAATTTGTTTGATAATTGCATTCAAATCGTTAACGCGCTTGGATTAAATAAAACTGCTCCCTTATACATCCGCTTTTTTTTAGATGAAGTGAATGAGTATCTGGTAACTAAAAATTCTAACCTCTCACAATTCCTGCATGTGTGGGAAAGCCGTTCTTCAAAAGCCTCATTGATCATTCCGGATAACACCAATGCGGTTAAAATAATGACTATTCATGCGAGTAAAGGCCTGGAATTTCCTGTGGTAATTATTCCTTATTGCAACTGGGCGCAATACAAAGCCAATGAAAGCTGGGTAAACATTAATGATGAAAAAATAAGCTTACCTGTAGCCGTTGTTTCCTTAACCGAAAAAATTAAAAACGCAGGCCTTGAAGCTGAGCTGGAGTTGGAGAAACAGGAACAAACACTCGATAATCTTAATTTATTGTATGTGGCGTTTACAAGAGCCGTTGATCGCCTGCACATTATTTCCGCTTTTTCAGAAACAATCAAACAGCAATTAGTAAACGAATGGCTCGAAAAATATCTGATAGATAAACATGGCGCTAATCCTGAAAATTTTTATGAACTTGGCAGTAAGCAAAATAAGGTAAACATGCACCCTACAAAACAGCTTGCCCCTTATACCTTACTTCCCCTAAGTTTTAGCACAAATACTTCCTCCATTCAAATTAAATCAGATTATTTAAATAATAATTTAGAAAGCGAAAACGCGAAAAGACAAGGAATAATTTTCCATTGGATCTTATCAAAAATTAAACACAGAAGCGATCTGGATGGCACTTTACAATCTGCCTTAATGGAAGGCTATATAACTTCGTTGGAAACACTTCCTATTAAACATAAATTAATCGAGATACTTGAACATCCAACACTCAACAAATATTTTCAGAAGGAAACACATTCTAAAGTGGAAGCAGAACTCATCACTTCAAACGGCGAAGTTTTTCGTCCAGACAAATTAGTATTTACTGAAAATGAAATCGTTATTATTGATTATAAAACCGGTAAACAAAACCATAAAAAGTATTATGATCAAATGATAAGATATGAGAATGCGATTAAAAGTCTTGGACATTCTAACATAAAAAAAATATTGGTGTATATTGATCCTCTTGAAATTGCAGAACTTTAACCAATAAATCCCTTCGCCACGTAGTTAAAAAAGAATAATATCTCCCTCAAAAAATGAGAAAATCAACAATTCACATAAGTAATTGGCTGATTTTTATTATTTTTATAGTAAATAAACTGATTCTTATGAAACATTTAATTTATTCGCTACTCATCATTTCCTTCGCTGCAAAAAGCCAAAATTTAGGGATCAATCTTAATTACATTGATTCAAGCGCCAGTCCACGCAACGATTTTTACAGTTATTGCAACGGAAACTGGCAAAAGACATTTCAATTGCCGGAGAGTGATGCCCGTTATGGCAGTTTTAATGAGATCAATAATAATAATTTAAAAAACATTAAATTTATTTACGATGCTGCTTCAAAAAATAAATCTGCGGCACTTAATACAGATGAACAGCGAGTAAGGGATTTTTATAATACTGCCATGGATTCCGTAAAAGCCGACAAGGAAGGATATGCGCCGATAAAAAATCAACTTTCAGAAATTGATAAAGTAAAAAGTGTTGAGCATCTCCTGAATTTAAAATCGAAATTAGACCTGGCAGGGGTTAATTTGTTTTTTTACGGAGGCGTAAGCACTGATATTAAAAACAGCAAAAAGAATGCGTTTTCCCTATTTCAGGGAGGTACAGGATTAGGCAATCGTGATTTTTATTTTTCGCCTCAGTTTGAAAATATCCGAACAGAATATAAAAAATATATCTCTAATCTATTTCAGTTAATTGACATTAAAAAAGAAGACGCTGATAAAAACGCTCTTGTGGTTTTTGATTTTGAAAAAGCCCTTATGGAAAAAGCCTTTACCAGCTTACAAATGCGCGATTATGAAAAAATGTATAATGCTTATACGCCTTCAACACTTAAAATATTAAGTCCGAATATTAACTGGGAGAATTACTTTAAACAAAAAAGTATTAAACATCCTGATACCGTGATTGTATCCACCGTAGATTATTTTAAGGAATTAAGCAACTTATTAAAAGCCACGCCGGTTGAAAATTTAAAAACGTATGCCAAAGCGCAATTAATCATGGCGGCAGCCCCCTATCTTTCCTCAAAATTTGAAGAGGTGAGTTTTAATTTCAGAGGGAAAACTTTAAGCGGAGCCAAGCAAATGAAGCCACGCTGGCAAAGAGTGCACAACACAATAGATCACAGCATTGGAGATGTTGTATCGCGCGAATTCGTGAAAAAACATTTTACCCCGGATGCAAAACAAAAAATCGATAAGCTCATTGATAATTTAGTATTAAGTTACCGTGAGCGGATTTCCACCCGCACGTGGATGAGCGAAGACACTAAAAAGCAAGCCAACCGAAAACTAGATTTACTAATCCGTAAAATTGGTTATCCCGATAAATGGAAAGATTATTCTAAGCTCGCCATCACCACAAATAACTATTGGGAAAATGTATGTGCCTCAACCAAGTTTGCCGCCCTTGAAAATTTAGCAGACTTAAAAAAACCTGTGGATAGAAATAAATGGCAGATGACTGCAGTTACAGTAAATGCTTATTACGACGGCAGCACGAATGAAATAACATTTCCGGCGGCTATTTTACAACCTCCGTTTTTTGATGCCAATGCAGAAGACGCCGCAAATTACGGAACAATGGGTGCTATCATCGGCCACGAATTAACACATGGATTTGATGATCAGGGATCGCAATTTGATGCGGATGGAAATATGAAAATGTGGTGGACTAAGCAGGATTACGAGAATTTTAAAGGTAAAACGCAAATGATCGTCAATCAATTCGACCATTATTTAGCCATTGATACCATTCGTGTGAACGGAAGCATGACACAGGGCGAAAATATTGCGGATTTGGGTGGCTTAACAATGTCGTACTACGCTTATAAAAAGTCACTGGCAGGAAAACCTTCTCCAAAGTTAAAAGGCCTTACAGGCGAACAACGGTTTTTTATTGCGTGGGCTCAAGGTTGGAAACAGATTACCCGCGATGCAGAACTAAAACGTTTATTAGCGGTGGATTACCACTCACCAGCCTATTTCAGAGCATTTGCACCATTAAGTAACATGAAAGAATTTTATGAAACATTTGGTGTTAAAGAAGGAGATAAATTATTTACGCCCGAAAGCAAACGTGTAGAAATCTGGTAATACTTTAGTAAAAAATTACGTTTCTTCAATACGTTGCATTTGTTAACTTTATCATTCGCTTTATGCGATTAGATATGTTACAACGTTTTATTTTCATTATACACTTTATTATTTCAATTTTTTTTTCGGCGAATTTAAAGGCGCAGTTAAATACTGTAATCGAAAATTGGAAAACGCATAAAGACCTAAAAAGTGCGTCTATCGGTTTTTGTGTATTGGATGCTAAAACATCCGAAATTATATCGGAGTACAATGCGCATCAATTTTTAATTCCCGCCAGTACTTTAAAGGTAGTTACTACCGGAGCCGCTTTGGGCATTTTGGGTAAGGATTACCGCTTTGAAACAAAATTATTTCATACAGGTATATTCGATAAAAAAACCGGAATTATAAGCGGAGATTTGATTATCTACGGGAGCGGCGATCCAACTTTACAATCAGAATATTTTTTTAAAGATACATCGCAGGTTACCAACAAATGGGCCGCAATCTTAAAATCACAAGGTGTAAAAGAAATAAAAGGAAAGATAATTGGCGACGCGAGCTATTTTGATCGAAGTATTCCGGATACCTGGATCTGGTCGGACATCAGTAATTATTTTGGAGCAGCGCCCAATGCACTTTCTTATAATGATAATAAATTTAAAATTATATATACAAGTAAAAATTCGGGCGATAAAGCGGAAGTTGTAAAAATCAGTCCGGTATATTTAAATAACACTATTACGCTCAATTCAAATGTGATCTCAAAAGGCACAGAAGATGAAGCTTTTGTGTATGGCGATCCTTTTGGTTATACAAAAGAAGTCAGCGGAAAAATTCCACCCAATCAACATAATTTTGAAGTGGAAGCAACTCTGCCCGACCCTGCTTTACTTTGTGCAGAAATGCTTTACACTTCTATGAATAATATTGGAATAAAATGTAATGCAAAAGCTATACAATCAGAATATAAAAAATCTGATAGTTTAAGTGCAAGATATCTGCTTTATACCTATTACTCCCCCCCCTTAGAAAAAATAGTGTATTACACGAATCTAAAAAGCAACAACCATTATTGCGAAACCCTTTTGCGCGCTATGGGAAAAGGCAATGTTAATTGGGGAATTGATGCTGTTAAATATTATTGGAAAAAAGCAGGCCAAGATTTAACAGAACTTTTTATGGCCGATGGCAGTGGTTTATCAAGAGCAAATACCCTTACAGCCCATTTTCAAGCTTCCGTGCTGAGTAAAATATATAACGACAGTACAGTTTATAAAGCTTTTAATAATTCGTTACCTGTTGCGGGAAAAAGCGGAAGCATGATTAATATTGGAAGAGGAAAAAGCATTGAAAATAATATGCGTGCCAAAACCGGGTACATCAATCGCGCCAGAGGATATTGCGGTTATGTTAAAACAAAATCAGGAAAAGAATTAGCTTTTTCAATCTTGTTTAATAATTATAATTGTAATGCCAAAGAAGCTAAAGTTAGTATTGAAAAATTTTTGATTGAACTTGGAGAAATTAATTAGTTAATTATTTGTGATTATGAAATACCTTATAAAAAACGCGAAGCTTGTTAATGAAGGAGAAACAGGAATTTTTGATGTATTAATTGAGAATGAATTGATTTCAAAGATAGAACGCCAAATTGATCTGCCTTCGGATTGTATTGAAATAAATGCGGAGGGCTTATATCTTTTACCGGGAGCCATAGATGATCAAGTCCATTTTCGGGAACCCGGTTTAACTCATAAGGGCGAAATTTATACAGAAGCAAAAGCCGCGGTAGCCGGAGGAATAACTTCGTATATGGAAATGCCCAATACAAATCCGCAAGCCACAAGCGTAACAGAATTAGAAAAAAAATATTCAAGAGCTTCTGAATGTTCCTTAGCCAATTATTCGTTTTACATGGGCGGCACAAATTTAAATGTTGAAGAAACATTAAAAGTGGATTATTCGAAAGTATGCGGGTTGAAATTATTTATGGGATCCTCTACAGGAGATATGCTTGTTGATAACCAAAAAGTACTGGAAGACTTTTTTTCTAAATCAAATACACTTATTGCAACGCATTGCGAATATGATCTTTTGGTAAAAGAAAATCAAAAAAGAATTATTGAAGAATACGGAGAAGATCTGCCCACATACTTTCACGCCATTATTCGTAATGAAGAAGCTTGTTATAAATCTTCATCCATGGCCGTTGAACTCGCTAAAAAACATAAAACTCGTTTACATGTTCTTCATATTTCAACTGCTAAAGAATTAAGCCTATTTACGAATAGAATTCCTTTAAAAGATAAATTAATAACTGCGGAAGCTTGTATTCATCATTTATGGTTTTGCGATAATGATTACAAAACAAAAGGCAATTTAATTAAGTGGAACCCCTCCGTAAAAACAAGTTACGACCGAGATAAATTATTTGAGGCAGTATTGAATGATACAATTGATGTCATTGCAACAGATCACGCCCCACACACCTTGGAAGAAAAAAACATGAAATACCTTCAGGCTCCAAGCGGTGGGCCTCTGGTGCAACACAGCGTGCTGGCCATGCTTGACTTTTATCACGAAGGAAAAATTACCCTTGAACACATCGTTAAAAAAATGTGTCATGATGTAGCAGACTTGTTTCGCATAAAAAATCGAGGATATATCCGCGAAGGTTATGCCGCCGATCTTGTTTTGGTTAATACGGATATCAAAACAAAAGTGACCAAAGAAAACATTTTGTATAAATGTAAATGGAGCCCATTTGAAGGGCACACTTTTAAAAGCCGAATTGAAAAAACTTTTGTAAATGGCCATTTAATATATGACAATGGAAAATTTAATGAAACACATAAAGGGCAACGTTTAACTTTCAAAAGAAAATAAAATATGGATTCAATAAAGTTACAATTGCTCTTAGCCAAAGTTATTGCAACAGCTAAAGACACAGGAAACTGGATACGAGCTGAACGTGAAGAGAATTTTTCGAAAGAGCGGGTTGAAATAAAAGGGTATAACGATCTGGTGAGTTACGTAGATAAAGGTGCCGAGCAAAAAATAGTGAATGATCTTACAGATTATTTTCCTGTAGGTTTTATTGTTGAAGAAAATACACGAAGCGGAACACAAGATTATAATTGGATCGTGGATCCGCTTGATGGCACTACTAATTTCGTTCACGGCATTCCGTGTTATGCTATCAGTATTGCACTGGAATACAAAAGTGAAATTATCTTGGGAGTAGTGTACGAAATTAATCGGGATGAATGTTTTTATGCTATAAAAGATGGCGGGAGTTATTTAAACTCAAAGATCATTCGGGTTTCACAAACTCCCACCTTAAAAGACAGTTTAATTGCAACGGGATTTCCTATATCAAATTTTACAAGAATTGAAAGCTATTTAAAAACATTAGAATTTATGATGAGAAACACCCATGGCGTGCGACGAATAGGTGCGGCTGCCGTTGACCTTTGTTATTTAGCCTGCGGAAGGGTAGATGGCTTTTTTGAATACAATTTAAAACCGTGGGATGCGGCCGCCGGGGCTTTAATTGTAAAAGAGGCGGGCGGTTTGGTATGCGATTTTAAAGGAGAAAATAACTGGTTATTTGGAAAAGAATTAATTGCCAGCAACGAACTAATTCATCAAGAATTTAAACACAATACTATTTATAACTTTTCTTAACATTGATTTTTCACAATATTTAAAATTTTCATAAAAATAAGTTTTTTTGTAATTTTACTTTCTGAAAATCGCCTAATTATTCATAGCTTCGTACTAATGTATATCCTAATCTTTTTTCTTTCGCATTGGTTTTTGTCGCTGTTCTGTCAAACCTTTTTTTTACACAGATATGCCTCTCATAAAATGTTTACCATGAGTAAATTCTGGGAACGTTTTTTCTATTTGTTTACATTCATTACTCAAGGATCATCCTTCCTAAATCCTCGGGGTTATGCCATTTTGCACCGCATGCATCACGCATACAGCGATACGGAAAAGGACCCTCATTCCCCTCATTTTTTTAAAGACGTGTGGCACATGACCATGCATACCAAAGATATTTATCTTAATTATGCACAGCATAAAATAGAACCTGAAGAAAGCTTTAGAGGTAATTATCCGGAATGGAAATTAATGGATAAAATCAGTGATATGTGGCTGATAAGAATTTTATTTGGTGTTATGTACGTGCTTTTTTATGTGAAATTTGCCACTCACCCCGCTATGTATTTATTATTACCAATTCTTTTTTTTATGGGCCCGGTGCATGGCGCTATTGTTAATTGGTGCGGACATAAATATGGCTATTCAAATTTTGATAACGATGATCACAGCAAAAATTCTATCCCATTAGATTTTTTAATGATGGGAGAGTTATTTCAGAACAATCATCACAAAAGTCCTAATAGTCCTAATTTCGCTAAAAAATGGTTTGAATTTGACCCAACTTATCCGGTAATGAGGTTTCTGAACTTTGCTAAAATAATTCAGTTACGTAAGTTATAAGGATGAGCCCATACATTTACATTCCCCTTGTAAGTTTTGCGGCAGTTTCTTTTATCATGATCCTGGTTTATTTATGGGCTTTAAAAATAAAAAATAACGGTATCGTTGATATTTTCTGGGCCTTTAATTTTTTGGTCATAGCAATTATTACCTGGCTATCGGCAGACGGCTTTTCTCAGAGAAAAAATATTGTTTTTGCGCTTGCTTCTTTATGGTCGCTTCGCTTGGGCATTTACTTGCTGATAAGAGTGGGCGGGCATTTAAAAGAAGAAGAAGGCCGATATAAAGCATTGCGTGCGGAGTGGAGTAACGCTAAGTTTTTTGGATTCTATCAAATGCAGGCACTTTCTAATGTTTTTTTGGCAATTCCTTTTTTTATTACTTCATTAAATATTAATCCTGAATTAAAATTATTAGAATATGTAGGTGCTATCATGTGGTTCATTTCCATTATTGGAGAAGGAATTTCTGATTGGCAGTTACAGCATTTTAAAAAAGACCCCCTAAACAAAGGTCAAGTTTGTCAATACGGATTATGGAATTATTCGCGCCACCCAAATTATTTCTTTCAATTAATGATCTGGATCAGTGTAACTGTATTTTCAGTATCCAGTCCTTTTGGATGGCTAAGTGTATTATGTCCCTTAAGTATTGGATTTCTTATTTTTAAAGTTACCGGTATTCCTATGACGGAGGAGCAATCACTCAGAAGTAAGGGCGATGCCTACCGCGATTATCAAAAAACAACAAGTGCTTTTATTCCCTGGTTTAAAAAATAAATATCATGTTGAAAATTATCTCTTACATCGATTAAAATGTTTTATAATAACCTTCTTGAACAAGATAAAATTCCTGATTTTCTTATTCGTTTTGGAATACGACGTTTACTAAAACAAAGGTTAAAGGAAGAGCGAAAGGTTGCGGGTAAAAAACATTCGGAAGTTCTTATCGAAGAATTAAAAAATTCGCCCATTGCCATTCAAACCAAAGCGGCTAATGAACAGCATTACGAAGTGCCAACAGAGTTTTACCAATATTGTTTAGGCAAGCACTTAAAATACAGCAGCGGTTATTGGAATGAAAATGTTACCGACATTAACATTTCCGAACAGGATATGCTTGAACTTACTTGTCAGCGAGCCGAGTTAAAGGACGGCCAAAATGTGTTGGAACTTGGTTGCGGATGGGGAAGTTTATCTTTATTTATGTCGGCAAAATTCCCTAACAGTAAATTTACTGTTGTATCAAATTCGCGTACGCAAAAAATTTATATTGATGAGCAGGCACAAATTCGCGGAATAAAAAACTTAACCGTAATTACACAGGATATTAATGATTTTTCCATTGAACAAAAATTTGATCGGGTAGTTAGCGTAGAGATGTTTGAACATTTAAGAAATTATAAATTGTTGTTTCAAAAGATTGCTTTTCTTTTGAAAGAAGATGGAAAGATGTTTGTTCATATTTTTACACATAAAGAATTCACTTATAAATTTGAAGTTAAAGATGATAGCGATTGGATGAGTAAATACTTTTTTACCGGAGGGATAATGCCATCCAATGACCTTTTTTATAATTTTCAGGAAGATCTTACTGTTAAAAATAAATGGATCGTAAATGGCCAGCATTACGGTAAAACCTCTGAAGCATGGTTGAAAAACATGGGCAAAAATAAAGATAAAATCTTGCCCCTGTTTGAAAAAGCTTACGGAAAAGAAACATCATTAAAATGGTGGGTTTACTGGCGCATTTTTTTTATGGCTTGTGCTGAATTATGGACTTATAACAATGGCGAGGAATGGATGGTTTGCCATTATTTATTTTCAAAAAAGTAATTTATGTGGAAATTGATCATCGCCTTTATACTTTTTCTTTTTTCATTATTAACTGTTGTAAAAGCTCCCACTAATTTATTATGGAAGGCAGCGGTTGCCATTACTGAATTTCCATATATTTTTATTTTCGCATCACTTCTTTTTTTAATTCTTTCATTTAAAAGTTCTAACTATAAAGTAATCCTTTTAATCATTAATGGCATTACTCTCACGTTATACTGTCTGCCTGTTATTCGCGCGTATCAGCGAAGCATAAACTTACAAGAAGAACTCGCTCTCATTTTTCCTTCGTCCGAAAAAAATCATTTAGAGCAGCCGTACTCCTTTTTAAAAATGTTTTCGGGTATCCATTTTAAAAAAACTTTGCCCACAATTATTAAATACAAAGCTCTTTCGGAAAAAGATCTGAACCTGGATTTTTACTCCGCAGGAAACATCAAGGCTCCTTGTGTTATTGTCATTCACGGCGGATCATGGTCTCAGGGAGATAATAAACAATTACCCGATCTTAACCATTATCTTGCATCCAAAGGCTACCATGTTGCTGCAATTAATTATCGCTTATCGCCCAAATACAAATCTCCTGCCCAAGTAGAAGATACCCGCGATGCTTTGAACTATCTTATAAAATATGCTTATGAATTAAATATAGATACCGCTAATTTTGTATTGCTTGGAAGATCGGCCGGCGGACAAATTGCATTGGTATCCGCTTACACATTTAATGATCCGCACATAAAAGGCGTTGTTTCATTTTACGCACCGGCAGACATGGTGTGGGGCGGAAGAGTTAAAGTGGGTAAACTGGTTTTAAATACCGAAAAAGTTTTTAATGAATTTTTAGGTGGCACCATTGATCAGGTTCCTGAAAAATTTAAAGAGTCCTCGGCCCTGGAATATGTAAATAAAAACTCTACCCCTACTCTTATCATTCACGGAGAAAATGACGCAATGGTTTCTTTTGAGCATGGCATTCATCTAGATAAAAAATTGAGTGATAATGCTGTGAAGCATTACTTTTTAAATCTTCCATGGGCTACGCATGGCTGTGATTACAACATCAACGAGCCAAGCGGACAATTGAGCACTTACACAATAGAACGTTTTATAAACTCAGTGACTTCAGAATAATGGAAAAATTAGCCATCATTGGAACAGGTATTGCAGGTATGGGCTGCGGACATTTACTGCATAAAAAATATGACATTAGGCTTTTTGAAAAGAACAATTATATCGGAGGGCACACCAACACGGTTTCAGTAAATGAGAATGGGAAAAATGTTTTTATGGATACCGGATTTATGGTTTTTAATTTTGAAACCTATCCTAACCTTTGTAAGTTATTTAAGGAAATAAAAGCACCGATCATAAAAACGGATATGTCTTTTAGTGTGCAGCACAAACCCAGCGGTTTAGAATATTGCGGCTCAGGAATTAAAGGATTATTTGCTCAAAGGAAAAATCTCTTTAACATAAAATATATAAAAATGTTAATGCAGATATCCCGTTTTAATAAAGAGAGCATTAAAATAATGGAGGATCCAAAATATGCGAATCACACCATTGGTGAATACATTAAAGAAAATAATTTTGGCGAAGAGATGCTGATGAAGTTTCTGGTACCCATGAGTTCTGCCGTATGGAGCACCCCTATGGATGTGATGCTTGATTTTCCGGCGCAAACATTAATTCGTTTTTTTTATAACCATGGTTTTTTAGGTTTAAATACCCAACACCAATGGTATACTTTAGAAAACGGATCACAATCATACAGAGAAATATTAATAAAACCGTTTAAGGATAAAATTCAAATTAATAAAAAAGTTAAGTCAGTAAAACGCCACGGTAAAAAAGCGGTAATAAATTTTGAAGGCGGTACTTTTGAAGAATTTGACATAATTATTTTTGCCAGTCATGCAGATGAAACGCTAAAGATGATTGAAGAGCCTACGGAGATAGAAAAGACTTTACTTTCATGCTTTAAATATCAGGCAAATAAAGCTACAGTGCATACCGATGAATCAATCATGCCAAAAACAAAGTCGGTTTGGAGCAGCTGGAATTATAGCATAGAAGAAAGCAAGGGAAAGCTTCTTCCTACAACTATTTATTGGATGAACAGATTACAAGGAGTTTCAAAAAATAAAAATTATTTTGTTTCAATAAATGCCGTTGAGGGTAGCGTTGGCAAGGACAAAATTATTCGTGAAATAGATTATCATCACCCGCTGTTTGATCTTGCAGCTATAAAAGCCCAAGAAAATTTGCATGAATTAAATCAAAACGGACCACTCCATTATTGCGGCAGTTATTTTAAATATGGGTTTCACGAAGATGCCTATAAAAGTGCGGTAGACCTCTGCAAGAAATTATAAATGAACAGTTGTTTATATAAAGCTACCATCATGCATCACCGGCTGGAACCTAAACAGCACCGGTTCCATTATAATATATTTATGTTTTATATAGATCTGGACGAACTGGAACTTCTAAGCAAAAAATTTTGGATGTTAAGCCATAATAAATTTAATTTTTTTTCTTTCCGGGATTCTGAACATTTACAACTGCCAATTGAAAATCCGGATAAGTCAAAGTCAACCAAAGAACATATTATTGCCTATTTAAAACTGAACAATTTTAATTATACAGATCAAAAAATAATGCTTTTAACCAATCTAAATATTCTTGGCTATAATTTTAATCCGGTTTCATTTTACTATGTCTTTAATAAAGATAATTCGGCTGAATGCGCCATTGCCGAAGTAAGCAATACATTTAGGGAAATGAAACCGTATTTTTTAGGAAAGGAAGTGTTTAATGACAATACATTTCATTTAAACACTACCAAATATTTTTACGTATCGCCATTTATAGAACATGATACTAATTTTGACTTTAATATGGCCGTGCCGGGCGATAAGCTAAACATTAAAATAGATGATTTTAAAAACGAAAAACGCTTTTTTATAAGCACACTTACAGGCATTAAAAAACCTTTAACTCACTTTAACCTTGCTTGGTACAGTTTCCGTTTTCCATTTTTAACCCTTCGTATCATTACGCTTATTCACTGGAACGCCTTATTGTTATGGCTAAAAAAAATACCGTTTCATAAAAAATCTGAGAAACCGGAATTACAAAAAGATGTTTATAATAAAATTAAATAAACTGTAAGAATTTCGGTGATAAATCGTCTATTTAACATAAACCGCTATTTACCTAAATTCGTATATTAGTAACGTTAATGTCTAATGCCCTATCTATAGCCACCAAAGCAGGATTTTATGAAAAAGTAATCCTTAAGCTTCTGTCTCGCATGCAATTGGGTACCCTAAGGCTTTCCTTGCCTAAGGGTCAGACCTTAATCTTTGGAAGTGGCAGTAAAAACGTTTGTGCTTCCATAGAAATTAAAGACAATAATTTTTTTAAACGCTGCGTTCTTTATGGAGATATTGGTTTTGGAGAATCTTATGTTGAAGGTGAATGGGTAACAGAGGACATAACTAAAGTAATTAAATGGTTTCTTTTGAATATTGAAAATGCCCCTGCTGTTTCGGGTAATAAAGTAAAAGATTTATCAATCAACATCTTTAAATTCTATAATAAAATTTTTCATTCTAAACGAATGAACAGTATTAGTGGATCGCGCAAAAATATTACAGAACATTATGATTTGCATAATGATTTTTTTGCCCTTTTTCTGGATCCTACCATGACTTACTCCGCAGCCTATTTTAGCAAAGAAGGCATGACGTTAGAAGAAGCGCAAATGGCAAAATACGATCGCTTATGCAAACAATTACAACTAAAGCCAAACGATCATGTTCTGGAAATAGGCACCGGCTGGGGAGGAAACGCAATATACATTGCAAAAAATTATGGTTGTAAAGTTACAACATCCACTATTTCTGAAGAACAATATAAATTAGCAAAAGAAAAAGTTAAACAAGAGAATTTAGCCGATAAAATAACAGTTTTAAAAAATGATTACCGTTTACTGGAAGGTAAATTTGATAAAATTGTATCCATAGAAATGTTGGAAGCCGTTGGAGCAGAATTTTACGACACTTATTTTAAAAAATGCCACGATCTTCTTAAAAAAGACGGAATTTTTGCACTCCAGGTAATTATCTGTCCAGATTCGCGATTTGAAATTTTTAAAAATAGTGTAGACTGGATTCAAAAACATATTTTCCCCGGCTCCTTGCTTCCCTCGGTGGCGGCCATTAATAATTCTATAAATAAAACCACTGATTTTTCTCTTGTGGATTTAAAAGATATGGGTTTAGATTATGCCCACACTTTACACTTATGGCACAAAGCGTTTAATGCAAAATTATCTGAAGTTAAAAAAGCGGGATTTGACGATCGCTTTATCCTTAAATGGAATTATTATTTATGCTATTGCGAAGCAGCGTTCGCTATGAGAAATATAAGCGTCATGCAATTGGTGTATACAAGTCCCAATAATACTTCCAGATAATTTACTTAATCAATTTTAGCTTTCTTATTTTCTTTAAACTTTGAAAAGATAACAGCTGCCGCTAAACATAATCCGCAGCCCAACAAACCATTTAACCTAACCCCAAAATCGTTGCCAACATCTTTGCCATATAAAAGAAACATAGAAAATAAAGCAATACCAATTGTTTGAGCAATCTTAACAAAAAAATACCTTACCGCAAAATAAATAGCTTCCTTGTTTTGTTTAGTGTCATTACTGTCTTTTTCAATAATCTCGGCTAAAATAGCGTTTGGTAAAATATTAAGTGAGGCCAAGGGAATAGCTGCCAAAATAATCAAGGTGTATATTTGTCCTGTGTGGGAAAATGGGACTTTTCCCAATAAAAAAATGCCAATAAAAATTATCCCTAAAAGAACCAGTGAAATTAAAACAACTCTTTTTTTGCCTATCTTTTTTGCTGCCCAACTGGTAACCGGATAAAAAACAAAAGAAACTATAACCATGGTGATCATTAATTTGTTTCCAATACTTTCTTCTAGTTGAAGCAGCACAGTAACAAAATACATTAAACCCGATGTAATTAAGGTTACAGAAATGAAGTAAGAAAAATCGGCCACAATAAATAATAAAAAATTTTTATTATTTAAAGTTTGTTTTAGTGCTATTTTCAGAGGTACCGAACTTGGCATCGATCTGCAATATTTCATTTCATCAATCACCATAACGGTAATAAGCATAAAAAGTGCCGCAAGCACCGCCAAAATTAAAACAGTAATTTGCAAAGCGTGAATTTTTGATTCTACACCTTGCCCTTGCAAATAATTGCTTAGATTAAAAGCGTTAGAAGCAATTCCTATTCCACAAACATATCCTACCGATTGCCAAGTTGCCAATTTTACCTTTTCGTTTGAAGTATGCGCGAGTTCTGGCAATAAAGCATTATAAGGAATAATATAAGTAGTGGAAGAAACATAAAAACCAATAAGAGTAAAAATTAACCACAAAATATTATTGCCGCTCTCGAATCCATTTATTGGATAAAAAACAAAAAAGCAAAAGAGAAGAGAAGGTAAAATAGCCATTTTCATCAATGGAATTCTTCGTCCTTTGGGATTTTTACTTGTATCACTAAATTGGGCAATTAAAGGGTCGTAAATCGCATCCACTAATCTGCCCCCAGCGGTAACTAAAGCTATGACATTAAAAATTCCAAAGATGGCGGCTTGGGTAATAAACACCGGCAAGCCACTTGATTGCGGTGGCAAATATACATAAACCAATATAACGCTTATCAGATTTATCATTATGCTCCAACCCATCATTCCGGCGGCGTAAGCTAAATACAATCTTAAAGGCATGACACTGTTTACTCTCATCATTTTCAAGGGTTTACACCCGAACCTATTTATAGTTAATTATTCCACAGGAGATGGACTAAATACGGACTAAAACAGCAAATAAAAAACCGTAAATAACTATTAATCAGCTAATTACGGTTTATAAAAGTGCGGATGAAGGGACTCGAACCCCCACGCCGTGAAGCGCCAGATCCTAAGTCTGGTGCGGCTGCCATTACGCCACATCCGCATTTAATGGTAGGCAAAGATACGATTTTTATTTAACTAAGGCAAAAAAAGCCCTTTGCTTTCCGTTATTTTATAGATGTTTTTAATGAAAATTATAATTTTTTCACTTTTCGGAAGTTTTTTAGCACGCTATATTTCGCAATTTTACCAACTTTTTAATTTCCCTGAATAATAAATTTTTGGCGAGAGATTCCGGAAACTGATTTAACACTTAAAACGTAAGTGCCCGAAACAAAGCCCATAAGGTTTATGCGTTCTGCCTTATCAGAATTTTCTATTATTTTTTGAAACACACAGCGTCCTAACAGATCGTGTATTTGAAGTTCGTATTGTTTTGTTTCCAAACCTATATTCACATCAATAAATCCATTTGCAGGATTCGGATAAATGCTTAATACTTGATGAGTTACATTTTTTTGTAAGCCAACAACTTCGGGGTTTGTAGTTAATTTATTCTGCGTTACGTTTAAAACATCACGCTGCAAACCGTTAGTAGAAAATTCAGCCACAAATCCAACAATATAAATATTATCTACGTTATATTTATTAATGCCGTTTGCCGCTGCCGGAAGTGTGTACGAAAACGTAGCCTGATAAGATTGATTTTGTGTGCCCCCTGTTTGTGGGATTATGCCGGCGTTACCAAAAGAACCGTTAAATGAATATAGTAGAACCCGCTGATGTTTATATTGCCAAGCATTTAAAACATAGGAATTTTCCGCGAAAGAATAATATCCCCTCTGATAGTAAGGCGACCAAGGCACATTAAAATAATCATTCAATTGGTTAAAGCCGTTAACCGTGGTATCACTTTCTTTACCCGACACATTATTTTCAACCAAATAAGCGTTTAAGCGGTAATCTCCTTTTACTTCTCCCGCAAAATCAGCTTTTAGGGTAAAAGTTAATTCTTTAGTGCCGCTGTTGTAAGTTTTATTGGTGATGGAAACACTGGCTGGCGTTACAGCTTTTAAACGTTCTTTTATTCTGTAATTGTAATATGGTTTTGTTACCGTACTGCTTAACAGCGAATCATCATATCTCCGGTCAACTAACGCGGTTGAAAATTTCTTTTTGTAAGTTAAAACTCCGGTTGAATTAACTTCTTTCAAAGAATCATTGTCATGCACATTTACAACAATAACCGAAGCTGACTGCAATGCCAGTAGTTTTTCCTGCGCGTCAGGCGAATCAGCATTTTGTGCACTTACAAATTGTTCTACCAACACATTTTTTTGCGGCGAAAACGATTGTACGGTTATGTTTGTGTTTAAGGTGTCATTAATAATGTTTTGGTCGGTACTATTGTTGGGCAAGGTAGCCCAAGCTTTTAAAGGATAATAACCTGCTGAGGAAAATGAATAAGGCAAGCCGAACTTTAATCTAACACTCTGGCTGTAATTTAACGCCGGATTAAAAGTGTACAGTTGCGAAACAGGGAGCGAACTTCCATATTGATAATTAATGGTGATGGTGTTAATGGGCGCGGCTCCATTATTAAAAAAAGTAACGTTCATTGTTTGCGAAGAACCGCTTAAGATATACTTATCTGAATGAATTGCAGTGATTGAGCCATCCAAATTAAAGGCAGTTGTTTTAACTTCAATGTCATCAATCCATAACTGGTATTTATTAGCGGAATTGTTTCTGAAAGCAAAGCGCAATGTTTGTCCGGCAAAAGCACCCAGGCTTACCGAACGTTTTGTCCAAGTATTTTTTTCGCCGCCAAGCCCTGAATTAAATAACAAATCGGCGGGAGTAAAATCTGCGGATGTCAATATTCCGGTTTTATTAGTACCATAAACTTCATAGCCATCGGGGTAGGAAGCATCCGGGCTTTTTGCCATCCAGGTTAAAACGGTATTAGCCGTAATGTTTGTTATAGCAGGTGTAATGAGCCATCTATTGGAAATAAGAGAAGAATCCAACCAACTGGTACTCACTAAAAAGGTATCGTTTTCAATTGCGTTGTAAGTAACCGCCCATCCTTCTTTTTTTAAGGAAGGTACATGAAATGGCGCATTATTTAAGTTTGCATTGTTATTGTGACCATCATTAATTAAACTGAAAACTGAAGGCACTGTGCTGTATTGCGTAACTGAATTTCCTGCTGTGTAAGTTTGCAGGCTAAGGTTGCCAAAACTGTTACTGAACAGTATTTGTGAAAACGTATTATTTGATAGGGCGATGGCAAAGGCCAGTATAAAAAATTTCTTCATTATTTATTCTTCTGTCATTATTCAGTTTTTACCGTAAAAAAACGGCGACTGTATGCTTATTCTTTTTAAGGAAACGCTTCCTTTTTTTATGCGGTGAACTGCGTTTCGCAAACAGTTGCATTAATGTCTGTTAACCGGCTGCGGCATTACTTGTTGTTGCGGCATCTGACCCAGCATTTGAGGAGTAATCATAGGCAACACCTTTTTCACTTCCTGATAATTAGGATTTAACTGCAAAGCCCGCTCCCAGTTCTTTTTTGCAAGCGCGTACTTCTGCTGATTAAAATAAGCTCCTCCCAAATTATAATAACCTTCCGGATTGTATGGATCCAGGATAGTACACTTATTATATTCTTGGGCAGCCTGTGCCATATTTCCTTGGTTAAAGGCAGTGGCTCCCCGGTTCTTTAAATCGTTATAATAAACAACGTAATAATTACGCAGATAAGGATTGTTGGGATACAAGCGCTCGGCAAGTTTCCAATAATACAACGCTTCAAAATCTTTACGCAGTTTAAAGTGCGCTAATCCTAAATTTAAATAACCATTTACGTAACGCGGATGAAGATCTATGGCGTGCTTCAGATAACCAATCCCTCTGTATAAAGCTGCTTCACGCTTATCTTTAAATCCTCCGGCCTTCATTTCTTCGTCGGTAATTTTTAAAGTTCCGTTATAATCGTTAAAGCGAGTAGAATCCTGACCTACCACTTTAATCCCTGTAACTTCCTTAGTATCAGCTAAATCCACCCAACGCGCCCCTGCATTTCCAAGCACCAGCACAGAATTAGGCATTGTTTTTACATCTTTTAAAAATAAGGTAACGTCATTCTTCCAATCGTAATTTCTCTCCCAGGTTTTACAGCCAAATAAAAATCCAACAACTAAAAGAATAGCCACAAGTGCCGCTCTTTTTGCGCCGAATGAAATAACTGAAAGTTTATCAAATCCTTTAATGATAAGATAACCAACTGCAATACTGAAGCCGAGTGATGAGTGAAAAATCAAACGTTCGCCCATGGTGGCTCCGATGTCCATTAACACGTTTCCGATTAATAAAGCGAATAAAATATAAGTCATTAACGCGAAACCAAGGATGTGTTTTTTTAATGTATAATACACAGCTCCTACCACAATTCCTAAATGCACAAACATGGAAACGATAAAATCCCAGCTTGTAAAATGACGGTATTCAATGGTGTTGTAAGAATAATCGGATGATAAAGGATGCGGGAAAAATTGCAGGATCAGGTATTTTAAAAGTACATATCCTTTGGTTGCAAAACGCTCTTCGCCATCGGCCAATAAATAAGGGTTGTTCAAGATCTCAGTATCCGGAACGCCCGGCTTAAGCTTAACGGCCACTAATCGCATTCCTAAATAAAACAACATCACAAATCCAAACCAGCTCATCATGTTTATAAATTTTATCTCCCGGAATCGCTTTGAAAATAACAGGCCCATAAGGGCAAGATATAAGAATGGGAAGAACCAAAAAGAGCGGATAGGCTTTGCGCCCGGCTGGGCAGTTATATCAAAGTTTTGTTTAAGAGCCAACATAAAAACAGCGCATGAAATAAAGATTCCGGCAATGATGATTAGGCTCCAGAAATCCCTCATAAATGGATATTCTTTTAAACGCTTCATTAGCTGCGTTTCATTAGCGCGTTTAACTCCTATATAGCTAAGAATTATCAATTCAATAAAACTTATTGTGCGTTTCACAAATTTAGATCCGTCCATCACATTGTCAATCACCACCTTATGAATAATAAAGGTTGCCATAGCGGCAAGAATAATAACACCAATTCGTAAGCCTAATTTACTCTTAATAAATTCAGTAAGATCGACTGCGTTTTCGGTAAACGTGTAAACTGCCAGGGGCACCAGAATAAGCAGCATAATGGCGTATTCCTTTGATAAGAGCGCAAGGAGGAACATGACCGAAGCCCAAAAAAGATCTATGGCTTTTCGGTTTTCCAGATATTTAAAGGAATAGAGAAAAGTGAGCGAGACAAATATCAATGAAAATATCTCATCGCGGCTTTTTACATTTGCAATAGCTTCAGAATGAATAGGATGCATGGTAAAAATTAATGCGGCAACAAAAGCCAAGTCCTGATTAGTACGGAAAAAATAACGTGAAAAAACCAGGTATAAAAACATACAACCCAGGGCAAAGGTCCAGATGTTATTAAAGTGGCGAAGCTTGGCGCCGTAAACCTGGCAATCTACCTCGTTAAAAACACCGTCAACGTTTAAGTCTTCATCAAACTGATTTTTAAAATCTTTATTTAAATCCCAGCATTGATAACATTCGTTTGGCTGAACAATATTATCACCGTTTACGTCTACATAATCATTATACTCATAATTTGTTTCCGGCCTTCCGCAAGGTGTGGTGTAGCTGGTTTGCTCTTTATCCAACACCCCGTTTTTGTTGGAATCTTCGGCTTTGTAATAAAGCCCGGTGCGGTAAGGATTGATAAATTGCTGTTCAATGGCAAAACTTACTACAGAAAGCGGACGGTAACGGCCACCGGCAAGCTGATCGGTAGCGCACATGCGGCGATAAAAACTTTCGTAAGCATCTTTGGTTAAAATACCTTGTATGCCTCTAAAGCCTTTGATCACGTGATCGTTTTGGTGAATAATAATTCCATCATCCAGGGCATATTCGCCATTAATGGAAGTGATATAAAAAGTAAAACCCACAATTCCCACCAATAGCATTGCCATTTTGTGGGTTAAAAAAGTAAAATACTTAAATTTTTGAGTAAGCTCCGGAAAGGTGGGTTGTTTTACGGGTTTTGAGGGTTGTGCCATAATAAATATCTTGCAAAATACAAATATAAAGGCAATTTGCTCATCTTTAAATTTAAATTTGGGCATTTTTCACATTATTTTTATTAATTTGCTTCTTTGATGTTAAAACTTAAAACCGGCGGCCTTATTATTGCAATCAGTAGTGTTGCAATTTTAGTTTCCTTTCTCATAAATTCATTTTTTTCACTTAGCTTAAAGCAAGTGGCGCAACGTGCCCAAAAATCTATTTCAAATAAGCTTGAAGAGTGCAATGCCGTTTTAACCGAAATAGTAAATAATCCTTCTCCGGAAAAAGACGAGGCAAATTACACCGCTTTTGATGAAAAAAAGATTGGGCTTTATGTGTTCAAAAACGATAGTCTTTTGTTTTGGAACAATGCGCAATTGCCTGTTGATCAAGGGGTTTTAAACCTGGATAAACCCCAGGGGCTACTTAAGTTAAAATACGGCTATTATTTATACTCGCGCAGGCTTCAGGGTAGTACCAAAGCGTATGCTGTTTGTTTAATTAAACCTTTGTACGATCTTCAAAACAACTATCTTAAAAATGAATTCAGCTCATGGACAAAAATTCCGGAGGAAATAAATTTAAGTGAGAAAACTCAGCCCGAAGCAGGAATATATTTAAACAAGCAATATTTGTTTTCTTTAAAAGGAGGCGAGCACCAATATTTTAATAAAGAGATTGCTTGGGCTTGTTCGGTTATGTTTTTATTAGGTTTAGTTTCGCTTACTATTGGTTTGCTTATTTATTTTCATGAGCAGCGCACCTACAAAGCATTGATTATTGCTGTTGTGCCTATGGTAATTCTTAAATTTTTAATTGCTTTAAAGCCCGAATTACTTTCTAATTCATTTTTGTACGATCTTCGCTTGTTTGCCAACGCGCAATCTTTATTAAACAACAGCCTGGCCGATGTTGTTTTTAACTCCATAGCTTTATTGTTTATTTCTGTACTGCTTAATTTGAAATTTAAAAACAGTAAAAATATTTCGAATAATAAAGTAAGCTTATTTGTTTTGTTTATTCTCGCTTTTGTTATTGTATGGCAATTTAATCATTCGCTAAAAAGCCTGGTTACTAATTCAACGCTTTCATTCGATTTTTTAAGCGTGTTTAATATTAAGGTAGCCGCGGTGGCCGGATTGTTAAGTTTGGTATTTAATTCCCTCGCTTTGTTTGTGGTGTATTACAGAATTACAAGTTTTTTTGATAAAGCAAATCCGCTTCATTTTGTGTGGTTTACCTTTTTTAATTTTATCCTATGTTGCCTAATGTATATATTTTTTCCTTTGGAAAACTTTTGGCAAAATCTGTGGCCCATGCTTTTCACAACTGTCCTTTACCTTTTAATCAAGTTCCAATATCAGAAATTGTCATTAGGAATGGGGGTTTTAATATTAGTTATGTCTGCCATCACATCAGGATTTTTTAATTTATACATTGATAAAAATGTCAAACAGCATCTTGAAGTTTTATCGTATAGTCTTAGCGAGCGTCAGGATCCTTTTTTGGAAAACGAATTTGCCGATCTTCCTTTACGAATTTCTTCCGACGAAAAACTAAAGATCTTACTTAACTTTTTGCCGAGTAATGAAAAAGAGATCAGCTTGCTGTTAAAACAAAAATTTTTTAGTGGCTATTTTAATCGATATAACATCGACTTTTCCCTTTTTGATAAAAACTGCAAACCGTTATTGCAACCCACGCAACCGATTTTATTAAACGAAGGTTTTTTTGAGGATCAGATCCATTATTTTTCAGATTCCACTTTTTCGGCCGGATTATTTTTTGTAAAGATGTACAAGAAAAACTCGAGATATATCAGCAAAATAAAGCTAGACGATAAGAATTTGTATGTTCTACTTGAACCTAAACAGTTTGAAGAACTCGGTAGTTTCCCCGACCTTTTACTCGATCAATCTCAGCAACGCCAAGAAAATTTAAAAAACTCCAGTTACGCGGTATATCGCGGAGAACAAAACACCAGCCGTTATGGCGATTTTAATTACCCATATTATTATGTTGATTCTACAGCTTTAGCAAATGCCGGTAAAGAATATGTACACCATTATTATGCGCCTGATGAATCAACCCATATTATTATCAGTAAAAAAGCGAAAAACTGGAAGTATCTTTTTACCTATAATTCGTACCTATTCCTGTTTTTTTCAATAGTTAGTTTTTTCTGTTATTATGTTTACGCTTATTTATTCACCGCAAATTTTAAAAACGCTTCTTTAACACGCCGAATTCAAACCATTGTTATTGTATTGCTTTTGCTGGCCATGTCGGCGGTGGGCATTACTTCCGGAAGTTTGGTTTCAAAGCAATTCGAAACAGATAACATTAGGCAACTGCACGAAAAAACACAGATTATTATTAATGAACTTAACGCCAAGTTTAAACCGGAGGAGTTATTTATTTCGTCTCAAAAAGATCTTGTGAATTTCGAATTGAAAGAACTCACGCATTTATTTAATACAGATGTGAGTTTGTTTGATAATAAAGGGGTCTTATTTAATACCAGTCAGCCTCGGTTATATGACAAAGGACTTGCATCAACCTTAGCTACTCCAAAAGCTTATTTCAGTTTAAAAGGCAATCAAGTTTCGGCGTACACGAATACAGAAAGTGCCGGAACTCTAAAATATCTATCTCTTTATACACCCTTGTTTAATTCGCAAAAACAATTGTTGGGCTTTGTTAACCTCCCTTATTTTGCAAAACAAAGCGATTTGGTAAATGAACTTTCCGGCATTATCAGCGCACTTATTAATGTGTATGTTATTCTTTTTGTGATAAGCATTTTAGCAGGATTAATTCTTTCGGGATATATCACTAAACCATTGCGCATGATTAAGCAACAAATTGCCAACATTACTCTTGGTAAACAAAACGAAATGATTAAATGGAGCAGCAATGATGAAGTAGGCAAGCTGGTAAACGAATACAATAATATGCTTATTAAGTTAGAGCACAGTGCTAATTTACTTGCTCAGAGCGAACGGGAGAGTGCCTGGCGCGAAATGGCTAAACAGGTGGCGCACGAAATAAAAAACCCGCTCACTCCCATGAAATTGAATCTGCAATATCTTCAACATGTAATGAAGAACGATCCCGGCGGATTTCGGGAAAAATTTGAAACTGCTAGTTCGGGCATTATTGAACAGATTGATGCCCTGGCCGCCATAGCCAATGAGTTCAGTAATTTTGCAAAACTGCCCCAAGCAAAACTTCAAAAAATAAATCTCACCGAGGTAATTAATTCCGCAGTTAATCTTTTCGATCAAAAATCTTCGGCACTTATTGTAAATAAATTACCTGAACAGGAAATGTGGGTTTTAGGTGATAAAGAACAAGCCTTGAGGGTTTTTAATAACGTACTAAAAAATGCCATTCAGGCTACTGAAGATGTAAAAGAGCCCCAAATTATCGTTACCGTATCTTCCAGCTTACACAGCTATACTTTAGTTATAAGTGATAATGGTTGCGGAATACCGCCCGCTATGAAAGACAAAATATTTGAACCCAATTTTACCACCAAGTCAACGGGTTCAGGATTGGGCCTTGCCATTGTAAAAAGCATTATAACCAGTTTTGGGGGTAAAATTAATTTTGAGTCGGAAGAAAATAAAGGCACCAGGTTTTATATTGATTTCGTAAAGGAATAATTTATATTTAATTCCTCAACCCAACTAATTAATATCGATAAACCCATCTATTTTAACGACAAATTTTATGATAAATGATTAAAGCTTATTTAGAATCAATATAAATTATATTTTGTGTTAAAAATAATAAAAAAAAGCTCCATAAGTTATTAATCTTCTGTTAAATTTGCCATCGTTTAATGTCATCATTTTGTCATAAAACACAGCTAAACACTAGAATATTTCTCATTTTTATATGAAAAACTACATATCCCGAACTACAGCAAAAGCCCTGATAGCCGCTATCTTCACGCTTTTTGCTTTCAATTCAAACCTTTTTGCGCAGGACGGTGCCAAAATTTTCAGAGCCAATTGCGCAACCTGTCACGCTTCTCATACTGATCAAAAAATCACCGGTCCGGGCTTAAAAGGGGTGTTTGACCGCGCCCCAAAAGGCGATTGGATGAAGCGTTGGATATTGAATAACGAAAAAGTTATTAAAAGCGGCGATGCGTATGCCAACAAAATTTATACCGAGAATAATAAGCAGGCCATGAACGTTTTTGAAGGCCAGTTAACGGATAAAGACGTAGAGGCTGTTATTGCATTTTTAAAAGCGCCCCCTGTTG
Organism: Bacteroidota bacterium; assembly: GCA_016185125.1. Taxonomy (GTDB): domain Bacteria; phylum Bacteroidota; class Bacteroidia; order B-17B0; family Aurantibacillaceae; genus Aurantibacillus. Next base: position 47,406 of record JACPOC010000021.1, read on the forward strand.
ATGCTCCGGGGTTAAATTCTACTTCCACTGTTCCTGAAGTTGGTTCAGAAGGGGAAGAAAGAAGTGCAAAAGTTGAACCTCTTTATATCATTTTAGCCTTTATCGTTATTATTGCTATACTCCTTGGTACTTTCCGCAGCATCCGTACATCTATGCAAAATGCAGCTAACCGCGCTCAAGGCCTTCCTGAAAACGAAGACATCACTTTCTTTCAGGAAGCAAGAAACTGGATGAAAGGTCACCGTCGTTTTGTTGGTGTAATGCTTATCATTATTGGTTTTATGGGGATGAAATCCTGTTGGGATGCTTGCTATAACATTGGTGTTTATTATAATTGGGAAACTCAAAAAGGTTACCGCCCCGAGCAACCCATTAAATTCTCGCACAAACTTCACGCCGGAGATAACGAGATCGCCTGTCAGTATTGCCACAGTTCGGTTGAAAAATCACGTCATGCCGGTATTCCTACAGTAAATATTTGTATGAATTGCCATAAAGGAATTCAAAAAGGACCAAAATACGGCGACAAAGAAATTGGAAAGATCTACGAAGCTGCAGGTTTCGATCCTGCTAAGGGCACCTACGATAAAACAAAAGAAAGCCCATTAACCTGGATAAAAGTTCACAACCTGCCTGATCACGTATACTTTAACCACTCTCAGCACGTAGTTGTTGGTAAGATCGAGTGTGGTACTTGCCATGGCGATGTAAAATCAATGACCATTGCCGAGCAAAAAGCTCCTTTAACCATGAAGTGGTGTATTGAATGTCACCGCAAAACGGAAGTAGCTATGCAGGGCAACGCATACTACGATAGGTTGCACAAGGCTTTAAAAGAAAAATACAAGGGTCAGTACGATGTTAAAATGACTGTTGAAAAAATCGGCGGTTTAGAGTGTGCTAAGTGTCACTATTAAGAATTAATTTGTAAGGATTATATAAAAATGTCTATGTCAAAAAAATACTGGAAAGGCTTACCGGAACTGCATAACAGCCCCGAGTTTCAAGAGCAGAGCAAAAATGAGTTCGCCGAATCTCTTCCAATGGATGAGTTTTTGAGCAGCAATGATGCTTCAAAAAGCGGTACTTCCCGTCGCGATTTTTTAAAGGTAATGGGCTTTTCTACCGCTGCTGTTGCTTTAGCGGCCTGCGAAACCCCTGTTATAAAATCTATCCCCTATTTGGTTAAGCCTGAAGAAGTTACGCCCGGCGTAGCTAACTTTTACGCTACAACTTTTTACGACGGTCATGATTATTCTGCCATTCTTGTTAAAACACGCGAAGGCCGTCCTATTAAAATTGAAGGTAACGAACTCAACGGCTTATCTCACAGCGGAACTAACGCCCGCGTTCAGGCATCTGTTTTAGGTTTGTACGATGGTGCCCGTTTACGCGGTCCAATTGTAAAAGGGCAAGATGCAACCTGGAAAACAGCTGATGATAAAGTAACCGCTTCTTTGAACAGCGCAGTTATCCGTATTCTAACGTCTACCATTATCAGCCCTTCTACAAAAGCGGTGATAGCTGAATTTATTTCTAAAAATCCTAATACAAAACATATTACTTACGATGCTATTTCTTACAGCGCTTTATTAAAAGCAAATAAGAATGTGTTTGGTAAGTCTGTAGTTTCTTCATACGATTTCAGTAAAGCAAAAGTAGTAGTAGGTATTGCCTGCGACTTCCTTGGTAACTGGATAGCCGGTGAAGAATTCTCAAAACAATACGCCGTTAACCGTAAGATCAGCAAGGCAAATCCTGACATGAGCCAGCACTTTCACTTCGAAAGTACCATGTCTTTAACAGGTGCCAACGCCGATTACCGTTGTATGGTTAAGCCGAGCGAATTAGGTAAAGTAACTGCCGCCTTGTTTAACGAAATTGCAGGTTCTACAGGAAGTGCAAAAGTTACAGAAGGTAAAATTGAAAGTCAGGAAGCGGTTAAAGCAATTAAAAATGTTGCCGCCAAACTTATAGCTAACAAGGGTAAATCGTTGGTTGTTTCCGGTGTTAACGACGAAGGTGTTCAAACCCTAATTAACGGTATCAATAAAATGCTCGACAACTACGGCAAAACCGTTGATGTTGAAAATTATTTAAACCTGAAGCAAAGCGATGATAAGGAATTTGCCAATCTGGTAGCTGAAATGGCTGCGGGTAAAGTAAATGTATTAATGACGTATAACTGTAACCCGGTTTATACGGCTCCTGCTTCTTTAAAATTTGAAGCTGCTTACTTAAAGGTTCCTACAAAAATTTCTTTCTCTCAGGTATTGGATGAAACATCGGCGTTAGCGGATATCGTTTGTCCAGATCATCACTATTTAGAGTCGTGGGGAGATGCCAGCCCGAAAGCGGGTATGTTCACTCTTCAACAGCCTACCATTAATCCTATTTTCGCGCACCCTCGTCACGAAGGTACCCGTCAGTTTCAAACTACTTTATTAAAATGGTCGGGAATTAAAACAGACTATTTAGCCTATTTACAGGGCTATTGGAACAACCGTGTATTCCCTAATCAGGGAAAATTTATGGATTTCACCACGTTCTGGGCTAACGCTTTACACGATGGCGCTGTTAGAACTTCGGTTCACAAAAACAATTCTGCTGAAGCACCAATTGCTAAAGATTCTTTAGGAAATCCTATTTTATCGGGTGTTGCTGCTAATGTAGCTTCTGATTCTACTTCTGTTCATACTGAAGATCATAAAAAAGATACTCAAAAGGACGTTACTCCTGTTGTTACGGAGTCACTTCCAAATGCCGATTATAACAAAGCTGCCGCAATGGCAACCTCTGTAAAAGGCACGCCAATGTCTACTTCCGGAGACGGTGCGGCAATGGAATTATTCATTTACGAAAAGGTAGGAATGGGTAACGGAAATTATTCCAATAATCCCTGGTTAATGGAATTACCTGATCCTATCTCTAAAGTAACATGGGATAATTACATAACCATGAGCCCTATAGATGTAAAAACATTAGGCTTAAATGAAATGCTTCGTCAGGATATTGATGGAAGTGTGGTTGATCTAACGGTTAACGGCATTACTATTCAGGTTCCTGTTTATCCTCAGCCGGGCCAGGCTCCGGGTTCAATCGGACTGGCTTTAGGTTACGGCAGAAACGTGGAGAGCTTTAAGGTTGCCAATAAAGTTGGTGTAAATGCTTTTCAGTTCTTAAGTATTATTAACGATACCATCCAGCCCATTGTTGTAAACGCGAGTATTAAAGATACAGGCCAAACACACCGTTTTGCAGCCACACAAATTCAGCACACCATTATGGGACGTGAAGAATTTTTATTGCGCGAAGTTTCGGTAAAAGAATTTAAAGCAAACGATAAAGATTACTGGAATCCTCCAACTGAACTTCCTGTTCATGGCGGCGGAACGAAAAATGTAAACAAGATAGATCTTTGGGATGCTTACCCTCGTCCCGGTCACAAATGGGGAATGAGTATTGACATGAACCTTTGCTTCGGCTGTGGCGCTTGTGTAATTGCCTGTACATCAGAGAATAACGTGGCAGTTGTTGGTAAGGAAGAAGTTTCTAAAACCCGCGATATGCACTGGTTGCGTATTGACCGTTACTACAGTTCTGATATGAACAAGTTCAAGGGTGCCGAAGAACATAAAGGCACAAAGGAAATGTACATTGAAATGGAAAACCCTGCGGCCAATCCGCAGGTAACTTTCCAGCCAATGATGTGTCAGCACTGTAATCACGCTCCTTGCGAAACTGTTTGTCCGGTATTAGCTACCAGCCACAGTTCTGAAGGATTAAACATGATGACTTATAACCGTTGTATCGGAACCCGTTACTGCGCTAATAATTGTCCGTTTAAAGTTCGTCGTTTTAACTGGTTTAATTATAATGGTAACGATAATTTTGCTGATGTAAACCCGGCTCAACAGGAATTAGGACGCATGGTATTAAATCCGGATGTGGTAGTTCGCAGCCGTGGTGTAATGGAGAAATGCTCTATGTGCGTTCAGAAATTACAAGCCGGTAAATTAGAAGCTAAAAAAGCAGGCCAACCGTTAAAAGACGGTGCTGTTAAAACTGCTTGTCAAATGGCTTGTTCTACAGGCGCTATTGTGTTTGGAGATTTAAACGATACTGAATCGGAAGTGGCTAAATTAAGAGAAGATGAAAGAACTTACTTCTTGTTGGAAGATGTGGGTGTAAAGCCAACTACTTCTTACATGGTTAAGGTTCGTAATCAGGAGGAGCAGATGATTCATCACGAAAATTTTACTCCAACAAAAAATAACGAAGCTAAAAAAGCGGGAACACACACATCATAATTTTTAAGAATAAAATTTAATAAGATAATATGCACGCAGAATCGGAAATCAGGATCCCCCTCATATTAGGTAATAAAACATACCGAAATATTAGTGACGATATTATTGCTCCAATTGAAGGAAAAGCAGCACGCGGTTGGTACACATTAATTACCGTTTGCGCTGTTTGTTTTTTATGGGGAATTGGCTGTTTAGCTTATACCATTGGTGTAGGTATTGGTTCGTGGGGAAGCAACAATGGTGTTGACTGGGCATGGGATATTACCAACTTCGTATGGTGGATCGGTATTGGTCACGCCGGAACTTTGATCTCTGCTGTATTATTATTGTTCCGTCAAAAATGGCGTATGGCCATTAACCGTTCGGCTGAAGCGATGACTATTTTTGCGGTACTTTGTGCTGCCATTTTCGTAACCCTTCACACTGGTCGTCCTTGGTTAGATTACATGTTATTTCCTTTACCTAATCAGTTCGGTTCTTTATGGCCAAACTTTAACTCGCCTTTATTGTGGGACGTGTTTGCAGTATCTACTTACGCAACGGTTTCTATTGTATTTTGGTACATTGGTTTAATTCCTGATTTTGGAATGATCCGCGACCGTGTTATCAAACCTTGGCAAAAGAAAATGTACAGCACACTATCTTTTGGATGGGGTGGAAGCGCGCGTCACTGGAGCCGTTTTGAAGAAGTTTCATTAGTACTTGCAGGATTATCTACACCGCTTGTATTTTCGGTTCACTCCATTGTATCCTTTGACTTTGCTACTTCGGTAGTTCCCGGTTGGCACACCACTATCTTCCCTCCGTATTTCGTATCGGGTGCGGTATTTTCAGGATTTGCCATGGTATTAACGCTGATGCTTGTAGTTCGTAAAATTTATAAGTTAGAGCATTATGTAACCATCAAGCACATCGAATACATGAACATTGTAATCATTGTTACTGGTTCTATTGTAGGGGTTGCTTATTTAACCGAGTTATTTGTGGCCTGGTATTCAGGAGTAGAATGGGAGCAATACGCGTTCTTAAACCGTGCAACAGGGCCTTTAGCCTGGAGTTACTGGATCATGATGTCGTGTAACGTATTATCACCGCAATTATTCTGGTTTAAAAAGATCCGTACTTCTATTCTTGCCACATTCATTCTTTCTATTGTAGTAAATATTGGTATGTGGTTCGAGCGTTTTGTAATTATCGTTCCTACTTTATGCCGCACGTATTTACCTTCTTCCTGGAATACTTACACGCCTTCATTTATTGACATCGGGATCTTTGTAGGAACAATTGGAATGTTCGGAACATTCTTCTTATTATTCTCACGTTATTTCCCTGTAATTGCACAGGCCGAGTTAAAAACAATTTTAAAGCAATCGGGCGAATCTCAAAAGAAAGCCGCTGCCGAAATAACACCACACGGACATCATTAATCAGTATTAGAATTTAGATATAATGGGAGCAACAGCAACAAACAAACACATTATCCACGGCGTTTTTAGCGACGAAGTGCCAATGTTGGAAGCATGTAAAAAATTAAGAGCGTCCGGGATTCGTATTAAAGATGTTTATACACCAATGCCAATTCACGGTATTGACGGCATCATCGGCGTTCCTCGCACTCGCATCGCTATCTGCGCATTTATTTACGGAATTACAGGCACATCACTTGCTACATTAATGATGTGGTACATGATGGTACACGATTGGCCAAATGATATTGGCGGTAAACCAACATGGGCTTATTATTTTGCCGTGCCTGCGTTTATTCCAATTACCTTTGAAGCAACGGTATTTTGTGCTGCTCACGGAATGGCATTAACTTATTTCTTGCGCTGTTGGTTAGTTCCGGGCGCTAAAGCTAAAAACCCTGATCCGCGTACAACCGACGATAAGTTTCTAATTTATTTAGAGTTAAACGACGAGCAATCCGGTAAAGCTCAGGAGATCTTAAGAAACAATGCTGCTGAAGAAGTGAATTATAAAGGAGCGTTTATTGTTCCGCCTGCATACGTATTAGACGAAACACATTAGTATTTTAATCATGAGAAAACATTATAGAACTATAAAATTTGCTTTTGTTTCCGCCTTAACAGGGCTGGTGCTGGCAGGTTTTACATCTTGCGGTAAAAGAGACGATAACAGCCCGGGCGTTGAATTTATGCCGGATATGTACCGTTCACCGTCGTTAGAATATTACCAAACCCACATGGTTGACGGCCAGGTTGAAATGAATGCCAAACAGCCTGTTAAGGGAACTGTTGCGCGCGGATTTATACCCTATGGTTATGAAAATACCGCCGAAGGTTACGATAAAGCTGGAACCAGTTTAAAAAATCCTTTAACCGCTAAATCGCGCGAAGAATACGAAAAAGAAGGTGAAGTGCTTTATGCGAAATTCTGTGTACACTGCCACGGTGCTACCGGAGCAGGGGATGGTAAGGTTGGTGCAAAATTACCCGGCGCACCTCCTGCTTACAGCGGTACTCTCAAAAATTTGCCGGAAGGAAAAATCTTTCATTCAATTACTTATGGTAAAGGTTTAATGGGCGCTCACAACAGTCAGTTAACTCAGGAAGAGCGCTGGAAATTGGTTTATTTTGTTCAGAAATTACAAGGGCCTAAAGAATCTGCCGGTGCTGATAGTACTAAAACAACAGCACCTGCGGCAGCAACATCTTCAACTACAGCTAAGACACATTAATTAATAAGATTTAAGAGATACTATGAATACGGATAAATTAAATTTTACAGTTCCTTCAAAAGCGAGATTATTCTCCTTCGCCCTCATGGGTTTAGGTTTACTCTCCATCATTTTGATGTTTATAATGGATAAGGAAAATCATGAAGAGAATTATCATGCAGGCACCCGCGCATGGAGTAATCTTTTCGCAGGTTCTTTTTTCTTTATGGCTCTTTCATTAGCCGCTGCCTTCTTTTTAGGATTGCAGTATGCTGCTGAAGCGGGCTGGTCAACTACCATTAAGCGCGTTATTGAAGCGGTAATGATGTATCTGCCATGGGGATTAAGCTTTATGATGTTGTTATTTCTGGTTGGCCAATTTCACGGTCATCACATGTACCACTGGATGACAGAAGGAGTTGCAGACCCTGAAAACGCGAATTACGACGCAGTAATTGCCGCTAAAATTGGTTATTTTGGTGTTTTTTGGTGGATTCGTACAATTTTATACATGGCCGGATGGTTATGGTTTACTTTTAAATTACGCCGCAACTCCATTGAAGCAGATAAAATGGATATTGACGTTAACAACAGTTATCACTGGAAAAACATTAAATTGGGCGCGTGGTTCATGGTGTTGTTTGCGGTAACTTCTTCCACTTCTTCGTGGGATTGGTTAATGAGTATTGATACGCACTGGTTCTCTACCTTATTTGGTTGGTATATCTTCTCCGGAATGTGGATCAGTGCCATTGTTGCTATTACGATTTTGGTTATCTGGATGAAAAAAATCGGTTATCTTGAATATGTAACCGAAAGTACTATTCACGATATGGGTAAATGGATGTTTGCTATTTCTTTCTTGTGGACATATCTGTACTTTTCACAATTTATGTTAATTTGGTACGCCGATATTCCTGAAGAAGTTGTCTATTATCAAACACGATGGGAAAGCTATAAAGCCTTGATGTGGACGGTTTTATTCGTTAACTTTGCATTCCCAATGATCATGCTCATGAGCCGCGATTGTAAACGAAATTTCTTTTTCCTGATGTTTGTTGGAACCATCATTTTTGTTGGTCACTATTTAGATCTGATTATGATTGTTATGCCGGGTACGGTTGGCCATAGCTGGACAGGTTTAAGCTGGATGGAATTCGGCACGTTCTTCTTCTTCCTTGGATTATTTATTTATGTAGTGCTTAACGCTTTAACAAAAGCTCCTCTTCTTGTAAAAAATCACCCTTTTTTACAGGAAAGCTTGCACCATTCAACCTAATTGAAGTTAGAGTTAAGAAAGAAGATTTTAGATTTATTTGAAATAGAAATTAGAAATACAAAACTTAGATAAAATGAATTTTTTAGTAATATTAGCCATAGTTTTATTAATAATTGCGGGTCACCAATTATTACGAATTATTGAATTAAGCCGTGGATTAAAGAAAACCAACGAATGGCGCCTTACCAATTCAGATAACGATATGATGGGTAAAGCCATGTTATGGTTCATGATTGCTTTTTTTGCGTTTTTCATTTGGCAGGTTAACCGCTGGATAGACCGTTCTTTGCCTCCGGCGGCTTCCGAACACGGTAAATTAATTGATACTTTGTGGGATTGGAACATGTACCTGGTTATCCTTGTATTTTTTGTAACCAACTTCTTTTTGTTTTATTATGCTTACAAATACCGCGGTAATACTAAAACCGTTGCTAAATTTTTTCCGCACGATACCCGTTTGGAAATGGCCTGGACGGTTGTTCCCGCTATTGTACTTGCTGTAATTATTATCTTCGGATTAAAATACTGGAATGAAATTATGGACGAGGCAAAAACAACTGATAAAGTTGTAATTGAATTATACGCCAAACAATTTGACTGGACAGCCCGCTACACAGGAAAAGACGGAAAATTAGGAAATACAGATTACCGCCAGATCAGCGGAGGGAATTCTGTAGGGATGGATACCACTGACGCCTTAGGTAATGATGATGTTATTGTAAAAGGAGATATTCATTTACCCCTTGGAAAAGAAATTGAATTGCAGTTGCGTTCGCGCGATGTTATTCACAGTGCTTATCTTCCGCATTTCCGCGCGCAAATGAACTGTGTTCCGGGAATGATCACTTACTTTAAGTTTATCCCAACAAAAACCACAGAAGAAATGCGTAAAGATCCTTACACCGTTAAAATGATGGATGGCATTAACCGCCAACGCGCTAAACAAGGCAAGGAGGCAGTAATCTTTGATTATTTGTTGCTGTGTAATAAAATCTGCGGGGCATCGCACTACAATATGCAGCGCAACATAATTGTTGAGTCGGAGAAGGATTATAACGCTTGGCTGGCAAAGCAAAAAGGTTTTAAAACTGTTGCTGAAAAAAAATAAGATATTAATTAAAAATTAAGAGAGATATGGCTTCTGAAAAAAATACTGCACTGGAAAACGAGCACTTGTTGCACCATGATCACGTTCATGGTAATGACGATCATGAGCATCACGAGACTTTTGTGACTAAGTACATCTTTAGTCAGGATCATAAAACTATTGCCCGCCAATTTTTAATTACAGCGGTAATAATGGCGGTGGTGGCTATGACCATGTCCGTTATCTTCCGTATGCAATTAGCATGGCCGGGCGAAAAGTTCGCTTTTGTAAACGCAGTACTTGGCGATAAATGGGCCAAAGACGGCATACTTAGCCCCGATATGTATTTGGCCTTAGTTACTATGCACGGAACCATCATGGTGTTTTTTGTACTAACAGGCGGCTTAAGCGGAACCTTCAGTAACCTTTTAATACCCTACCAAATAGGCGCGCGCGATATGGCCTCCGGTTTCTTGAATATGTTGTCTTTTTGGTTTTTCCTTGTTTCAAGCGTAATTATGTTGGGATCTTGTTTTATTGATGACGGGCCGGCTTCTGCGGGGTGGACAATTTATCCTCCTTTATCCGCATTACCCGAAGCCATTCCCGGATCTAAATTAGGAATGACGCTTTGGTTAATGTCAATGACATTATTTGTAGTTGGTTCTTTATTAGGAAGTTTAAATTATATCATCACCATTATTAACCTTCGCGCGGTTGGAATGAAAATGACACGTATGCCTTTAACCATCTGGGCGTTTTTAATCACCGCTATTCTTGGTGTATTATCTTTCCCGGTATTGGTTTCCTGTGTATTGTTATTGATCATGGACAGAAGCTTTAATACCTCGTTTTATTTATCGGATATTTATATCGGTGGCCGCCCCTTAGATGCCAGCGGTGGAAGCCCGATTTTATTTGAACACTTATTCTGGTTCTTAGGTCACCCTGAGGTATACATTGTATTATTACCTGCTTTGGGTATTACTTCCGAAATTATTGCTACCAACTCCCGCAAGCCCATCTTTGGTTACAGAGCCATGATTGGCTCTATGCTTGCCATTGGTTTCCTTTCCTTTATTGTTTGGGGACATCATATGTTTATGACGGGTATGAGTCCGTTTTTAGGATCGGTTTTCGTTTTCACTACCTTATTAATTGCTATCCCTTCCGCTGTTAAAGCGTTTAACTACATTACTACTTTATGGAAAGGTAACATTCAGTACACGCCAGCCATGTTGTTTTCGATTGGATTAGTATCTTCCTTTATTACAGGAGGAGTTACCGGAATTATCCTTGCCGATTCCACCTTGGATATTAACGTGCACGATACGTATTTTGTGGTGGCCCACTTCCACATTGTAATGGGTTTAAGTGCCATCTTTGGTATGTTTGCCGGGGTGTATCACTGGTTTCCTAAAATGTTCCTTCGTATGATGAATAAGAAGCTGGGTTTTGTTCACTTTTGGATAACATTTGTATGTGCGTATGGTGTGTTTTTCCCGATGCACTTTTTAGGATTGGCGGGTGTGCCAAGAAGATATTATACCAACAGCAACTTTCCTATGTTTGATAACTTAGTGGATATCAATGAGATAGTAACAGTTTGTGCGATTATTGGTGCTTTAGGACAAGGTGTTTTCTTGTTCAATTTCTTTTACAGCATGTTCCGCGGCGAAAGAGCTCCTCAAAATCCTTGGAATTCAAATACTTTGGAGTGGACTACCCCTGTTGGAAACATACACGGTAACTGGCCGGGAGCATTACCGGTTGTTCACCGTTGGAGTTACGACTACAGTAAGCCGGGCAAAGCACAGGATTTTGTGCCTCAAACGGTGCCCTTAGAAGAAGGCGAGCACGATGGTGGCGCACACTAAATAACATTTTTATGGGGTTTTTTCAAAAGTTTAAAACGGACTGGTATAATTTTGACTGAAATAAATTCAGTACAAGTTTTCAGCATCTCAAACCGTTTATTTGGTTGAAAAATCAGATTCTAAATGATGAACTTTAATGCGGTACAAGTTCAGAATGACGGCCAAATAAACTTTGGGTACCGCCCTTTTTTTGACCTAGGGCTGGGGATGCAAATTATAATAATGATTGATACTCTGGCATTATCTATTTTTTACTTTCCGAATATTTTGCAAATTTTCACAGTGGTTTTCACCTCCGCCACTCTTTTTAACTATTAACGTTAACTTAACATCTGAGAGAGTAAATTAATATAACATTGTATAAAATTTGACCCTCCATGTTTGGATTAACTACCGGCCTTGCCATTCTTCTGGTTATTTGCATTGTATTAGCCTGCTCGTTTGAATTTATAAACGGCTTTCATGATACAGCTAATGCCGTAGCCACAGTTATTTATACTAATTCTATGAAGCCCACTGTAGCTGTAATATATAGCGGTGTGCTTAATTTTTTAGGTGTGATGCTGGGTGGCATTGCCGTAGCCATGGGAATTGTAAACCTGTTACCGATGGATGCTTTGGTGGATAGTAATCCTTACCACGGAGTTGCCATGATTATGGCTTTACTCATTAGTGCTATCATTTGGAATTTTGGAACGTGGTATTTTGGGATTCCATCCTCCAGCTCGCATACAATGATTGGCTCTATTATTGGTATTGGAATGGCTTTTTATTTTTTGCCGGGAGATCTAGGTTTATCTGCAGTTAATTGGGATAAGGCAAAGGATACGGGACTTGCTTTGCTGATTTCTCCTTTACTTGGATTTTCATTTGCTATAATAGTAATGTACACGTTTAAACGAACGGTAAAAAATGATATCATTTATAAAGAACCAATTCCCGGTAAAGTGCCTCCTGTTTGGATTCGCATGCTCTTATGGTTAACTTGTGGTTTGGTAAGTTTTTTTCATGGTCAAAACGATGGACAAAAAGGGGTTGGTTTATTGATGCTCATTTTAATTGCTATTTTACCAGGTCAATTTGCTGTTGATTCTTCAGTAAACCTTCAGGAAATTAATAGTAATATATTTAAGATTGAATATCTAATAGCCAAAGCAGACACAGCTGTTCTGTCGGCTAAGGAACGAAGGATGCATGCGGACATTTTAAAACACTCCCTTCATTATAAAGATGCGGTTGGCACTAAAAGCAGCGCCGAAGAGGTTACTGTTAGCAATAGATTTTCTCTTAGAAAAGATCTGGTTAAAATCACCAAAAGTTCTGAAAAATTAATGGCAGGCGGTAATCTTGAATTAAGTCTTAATGAGTTAAAAGAACTAAACAGAGAAGTTGTTGCCGCTAAAAAACTGATAGAATATGCGCCCACATGGGTAATACTTATTATTTCTGTTTGTTTAGGATTGGGCACTATGGTGGGTTGGAAACGAATTGTAAAAACCGTAGGTGAAAAAATAGGCAAGCAACATATGAGCTATGCACAAGGCGCAAGCGCTGAAATTGTAGCTTCCGTTGGTATTGGATTAGCCAGTTGGAAAGGTGTTCCTGTTAGCACTACGCACATGCTTTCATCAGGTATTGCCGGCACCATGGTTGCCAAAAAAGGTTTAAAAAATTTGCAAAAAAGCACAATAAAAACCATACTTCTTGCATGGGTTCTTACTTTGCCTGTAACTATAATTTTATCAGGCTCGCTGTTTTTACTTTTTAGGGCTATTCTGTAAAGATTCTTCTTTAAAAGGATTTCTTGGCACCCATTCTGCAGGTTGTAAAAAATTTATAAAGGGCTTAAATATTAATTTGGAAATTGTGTTCTGCGGTTTTGCATAACACATTAGATTCACGGCTTTTGCCCCCACAGTTGTTTTAATTTCTGCTGCGGTTCGGCCCAAATTTATTCTATGGCGCTTTTTTAAAATAGCCGATTCTATGTTATGGTAAAGAATATTCTGATACAGGTCATAGTCCGCATTTAATTTGTAATCCAATCCAATATAATGAGCTTCGAGTACATTTTCATCAATTAAAAAATAACTGCTAAAGGCAATGAGTTTTCCATTTAAAAAATAGCCGGTAACAAAAAAAATATCCGCGAAATTTCGCTTTAAATAAATAAAATAATCTTCCGGCAGTTTTAATAATTTAAACTTGGCTTTTTCGTAAACCTGTTCGTAAAGCAAGTAAATTTCATTTTGATAATTTACCAGTTCCTTTTCTGTAAAATATAGTTTACTGATTTCTTCTGCCCCCTTAAAAACAGATTTGGCTCTGTTGCGGTATTTTTTCGAAAACAAGTTAATGTATTCAGTCAGGGATTGAATGTTGCCAGGTACCTCAACAACCATATTTGGATCCACAAAAAAATCGGTATAGTTGTTTTCCTCAAACAATTGCTTGGGCATTAATTTCTTATCAAAATCTTTTAAAAGCACCGCCGAGATGGCTCCTTTTAACTTCTCTTCTTTCGAAATAATTTCTATAATTTCAAGAACAATCCTGTGGGCAAATTCCTTTTTAATGTTTTTGATAAATCTAAAACCGTATTCGCCGCTTACCACGTTATTTCCGCAGGTAAACAACCTCATTAAAACTTCTTCTTTATTTGAACCAATATAATTTTCAAATATTTTCATCCGCGTTGAACGGTTGGGCTCATTTTGGCCGCTTAATAATTCCTCAAAAACTGCGGCTTTAAAATCAATTATCTGAAAATAAATTATCCCGCAAGGCTTTTCATCTTTGTATACAATCACATAGCGAGATGTTATTTTTGAATGCCCGCATTTTTCAAGAATGCTCAAATAATCTTTTTCCAAAAAAACTGTGTCTCCGCCACTTACCAGCAACCACTCTTTATCAGGCACCCGGGCGGCGTTCTCAAATAATGTAAAAGAAAGGTTGTCGCTCAGCTTTCTGAAGGGAGAAAATCGTTTTTTGGATGAAATAGGTTTACAGAGGGCAAACATTGCTTAAAAGTAAGAAATTAACATTTGAGAATAATCACAAAATATATAAAATATTAAAGCCCGACTATTTTAAAAATAATTACCTTTAAATTATTAATTATGAAAGCTGATCTTAGAAATAGTCCCGTTGTTGACCAGGTAGGAATTGAAGAAAGAGTTGCGCGTTTTAATACCCGTAGTCTTAAAAAGCAAACCAAAGTTAATGGTTTAAAACTTGCTTTAAGTATGATTGATCTTACCACTCTTGAAGGTAAGGATACCGAAGGGAAAGTAAAGCAGATGTGTTACAAAGCCATTCATCCCTATGATGATATTGCAGGATTACCATCGGTTGCCGCGGTATGCGTTTATCCCAAATATGTAAAAACAGCCAAACAAGCTTTAGAAGGGAGCACTGTTAAAGTGGCTTCAGTAGCTACGGCCTTTCCGAGTGGAAATTCAACCCTTGAAATAAAAATTTCTGATACAAAATTTGCTGTGGATAATGGAGCCGATGAAATTGATATGGTAATTAGCCGAGGTGAATTTTTAAAAGGCAATTATAATTTTGTGTTTGATGAAATTGCCGCTATTAAAGAAGCTTGCGGTAAAGCCCGCTTAAAAGTTATTTTAGAAACCGGCGAACTCTCCACCCTTGATAATGTGCGTTACGCAAGTGATATTGCCATTCATGCGGGAGCAGATTTTATTAAAACCTCAACAGGAAAAATTCAGCCGGCTGCCACTATGCCCGTAACTTTAGTTATGCTGGAAGCCATTAAAGATTATTATTTTAAAACAGGAATAATGATTGGCATGAAACCCGCCGGAGGCATTTCTACAGCAAAAAGTTCTTTGCAATATTTAGTAATGGTTTATGAAACACTGGGTCCAAAATGGATGAGCAACCAATGGTTTCGCTTCGGAGCGAGTAGTCTTGCCAATGACATTATACTTCAGCTGGCCAAAGAAAAGAACGGGGTTTATTTTAGTAAGGATTATATATCAATAGATTAATTTTAGAATTATAAATTTTTAGATTGATGCAATCGTCATAAAAAAATTGTAAATAAGTAATATGAGTACAGAAACCGCAACAGATTTTACCTGGAATTACGCACCGGCACCGGAAGCAAAAGATCACGCCAAAATCAAAAAACAATACGACCTTTTTATAAACGGAGAATGGGTAAAACCTTCTTCTAAAAAATATTATAATACCATCAGTCCATCCACTGAAGAGGTATTAAGCTCCGTAGCAGAGGCCAATGAAAAAGATGTGGATCTGGCAGTTAAAGCAGCTCGTAACGCTTACGAAAAAGTATGGAAAAAAATGCCCGCCAAAGAGCGCGCCAAGTATATTTTTCGCATCGCGCGCATGATTCAGGAACGCTCGCGCGAACTGGCAGTTATTGAAACCATGAATGGCGGAAAATCTATTCGCGAAAGCCGTGATTTTGATGTGCCTACTGCTGCTAATCATTTTTTTTATTACGCAGGATGGGCCGATAAATTAGAGTATGCTTTTCCAAACCGTAACCCAAAAAGTTTAGGAGTAGCGGCGCAGATCATTCCATGGAATTTTCCATTGTTAATGGCCGCCTGGAAAATTGCACCCGCACTTGCAACAGGAAATACCGTGGTTTTAAAACCCGCCGAATCTACACCTTTAACTGCGCTTAAACTCGCAGAAATTATTCAGGATTGCGATTTGCCTCCTGGTGTTGTTAACATCATTACCGGCTTTGGCAAAACAGGGGCGGCTATGGTTAATCATCCTGATGTAAATAAAATTGCTTTTACCGGAAGCACCGATGTTGGAAAAATAATTCAGAAATCAATTGCCGGTACCAATAAAAAAGTAACTCTTGAATTAGGCGGAAAAGCTGCGAACATAATTTTTGATGATGCTCCTATTAATCAGGCCGTAGAAGGCATTATCAACGGCATCTTCTTTAATCAGGGCCACGTATGCTGCGCAGGTTCACGCTTATTTGTTCAGGAAAGTGTTGCTGAAGAAGTTATTCAAAAACTAAAATCTAGAATGGAAACCCTGATTGTAGGAGACCCAATGGATAAAAATACCGATGTGGGCGCCATTAACAGCAAGGAGCAATTATTAAAAATAAACGAATATCTGCAAATTGGTACTAATGAAGGCTTGGAGCTTTTTCAGACTTCATGTAAAGTTCCTGCCAAAGGATTTTTCTGCAAACCTTCATTGTTTATAGGTGCAGCACAAAGCAACCGCGTTGTTCAGGAAGAAATATTCGGCCCTGTGCTTACCATTCAAACTTTCAGAACCATTGAAGAAGTTATTGAAAAAGCCAATAATATCCCTTATGGCTTAAGTGCCGGAGTTTGGACGGATAAAGGTTCTAAAATTTTTAACCTTACCTCTAAAATGCGTGCAGGCGTGGTGTGGGCCAATACTTACAATAAATTTGATCCTACATCACCTTTTGGTGGTTATAAAGAAAGTGGATTTGGCCGTGAAGGAGGCCTACACGGACTTATGCCCTATCTTTCATTTTAAATAATTTTAGCAAATTTTTGGAACTACAAACCCAAACAATTTGTTTATCTTTAAAGAGGATTTATGTTTTCTTTTCGTTACAAAATCATAGCCGCAATACTGCTTTGCCACCTATTATCAAAAGGGCAGTTTAACTATGGACATCAAATGGATTTTGGAAAGAACCGAATCCAGTATCAGGATTTTGTTTGGACTTATTTTGATTACGATCGTTTCCGTGTTTACTCCTATCAAGGCGGTGGAGAAATAGCAAAGTATGTTTCTGTTTCTGTAACCAATCAATTGCCCGTATTGGAAAAGCGTTTGGATTATCAGGCGGAAGATAAAATTAATATTATCGTTTATAATAATCAGGAAGATTTTAAACAAAGCAACCTGGGTCTTAGTTCTGAAGAACAAAGCAACACCGGTGGAATGACTAAGATCATTGGCGACAAAGTGAGTGTTTTTTTTAACGGTTCTCATACCGATCTTGATCAGCAAATTCGCGCTGTACTTGCTGAACTTTTAATTAGTCAAATATTATACGGCGGAAACGCGCGTGAAATGATCCGGAATTCTACACTACTTAATTTGCCGCCGTGGTATGTTCAGGGCCTTGTTAAATATTTATCGGAAGGTTGGACAAGCTACCACGATAATATACTTTACGATGCGGTAAAGAATGATCATTTCAATAATTTTAATAGGCTTACCGGAACCCAGGCCGCTAATGCTGGGCATGCCCTTTGGTATTATATTGTAGATAGTAATGGTGAAGCCATGATACCGAATTTATTGTACATGACACGCGTTACAAGAAGTCCTGACAATGCGTTGTTATTTGTACTTGCAACTTCTTTATCTAATTTAATTTATGATTTTAATGAATCACAGAACCGAAGATTATTTATGTTTAAAGATTCCAGCAGAACTTCACCCATTAATAATAATAGTGTATTAAAAAAATACAAAACAACAAGGCATTACTATCAATTAAAAATTAGTCCCGATGGCCAAAAAGTTGTTTATGCCGTTAACGAACTTAATCAGTTAAAGGTTTATTTAAATATTGTTGGTGAAAAAAAACAAAAACGTATATTAAAGTTTGGGCCAAAAGTAGAACAGCTGGAGGACAATAATTATCCGCTATTAGGCTGGCATCCTAATAATAATATTGTAGCCATGATCTATGAAAAGAAAGATCAGTTAATTATCCACACCATCGATCTTGAATCAAAGGAAACTGTAAAACGTAACTTACCCGGCTTCGAAAAAATAAACAGTTTTTCATTTAGTCCCGATGGAAAAAAACTGGTAATGAGTGCTGTAAAAAAAGGAAAAGGGCAAAATGATGTATTTGTTTTTTCATTAAATACAAGCGCTATTGAACAATTAACCAATGATATTTGGGATGATAATTATCCGGTATTTGTTAAAGGAAATAAACATGTTGTTTTTGAAAGCAACCGGGTTAATGACACGATTAAAGCAAAGGATGATGCTCAGTATTTTTATAAGCTGAATAGAAACATGGATATTTTTATGGCGCAATATCCTTTCTCCAATAAAGCTTTAGTAAGGGTAACTAATACGCCAAATGTAAATGAAACGCAAGCTCAGGCTTACGGTAAAAACTACGTATGTTATCTGAGTGAAAAAAACGGTATATATAATCGCTACTTGGCCGAATTTGACAGTGCCATTGCATTTGTAGATACTACAGAACATTACCGTTATTTTTTTAAAACAAAAGCGGCCAGCAATTTCGATCGCAATATTATTGAACATAACATTAACACGCAAAATACGCATGTTGCCGATGTTATTTATGCAAACGGCAAAGACATGCTCTTGGTTTCACCCTTACCTAAATTAGAAGATCAGCAAATAAAAGAGCCGGTAAATACCTGGTTCAAATCCTCAACAAGGCCTATTCTTTCAGACCCTACAGGATATAAAGATTTAAAACAAACAGATGAAGTTAGTCCGCCAAAAAATAGCGAAATAGAGCAACAAGGCATAGATTTTGAGAATTATAAATTTTCAGGGGAGAAAAATACTGCGGTTATAAATCAAAATCCAACAAACAATGTGGGAAATAAAGATAGTACCGCTAAAAAAACTCCTTCCGATCAATTTAGATTTCCGATTCAAAAAAATTACTTTACTTCGTTCTATACAGATTATGTTGTCACTCAATTCGATAATTCATTTCTAGCTAACAATTATCAGTTTTTCGCCGGAGGAGGCTCACCTATATATCTTAATCCCGGATTTAATTTCTTAACAAAAGTAGGTATCAGCGATTTGTTTGAAGACCAAC
This sequence comes from Bacteroidota bacterium, assembly GCA_016185125.1. GTDB lineage: Bacteria > Bacteroidota > Bacteroidia > B-17B0 > Aurantibacillaceae > Aurantibacillus. The sequence goes on from JACPOC010000021.1 coordinate 66,479, forward strand.
GAATCATTGGAGGATTTAGAATTAATCCGTCATTGGATAACGAGTTTATGCTCTCTTGGGAGCAACGTAAAAAACAATGGGACCATCAGATTTTATTAGACAGGCAAACTTTTGCGCGTGTGCCCGTTTCCTTTCGCCAATTTGATAATGTATTTGCAAAAGTAAATACCCACACCGCCCGTTATTCCATAAAATATCCTTTTAATCCGGTTACGGCTCTGCGACTTTCCATTATGTACCGTAACGACAGGGCAACTTATTTATCAAATGGTGATTTAACTTTACCTCTTAAAAGATCTTTTGAAAATTTAGGAGGAGTACGCCTTGAATATATTTTTGATAATACCCGTAAAGTAATGTTGAATATATTGAACGGTTTCCGTGCTAAGGTATGGACAGAATACTGGCGTTTTTACGACGTTAAACAGCGCGATCTTTTCACTTCAGGTTTTGATGCAAGGCATTATCAAAAAGTGCACCGTCAAATTACCTGGTGCAACCGCATTGCAGGAGGAAACTCTTTAGGCACCGATCGTTTAATCTTTTACCTTGGCGGGGTTGACAGTTGGATAAACCCTTCATTTAATAACAACATTAATATTGTAAATCCTGATCAATATGGTTTTCAAACCTTAGCCACCAATATGCGCGGCTTTAAGCAAAACATTCGCAATGGAAATAATTTTTTAGTGTATAATTCCGAACTTCGTATTCCCGTGGTGCGCTATTTGATCAATCATCCCCTTAGGTCAGATTTTCTGAACAATTTTCAAGTGATAGGATTTACAGATATAGGAATGGCTTGGTATGGATTTAATCCTTTAAGTAAAGTTAACACCGAAAATATTATTACTTATGTTCAAAACGATCCAATAACCGGCCAGGGCGGCACCGGTGTAATTGTAACCGTTATCGATCAGAAAAATCCTTTGGTGGGCGGTGTGGGATTTGGGTTTCGTTCACGGCTTTTAGGTTATTTTGTACGAATGGATGTGGGCTGGGGCATAGATGCATGGCAAGTACAAAAAAGAATTATAGGGTTTTCACTGGCTACTGATTTTTAATATTTATGAATGAAGTTTTAATATTGCTTGTTGTTGGTTTATTGGCCGGATTTTTAAGTGGCTTAATTGGTATTGGCGGAGGAATAATTATTGTACCGGTTTTAGTTTATTTATTAAATTATGACCAAAAAACAGCGCAAGGCACTACTCTGTTCATGTTTCTTTTACCTATAGGAATTTTAGGCGTTTACAATTATTACAAAGGTGGTTTTCTTGATTATAAAACAGCTTTAATAATGGCAGCTACTTTTATTATTGGAAGTTATTTTGGCAGCAAAACGGTAATGGTAATGGATACTAAAATTGTAAAACAAATGTTTGGCGCATTTATTATTCTTATCGGCATTAAAATGCTTTTTAATAAATAATGATTTCTGCTGAAACAATACGCTCGCTATCACAAAAATATTTTAATAAAGTTGTAGAAATACGACAGTATTTACATAAGCATCCCGAACTTTCATTCCGTGAATTTGAAACCTCAAAGTTTATTCAAAAGCAACTTACCGAAGCCGGTATACCTTTTACAACCGGCCATGTTGAAACCGGAATTATAGCTCTTATTAAAGGTACTGATTCTGAAAAAAAAACCTTGTTATTAAGAGCCGACATGGATGCTTTGCCAATAAACGAAAAAAATAACGCACATTATAAATCATGTAATGAAGGTGTGATGCATGCCTGTGGCCACGATGCGCATTCTGCAACTATTTTGGGAGCGGCCTTTATTTTAAATGATTTAAAAAGTGAGTGGGAAGGTACGGTTAAAATTATGTTTCAGCCGGGTGAAGAAGTGTTGCCTGGCGGATCCAGTTTAATGATTAAAGATGGAGTTCTTGAAAACCCGAAGGTTGAAAAGGCATTAGCTTTGCATGTTTTTCCAAGTTTAGAATCCGGTAAAGCCGGTTTTAAAAGCGGAATGTACATGGCCAGTACCGATGAATTGTATCTAACGGTTAAGGGCCGTGGCGGACACGCTGCCATGCCTGCCGAGTACATCAATCCTTTAATTATCGCTTCTGAAATTTTATTACAGATTAATGCCGAATTTATGCTTTCCAATTCTTTAAATGGATCCGCAGGGGAAAGTATTCCAACAGTTGTAGCCTTTGGTAAAATTGAAGGCAAAGGAGCTACGAATGTTATACCGGATATAGTAGAAGTAGAGGGCACCTTCCGGACTATGAATGAAGATTGGCGAAATCAGGTTCATCAGCAGCTGCATAATATTGTAAAAAACATTTCCTCAAAATATGGCGTTCAATCTCAGCTTCGTATTGAAAGAGGGTATCCCTTTTTAGTGAATGATGCGGCTTTAACAAAAACCTGTTTTGCTGCGGCGCAGGAGTATCTGGGAATAAATAATGTTGAAGAATTGCCCTTGCGGATGACTGCCGAAGACTTTGCTTACATTACACAAAAAGTACCCAGTTGTTTTTTTAGGTTAGGCACTGCCAATAAAGAAAAAGGAATTACTTCAGGGGTTCACACCGCCACTTTTGATATTGATGAAAATGCTTTGCAAACCGGAATGGGCTTAATGGCTTGGCTTACAGTAAATGAACTAAAAAAATAATTTTAATATTCTTACTTTTTTACTTTCGCTGTATTCTCCTTGGCTATAGTAATAAACACCGGGAAGTGATCGCTATAGCCGGCGGTATATGCTCCACCGCTGTAAGTTCTGAAAGGATACCCTTTAAAATTCCCAAAGTCGCTGCGCAAATAGGGTTTGTTATAAATTCGCACAGTATAATATTGCCAGCTTTGATAATTAGAAGGAACCCAATTTTTATTAAGAATGGTTTGATCAAACAAGTTCCAACTGTCTTGCCACGCTAAGCTTCCAATACCCTCCTTATAAGGTTTTTCCATAGGATTAAAATATAAACTATCGTTACAGGATTTATAATCGGCCGTAGTTTTAAGAACATCTTTAATACAAACGTTAATAGGATCATCGTTAAAATCGCCCATAAGCACCACTTTTGCTTTAGGATTATTTTTAGTAATACTATCTGCTATATGTCTTGCCATTTTTGCCGCAATGTTGCGGTTGGGCCTGCTCACAAGCTCACCGCCCCTGCGCGAAGGCCAGTGATTAACCAAAACCGTTAAAGGCTCTCCAACAAAAGAACCGCTTACCACTAAAATATCGCGGGTTCTTCTTGCCGAATCGTTCAAAGTTACTCTATACGCCACCGATTTACTTACTTTAAAATAAGAGGGATTATAAATGAAGGAAGGATCCACTCCTCGAAAATCGGGGCCTTCAATATGAACGATTTGATAATTACGTTTTTTAAGTTGAGGATCATTCACAAGATCCTGTACCACACTTTTATTTTCAATTTCGCATAATCCCAAAATAGCCAATCCATCGGGCGTTGCATCTGTGGCCATCTCACTTATAACTTTTGCCAAATGGTTTATTTTAGTTCGGTAGCGGCTGCCGTTCCAGGCATTGGTTCCTGCAGGAGTAAATTCTTCATCGTTCTTCCATTGGTCGTTAAGGGTGTCGTATAAATTCTCAACATTCCAAAATCCAATTGCCGAAATAAAATAATTTTTATCTTTTTCAAGTTTCTGAGCAGGCAATAAATAAACAGCTGTAAGTAAAAGCGCCAGAAGGGAAGTTTTTTTCAAGTTGATGAGTGTTTGTCTTCTTCAAAAGTACTAAATAAATGCTTTTTAAAAATTAAATTAACGTTAAACCTATGCTATATATAAGGAAAGAAAAAACATATAAAATTTGTTAACAATTTGGTAATAAGACAAAGATCTTTAATTCTTATATTTGAACCCTCGTTACGTCGAAGCGATTATCCTTGAAGGTTTTAAAATGATTCTCTTTTAAAAATCCGAAGCCGCTTTATAGAGTTGTAGTATGATAATAAATTTAAATACATGATTAAAAAACTATTTTTTGTTTCATTGCTAATTAATGTTTTGCCCGTTATTTCCCAAACCGAAAAAAGCAAGGAGCCATTACAGGTTGTTAAACCATCTGACACAAACTCACCGTTAGTTCCTCCCGATTCAACTGTTGCGGTTGATAATCAGGCAGATACAACTTCGGCCGCTAAATTCAATCTTCCTATTTTTAGTACCAGTGGCGCAGATGCGGATGCTGATATGGATAATCAGGATGTTTCCGGCTTACTTCAATCCAGCCGCGATGTTTTTACACAATTCGCAAGTTTCCAGTTTGGTGTGGCGCGTTACCGTATGCGCGGGTATGCCTCTGAAAACCAACAAGTTTTAATAAACGGGGTAAATGTAAATAACCTCGAGAATGGCACCAGTACCTGGAGCAGCTGGGGCGGGTTAAACGATGTTACCCGTTTTGTAGAATCCCGCTTTGGTAACGGACCTAACCGTCTTGCTTTTTCAGGGGCAGGCGGATACACAAACATAGATTCCAAAGCTTCCTCCTTTAGAAAAGGCACCCGCGTGTCATACGCAAATGCCAATCGTATTTTTCGGCACCGTACCATGATTACTCACTCTACTGGCATGATGCAAAATGGTTGGGCCATAACTTTATCGGCCAGTAATCGTGTTGGCGATCAAGTATACCTTCCCGGAACTTATATTAACGCTAATTCGTTTTACGCCTCCATTGATAAGAGGTGGAGCGATCGTCACACCACTTCGCTGGTTGCTTTTAACGCACCCACAGAACAAGGAAGAACTACTGCCGAGCAACTCGAAGCTTTTGAAATTACAGGGTCAAATTATTACAACAGTTTATGGGGTTATCAAAACGGAAAGGTGCGAAATTCATCAATTGCGCGTACCAACCGGCCTATGATGATACTCTCGCATATTTGGAACATGAAAGATGGCGCTAAATTGACAGCGTCGGCTTCGTATAACTGGGGCGAATACAGTATTTCAGGTTTAAACTGGAACAATTCTCCTAACCCGCGGCCCGATTACTACCGTTATTTACCCAGCTACTATTACAGACAAGGCGAAACGGCCAAAGGTGACGCACAAACTCAACTATGGAATAACGATGTAAACACTCGCCAGATCAATTGGGATCGCTTAATTGCCATGAACCAAGCTAACCTTTATACTGTTCCAGTACAAAGCGGAGGGGTAAATACAACCGAAACGCGATCACGATACATTTTGGAGAACAGGGTTGAAAATTTAAAGAATGCAGGTTTAACATTAATCTATAACAAAAGAATAGAAAAGTTATTTATTAGCGGCGGACTAAACGCCAATATGTACAAGAATAACCGTTATAAGACAATAGAAGATTTATTGGGTGGCAGTTTTTGGCTCGACTACGATCAGTTTGCACAGAACCTTGGGGTAGACGCCACTTACCAACAAAACAACATTACAACCCCTGACCGAAAAGTAAAACAAGGAGAAAAGTTTGGATTTGATTATACAACCAATGTAAATCACGGTGAACTATGGGGACAAGGAGAATACAGCTTTACCAACCTTGATGTTTATGCCGGTGTTTCATTAGCAAGCAGTCAAATTTACAGAACAGGAAACATTGCCAACGGAAAATTTCCAACAACCAGCAAAGGCGACAGCAAAAAATTGAACTATTTAAACTATGGCGTAAAAGGCGGAGCTACTTATAAAATTGATGGTCGCAACTTTATTACCGCCAATGGAAGTTATTTAACCCGCCCGCCGGAAGTAAATAATATTTTCGTTTCGCCGCGTACACGTAACGATATTGTGAATAATGGGGTTTCCGCTGAGAACATAGCGAGCATGGACATTAGTTATTTAGCGAAGTATCCGGGCTTTAAAGTGCGACTTACTTATTATAACACCGCTATTAAAAACCAGGTGTATTACCGTGTGTTTTGGAGCGATGAATATAATAATAACGTCAACTATTTAATGACCGGCGTAAATCAACAACATCAGGGTGTAGAATTAGGATTGGAAAAAACCTTATTCACGGCGCATGTTATTCAGGGAGTATTTGGTTATGGGAATTATTATTATACCAACAGGCCAACTGCGCAGGCATGGCAGGACAATAATAACACACAGTTGTTTTCCGATAGAACGGTGTACCTAAAAAATTACCGGATTGGCGGAACTCCTCAAACAGTGGCAGGGCTAGGGTATCGTTACAACGGAATAAAACGCTGGTATGCGGGAATTACCTATAATTATTTCGCTCAAAACTTCCTTGAACCAAATCCTGACAGAAGAACAGCTGAGGCAGTTCAGAAATATACAAGTACAGATCCTATGTACAAACAGATTGTAGAGCAGGAACAATTGCCGGATTATTTTCTTGTTAACGCCAATGCAGGTAAATCTTTCAGGATTGCAAGCAAATACATTTTAAATGTGAGCCTAACGGTGAACAACCTTTTAAACAATAAAAACATTCGCAACTGGGGCTATGAACAAATGCGCTGGGATTACAGCGATGTAACCAAGTTTGGGGAAAAATACCAATACATGCCGGGCGCAACTTACATGGCTATGATCAACTTTACTTTCTAATTGAAAAAACAATGAAAAAATTAATTTACATAAATACCTTGCTTTTCTCCATTCTGTTATTTAACGGTTGTAAGAAAAAAGCAGACACCCCGCCAACCCGCGATCTGGCAGACGGCACTACCTATTCAACAAGCGATTTAAAAACCATTGCCACCTGCTCAAATGCCTGCAACCACAGGTTTATCAATGAAGCTTATTTTAAAGGCGTTGTTATTGCCGATGAAGTGAGCGGTAATTTTTATAAGGAAATTTATGTAAGGGATGCCCAAAACACCGGTGGTATTCATATGACTTTTACCGTTTCCAGAAGCAATCTTTTTATTGGCGATTCTATTCGTTTAAATTTAAAAGGGTACGATGTTAATTTGAATGCTTCTTCCGGAATGCTGGAGATTGACTCTGTAAACTTTGAAAGAAACATAGTAAAATTTGCATCCGGCGCCAATCCACAACCGCGCATCCTTTCACTTTCTGCGTTAAGCGGAACAAATTCTTACTCGAGTTATTTTTGCGACCTTGTAACAATCACCGGCGTTTCTTTTATACCAGCCGATACAAATAAAATATTCGCTGATGCTATATATCAACAATCTATTAACCGTACTATACAGGATTGCGGGGGTAACCCTATAGTAGTAAGAACCAGTAATTATGCTGCTTTCGCGCAGCAAAAAACGCCAAAGGGGTATGGCTCCATTACAGGAATTGCCACTGCGTATGGCACAACCAATCAGATGCAGATTAGAACCCCCACAGAACTTAACATGAATGGCGCATCGCCTTGTTTCACTTACATTAAAAAAGATTTTAACGATAACTCCATCACAAGCGGCGGCTGGAATCAGGTTTCGGTAACAGGTTCGGTGGTTATATGGAGTACGGCCACATTTGGGGGAGCTACATTTGCAAAAATTTCAGGCTTTGTAGGCACAAACCAACTTTCTGAAAACTGGTTAATTTCTCCGGCTATTAATTTAGCGGCAGCAAGTAATCCAATTTTAACCTTTCAGAGCGCGGCTAAATTTGCAGGTAATCCCTTAGAAGTATGGGCTTCTACCAATTATGTTTCCGGCTTACCTTCAACCGCAACATGGACGCAGTTAAGCGGCTTTAATCTTGGCGCCACCTCTCCCGGGTATCAATGGGCAGCTTCAGGAGTTACTTCCCTTAACGCTTTTAAAAATACCAATGCAAGAATTGCATTTAAATATACCAGTACTACCTCCGGAGCAACAACATACGAAGTGGATGATGTTGTTGTAAGAGAAAATTAATTTTAAAGATATTTATTATGAAAAAAATAAGTTTAACAATTGTGATTTTAAGCAGCCTTTTACTGGCTCTGAATTCTTGTAAAAAGAAGTATGAACTTCCCCCTCAAAAGGAACCGCCCCCAAACAGTGGAACGATAACTATCGATTCCATTTATAAAAAATACATTTCGTATTATGTTACTTCAACTGTAACCCCTACAAAATTATTTAAATTCAGTAACGATGCAAGTGTTATCGGCACTGTAACTGCCGATGAAATAAGCGGAAACATTTATAAATCAGTTTACATTCAGGACGCAACCGGCACATTACAGGTTAAATTGCTTAACAGCGGAGGATTGTTTGTGGGTGATTTAATAAGGATTAATCTTAAAAATATAATCCTTAACGATTACGGTAAAATGGTACAGCTGGATTCAGTTGATATTGAAAAAAGTGCCGTAAAAATAAGCAGCGGAAATGTTGTAACTCCTACCAAAGCAACTTTTAATCAACTTACCATACTTAACGGAGCAGGCTTAAGTAATTTTCAAGGCAAGCTTGTTATTTTAGATTCAGTGGAATTTAACCTTGCAAGTAAAAATCAAATGTTTTCTGACCCTATTAACAAAGTTAGTGTTGATCGGATTTTAGAAAATTCAGCCAAATCCACAATTACAGTAAGAACATCGGGGTATGCTAATTTTGCAGGTAATATAATACCATGCGGTAATGGTTCTATCGTTGGCATAGTAAGTCAGTTTAACGGAACTATTCAGTTATTAATCAGAGATGCTAAGGAAGTAAAATTAAGTTCGGGCACTTGCCCTTATTTATCAAAAGCATTTGATGCAGACGGACTCTTAGGCGGAGGCTGGTCTACCTATAACGTAACAGGAAATATTAACTGGACTATTGGAACAATAGGCGGTGGCTCTTATGCCAACATCAGTAATTATGTCGGTTCTAACATTGCCTGCGAAACCTGGCTTATCTCCCCACCGGTAAATCTTTCAACATCTATTAATCCGGTTTTAAACTTTTTATCTGCTTATAAGTATAGCGGACCCGCTTTACAGGTGTATGTGTCAACAAACTATTCATCCGGCGACCCAACTCTGGCAACATGGACGGCGCTTAATCCTACATTGTCTGCGGGATCTTTTGTCTGGACCTCTTCGGGAAATGTTTCCTTAGGCGCTTTTAAGACTTCGAATGTGCGCATAGGGTTTAAGTATACCGGAACCTCTACTTCAGGCAGCACCTGGGAATTAGATAATGTAGGTATTATAGAATTATAGTTCGCTTTTTTAAATCTTGTTTATAAATTGCTTTTATAAAGCCACTTTGACTTTGTAACTTGCAGTATGAGCAAAGTGGCAGAGAAGGAAACTCCTTTAATGAAACAGTATAACGGAATCAAAGTAAAATATCCGGATGCTATTTTATTATTTCGTGTCGGAGATTTTTATGAAACGTTTGGGGAAGACGCCGTTAAAGCTTCTAAGATATTAGGAATTATTTTAACCAAACGGGCTAACGGTTCCGCTTCTCATATTGAACTCGCAGGATTTCCGCATCACTCTTTAGATTCTTATTTACCAAAGTTAGTGCGCGCGGGTTATAGGGTAGCCATTTGCGATCAACTAGAAGATCCGAAAATGGTTAAAGGCATTGTGAAGCGGGGGATTACCGAATTGGTTACTCCCGGCGTTTGCTTTAACGATAAAATACTTCACCACCAGCAGAATAATTTTTTAGCTTCCATTCATTTAGATAAAGAATTTGCCGGACTTGCTCTTTGCGATGTTTCTACCGGAGAGTTTTTGGTGGCGCAGGGTTCTATCAGTTATATTGATAAGCTGATTCAAAATTTTAAGCCTAACGAATTACTTTACGAAAAAAACAAACGCACACAACTTACCGATCTTGTAGGAGACCGCTTTTATTCTTTTGGGCTTGATGACTGGGCTTTTTCATTTGATTATGGCTATGAAAGTCTTGTGAAACACTTTGAAACTAAATCATTAAAAGGATTTGGAATTGAAGAATCCAATCACGCTATTTCGGCCTGTGGCGCCATCCTTCATTATCTTAACGAAACCAAGCACGACCGCTTAAAACATATTACCAGCATCAGCCGAATTGATGAGGAGCAGTTTGTTTGGCTGGATAAATTTACCATTCGTAATTTAGAATTGTACACCACCAACCATGAAAATGGTAAAGCACTGGTTGACGTCATAGACAAAACCGTTAGTCCTATGGGCTCGCGATTATTGAAACGCTGGCTTGCCCTTCCTTTAAAAAACATGGAAGCCATTAATGAAAGACTAGCGGCAGTAAACTATTATTATAACAGTGCCGAAGAACGTGAAATAATAACAGGTCTTCTTAAAGAAGTGGGAGATTTAGAACGGCTGATCTCAAAAATTGCGGCCATTCGTGTAAATCCCCGCGAGTTAACTCAACTGAAAAAATCTTTGGATATTATTGAGCAGATTCAGAATAAAATAATGCTTTCAAAAAACGAAAGCCTTAATAAAATTGCCGAACAATTAAATCCTTGCTTAATTATTAATGAACGTTTAACGAATGAATTAAACGAAGAAGCGCCAGTAAATATTTTTAAAGGAAATGTTATTAATAAGGGAATAAACGCCGAGCTTGATGAGTTAAGGAGTATTGCTTATAATGGGAAAGAGCATTTATTGCAAATTCAGCAGCGCGAGGTTGAGAAAACAGGAATATCTTCGCTGAAAGTAGCCTATAACAGTGTTTTTGGTTATTATCTGGAAGTAACACATTTGCATAAAGATAAAGTTCCACCTGATTGGATCCGCAAACAAACGCTCACCAACGCCGAACGTTATATTACGCCTGAACTTAAAACATACGAAGAGAAAATATTGGGAGCCGAAGAAAAAATAGTTGCTCTTGAACAGCAGCTCTTTGAAAATATCGTATTGAGTTTAAGTGAGTATATTGTCCCCATTCAGCTAAATGCCTCCCTTCTGGCCCGGCTCGATGTTTATTGCGGTTTCGCCACTTTGGCACTTGAAAATAATTATTACCAACCCCAACTGAATATGGGCTTTGCCATTAACATAGAGGAAGGGCGGCATCCGGTAATAGAAAAACAATTACCTCCGGGCACTGATTACGTGAGTAATTCAATTTTTTTAGATAGCGAGGATACACAAATAATGATGATCACCGGACCCAACATGAGCGGTAAATCAGCATTACTTCGCCAAACAGCCTTAATTGTTTTACTAGCGCAGATAGGAAGTTTTGTGCCTGCTAAAACAGCAAAAATTGGAATTGTAGATAAAATATTTACTCGCGTAGGCGCAACTGATAATATCAGTTCAGGCGAATCTACTTTTATGGTAGAGATGAATGAAACCGCGAGCATTTTAAATAATTTAAGTAACCGTAGTTTAGTTTTATTAGATGAAATAGGCAGGGGCACTTCTACGTACGACGGAATTAGCATTGCCTGGAGCATTGCCGAATACATTCACGCGCAGCCTGTGGCCAAAGCAAAAACTTTATTTGCCACGCATTATCATGAATTGAATGAAATGTGTAATTTTTTCCCTCGCATAAAAAACTTTAATGTTTCAGTAAAAGAAAGTGAAAATAAAATAATTTTTCTTCGCAAATTGGCCGAAGGCGGAAGTGAGCACAGTTTTGGAATACATGTGGCGCGCATGGCCGGAATGCCAAAAAGTGTAGTAGAGCGCGCTAATGAGATTTTAAAAAAATTGGAGAAAGAACATGAGTTGGAAATGTTTGGCGATGAAGGAATCAAAGTAGAAGGTGCTACTAAAATAAAAACAAAGAAAGAAAAAGATGTTCAAATGAGTTTTTTTCAGTTAAACGATCCGGTGTTAGAACAGATAAAATTGGATGTTTTAAAAATAGACATTAACACCTTAACGCCTGTGGAGGCTCTGTTAAAGCTGAATGAAATTAAAAAACTGGTTGGAGGCTAAATTTTCAATAAAAACTTTTGTGTAATCAAAAAAACCGCTACATTTGCACTCCCCAATTAAGGTAAAAAGCGGAAATAGCTCAGTTGGTAGAGCGCAACCTTGCCAAGGTTGAGGTCGCGAGTTCGAGCCTCGTTTTCCGCTCAAAAACCCTCTCTTCGGAGAGGTTTTTTATGATTAGTCGCCAAAATGCCTGGGTGGTGGAACTGGTAGACACGCAGGACTTAAAATCCTGTGCTTTCACGAGCGTACGGGTTCAAGTCCCGTCCCGGGTACATAGCCGGACTTCTCTTTCATAAAAAGAGAGTCCGGCTTTTTTATTTGTTCTAATTCCTTTGATAATTGGGCGGTGTAGCCAATCACTTCATTTATTTCAGAGGTTCGATAATGCTCAATTTTTGAATCATAACCCAAACCGGCAGGGAATATGGCATTTTGGAAAATTTGCTTTTCGTAATAATCGCCAGAGTCCCAAACTGGCGCGAGATTGGCGGTTAATTTGGTTGTAAAATGTATCAATTCTTTAGGGTTCGATAATTTTTGGTTGAGCTTTTAAAATTCCTCTAAAAGTTTCTTTTTTCGAACCTTCATTTCTTCCGAAATAAAATACTCTTGTTCTACTTCCGTTTGAAGATAGTTATCCGAAATGATTTCAGATAGTTGAATAACTGGTTTGTTTTCAGTTTTAAACTTCCTAATGGCTTTATCTATAATATCCCGTCCCTCATCCGTTTGCAGATAGTCGATTGACAACTTGGTTGAGAATTGCAATTTATTTGAAAAGAGCAAGGCGTTATTATTTATTAGAATAGCTTCAAAATTTGTTTTAGATTTTAATTCAAACATATCTCTCAAATACTTTACCTGCTTTACCTTATCAAGTAATTGAGTTTTATGTTTTGTTTGATTGATGTATTCAATAATTTGATTGTGGGTTTCACTTATATTATGTCGAGCATCCGCCAACTGTAATCTAAGTTTATTTACAATTTGATTTAATTCAATATCTGAAGCAGTTTTAAAAAAAGTTAATTCGTCATTAGTAATTAAATCGTCTGTTTGCTCAATTAAATCTTTGATTTGCGTTCTCTTCACATCAAAATTTTCAAGTCTGTCTATTTTGATTTTATAATTTGATTCATATTTAAACGTGTTGTCAATATTTCTATTTAGGTCAATAATACTTCTGTTGATTATTCTCCCGATTTTTTGTAAAGCTGATTTTGTTTGTTTTAGATATGAAAATTGTTTGTCTGAATTGTTTTCCTTCAAGTAGAAATTTATACTGTCTTTTACAAGCTGAATACTCTCTTGAATAAACGCTGTGCTTATTTGTTCGTTTACCTCAAGTACAAGTTCAAAAAAATCTAAATATTGCTCATCAATTTCAAGATAAGCACCATTTTTCCTAATAACTTCAGTTTCTATAAGCTTTTCAACTCTCTCAACATCTCCCAAAACTTGAATTGCCATATCATACTTATAGGAAAAGCTATTTCGCTTCTCAAACATTTCTGATAGCAATTCTTTAGACCAGTCAAGAGTCTTAATAAGTTCCTTTATGTTTTTAAAAACGGTCATTTATAAGTATGAAATTTAGTTAAAAAATAGTCTCTTTGACAGCTTCTTTTTTTAAATAATATTGTTTAATCGTTCAGTCCTTTTATTACTTCACTAACTAATTTAAATCGCTCAACCAACGTATCGCCACTATCTCTTACTTGATACATTGAATCAATTTCTAATTCTGAAAAGCCCTTTAAACGGCTTACTAAAATTTGGTTTAATTTAATTGATAATTCCTGACTGCCCGATGCGATGTTTTTAATTTGTCTGCCAAGTAATCGTGCAGATGCAAGGGTTAATTCAAAATCGTCTTTTATTAAATCTTCGTGTTCAACGCCTTCAAACAATTGGTCTCCAGCTATTTCTCCGTAATTCTCTAACAGAAAATAAAAGTCTTCTAAATCCTTCGCCCTTCTATCAGGCTTTTCGTAAAATGCAATTAATTTTAACACGCATAAGCCCGGCAGAGTAACAACTTTAAATGCTCCTTCCACAATTTCGGCATACGCCACCGCTTCTTTTGTCCCATAGACAGAAAGTTCGGTAGGCGGGTTTTCTAACAACACTTCTCCATCTTTTTCTATGCCACCAAATGGAATTAAATCAATTGTTCCGTTAAAGTAAAAACGATAAGGTTCTTCCTCATCTCTTGTGAATCCATAGGTTTCAACTAAATCTTTTACAAGGGCTTTGTATTGCTCGTGTTCATTTATGTAAATACAAAAATCAACATCTTCGGTAGTTCGTTTCTCGCCAAGTGCAATATGGTCTGTCCATAAATCTCTTGCTCGTGCGCCAATTAAATAATAGTCGATGCCGTACTTTTTAAAAGCCAGTTCCAACACTTCAAAAGTCTCTTTAAGACCTTCTTTTTTTAAGCGCTCAAAATTTTTCTTTAAAAAACTCATTGTATATTTTTTGTGCTGTTTCAATACAGCGATGGTCGCCTGTATTCATTAAATCGGTATAAATTAATAAAGGAGGAACTGTATTGTCGTTAACTTCATCATACTTCCAAAACTTTTTATACACCCTAACATTTCCTTTCGGGTCAGGAATTAATCTGTAATGCTTTATCAATTCGTTTCTTGTTTCGAGCGTATAAAGTGTAAGTACAGCAGGTTTTAAATAATCGGTAAATAAATTTCCGGCTGGTTCGCCACCCCACCAAGTTTTACCTTGTTTTATCGGCAACCTTTTCCAGTTTGCAAAATCTTCTTCTTTTAAAAATCGGAATGTCCCTATTTCTAATTCGGGCTTTAATTTTTCTGCATACTTTATCATCCATGTATTCAGCAAGTCTTTTTTATTGATTAGTTTATATTCGTCTTTATTCATTTTTAAGATAAAGCCTTTTTCTTTTAACCCATTTAAAATGTAATTAACATTGCCTAAAGCTATTTCTGCACGGTGTGCAATTTCACGATACGGAACATTAATCAATGTTTCATCACGTAAAAAATCGAACAAAACTTTTAATCCTGTTTTTGTAAAAGCACGGTTAATTTTTTCTTTTTCTTCGGGGAGTGTTTTATTTGCATCAATCCACAACAAATTTTTTTCAAATTTCAACCAAATATTTCCGTTGGCTTCCAAATATGCAATGTTGTTATTTCGTAATTCTTCTTTTATTTTAGGAAAAATGTGGTCAGCAATAATAATGAGTGGAGCTTGGTCTTTTGCCAATTTATAGATTAAGGGTAAATGAATAGTACGTAAGTTGTTTTTAACTTCTGCATTTAGTTTTATAAGGTTCTCGTTATAGGCAAGTTCTATTTGCCCATCCAATCCATTATCTGCCTTCTTTGGGTCAATAGGCTTCCACTTGCCCTTTATTTGGGCAGTTCTTTGGAGGTTTTCTAAAGCTGTTGTTACTATATTGTGTTCTTTCATTTTCGCTTTGTTAATCCCGTTCACGAAATCGTGAACGGTCAAATATAATGAACAATGATTGAAATTCCAAATTCGTACACTATTTAGCCTTGTTCACGTTTTCGTGGACGAATAATACTCAACGCTAATCTCCCAATTAGGATGACGAAAAGCGTGGAACTTCAAAGAGATTAAGCGGTCGTTTTTTGAATTAAAACACCGATTTCCAATTACGAGAATTCATCAGGTTTCTAAGTGATTGAAAATCATCAATTAAGTTCGATAATCCCAATCCGTAGGGTACGAGAATGTGAGTGTAAGCTGACTAATCATTAGAGAAAGCCCGACTTGTTAACAGTCGGGCTTTTATTGTTTCAGGCACTTTATTAACAATTCGGTTACACATTCGGTTACCTTACAACTGAAACCCCCTGTGTAGCTCTTATATGATCATTAAAATGAAAGTACTTTTTTGATAAGAAGAAACAAAACCAATCTTTTCAGGAGAATGCCCTGTATATTGCCGAATAACCGTAAACGGCACTAGGGCTAGAGAGTTTAGCACCGGGTTTATATTGAAGTAAAAAAATGGAATTCAAAAAAACAAACTGTTAGTGGAAATCACACCAAGCAGGTACTTTTAAACAAAATTAAAAGATGTATGTAGTCAAACTAATTCGCACTTTTTATAAACAGTAATTAACTGATTATTAGTTATTTACGGTTTTTTAAATATATAGTCCGTCGCCGCCAAAGCCTTGTTAAAACGCTACACATTCTTGAGGATTTATAGGAATTCCGTTGTACCAAAGTTCAAAATGTAAATGCGGGCCATTACTTTTTTCACCGGTGTTTCCTACAATAGCAATGGCTTCCCCCGACTTAATACGTTCGCCCGTTTTTTTAAGTATTTCAGAATTATGCTTGTATATGCTTGTTAAATTATTGGAGTGCTGAATATGAATTACATAACCGTCTTCCGAAGAATATCCGGTAAACACCACAGTACCTTCTAGGGTAGATTTTACCGGCTCCTCTGCTTTGGATACAATATCCACACCAAAATGATCTTCAGATAAATTATACGACGCAATAATCATTCCCTTAATAGGCGTGTAAAAAACCAGTTCACTTAATCCTTTTAATTTTGAATTACTAATAGCCACCACCAAATTATTTCTGGTATTTTCAAAATCTTTTCTAAACTCCATATCTATTTTACTGGCATTAGTATTAGTTCCGGCATACTTACCTGTAGTATCTTTTTTAGGTTTTTCAGGTTTAGTTTCGAGTTTATCGTTAAATACATTTAAAACATTATTCATATATACATCTCGCGCTTCAAGAACTTGTTCAATAGAATCAGCTTTTGCGGTAAGGCCTAAAATTTGCTTACGTTCGGCAATAGTACCGTACCCCGGTATGTATTCACGCAAGGGAGTAAAAGCTACAAGGCTGATAACAAGGCTTGTCATAACAATAGTTATTGCAAAAAGACCCACTATAATGCTGCCCGGAGATAATCGCAGTGAAAATTTCTCTCCAAACGTACTGTCATTTAATATAACGAGACGGTATTTATTTCTTAAATACATACCCAACCTTCGCCATTTCTTTGGTTTTTCTAAAGCCATCAGGTTGTAAATATGCAAAAAATTTAATTTAACAGGAAACTTGCAAGTCGAAAATAGTTTCCTTAGTTTTGCGCCGCATTAAATGGAAATAAAAGAAAAAATATTAAAGGGCGCTGAAGAACTGTTCTTTAAATACGGAATAAAAAACATTACCATGGATGAAGTTGCCCGGCATCTTGGCATGAGTAAAAAAACATTATACCAGTATTTTAAAGATAAAGATGAAATGGTGCACTGTTTAATTCTCGATAAAATTGAAGAGGATAAACGCATTTTCGGCAAAACTCATAAAGAGTCCGAAAACATTGTGGTAGAAGCCTTTGCCATTATGAAGAATATAAGAGAAATAATGGGCCATGTTAATCCAATATTATTTTATGAATTAGCAAAATTTTATCCTAAGACTTGGGAAAAATTCAATGAATTTAAACGAGACTTTATCCGGATTAATCTCGAAGAAAGTTTAAGAATGGGACAAGCGCAAGGTTTTGTTAGAAGCGACATAAACATAAATATCCTGTCCACCATGCGTTTAGAAAGCATTGATATGAGTTTCAACACACAAATATTTCCTTCCGATAAATTTAATCTGGTGGAGGTTCATGTGGCATTAACCGAACATTTTCTTTATGGCATCTGCACCTTAAAAGGGCATAAACTGATAAATAAATATAAAAATATAATTGAAGAATAATGAAATCATTTTATCTTTTAATTGCACTCAACTGCATAGGTATTTTAAAGGGCCAAAATAAAGGTGCTTCCTTTAGTTTACCACAAGCGATTGAATACGCTGTAAAAAATAGCCCCACTTATCTGAATGCCGAGCTCGATCAACAATCAGCCGAATATAAACGCAAAGAAATAACGGGTTTAGGATTGCCTCAAATAAATGGCAGCATTGATGTTAAAGATTATCTTGAACTTCCCACATCATTGCTGCCCGGCGAATTTTTTGGCGCACCACCCGGCACTTATGTTCCGGTTAAATTTGGCACAAAATACAATGCTACTGCAGGTGTTAGTGCTTCTCAATTGCTGTTTAGCAGCGATTATATTTTTGGATTAAAAGCTTCTAAAGAATTTATAAATCTTTCACGCATAAGTTTAACAAGAAGTAAAACTGACTTAGCGGCACAGGTATCAAAAGCCTATTACAATGTAATAATTAATAAAGACCGGATAAAATTACTAGATGCCAATAT
This sequence comes from Bacteroidota bacterium, assembly GCA_016185125.1. GTDB lineage: Bacteria > Bacteroidota > Bacteroidia > B-17B0 > Aurantibacillaceae > Aurantibacillus. The sequence continues at coordinate 84,576 of JACPOC010000021.1, forward strand.
TGTTAAACTAAAGAAAATATTTGAAGATACTAAAGCTTTCAATCAGCAAGGTTTTGCTGAGTTAATTGATGTGCAAAGGCTGGAAGTACAATACAATAACCTTGTTAGCGAAAAAGATAAGACATTAAAATTAATTGGCCTTTCAGAAACATTGCTCAAATTTCAAATGGGATATAAATTGAGTGAACCGATTAGCCTAGCCGATAGTTTAAATGCAGAGATCAAACAGTTTGAAGAACTCAACATCAATAAAATAGACATTACCCAAAGGCCGGATTATCAGTTAATGCAATCTCAGCAAAAATTACTGGATATGGATACCAAACGTTTAAAATGGGGCTATTTGCCCACGATTGCTGCTTACGGAGCTTATCAGTATAATGCCCAAAGACAGAAATTTGACCTTTTAGATCCAGACAAAAAATGGTTTAAGATTGCGCTTATCGGGCTTACTTTAAACGTAAATATTTTCGACGGCTTTCAGCGTTATAATAAAATACAACAGGCAAAAATTACTTCCGCAAAAAATACTAATACTATTAAAACCATTGAACTGGCCGCAGAAATGGAAGCGACCGTTGCCAGCGTTCAATACAGCAACGCGTATGCCAGTTTGCAAATTCAAAAGAAAAACATGGAACTCGCACAGAATGTATACGATGTTACTCAAAAAAAGCAACAGGGTGGCGTTGGAAGCAATCTTGAAATTGTAACTGCGGAAACATCACTAAAAGAAGCTCAAACTAATTACTACAACGCGGTGTATGATATGCTTGTGGCAAAAATAGATTATCAAAAAGCAACAGGTACACTAATTAAATAACAATAAAATTAAAAAGCATAATATGTTACAGTTTAAAATTAAAAATTACATTCAATCGTCTTGTGGAAGAATGGCACAATTAGTTGTAATTCTTATTGGGGGATCCATTTTGCTAAGTGCCTGTTCAAACGAAAAAACGGAAAGCCTTTCCGATTTAAAAGAAAAGCAAGCTGAACTAAAAACTCAACTATCAGAAATATCAGCAAAAATATCAAAGCTCGAAGGAGATTCAGGTAAAAAGTTTGTTTTGGTAGAAGCAGCTCCTGTTACGCCTTCAATTTTTAAAACGTATGTTACTGCTCAAGGAAGAATTGATGCAGAAGAAAGTGTTTCTCTTTCATCGGAAATGCCCGGAACAATAACAAAAATAAATGTGAAGACCGGCGATCTCGTACATAAAGGCCAAGTGCTTGCAGAAACAGACGCACGCGCTTTACAACAGAGTATTTCCGATTTGCAAACTAACACAGAACTGGTAAATCAGCTTTACGATAAACAAAAAAATTTATGGGATCAAAAAATAGGAACCGAAGTGCAATTTCTTCAGGCTAAAACTCAAAAAGAAAGCATGGAGAAAAAAATGGGGACTTTGCAAGAGCAAGTGCGAATGACAAAAATCATTTCTCCTATAGACGGTACTGTAGATGCGGTAGACATTAAATTGGGTCAACTAACGGCTCCCGGCATGCCTGCCATCAGAGTAATTAATTTAAATAATCTTAAAGTAAAAGCAGAATTAGCCGAAAGCTATGCTTCCAAAGTTCATAAAGGCGATGAAGTAATAATAAAATTTCCTGATACCAACGACACCATTTCTTCTAAAGTCAGTTATTCTGCCCGTTCTATCAATCCCATGAACAGAACTTTTGGAGTAGAGATTTTATTAGATAATAAAAAAGAATATCATCCCAATCAAATAGCAATACTTAATATTAACGATTACCGTTCCCAGAAACCTGTCATTTCAGTACCCTTAAATTATATACAAAAAGATTTAAAAGGACAAGGCTTTGTGTTAGTTGCTGAAAACAACAAAGCCGTACGGCGTAATGTTTCGCTTGGTAAAGAATATAACGGCAAAGTTGAAATTAAAAACGGTTTAAACGAGCAGGACTTTTTAATAACCTCCGGCTACGACGGTTTGAACGAAGGCGATGCGATAAAATTGATAAAATAATTCATCAACATTATTAAATAAATTATGGACTTTAAACAGTTTAAACCCAGTAGCTGGGCTATCGATAATAAAACTGCCGTATACATCGGCATGATTATTATTACCTTAATGGGCATAAGTGCTTATAAAAATTTGCCAAAAGAAAGTTTTCCGGATATTGTGGTGCCTAAGTTTTATATCAGCACTGTTTACGCCGGAAATTCACCAAGCAACATTGAGAATACCGTTACCAAACCGTTAGAGAAAAAATTAAAATCAATTCCGGGAGTAAAAAAATTAACGAGTAATTCCATGCAGGATGTATCGTTAATAACTGTGGAATTTAACACCAGTGTAAGCATTGATAAAGCGCGCCAGCAAATAAAAGATAAGGTAGATGAAGCAAAATCAGACTTGCCTGCCTCCCTTACCCGCCAGCCTTTTGTAAAAGAACTCGCTTTTTCTGAATTACCCATTATGTATGTAAATATTGCCGGCGATATGGAACTGAGCAAACTAAAAAAATATGCAGACGCTCTTAAAGATAGAATTGAAGGCCTAAAAGAAATTACAGAAGTGAAAATGGTGGGTGCGCCCGACCGTGAAATTCAGGTAAATCTGGATATGTATAAAATGCAGTCTCTTCAATTAGGCATGGGCGATCTTGAAAGAGCCATTGGCAGCGAGAATGTAACTATCAGCGGCGGACAAATTCCTATGGGCGGAACCAAAAGAACATTGAGTGTAAAAAATGAATTCAAATCCATTGAAGAATTAAAAAATCTGGTGATCTCCTCACAATCCGGCGCTCGCCTTTATTTAAAAGATTTTGCACAGGTAATAGATACTGCACGCGAATCGGAAAGTTACGCACGTTTAAGCGGCAAAAATGTAATTACTTTAAATATTATTAAGCGTGCCGGCGAAAACCTTATTTCGGCTTCAGATAAAATTAAAGTTACAATAGACGAGTTGAAAAAAACTGAATTTCCTCCCGGTATTGATATTAAAATTACTGCCGATCAATCTGATAAAACAAAAATAACGTTGCACGATCTTATCAATACAATTATTATTGGTTTCATTTTAGTAACACTTATTCTCATGTTTTTTATGGGAGTAACCAATGCTTTATTTGTCGCGCTCTCTGTTCCTCTTTCCATGTTTATTGCTTTTATGTTCATGCCGAGCATTGGCTTTACCATGAACATGATTGTTCTCTTTGCCTTTCTTCTTGCTTTAGGAATTGTGGTTGATGACGCCATTGTGGTAATTGAAAACACACATCGGTTATTTGACAACGGTAAAAAAGATATAAAAGTAGCAGCTAAAATGGCCGCCGGCGAAGTGTTTCTTCCTGTATTAAGCGGCACCGTTACCACGCTCGCGCCTTTTATTCCTCTGGCATTTTGGCCCGGTATGATAGGTAAATTCATGTTCTACCTTCCCATTACTTTAATCATTACTTTATTAGCTTCTTTATTTGTTGCCTATATAATTAACCCTGTTTTTGCTGTTGATTTTATGAAACCTCATCATGAAGAAGCAAAAGAATACGGACGGATTACACGTAAAGGATGGTTGCGAGTAGTAGTGTATGCATTAGGGGCAGTTTGTTGTTATGCGGCCGGAAGTATTGCAATTGGCAACCTCATGATTTTCTTCGCCTTGTTTATGATTATCCACCGTTTGTTCCTTTACAAAGTAATTGAAAGATTTCAAACAAGAACCTGGCCCGCATTTCAAAGAGGTTACACGCGCGTTTTAATCTGGAGCTTAAAGAGTCCCTATAAATTATTATTTATAACGCTTGGGCTCTTTATCTTTTCAATTTTTTTAATGAAAGTGCGTTCGCCCAATGTTGTGTTTTTCCCGCAGGGCGATCCTAATAACGCTTTTGTGTATGTGAAACTTCCTGAAGGCACCGATCCCTCCAAAACAAACGAAGTAATGAAACTGGTGGAGAAAAAAGTGAATGCGGTTATCGGTGAAAATAATCCGATAGTGTCTTCTATCATTACCAACGTAACCATTGGTGTAACAGATCCGCAGGATGAAGATCAAAGTTCTTACCCTAACCGCGGAAAAATTGCTATCAACTTTGTACAATTCAGCGAACGCAATGGTATCAGTACAATGACTTATCTCAAACAACTTCAATCTTTAAACTGGAATATTCCCGGTGCTGAAATAACCGCTAACAAAGAACAGGCCGGCCCTCCGGTGGGCAAACCCATAAACATTGAAATAAAGGGAGATAAATTTGAGGAACTTGTTGAAAACGCTCGTAACCTTAAACGCTTTTTAGAAGCTTCGGAAGTGCCGGGCGTGGCCGAATTAAAAACAGATTTTGTTTCTAATAAACCTGAAATTGTTTTTGATATAGACAGAGAGCGCGCTAATCGCGAAGGTGTTTCATCTGTTCAATTAGCTATGGAAATTAGAAAAGCAGTTTTTGGAATTGATAACCCAAGTAAATTCAGAGATGCAAATGATGAATACCCGATTCAATTACGTTATAATTATGATCAGCGTACTAATGTAGAGCAACTCAAAAATATTAAAATAACTTTTCGCGATATGAACATGGGTGGGCAATTACGTTCCGTTCCTTTATCCGCCTTTTGCGATATCCGTTATGAAAATACTTATGGCGGAATTAAACGTAAACAAAATAAACGTGTAATCACTTTATCATCGGATGTTCTGGAAGGCTTTAATGCCAACAAAGTAGTGGCGCAATTACAGGAAGTTGCTAAAGAATATAAACCAAGCGGCTCAACAGAAGTTAAGTTTACCGGTCAGCAGGAAGAACAAGCGGAAACCGGCGCTTTTTTAGGAAGTGCTTTGCAAACTTCCATTGGCATAATATTGCTTGTTCTTGTCATTCAATTTAACTCCATAGGCAAGCCAGTTATAATTTTGTCGGAGATTGTTCTTAGTGTAATTGGTGTGCTATTAGGAACAGCAATTTTTAAAATGGATATGAGTATTGTAATGACAGGCATTGGTATTGTAGCTTTGGCCGGAATTGTCGTCAGAAACGGAATTTTGTTAGTAGAATTTGCAGAAGAGGCAAGGCTCAAAGGCGTTAGTTTGTATGAAGCCACCGTAGATGCCGGAAGAACTCGTATGACACCTGTTATTTTAACTGCCTTTGCAGCGATTCTGGGATTAATCCCTTTGGCCGTTGGTTTAAATATTGATTTCGAGGGCTTGTTGGCTCATGGCGCACCGCATATTCATTTTGGCGGAGATAATGTTGTGTTTTGGGGCCCTTTAAGCTGGACAATGATATTTGGTTTAGGATTTGCCACTGTGTTAACCTTGCTTTTAGTTCCGGCTATGTATTTAATTGCCGAACGTTTAAAACGAAAGGCAGAAGTTATTTTAGAGCATTATGATCTTCCAAAAGTAACCATGTATATTCCGTTTTTTGTGTTGATTTGCCGCGGAGTTTTGGCACTTCAAAGAAAAAAATTGGATTTCGGTAATCTCGATCGTTGATTCAAAAAATTATATAACTTGGGGTGTTTTATACCCAAAGTGGCTATTAAATTAGCTTTTTGAGCTAATAATTTGCTGTGCATAATTTTTGTATTAAACTAATAACCATCTTACCACCACGTAAGAGTTGTTTTACTAACCATAAATAATTAATTGATGAAAAAAATATTTATTTTTTTATTAGCGAGCGTTTATATTAACTCCCAGAGCCAAACATTTACCGGCGCCGGTGGAAGTGTTTTAAATAATGGTGGGCAAGAAACCCCTTTTAATATTGCCGTTTCGGGCTTATCACCAACATTAATTGATAGTGTGTTTGGCATTGAAGAAGTTTTTATAAATCTTATTCATCCTGCAGTGGAAGAAGTACAAATTTATCTAAAATCCCCATCAGGTATAATTGTAGATTTAAGCGGAGTATTAAGTTGCAGCGGTACTAACTTTGCGAACACTACTTTTAATAATAGTGCCCCGTTATCCATTACAACCGGTTCGGCTCCCTACAACGGTATTTATAGTCCGGTTGGCAATTTAGGCCGTTTTAACACGCAAAAAGCAGGAAATGGCAATTGGACTCTTTATATAAAAGATTTTATTTCAGGTCCTAATACAGGGTCGCTCACTAGTTGGAGCATCAAATTTTCAAACGCTCCGGCCAAACCCGTAGTATTAAATTCATCAAATCTGCCATTAGTTTTTTTAACCACCAGTAATAATCAGGATTTAACTTCAACTTCTATACTTTCAGATTTTGGAATTATTAATAATAATGGAGGGCGCAATTATATAACTGATCCTAAAAACGATTTTAGCGGGAAAGCAATGTGCCACTTACGCGGAAGCAGTTCAAAAAGATATGAAAAAAAGAACATTAAAGTTGAATTAACAGATGCCAGCGGTGCGGTAGAAACCCCGGCCTCATTACTGGGCATGCCTATTGAGAGTGATTGGGTTTTAACTCCCGGATACAGCGATAAAACCTTAATGCGCAACGCCTTAACCCAATATTTATATACTTCCATGGGACATTATAGCCCGCGATATCGTTTGGTAGAACTTTTTATTAACGGTGAATACTTTGGGGTTTATACACTAATGGAACAAATTAAACGCGACAAAAACAGAGTGGATATCGCAAAATTAACTGCAGCCGATAACTCATTCCCCTATATTACCGGGGGATATATTATTCAAATAGATAGAACCGATAATCCGGGATGGTACAGCCTTAATCCCGGATTATCAGCTACCAACGCTAAATTTTATTACCAATATAACTATCCCAATGAAAGTGAAATTACTGTTCAACAAAAGAATTACATTAAAAGTGTAACAGATAGTTTTGAAACTGTCATGCAATCTTCCAACTTTGCGGATCCTGTTACCGGATATAAAAAATTTATTGAGGATAATTCCTTTATCGACTTTTTTATTATTAATGAGATTAGCAAAAATCCTGACGCTTATCGTTTAAGTACTTACCTCTATAAGGATAATATTATGGATGGCGGCAAAATGCACATTGGTCCCGTTTGGGATTACGATATTTCCTGGCACAACTCTAATTATGGCAATTCGTTTAACGAATCGGCTTGGCAGTTTGATATTCCTAATGATGATTCTCCCATTCCAACCTGGTGGACTAAGTTGATGACGGATGCAAATTTTAAAAACAAACTGTATTGCCGCTATCATACCTTACGCTTAGGTATTTTAAGTAACGCACAGATAAATCAGTTCATTGATCAAACAGCAACGCTTTTAAGTGAATCTCAAAGCAGAAATTTCAAGCAATTTCCTATTATGGGTGCCTATATATTTCCTAATCCGCAAATACAGTCCGGGGCAACATACAGTGGCGAGGTAGATGATCTTAAACAATGGGTAGCTAAGCGCGGCGCTTGGTTAGACGCCAATATCCCCGGTTTTTGCAGTAACGTTGGAGTTAATGAAATTACTAAGGGACAGAACAATGTTGAGGTGTTTCCAAATCCTTTTTCTAATTCATGTACTATTATGCTTAATAGGGAAAGCCCCTCAGAAGTTAGTATTGAGGTAATTGATATAACCGGACAAACAGTTATTTCGGTTAAAAGTGAGGAAAAAATAAAAGGAATTTTTACACAAGAAATATCAACCGAAAAACTGAGCGCGGGAGTGTATTTTGTAAAAGTGAACACTAATAACAATTCCGCTTATAAAAAGATAATTAAACTTTAATAGCTAAACTTTTATAAAAGAAAAAAAGACCGGAAAATTAACTCCGGTCTTTTTGTATTATGTGTAGTTAAAACCTGCTTTTACCAAAGCTTTTCTTCTTTGCGACCTCATCTTTGCCAAACGATCTTTCTTTAGAACCGAAAGACTTTTCTTTGTTAAAGGTTGGTTTATCGGAGCTGCTTGTGCGCGGACGTTTAAATCCGCCTTCACGCTTTCCTTCGCCACCGCGATATCCGCCGCCACTGCTGCTGCCGCCTTTGTAACTGCTTCCGCCGCCACTATAACTACTGCCGCTGCGTTTGCCTTCGTTGCTTCCGCCGCCCTCGCCCATTCTGCGTTTACTAACTTCTAATGAAACTTTACGGTTATTAAAATCAACATCTGCTGAATTAATTGCTAAAAAAGTATCCACTAATTTACTTTCTGTTTCAAAGAAAGAAAAACTGTTTTTAATATCAAGGTTAAAAATCATTCGGGGCTGAACTTTTGCAGTATCCGCCAAAAAGTCTTTTAAACTGCTGCGGTTAAAACCGTCCATAATTCCCATATTTATAAAGAAACGGGTACTGCGGCTGTTTCCAAACGCTCCATCCACACTTCCCTTTACCATGTTAAGATCCGGAGCATCCTGATAATATTCATGAAAACGGTTAAACTCTTCGCTTATAAAACGCTTTATCAATTCTTCTTTGCTAAGGTCTTTTAGCTCTTCGTAAATAGCAGGTAAATAGCTTTCAATTTCAGTGTCCTTCACCTCAACATCGTGTAATTTATGAACCAAATTAAACAATTGTTTTTCGCAAACGTCAACACCGTTAGGCACATCTTTTTTCTCAAACTTCTTTTTAATGATGCGCTCAATATCTTTTATTTTACCACTGTCTTTTGGAGTAATAATAGCTATTGCAATTCCAGATTTTCCTGCACGGGCCGTACGACCGGTTCTGTGCGTGTAATTTTCAACATCTTCGGGTAAATTATAATTTATAACGTGCGTTACATCGTTCACGTCTAATCCGCGAGCCGCTACATCGGTAGCAACCAACATTTGCAACGAACGGCTGCGGAAACGTTTCATTACAAAATCACGTTGAGATTGCGAAAGATCTCCGTGTAAAGCATCGGCGCTGTAACCATCTTTTATCAATTGATCCGCTACTTCCTGAGTTTCAGCTTTAGTTCTGCAAAATACAATTCCAAATATTTCAGGATAATAATCCGCTACACGCTTTAAAGCTAAATAACGATCGCGTGATTGAACCTGATAATAAATATGCTCCAGATTATCGGCACCTTCATTTTTCTTACCCGTGCTTATTTCGGTTGGCGTGGTCATGTAAGTACGCGCAATACGCTCAACTTCCTTGGGCATGGTAGCACTAAATAACCAGGTATTTTTTTCTTTTGGAGTTTCTTTAAGAATAATATCCAGATCATCTTTAAAGCCCATGTTCAGCATCTCATCCGCCTCATCAAGAATAACTATTTTAACGGTAGCTAAACTAATTGCACGGCGCTCAATCATGTCTATCAAACGGCCCGGAGTGGCAACAACTACCTGAACACCGCGTTTAATATCTTTTATCTGGCCATCAATTCGGGCACCGCCATATATTGCAGTTACACCAAATCCCTTAATAAATTTTCCGTAGTTTTTAATATCGTTGGTAATCTGAACACATAACTCGCGTGTTGGTGCAAGAATCAATGATTGAACGGTTCTGTTATCACAATCAATCATGTTAAGCATTGGCAAACCAAATGCTGCAGTTTTTCCGGTACCTGTTTGCGCAAGGGCAACTAAGTCGGTTTTTTTGCTTGATAATAATGGAATGGTTTGTTGCTGAATTGGAGTTGCAGAAGTGAACCCAAGTTCGGATACAGCCTTTAAGAGGTCGCTGTTAAGACCTAATTCTTCAAAAGTCATTTTTTAATTTTTAAGTTAATACATTAAAGCTAAGAAATACCTGCTTTAATGCTTTCATGCCGACAAAAATAGGCGAGGTAATTTTTACTTATCGGGTGCAAATATACGATTATTTCTTTTAATTAATTGTTTTTAAACATTTTATAACATATCCACTTCATTATTTTCCTATTTTTGTAGCGATTTATGCAAAATCATTATGCGATAATAATGGCCGGAGGCGTTGGTACAAGGTTCTGGCCAATGAGTACAACCAAACATCCAAAACAGTTTTTAGATATTCTTGGCAGTGGACGAACCTTATTACAACAAACTTACGACAGACTATTAAAAGTTTGTCCGTTAGAAAACATTTATGTAGTAACCAGTCAGGCCTACTCAAAATTAGTGGAAACACAACTGCCCGATTTGCCTTTTAAAAATATTTTGTGCGAACCTGCGCGTAAAAACACTGCGCCTTGCATTGCCTACGCATCGTATAAAATACATAAGCTAAACCCTAAAGCCATAACGGTTGTTGCCCCCAGCGATCATCTGATAAAAAAAGAAGATACGTTTGTAAAAGCCATTAACTCTTGTTTTGAAAAGGCCGAGCAGGGGGATAATTTGATTACGTTAGGAATAAAGCCAAACAGACCCGATACAGGTTATGGTTACATTCAGTTTATAGATAAGCCTGCGGATGAAAAGGATAAACGCATTTTTAAAGTGAAAACCTTTACCGAAAAACCCGATCATGAAATGGCTCAATTCTTTATGAAAAGCGGCGATTTTTTATGGAACTCAGGCATTTTTGTTTGGAAAACTGCCAGCATTCTAAGAGCTCTTGAAACTCACGATCCTGAATTGGCGTATGTTTTTAAAGAAGGTTGGGACGAATATAATACCTCCAAAGAACAAGAATTTATAAATAAAGCCTATAACATTTGTAAGAATATTTCAATTGATTACAGCGTAATGGAAAAAGCTGAAAACGTGTTCGTGCGTTCAAGCATTATAGGATGGAGCGATTTGGGCACCTGGGGCAGCCTTTATACGCATTTAAAAAAAGATAAAAAACACAATGCTTCGGTAGGCAAAAATATAATGCTTTACGATTCTAAAAATTGCATTATTCAGGTACCTAACGATAAATTAGTGGTATTACAGGGTTTGGAAGATTATATTGTTGTAGAAAGTGAAGGAGTTTTAATGATCTGTAAAAAACAGGATGAACAAATGATTCGCAATTTTGTTAACGACGTTAAAGTTAACAAAGGTGAAAAATTTGTTTAAGTTTTAACATCCCTTAACTAAGCGGTTATTTTTTGGCATGGCACTTGTAAAAGATAATTAACATTAACTCTTATAAAATGAAAAAAGCATTACTTTTTGTTTCGCTGATACTTTCAGGATTATACAGCGGCGCGCAAAATAATTATAACCTCGTTATTTTTTCGGAAGATGGTGAAGGTTTTTACGCGTATGTAAATGGTATACGCCAAAACGATAAGCCTGAAACTAATATTAAAGTAATTGACTTAAATGCGCAGGCTTTAAGCTTACGCATTCAGTTCGAAAATAAATCATTACCTATATTAAAGCAAAACATGATGCCTGAAATGGGCTATGAGCATACTCTTAAAATCAAAAAAAACACCAAGCTTGCAATGAAATTACAATACTTTGGTAAAGTTGAACTGGTAAACGCGCCACGCACCAACGCGCCAACAGTTCAGTATCACACGGCCGAAAATCCTTTAACCAATGCCGGCCAAGAAGTTATAGATGAGAACGCCACTATTTCAACAGGCACTTCGTCTACAGCCTCACCATCGGTAAACATTACTGTGAATGTTGAAGAAAGCGGAAACACAATAGTTACAAGCACTTCTGCAGCACCCACTAACGTAGTGGTTACCACCGCTACTGTAACTCCTAAAAAAAATCCGTCAAAAACTACTAAAAAACCCAATCCCACCGCTACAGATAATATAACTTTGGCAAATCCCGCTTCCATCGCCGTCAATCCTGTTTCGCCTAAAAATCCAAAAAAAGCAAATTTAGCTGAAACAACAAACACTTTAACCTCCGCCTCATCAACCATCATTACTACTACTACCATAACAAATTCCTCCTTTTCATCACCAAACGCGCCGGGAAAACCGGGCTCAGATGCAAGCATTCAACCGGTAATTATACCCGCTCCGGCTAACACCTCGTGTAACGCTCCTATGGCTGAAGATTCCTTCGAAAAGCTTCGTTCCAGAATTGATGATACTCCTTTTTCTTCCGCAAAACTTAGCACTGCGAAACTTGCAGTAAAAAACGCCTGCATGACCTCTCAACAGATAAAAGGGATTTGCTCTTTACTTGGCATGGATGATGATAAATTAGACTATGCTAAATTCGCGTATTCTTATTGCTATGATAAGGCTAACTTTTATCAAGTAAGTGAAGCATTTTCCTTTAGCGGAACAACCGATAAATTAAATAAGTTTTTGCTGGAAAAATAATCCTTACAAGATATTTTTGATGCTAAATATTTTTTGCAGGTATAATTATTTTCACTAATATTGTAATGTATTACTGACAAGCGCATTTTCTTGCGTTTTATTAATCCGGCAAAAAAATCAAATTTTATAATAATTTACGGTTAGAACTTATAAGTCAAGCAAATCTTTTTTAAGGAAATTTTATTTCAGTACCTTAACTTCTTCCTACTATAAACCTCATCCCAATTACAATTAAAAAATAATTTCAGAAATTCTCTAAGAAATAAAACATGGCAAAAGATAAAGACACTAAAGATCAAAAAGACAAAGAGCAAAAAGAAAAACGTCCACGTAAAGTAAAGCTTGATCCTATTGTGGAACATTCGGTAACCGAATCCACCGATTCTTCTTCAGATGAAGAGCATTCCGTTCAGCCTGTTCAGGAAGTAAAAAATGATACTACTGAAAATACCAACGAAACTTCAGATCAGGGTTCAGTTGAAAATCATGAAGTGCCTGTTCAAAATGCAGAAACCGAAGAAACACATCAAGCTCCTGAAAACTCACATCACGAGGCGGAAGTTGTTCCCGTAAAAAAGCCCGAAAAAGTTTATTATAATTTTGATAATATTGTTTTTGCCGCCGGTGTGCTTGAAATTATGCCCGACGGTTATGGTTTTTTAAGAAGCCCTGATTACAATTATTTAAATTCACCCGATGATGTTTACGTTTCTCAATCGCAAATTAAATTATTTGGATTAAGAACCGGAGATGTTGTTAAAGGTGGCGTTCGTCCTCCAAAAGAAGGCGAAAAATATTTTCCATTAATAAAGGTTGATAAAATTAATGGCCGCGATCCGGGTTTTGTAAGAGATCGTGTGATGTTTGAATATTTAACGCCTTTGTTCCCCTATGAAAAAATAAAATTAACCGGTCATCCTCAGGAAAACATGAGCACCCGTGTGATGGATCTTTTTTCGCCTATTGGTAAAGGCCAACGCGGACTCATTGTTGCGCAACCAAAAACCGGTAAAACAGTTTTACTAAAAGACGTGGCCAATGCCATTGCGCATAATCATCCTGAAATTTATTTAATTATTTTATTAATTGATGAACGTCCGGAAGAGGTTACCGATATGGCACGCAGCGTTAAAGCTGAAGTGGTATCCAGCACATTTGATGAGCCCGCCGAAAAGCATGTTAAAATAGCCAATATTGTTTTGGAAAAAGCAAAACGTATGGTAGAGTGCGGACATGATGTTGTTATTTTATTAGACAGTATCACACGTTTAGCGCGTGCTTATAATACGGTTTCTCCTGCCAGCGGTAAAGTTTTAACCGGGGGTGTAGATGCAAATGCGTTACACAAACCAAAACGCTTTTTTGGTGCCGCACGTAAAGTGGAGAATGGCGGCTCTTTAACTATCCTCGCTACTGCTTTAACTGAAACAGGTTCTAAAATGGATGAGGTTATTTTTGAAGAATTTAAAGGGACCGGTAATATGGAATTACAGTTGGACAGAAAATTATCTAACCGTCGTATTTATCCCGCTATTGATCTTTTAGCCTCTTCAACCCGTCGCGACGATCTTTTAATTGATAAGGAATCGTTATCACGCCTTTGGGTTTTACGTAAACATTTAGGAGACATGAACCCACAGGAAGCGATGGAGTTTTTACTGGAAAGATTACGCCGTTCGCAAACCAACGAAGAATTTTTAATAAGCATGAATGGTTAAGCATGAACAAACGCGCGCTTAACATTGGACTTCTTTACTGCATTGTTGTAATTATATACAAGCTTATTATTTTATTGGGAGGATTTACCCTTACACGTTTCGGATTTTATTATTCCAATATTGTAGCCATATTTATGATCATTCCTTTTTTTGTGCTTGCCATACGTGAAGTGCGTGAAAAAGATTTTGGAGGAATTATCAGCGGTAAAGATGCGGTGAGAATGGCACTAACGGTTTTGGCTGTTGCCGCAGTGGTGTTAAGCCTTTACAATTACATTGAATTTAACTGGAAGTTCAGAGACATTGCTGTTCAATACTATAATAGCCCCGAGTATTTAAAAATTTTAAACGACTGGCAAGTAAAATCGCCGGATAAAGTAAAGATCGAAAACTTTTCGACCATCATTAACGAACAGATCACCGCCCTTTCAGCAGGCAAAGCCACAACGGGTAAATTATTTCCATTAATTTTAATAGGCTTAAGCGGGGCTTTTATCACCGCCATGATCATGAAGCGCGGCCCCAAGCATCATTTGAATTAAAATTATAATACTGCTATTCCGAAACCTTTCCGTCATTGCAAGGCACAAGTAGTATAGGGAGCCGTATAAATGTATAGCAATATGTAAGTTGAATTCTAAGGTATAAATTGTTTTAAAAAATTTGATCAATTTCAAAAGCCATGTAAACTCCTTTCATTTCCTCTACGTTAATACCTAATATGTCACCATTACTTTTATGATATACAATTGGCCCGCCCCCTAGGTCAATTCTAAAATTATTAAAACCGTGAAAATATCCAAGTACAAGGTAAGTATTTCCAGAACTGAGTATATCATCCGCTATACATTTTGTAGCATTAAGGTAAATTGCATTGCGTTTCAAAGTATCGTTATTTGCAAATGTTTTAAGATGTGTTATAACAATAATTATGCTTAAAAATATTTTATTTATTTTTTCATAATAAATATGTTTTTAATTTATTTTATAACCTGTAAAAAAATCTTTTACAAGGGTGTTTGTTAATGTATCCGGAAAACTGTAATTGATGTATACCTTTTTTGAATTGTAAAGATCAGTCCATGCAATGCCGTTGTAACCAATAAAATATTTAGAACTATAACAAGGCGGATTAAAAACCGCACATGTATACCCATCGCCTAAAACGATACCTGATGCCCCTTTAGCATAAAAGTTATTGCCATTTGCTAAAGATGTATTTTCGGTACTGTAATTATTATAAGCCAAATTACGAATTAAATTACATTGAGTTTTTGTTTGTATTGGAACGCCGCTTTCACAAGGTTTAAAATATTGGGGTTGAATAACGGTGTCAAAAAGTGTGACGTAAACCTGTTGGCTCGGGTTGCTGTTTTTATAACCCTTATAAGTGCCATAGATTGGTAGATATTTATAGGTATTTATGCCATTAATAACGTAATCATCGTTTGGGAATTGCTTTGGCCATATGTAAAATATTTTACTTAGAGAATCAACACTTTTTAAATTTGTACAAGCCCCTATATTTTTTGTAATGGTACAGGTAACGGTATAAAAAGATGCGGCGGGAAGCATATTCCAATAATTAAATTTCACTAGTGTATCCGAATAAGTTTGATTAAAACCTAAGCTTGACTTAACGCGCCAATTTATAGATAACTCTTTGTAATCGTTTTTATGGTTTTGTACCCAAAGCATTAAGGTGCTATTAAACCAAATTGTATCTGCTTCTACCAACATGCCAATACTACCCACGTTTTCATAAATTTTAAAATCTGCACTTACTGCTGCTCTGCCATGGCAGGCGTCGTAATTTTTACACCTTGGGTTGGCGGGATCATTACATATAGTATCCTTTTTGCAGGCGTTAAAAAATAAGCCTAAAGTCAAAAGACTCAGAATAAAATATGTTGTTTTCATATTATTAGAAAGTTAATGCGTTAAGCATTGGTTATTTCGCTTTCTTTAAAGCCTCAACCTGCTTTTGCAATTCAATTAAAAGTGCTTCTTGCGCTTCGGTTTTTTTGTTTGCTCAACGGCGTAATCTATAATGTTTTATAGGACAAATATATAGATTAGTTTTTAATTTGCAAATAAATGTTAAATTTTTTATAGAATAAGCCTTTTACCGCTTAAAATTTCTTTGTGGGTTGGTGTCGTAAATTGAAGGATGATTTTAAGGGTTAAATTTTTTCATTACAAAATAAAAAACCTTACCATCTTCCGCCCGAACCGCCGCCGCCCGAGCTTCCGCCCCCAAAACCACCGAAACCGCCGCCACCGCCGCCTCCAAAGCCGCCGCTGCCAAAACCGCTGCCTCCCCAAAACATCATGCCGCTACGGCCAAAAGTGCGCCCGCCGCCGCCGCCAAACATACTTTTAATGATGAGAATAATGATAATAACAATAAAAATCCACGGAAAACCTTTACCCGACCGATTGCCTTTTTGAGAAGATTTTCGCGTGTAATTCACCACATCAATTTCGCCCTTTGCCAATTGCATCAGCTTATCGGTAGCTCTATCCAGGGCCGTAAAATTATCTCCCGTTTTTAAATAAGGGTACATTTCTTCGTCGCGTATGCGCTTGGTGGCTAAATCGGGAATAGCTCCTTCTAATCCGTAACCCACGGCAATAAAAAGGTCTCTTCCGCCCGAGCCGCCCGTAGGTTTTACCAATATCACTACGCCATTATTTTTGCTTTTTTGCCCTATGCCCCACTCGTTAATTATTTTTGTAGCGTAATCCGCCGCTTCCATGTTGTTAAGGTCATCCAGCACCACCACACAAATTTGGTTGGAAGTTTGGTTACTGAATACTTCTAGTTTTTCTTCTAGCTGAGCAGCCTGCGCGCTGTTTAAAAATTGAGGAAATTCCTTTGACAGATTATTGTATAATTTAAGCGGACTTGGCCTTGAGGCAATTTGAGCAAGGCTAACATTAAAAATAAAAAATAAACAAAGCGCGATGATCTTTCTCATAATCAATAAGAAATTGTATTTGTGAGTTCGTTTTTATCATCCTGCGCGCGCGGAAAATATTTTCCTAACTGCTCACCGCATTCAATGATGCACGCGGCCAAAGCGGGTGCTTTTTTATCTGCTTTAAATTGCGCAATTAATTTAGCAACTAAGGTTTGCCAAAACTCATTTCCCAATTTTTGATGAATGCCTTCATCGCCAATCACCGCAATTTTATGACTGAGCGCAGCAATGTAAATTAACACGCCATTTCGCTCGGCGGTTTCATGCATTTTTAATTTCTTAAAAACCTCAGCCGCTCTTTTTAATTCGTTACCCAAACAAAAATTTTCAATATGCAAACGAATTTCTCCGGAGGTTTGAAGTTCGCCTTTGGCAATTGCTTCAACAATAAGCTCTTGCTCCTTTGCATTAAAAAATTTACGCGCGGTAGGCATTCAATAAAAATTTAAAAAATTAAAACTCAACTTTGGGTGCTTTTTCAGAACCCGGCTCTGATTCAAAATAAGGCATCGGAATCATGCTTCCGGCTAAAATGTTTCCAGGAAAATATTGAATGGCTTTATTGTAGTCGCGAGAAATATCATTGTATTTCATGCGCTCTACGGCAATTCTGTTTTCTGTTCCTTCAAGCACCACCCTTAAATCAGCAAAGGCGGCGTTGGCCTTTAGGTTAGGGTAATTTTCGCTTACAACCAATAAACGCGAAAGTGCTCCGCTTAATTCGCCTTGAGCCGCCTTAAATTTTGTCATCGAATTTTCATCCAGATTCTCCGGATTAATATTTACCGAAGTTGCTTTTGCACGCGCGTTAATTACCGCTTCTAAAGTTGATTTTTCAAAATTAGCTTCTCCCTTAACGGTTGCCACAATGTTTGGAATAAGGTCCGAACGACGTTGATACTGACTTTCAACCTGCTGCCACTGTGCCTTTGCGTTTTCGCGTAAGCCCACAAAACTATTGCGCTTATTACAGGCCCAAACTCCGCCAAATAAAACTATTACTCCGAATACTAAAACAATAATTAATCCTTTGCTCATAAAATATTTTTTTTTAAAGATACATAAAAACGTTATGCCGATTATAATTACATAACTGCTTTTAAATTAACTCTATTTAAAAGGGGTGGGCAAATGCTTCATGTCGTATTTTTCTTAAAAAAGTTTAAAAATGGGGTAAAAAAATCCCAGTTTAAACGGGAATTATTTTAAAATGCCATCTGCTTTTAATTTATCACCTATTAGTTTACTAAACTCTTTAGAATGATCTGTTAAGCCGCTGAAACTATAGGTTTGCGACTGGGCTGACCATACTAATTCTTCAGTAGCACTGTCGTAAAGATTAGTTTCCAAATAATAAATTTCGTCTTTCGTATAATAAGAATCGTTATAGGCATATGGGTACCAATTATTATAGTAGCTGCCAAAATTACCATAATACCCAAAGTGACCCATTGGTGCGTAGGCACCCCTGGTATAGCGAGATTCGGTTTCCTTTTTAAGCAAGGATACTGTTAAAATTGCCTCACTGCCTTTTCTTTTAACCCGGCTCATTAATGCGTCTTTATTCACACTATCGCTTTTAAAATTGGGAGGAAATTCATCAATACTTTTTGCGGCATTTACTCCGTATTTACTTAATACCTGCGCCAGATCGTTTTCAATGGTTGATTTGGCAACGGTGTTGCCGGTAAGCGCGGCTATAAAAATAGTTTTATAAATTTTATCGCTCTGCTTAGGGCTCTTCCACGAGCCTGTTATTTTGCTGGTAGAAGTGCAGGAATCCATTATTAAACCGCATAAAACGCTTAATGTTATAATTACTTTTTTCATTTTTGAATAGTTTAAGGTTAAAAAATCAATCCATACTTAAAGCCATAAAAAGCTTGTGCCAGAGAAGATTTTAATATCTTTAGGCTCTATAACAGAAATGCCATTTTTAGCGGAAAACAAAAATTGATGGCTTAAAACAACCATGGATACAATAAAAGATTTAAGATTTGCCGTGTTGATTGATGCCGATAATGTGCCTTACTCAAATGTAAAAGAAATGTTTGAAGAAATTGCCAAATACGGAACGCCAACGTTTAAACGTATTTATGCCGATTGGACAAAGCCCACAGTTTCGGGATGGAAAAACGTTTTGTTGGAAAACGCCATTACACCCATTCAGCAATACAGTTACTCGAGCGGAAAAAATTCAAGCGATAGCGCCATGATTATTGACGCGATGGATATTTTATATTCAGGCAAAGTGGATGGATTTTGCATCGTTTCCAGTGATAGCGATTTTACGCGACTGGCCACCCGCTTAAGAGAAGCAGGAATGAAAGTGATCGGCATCGGCGAAAAGAAAACATTGAAACCTTTTATAACGGCCTGCGACAAGTTTATTTATATAGAGATTTTAAAAGTTAGAAAAACTAATGTAAAAGAAGTACAGGCCGAAAATAATCAGCGTTCTACCAATAAAATCAGTCCGCCAAAAGCGCCTCCCATAACTAAAATTGATGAAGAATTAACTAAGTTATTAAGTGCTACTATTTCAGATGTAGCAGATGAGAACGGCTGGGCATTTTTGGGCGAATTGGGCAGTTTAATTTTAAAGAAAAAACCTGATTTTGATTCGCGCAATTATGGATTTGAAAAAATGTTGCCTTTGATAAAAAGTCTGGGTCATTTTGAAGTGGATGAACGCGAAACGGGTAAAAAAAACATTAAACATGTTTATATAAAAACAAAGTCGCTATAAAATCATGTTTTATGGTTTGTAGGTAACAGGTTCGTACTAAAATAAAAATAAAATGGATGCTTTAAAGATTGTTACTGTTACAGAAAAAGATTTAAATGCGCTTAAAGACATTTGTGTTCAGACGTTTTCTGAAACATACAGGCATTTGAATACAGAAGCCAACTTCAACAAATACATTCAGACGAATTTCAATAAAGAAAAATTATTGAATGAGATCAATGACGAAAATTCGCTTATTTATTTTATTAAAGAAAAAGATAATAATATTGGGTATTTAAAATTAAATATTAACGAAGCGCAATCTGAAAATTTTGGAAATAACGCGATGGAAATTGAACGTGTTTATACTCTGAAAGAACACTTTGGTAAAAACGCGGGGAAGAGGATGATTGAATTTACAATAGAAAAAGGCAAAGAATTAAAAAAAGAATTTGTTTGGCTTGGTGTATGGGAAAACAACGCACGCGCCATTGCCTTTTATGAGAAGCATGGTTTCACTAAATTTGATACACATGTTTTTAATTTGGGCAATGATGAACAAGTGGATCATTTATACAAACTTGAGATAACGAAATAAATTATAAATGCTGCAAATAAACTTTACCCCCTTTCCGGAACTTGAAACTGAACGGCTTCATTTAAAACAGATTGTAAAAACGGATGCCGCCGATATTTTTAAATTCAGGTCAGACGAAGAAGTGATGCGCTTTATACCACGGCCTGTAGCCAAAACTATTGAGGATGCTGAAAAAGTTGTGGAGATGATTGCAGAAAATATTGCTAATCTATCTGGTATTAATTGGGGAATACATCTTAAAGAAAAACCGGAACTCATTGGCATTATCGGCTATGTGAAGCTACATAAAGATAATGCCCGCGCCGAAGTTGGATATGCGCTACATCGCGATCACCACAGTAAAGGCATTATTCACGAAGCCCTTCAAGAGGTTTTAAATTATGAATTTAACGAAATGAAATTGAATTCAGTTGAAGCTCTTATTAACCCGCAAAACAGCCGATCCATTAACGCGATTGAAAAATTAAATTTTAAACACGAAGGGCATCTCCGTGAATACACGTTTTACAACAATAAATTTTCTGACGCTTTAATTTATTCAAAACTGAAATACGACAAATAAACTAATACACTTTATACAAAAGAGGCTTGCTTGGCGTGGCATCATTTTCAAAAGGCGCAATTTGAAAATTTAAAATGTAAGCCCCGTCAAGTACTTCGTTGGGCACATAAATTAATTCAGTAATTGTTTTGTTAAGGTAGGGAGCTTCAGGATAGTTCCAAAATGCGTGATGCGCTTCCAATTGTCCATCATCTTTTTCTTTATCAATGCTTGGCATATCAATTAAAAGATGTTCTACTTTTAATTCATTTAAAAATAAAATTGCCTCCTTTTGAATATATGGCGGGTTAGTATTGCTGTACTGATGCGTGAGCTTATTTAACCCATTGCTAAGTGTGCGAATTATAACGGCTTCGGGCTTGTCTGTATCTTTTAAATGTTCTTGGAGCATTTTCTTAGTAATCACAAAATCGCCATTATCCAATTCCTGAGGAAGAACTGTAATAAGTTCAGCCAAAAACATATATCTTAAAAATGTTTTGTTAATGGAATAAAATTCTTTGCTGATATGGCCAAGGCATTCGGTATGCGTACCATTTCCATGCGGATTAAACGTAATGTTTCTGAAATTTACGCTTCCTCCTTTATTCACATCACCCACCCAATTGCCGTTAACTACAGGTTCAATTTTTACAGGCTCAACGTGCCATGCGCTCACCCGGCCCTTTGCGCTATCAAGTGGAATAGAAATATCAATGGGTTTAAAAAAATCGATCTGGTAACTTTTGCCTCGGTGAAATAAATTCGCGATCATGAAATAATTTAATAAAAAGTATGAATGTATTTAAACAGCCACAGCTGCTTTTATGTGCGGATGCGGATCGTAATTCAATAACTCAAAATCTGCAAATTTAAAATCAAAAATATTTTTTACATCTTTATTAATTTTCATCTGTGGCAAAGGCCTTAATTGCCTTGTGAGTTGCAGCTTCGCCTGATCGATGTGATTTGAATATAAATGAGCGTCGCCCAAAGTATGTATAAATTCGCCCGGCTGCAAATTACAAACCTGAGCAACCATTAAAGTTAGCAAAGCATAAGAAGCGATGTTAAACGGTACTCCTAAAAAAATATCGGCGCTGCGTTGGTAAAGCTGGCAACTTAATTTTCCGTTTGCTACATAAAACTGAAAAAAGGCGTGGCATGGCGGCAACTTCATATTATTAATATCGGCCACATTCCAGGCACTCACAATAAGACGCCGGGAATCGGGCGTGTTTTTTATCATGTCAATTACCTGCGTAATCTGATCAATATGCCCTCCTGAAGGCGTTGGCCAGTTACGCCATTGATATCCGTAAACGGGACCTAGATTTCCTTGTGCATCGGCCCAGTCATCCCAAATGCTTACACCATTATCTTTTAAATATTTAATATTTGTATCTCCTTTTAAAAACCAAAGCAATTCATGAATAATACTTTTGGTATGCAGTTTTTTAGTAGTCACCAATGGAAAACCTTCAGCCAGATCATAACGCATCTGATATCCGAACACACTAACTGTGCCCGTTCCGGTTCTGTCAGTTTTTGCAGCCCCTGTATTTAAAACATGCTGCATCAAATCATGGTACTGTTTCATCTTTAGTAAAATATTTAGTAAAAATAAAAATCCCCCTGTATTTTGTAAGGAGCATTTATTAAAAGTTTTAAGGGAAAATTTAGCGGAGAAGCGTTACATGGCCCAGATATTCTTTTTTACCCTCGCCGTTTGCACCAATTATTTTTACTTTATAAATAAATACCCCCTCAGTGGCCATTGCGCCTTTTATGCTGCCATCCCAACCTTTGGTAATATCTTTTGTAAAGTAAACCGAAGTGCCCCAGCGATCGAATATTTCCATACTGAATCCTTCGATTTTTAATCCCACACCTTTAATATTAAATACATCGTTTAAGTTATCAGAATTAGGCGTAAATGTGTTAGGTATAAAAACCGACATTTCATCGCGTATATCCAGCAATTTAAACACCGTATCCTTACAGCCCTTATCTGTTGTAGAAATCAATATTACCGGATATTTTCCTACATTATCAAATACTCGAACAGGATTTTTAAGAGTATCCGAATCGTCACTTCCTGCCCCGCTTGCCCCTTGAAAACTCCAATCATAATTAACTACCGGGCCAAATAAATGCGAAGGATTAAAGGTTACCACATTGTTGTTGGATGATGGAACTTCAGGATTAAACGAAACCTGTGTTTGAGGTATAGGATAAACTACAATGGGCGTTGGATAATTGTAAACCCCGTTACATCCATTCTTTCCTTTTGAAAGTATTCGTAAATTATATGTGCCGGGTTCGGTTAAACAATAAGTAAAGCTATCCGATTGCATTTTAATATCCCTGCCAAAATCATAAGTAGTAATTAAAGCTTCCTGTTTGGTTTTTGAATCATAAAAAAGGCATAGTGGCTGACAACCATTGTCTCTCTCCAACGATAAATTTGGTTTAGGAGGCAAGTTAACCTCTACAGTAAAGGTGTGCATTAAACTGAACTGAGGACAAGCAATATCATAAGCGGTTACATTATAAATGGTTGTTCCCAGCGGTATTCCCGAAGCAACACTTCCCGTAGGTGAGCCAAGAAAAACCTGAGGATTCCATTGGTAAGCATAATTCTCGCTTCCACCTGTTGCACCCATTGCCATCTTAATAGTATCGCCCTGGCAAATGGTTTTGCTGTTAGGCGTTAATGTTAATTGCATAGGGCTTAATACTTCAATTTGAGTTGCCGCCGAAGTAATACAAGGGCCAAGATTTAGAGTTAAAACATAGTTTCCGGCTTGATTGGGCAAAACAGCGGGTATATAAAGATCCTGTGTATTGGAAGTAAATCCATTAGAACTTGTCCAGGTATAAGAAGTAGCGCCGGCAGGACCGTTTACTGTAAGGGGAGAATTATAACAAGCCCGTGTAAATGGCGTTAATGTAAATACCAATATAGGGTTAACGGTTATCTGCGTTGTATTGCTGTTATAACAAGTTAAGTTGCCATTATTAAAAGAGGCCGTAACAGTATAAATACCCGAAGTAGAGGGTTGCGGCTGAGATAAAACCGGATTAGAAAGACCCGAGGAATAACTTGCGGGACCTGCCCATAAATAGGTAACTGCGCCCGGAGCATTGGCCATTAACGAAAAACTGGAAGGATAACAAACCGAAACCGGTGGATTCACCGTAATGGTATTCACAGGCACAACATTTAAGCTTCCGCTGTTAGAAGTGGAGCAACTCACAGTTCCTATTACAAATATAGCGTTAACACTATAAATTCCAGAGGATATGGGCTGAATATTTGTAAGTGTATTGCTTGCCGCAGAAGAAAAATAATTGTTCGGGCCCGACCAAACATACCCTACAGCCCCGGTAGCATTGGCCGATAAAGTAGCCATCGTGTTTTGACAGGTATTTTGGGTGATAGCAACAGCTACCGCATTGCGGGGAACTACCGATAAATTAGAAACAGCGGTGCTGGTACACACCAAAGTTGTACTTGGACTTGTATAAAAGGCTGTAACTGAATAGTTTCCGGAGTTTAGGGGCGATACATTTGTAATTTGCGGGGTTTGAAGGGTAGAAGTAAAGGCCGGCCCCGTCCAACTATAAGAGGTAGAACCTACAGCAGTTGCAGTTAATGAATAATTTGAATTTTGGCAAATAGTGGCCGTTGCGGGGCTTATAACCACCGGAGCCACTGCCACCACTGCGGCAGAGGTTGTTCCTGCAGAGATACATACTCCTCCATTGGTAAAGGTATTGGTTACTGTAACGGTATAATTTCCGGTATTGGCAACCGCCGCCGAAGGTATTGTGGGATTTGCCAGATTAGATGAAAACGAAGGGCCTGACCATGAATAAGTAGTAGCCCCTGCTACTGTGGAGTTAACCGAAAACGATAAAGGAGAACCTAAACAAACAGGCCCGGTATTTGAAACTGTAGAAATGGTTGGAGTAGGGTTTACCACAACAGCAACCGTTTTGGTAACCGGACAAGATCCCGGATTTAGAGTTACACTATAAACACCCGCCATCAGCGAACTTACATTTGCCACTGTAGGATTTTGAACACTGCTGGCAAAACCGTTTGGCCCTGCCCAAGTATAAAGCATAGGAATGGTAGAAGATGCTGAACTTAATACGCTTAAGCTTAAAGTTGCGCTGCTACATAAAGGTGAATTTGCCGAAGCAGTTGCGGTAAAAACCCCGGCCGGACTACCCGGTGTTACATAAAGATTATAATCTTCCGTTTCTCCAAATCCATAACTTATACAAGGATCAATTGAAGATCCGGTAGTGGCATAAGCGCATCTAACCCTCATGCGATAAGCTCCGCCCGCTTGCCCCGCCGGAACTGTAAAATTTGCAGCATTAAAAGTTGCTGCCCCGGGCACTCCGGGAACTGAAGTTACGCGCTCACCGGGTAAATTAAAAACGCCATTCTGATTCCAGTCAACAAACACAGTAAAACCTTGAGCATAAACGTTACCCGACTGAAAATTACAGGTCACTACCTGCCCGGGATTTACTATCAAATATTGCGTACAACCAAAATAAAAGTAATTTCTTATGCCTACACCGGCAAAATTCTGAGCATTACACCCCGAATTGTTATTAGTTATATTAGTAACTGCGCCTGTTGTGTTAAAACTGTTCATAAAGTCATTCACAAAATTACCGCCAGCGTTAGAAGGCCCTGGCTGATTACATGGTATTTGACTATACATAGGCATACAATAAGGTGCCGGCCCTACGCCTGCCTGAGCCAAAACATTAACATTAAGGCTCATTAAAAAGATAGTGAGAATAAGTATCTTCTTTAAAAATTTATTCATGTAATTCATTAGTTTTCTAAAGTATAAAAACAAATCATAGCCGGAATTAGCATTAAAACTATAAACAAATATAAAGAAAAATTGTCGACGAAAAGCCTCTTTTCAATAACCAAAGAGGCCTGCTCACTCATTAATTCACAAATTTGATGGCTTTTAGGCAATTTATGCCCCTTCAAAAGCGAATGCCAAAGCATTAAAAGTATTTTATTAGATTTGCATCATACAAACAAATTATGAAATAGCCATGTGCCAAAGCGCACAAGCACAAAAGAAATACAGGCAGGGCAAACAGCCAGTAACTGTTTGAGCCGGCAAGTGCGAAGGCATGGTAATTAAAAAAAAATAATATCTACAGATGAAAGGAATTATACTGGCAGGAGGCTCAGGAACGCGTTTACATCCGCTTACTTTGGCAATGAGTAAGCAAATGATGCCCATTTACGATAAGCCGATGATCTATTACCCCTTATCCGTGCTAATGATGGCAGGCATCAATGAGATACTCATTATATCAACTCCGCACGATCTTCCTCATTTTGAAAGATTACTCGGCAACGGCCAAAATATGGGCTGTAAATTCTCTTACCAGGTCCAGGAAACTCCTAACGGTTTGGCTCAGGCTTTTGTAATAGGCGAAAAATTTGTAGGAAAAGAAAAAGTTGCTTTAATATTAGGTGATAATATTTTTTACGGTGTTGGTTTAGGAAGAATGCTTCAGCAAATTAATGATCCGGATGGTGGGGTTGTATTTGCCTATCATGTAAGCGACCCTGAACGTTACGGTGTAGTGGAATTTGATAAAAACAATCACGCGCTTTCCATTGAAGAAAAACCCAAAGAACCAAAATCACACTATGCGGTTCCGGGATTGTATTTTTATGATAACGATGTGATAGAAATTGCAAAAAATTTAAAGCCAAGTCCGCGTGGCGAGTATGAAATTACCGATGTAAATAAGGAATATCTTAAACGCGGAAAGTTAAAAGTTTCTATTATGGACAGAGGCACCGCCTGGCTGGATACGGGAACTTTTCCTTCCTTAATGCAGGCCGGGCAATTTGTACAGGTTATTGAGGAGCGCCAAGGATTAAAAATTGGCTGTATTGAAGAGGTAGCTTATAAAATGGGCTACATCACCAAAGAGCAATTAATAGCAATAGCCCAGCCACTTACCAAAAGTGGTTACGGCACTTATTTACTTGAAGTAGCCAAACACTTTTAGGGCAGCTTTATTTTTTTAAATTTTGAAACAGTACGAGCATTTATTCCGGTTATTTTTTACGCACCTTGAACACTATAGGACAGGATTAAATAATCTTAATCCTAAGGAACTTTACGAGCCCGAGAATTACATATTGTCTTTAGGCGGAAAAAGACTGCGCCCAATACTCGCCCTTATTGCCTGCGATTTGTTTGACAAAGCCCCTGATTACGCGCTGAATTCGGCTCTTTGCGTGGAATTGTTTCATAATTTTTCACTCATTCACGATGATATTCTGGATCAGGCTCCGCTAAGAAGAAATCAAGCAACCGTTCATCAAAAATGGAACAGCAACATAGCCATTTTAAGCGGTGATGTAATGTTGGTAAAAGCCTTTAAGGTACTTGAAAATTATCCTGCGGAAGAATTCAAACAACTGGTTTCACTTTTTACACAAACAGCCATTAAAGTTTGCGAAGGTCAGCAGATGGATATGAATTTTGAAACCGCCGACAATGTTACTGTTGATGATTATTTAAAAATGATCTCTTTTAAAACTGCTGTTCTTTTAGGCTGCAGTTTACAAATGGGTGCTATCCATGCCGGGGCGGGCAAAAAAGATCAACAGAATATTTATGAATTTGGCCGGCATCTTGGTATTGCTTTTCAATTACTCGATGATGTTTTAGACGCTTACGCAGAAGGTTTTGATTTCGGAAAAATGCCCGGGGGAGATATATTGGCAAATAAAAAAACATTTCTTCTTCTTAAAGCCTTAGAGCTGGCAAGCAGCAGGCAACAAAAAGAACTCCATAAATTATTGGCGCTGGATAAGACTTCTTCCGGCGATAAAATAAGCGGAATTAAACTCATTTTTGATGAACTTGAAATTAAAAAACTTTGCCTTGAAAAAGCAGATGAACATACCCAAAAAGCAATTGAACACTTAAACACTTTGCAGGTTAACCAAAATAAAAAACAACAACTAAAAAACTTAGCTTTAGAGCTTTTACACCGCAACATATAATGCTTTTTAAAGATTACAAACACATAACGCCAATTCAGGTAAGGTTTAGCGATATTGACAGGCTTGGCCACGTAAACAATGCCTGCTATCTGAGCTATTCGGAATTAGGGCGCATAAGCTATTTTAACGATGTGTATAAAGAAAATATTAATTGGGATGAAAAAGGCTTTGTTCTTGCACGCATTGAATTAGATTATATTTTACCGCTTTTTTTAAGAGATGAAATATATTGTTTTTCGAAAGTGATAAAAACAGGCACAAAAAGCATCACTCTAAAAAATAGCATTGCAAAAAAAATAAACAATGAATTTATTGAGTGTGCAGCCGGAATTTGTGTTTTAGTAGCAATGGATTATTTAACCGATAAAAGTATTGTTCTTCCTCAAAAATGGGTAGAATTAACTTTGAACTTTGAAGAAGCCGAAAAGCCCCGGACAAATTAAATTTTACACCCATCACTAAAACACTATGCCGAAGAATTGCAAATCCTTCGGAGCGGGTTTTAGTTTATACTGTTAAGATCTATAATGTGCAAAAGAGAACCGTCGGCAAAATAGATTTTATTTTTTATTACAAGGGCATTTTCACCGCAATTAAATGTTTGTAAAATACGTGAATCTGGGTTAATAAGCAACGATTTGTTTTTTTGAGAAATCAGTTTTTTATCTCCTATCGTTTTGTTCAGTTTATACAACTCGGTAAAGTGATACTCATATTCAATATTGCTTTTATTCATTCCAAATACTTTTCCATGATCTGTTTTAAAATAAATAACCTGCTCGTTTATCCGATTAAGAGGCATATAAATACCTTTTTGTTCAACAAAATAATCGTTGCCATTTATAAACTCAATAAATTTTCCAAATTTTGCTTCAATAATATCTGCCACTATCTTCGGTTGAAGATCTTCACTAAACTCAATTACTTTGTTTTTATCGGCTAAAAGAATAGCATCTTTTTTAAAATCAACATCAAGTAAACCGTTTAGGTTATCGGGTATATTTTGCGCTAATAAATTTCCAATATGCTTATCAAAAGCCGCTATAAAAGGCCTGCCATATAAAACAGTATTATCTTTATATTTTGCCAAACCTAAATTGATTAAAAGTAAACGGTTACCACTTTCTTTTAAAATACATTTTGATACCGGATAGGAAGATAAATCAACTTGCCATTTAATGTTTCCCGTTTTATAAAATGCAAATAAGCCGTTTTTTGAAGCAAAATAAATAAGACTATCGCTAACCAAGATATTAGATGCAATTTCGTTTACCTGCGCTTCCTCGCGCGAAGTGGTAATGCCGGTGCTTAAATTATTGCATGTTGCGGTATTAAAGGAAGAATAAATAAATGGTTTTTCACTTTTTTCGGAGGTAATAAAAGAATGGCTCCACAACGAGCCCCGGTTAATATTAATGGCGTGCAAGCCTCCTGCCGCAATTAGCAACACACTGTCGTTAAGATGAGAAACTGAGTTCCAATTGTATTTGTATGGAATTTTTGCCGTCCAAATAATGTTCCCATCTATTAAGCGAATGCATTTTAAAACTTTATCGTTGTCATTTATCAAACCTAACCCGTAAGATAATCCTGAATTATTTTCAGGCAAATAGGAAATAATTTTTGAAGTATATTCAAATTGCTCGTATCCAAAACTGGCGTTATACTTTCCTGATTTTGTTTCACTTGAATAAATTAAATTATCACCGCTTAGTTTAATTTCTAATTTACTATCTTCTAGTATACAACACGCAGAGTCGTTTTTATTTATCGTTAAATGATATCCTTTGTTAGTGAAGCCTTTGCCGTTTGCATCTTTTTGGCGCGTGGTAATAAATAAGTTACCCGATACCGTATCTTCTAAAACCTGATACAAAGGCAGGGTAAAACTAAAAGATTGGGCAGAGAAGGTATTGTTTGTAACAGCATTAATTCCTATAGTACTTTTAAAATTTTTATAATGGGTATGATTTTGCTGAAATAGAAATATTGGAAAAAATATGAAAAAGTAAAAAGTGACTACACGCATAGAATGAAAATAAAGACTTAAATTTTTACACCTATCACCAAAACATCATCTACCTGCTCCTGATCGCCCTGCCATTCTGTTAATATTGAATCTAGCTGCTGTTTTTGTGCGGCCGGTTGCAACTCTGTTATTTGAATTAAAAGTTTTCTGAAATTGCCTATCATAAACTTTTTTCCTTTTGGCCCTCCAAACTGGTCGGCATAGCCATCACTAAAAATAAATACCTGATCGCCTTTTTGCAATTGAATAGTATTGTTATCAAAATTCGTTTTCTCGCCAATAAAAGCTCCAATAGGAAATTTATTTGCCTTATGTTCAACAAGCATTCCGTTTCGTACAATATATAAAGGGTTAAAAGCCGCCGCAAATTGCAGTTCAAGTGTTTGGTAATTAATACAACAAAGTGTCATATCCATGCCGTCTTTGGTTTCTTGGCCGGCTTTATCAGCGTGTAACGTGTTAACAACTCCTTCGCGTAACCTATCCATAATTTCCGAAGGCTTAATAATAGCGGTATTATTAATAATGTCTTTTAAAATGTTATGCCCCACCAAACTCATAAAAGCCCCCGGAACTCCATGGCCGGTGCAATCTACTGCCGCAAAATAAACCAGTTTGTGCTTTTTTTCAATCCAGTAAAAATCACCGCTTACAATATCTTTAGGTTTATACAGCACAAATGATTGCGGTAAAACTTTTTCAATAAAATGATTGGGAGGCAAAATAGCTTCCTGAATTCTTTTAGCGTAATGAATGCTATCGGTAACCTGTTTGTAAAGTATTTCAAGCTCCTCGTTCTTATTTTCAATTTCTTCTTTTTGCCTTACAACCTGCTCGGTTCGCTCAATTACTTTTTGCTCTAAAAAACGTTCGTTCTCGGCAAGGTCGTCACGCATTTTTATTAACGCTAAACCCAAACTATCGTCTTTGCTTAAAGGCGTGTAAGAAGCATTAAAATTTCCGGAACCTGTTTGCTTAGCAAAATCTGTTGTTTGGCGCATGGACTGAATCAATTCATTCAATGCGGTGCCCATCTCACCAATTTCATCATGTGTAGCTCTGATGCGCTCCTTGGGCAAAATGCCCTGCCCCATTGACAAAAGCATTTTTTTTAGTTTTTGAATTGGTTTTGTAATGGAGTTAGTGGTAAATAAGGCAATAAATATTCCGCCTACTAAAAGTGCAACGCCTAATAATTCAACAAACCAGTTTAGGAAATTAAACTTTTTAAACATTTCTTCCTGAACGGTTGCGGCTGAGGCTTGTTTGGCTGCAATTAAAATATTAAGATTTTTGTAAATTGTTTTGATGTTTACTTCAGAGTCTTCGTAAGGAAGCCTGGCAAGCATATAAATATTTGCATCCTCGTAGGCTTCCGTACTGTTAAGCTGACTGATAATTTCGTTTTGATACACCTTGAATAATGTTTCCACTCTTCCAAAAATAACTCTCAATTGCCTTTTTTCTTCGTCATTCCAGTTCTTTGAAAGTTTTGATAAAGAAGCCTTTTGTTTGGGATATTCTTTTTGAATAATATTTTTAAGCTCTTCCCTAAATTCAACATCGTTAAAGCTCTTATTATAAAACCATTTTGAAATATCGGTATGGCTACGTTGTAGTAAAAGATTTAATTCCTTTAACTCAGCAACACTGGGTGTAACCTGACCCACCACCGTTTCGGTTCTGCGTTTACTGTCTTTAACTGTAAATACCGTTAAAATAAAAGCAATGGAAGTAAGCAAAATAAATACTCCAAAACCTAAACCAATTCGTCTGCCTATTGTAAATCTAAAGGCCATCATTAATCTAATTTAATGTTTAAATCTTTAGCCTTTTTTTGATACTCCGCTTGTTTTGCGGCGTCATTCAACATCCTGTAGATATAATAGAGTGCCTGAACAGCTTTTGGATTTTTATTGTCTTTCTTATATACCTTTAAAATAAACTGTTCAGATTGTTTGGCAAGCTTTACAATGTTTTCCTGAATGGCATCTATTTGGCTTAGATCAGCTCCATAATCTAATGATTTTACAAGATTGATTCCCTGATTAAGATACATTAATCCCATGTTCATATTAGCCGGAGCGTTGTCAGGATCAATATCAAATACCTTAAGATGGGCTAATTTCGCAATATCATGCGCCTTTGTGTTTTTATTATCGTTGTTAAAAATATTTGAAAACACGCTTCCTACCGCCACATAATATTCTACATCACGCATGGCAAAATTAGTATCCGGTTTAGCTATTAACGACAGCTCTTTGCACTTATTGTATGCTTTGGCGCTTCGGGTATCGTTAAGCGAATCTTGCAATAAAACCTTGGCGATGTTGTAATATTGATTTGCTAAACCTGATAAAAGCCGCTTGTTATTAGCCAGTGAAACCTCATCGGGCTTTAATGAATTTGATTTTTTTATGGAAGAAATAATAGTATCGCGCAGGGAAGAGTTTAGTCTGAACTTATCGGTTTTTTTATAAATCTCATAATAAATATAGCCACGGGTGGTCCAGCTTACAAAATCGTTTTTTGTTTCAGGGTGTAAAACTACACTATCAATTACGGGCACAGCCAAATCTGGGGTACGCGCCTGCAATAATTGCGTAGCTCTGTTTAATTTATCTATCTGCGCAAAACCGCATAATCCGCATGCCGAAAAAAGGCAGAGGAAGAGGTTTCTTGTTATGGTGCGCAATTCTTTCATTTTTTCCAATATTTTTTAATCTACATTTATGGCCAGTGCTTTAAAATCATCGTTTGTTTTTAATCCTGCTTTTACCGCGTTATTTTTACTGTACTCAAACTTGAGCTTGCTTTCAATAATAAGGAAGCTAATGCTGGAACCTAATTTACAGGATCCGGAATTTTCTGCCACAACCAAAGTGCCTTTATTTTTATTTTTTGCTACCGCATCCTTAATCGCAGAGGAAACATCTGATAATAAATAAATAATTTGAGAGCTTATTGCCGGATCAAAAGCAGAGGTATTTTTAACTTCAATATCCTGTGCGGCCACCTTTTTCTTGGAAGCAAGATTTTTTAATTCGGTAATAAGATTGTCGTTTTTACCAACAATATATACCACAAAATTTCCTGTTTTTTTGTTTTCAGGCCATTCAAAATACCGTGTAAAGTTATACAAAAAGATCGCCTTCATTTTGGCGTTAGTATCAAAATTAGAAGGCTGTTGAAATCTGAGCGAGATCAAACAAAAGAAGAAAAGTAAATATTTATATCCCTTAAACAGTTTTAATTTTTCTTAATTACAAATATAGTATTTGCTTTTAAATGACAATTATAGTTTATTTGGTAAATTAGCGGTAAAATAGCTTTAATTGCTTGTTAATATTAAATACAAAGATTATTCCGATAGCGATTTGATTAACAAATTTTTGGAAACTGGGGATAATTCCTTTGTGGGCTTGCTATATGAAAGATACGGGCATTTAGTGCTGGGTTTATGCATTAAATACCTGAAAAACAAGGATGAAGCTCAAGATTCGGTTATTCAGATATTCAGTAAACTAATGACCGACCTAAAAAAACACAAAATAGAGTTTTTTAAAAGCTGGTTATACGTGTACAGCAAGAATTTTTGCCTGATGGAACTTAGAAAGCGCCAAAGCGCGTTAAAAAAAGAACTGGAACTTAAAGAAAACATTCATTTGGTTATGGATTTTTCAAGTGCCGAACATCTCAAAGAAAAGGAAGAACAGATTACGCTTATGGAAAGAGCCCTTGAGCTGTTAAATAATGAGCAAAAAGTGTGTATTGAATTGTTTTATTTAAAGAATAAATCGTATAACGATATTATAAACCAAACAGGCTATTCGAATAATGAAGTAAAAAGCCATATTCAAAACGGAAAAAGAAATTTAAAATTAAAAATGGAAGCCCTGCTTAATGAAAGACCAGCCTCATCATAAAGATTTAAAAGATCTGTTAAATAGCATTAAAAACAAGTCTTCCCAAGATCTTGATGATTTTGACCGTGAGGCTATAGAAGGTTTTGAATCGTTGGAATCAAATCAGGAAGCTCTTGATTTAAAAAATGAATTGGATACAAAAATTCATGATCAGCTTTTCACGCCAAAAAAGAAAAACGAAAAAGTATATTGGTTTGCGGCTGCCGGATTGTTTATGGTAATAAGCTTAAGCGTATTTTTTATTTTAAACGGCAATTCTCATCTGCAGGAAAAAGATGTTGCGCAGATACCTGAAAAAATAATAAACATAGAAAAAGAAAAAGCTTTATCCGCTCCAACTTCGGAAGCTGTGGAGCCTGTGGTGCGAAAAGTGCCCGATGCGGAAAAAAGTAAATCGAAAAACATTGAACCCTCTGATAAGGATAAGCGTGTAAGTTTAAGGGCTCTTCTAAAACCCTCGGAAGCAGGGAGCGGCCAGGGAGAAGTAAGTTCTGTTCTTCAAGAAAAAGCTGACGATGCAGAAGCAGCCGCTATAAAAGAAAGCGATAAGCCAATTTCTAAATCGAGTTCTGAAGAGGTTAACTTTTCAGGCAAATTAAAAAATACTGACGAAAAGGAACAGAATGATCTAAACGCAGATAAGCAAACATCGAGTTCTGCCAACGGTGAATTGAATGAATTTAAAAAGAGCGAAAATGACGAGTTTAAAAAAGAGTCGGTCTATAAAGGAAGGCTTGCAAGAAAAAAACAAAACGCTTCTAAAAATAAATCTAAGAACGATCCATCTCAAGATCCCAAAACTCTGAATCCTTCAACAGTCTTAAACAGCACCGACTCCCGAGCCAAAGAAAACAAGGAAGGAGACGGAATCACACAGCCTAAATCTGCCCCTGCCCAAAGTGAGCCGGGTAAATCGAAGACCGAGTACTTTAATTCGCCTTCTAATACAATTTATTTTGCCGGTGGCGAAGATGCGTTGGCTAAAGAAATCCGGGTTAAACTGATTGAAAAAAAGGTAGATAAAAGATTCGACGCAATCCTTATAATTAATGAGAATAAAAAAATTGAAGAAGTAACTTATATTAATCCTTACGAGCTTTCAACAGAGGAAAAAAACAAAGTAACTGAAGTTTTAAAAACGTTAACCAACTTCAATTTTTATATTCAGCCCAATACAAAAGGCTTGTTTGAATACAAGGTAAATTACAGGCCGTAAAAATTTAATTTACTCTTTTTCAAGGCTTCCCCAAACTCCTAAAGGAAGTTTAATTTCGCTCTTTGCTTTTAAAAATAACTCGCCAACCTTTAAATCACTTTTGTGTTTTTTTGCAAAAGGTTGTAACAAATTTTCAGGAACCATTGCAGAAAACCCTAAAGAGTAAGCGTTAAGAATTAATAAATGTTGCTCCGGGTTTAAGATTTGAAGAACGCTTGTTATCATTTCCAGAATATTATCTTCGAGTTTCCATTTTTCGCCATTAGGGCCGTGGCCAAAAGCGGGAGGATCTAAAATAATTCCATCGTAAAAATTTCCGCGACGAACTTCTTTTCTCACAAATTTTAAAGCATCATCCACCATCCATCTGATATTATCAAGTTTGCTCTTTTGCATATTTTCATTAGCCCAGCTTACCACTTGCTTAATACTATCTACATGCGTAACGTCTGCTCCTGCTGCTTTTGCGGCAATGCTTGCGCCGCCGGTATAAGCAAAAAGATTTAAAAATTTAGCGTTTTGTTTTCCATTTAAAAAACTATAAATCTTTTCCCAGTTAACAGCCTGCTCCGGAAAAATCCCTACATGTTTAAAAGAAGTTAAGCCTAATCGAAATATTAACTCCACTTCTCCTTTTAACTTTAAACTTTTAACCTTATAACTTATTGTCCATTGCTCGGGCATTTGTTTTAGCTTTTTCCACTCACCACTTGAACTCGACTTTGGCACAAATTTCACATGAGCTGTTTTTTCCCACTCGCATTCTGAATATACTTTTTTCCACACCGCTTGTGGTTCGGGTCGTATAGTAATGTATTTACCAAAGCGTTCCATTTTTTCAAAATCACCGCAATCCAACAATTCGTAATCAATCCAGTTTTTAGGGCTTAATAATTCCATGCCTAAAATTAGTTTAATTATTTTCAATTTAAATATTGTGATAAATTTATATGGTAATTACTATGTTAAAAACTTATTGAGTGTAAAATTTTATCAAGCTGCAAAACCTATACTTTAGAGTAAATTATTATTTCATGAAAAAAACAAGTTCTTCATTTCTGATTCTTATCTCTGTTTTTTTCTTTTGGGGCTTTGTAGCAGCCAGTAATGATATTCTCATCCCCGTATTTAAAGAAAAACTGAACCTTGAACAGTGGCAGGGTCAAATGATCTCCTTCGCGTTTTACGTGGCTTATACAGTAGGCTCCATTATTTATGTAATGTTATCTAAATTTAACGGAAGCGATATTTTAAATAAAATAGGTTATAAAAATGGTATTGCCTTAGGATTAATTATATCTGCGAGCGGAACACTTTTGTTTTATCCTGCCGCCCAAACTTCTTCATTTGGTTTAATGATTACCGGTTTGTTTATAGTAGGCTTGGGCTTTTCGCTTCAGCAAACAGCCGCTAACCCTCTTGCAATAACCATTGGCGATTCAAGGTTTGGCTCCCAACGTTTAAGTTTAGCGGGAGGAATCAATAATGTAGGAACAACCATTGGCCCGGTGCTTGTAAGTTTTGTCATATTTGGCTCAATAGCCAACGGCGCTAAATTAGATAATATCGAATCGGTCAAAATTCCTTATCTCATTTTAGGCGCTGCGTTTATAGTAGTAGCTGTTTTTTTTAAATTCTCTTCACTTCCTAATAAGATAGAACACCAAGAAGAAATTGCTTCATCATTAGCTGCTCCACGCAAAAACGCGCTGGCTTATCCGCAGTTAGTAATGGGTATGATTGCTATTTTTTTATATGTGGGTGTAGAAGTTTCTACTGCTTCCAACCTTCCTGAGTTTATGAAACAGCATTTACACACTTCCACCAATAACATTGCTCCATATGTTTCATTGTTTTGGGCAAGTTTAATGATTGGCCGATGGACCGGTGCTGTAGGGGCTTTCAACCTTAAGGAAGGTATTAAACCTTTTATGAGATTTATAATGCCCTACCTTGCTTTCGGGGTTTTTTTATTCGTGAATAAACTAGCAAATAATGATCTTACTCCTTTTTATTTATATGCATTTGTAATTGTTGCCATGATCATAGGAGACGTTTTAAGTAAAGGTAATCCGGCGCGACAATTATTAATCTTTTCTTTAATGGGAATTACAGCCTTAATGGTAGGAATTCTTGCTGATAAAATGATAAGTGTGTACGCCTTTATCAGCGTGGGTTTATTCTGCTCGACGTTATGGCCATGTATATTTACATTAGCCATTTCCGGTTTAGGAAAGTACACCAACCAAGGCTCAAGTTATCTGATTATGATGATCATGGGCGGCGGATTTATCAGCCTGCTTCAGGGATGGCTTGCCGGCGATCATTTACTTGGCATTCAATGGAGTTATATTGTGGGTGTTGTGTGTTTTGTTTACTTGGCCTTTTACGGATGGAAAGCGTCCGTTATTTTGAGGCGACAGGGAATTGATTTTGATGTACCCCAAGTGATCTCGCATTAATGAATGGGTTTAAACATAATTCCGAAGAAAATTATATCGAAATTATTCAACGATTGGTTAAAACCGTTGTCTTATTACTTCTGCTTGTTGTAGCGCTTATTATTCTAAACATCGTTGATCTTTCTTCACCTAAAATACCAAAAAAAGAGGTTATAGCACTAGCGACTGAAAAAAAAGATTCTAACCCTATTAATACAGATACCCTACACGCCGTGGCACCGGACACAGCCTTATTAGCCGATGAGCCAAATAGTTTTCAAATCAAATATGGAAGATTACTCATTAGCAACACTTCGTTTTATTTTGGGCCAAAAGGAACAATTGCACATTTAAGTAACGGAATGAATTGTCAGAATTGTCATATAGAGGCCGGCACCAAACCATTTGGAAATAACTATGTGGCCGTGGCATCTACTTATCCAAAATTTCGTGAACGATCGGGAAGTATTGAAACTATTTTTAAACGTGTTAACGATTGTTTTGAACGTAGCCTGAATGGAAAATCACTTGATACAACAAGTAAAGAAATGGTGGCGATCAGAGAATATATTAAATGGGTGGGCAAAAATATCTCAAAAAGAGAAAAACCAAAAGGCACTGGTATTAAAGACTTGTTATACCTTGATCGGGCTGCCGATGCCGAAAAAGGAAAAATAACATACACCTTAAAATGTAAAAGTTGCCATGCTGAAAACGGAGAAGGAAAATTAAACCCCGACGGCTTGGGTTACCAATATCCTCCTTTATGGGGAAAGCATAGTTATAATAAAGGAGCCGGACTGTATCGATTATCGCGCTTTGCAGGTTTTGTGAAATATAACATGCCACAAGGTGCCTCATTTTCCAACATTCAGTTAAGCGATGAAGAGGCTTGGGATCTTGCTGCGTTCGTAAATTCACAACCAAGACCTGATAAAGATCTTTCAAAAGACTGGCCAAAAATTTCCGGTAAGCCTGTTGATCATCCTTTCGGACCCTATGAAGATAATTTCACTGAACAACAACACAAATACGGACCTTTTGAACCCATAGCCACAATGGCGGCTTGTGAAAGGGAAGGAGATCCCGACAATATGTTATGCCGAATGCCAAACGTACATAACGCGGTTAGGCAAGGAGTAATGCTTCACGACGTTCTAGAAGAATATTTAGTTGAATTTTCACCTGTATCACCAAAAATAGAAGGCCGAGTCATAGCCACAGATGCTCCTTCCACGCTCTTAACATCAGTTAAGGGAGTTAATTATCAATTCAGATAAAATAATATGAGCTGCTTATTTAATATTAATAGTTTTAAGAAAAGGAGGAACTATTTTTGCTTTGCTTTATTGAAATTTTACTTGCCGTTTAGCTTATTTGCTCAAGGTAAACTCACCAATCATGTCAATCCTTTTATAGGCACCGGCGGACATGGGCACACTTTTCCGGGGGCTGTGCTTCCCTTCGGAATGGTTCAGTTAAGCCCCGATACAAGAATTGATGGAAGTTGGGACGGAGCGAGTGGATATCATTATTCAGATAATACGATCTATGGTTTTACGCATACACATTTGAGCGGAACAGGAGTGAGTGATTGGGGAGATATTTTACTGATGCCAATGAGTACCAAATCTTCATTCGACAAAAAGATATATTCATCAAAATTTTCCCATGCCAAAGAAAAAGCTAGTCCCGGATTTTATGAAGTCTTTTTAGAAGACGAGAAAACCAAAGTGGAACTAACAGTAACGCCCCGAACAGGTATTCACCGATACACTTTTCCCACTAATAGTGAAGCAAGCATAGTACTTGATCTTTTACACCGTGATAAACTTTTGGAAGGAAATATTAAAATTATCGATAGTGTTACCATTGCCGGTTACAGAATCAGCGAAGCCTGGGTTAAAGAGCAACACTGCTATTTCGCTATTAAATTTTCAAAACCGTTTACAAAAATTCAATATTCTAAAAATAAAAAAAACACTTCTCCGGCCGATAGCTCTATGAAAATAATTTCGGAGGCATGTGTTTTACAATTTGGAAAATCTGACAAACCTCTATTAGTTAAAGTGGGCATATCCTCGGTTAGCTCTGAAGGAGCTTTATATAACCTTATTATGGAGGCCGATCATTGGGATTTTGAAAAGTATAAAAAAGAAGCGGAAGATGTGTGGGAAAAGCAACTGCAAAAAATAAATGTATTTTCTACGGAGAAAGAAAAATTAACGAGTTTTTATACCTCGCTTTATCATTGCTGCATTCATCCATCGTTAAATATGGACTATGATAACAATTACAGAGGACGTGATAATAAAATTCATACTGCGAAAGGATTTGTAAACTATACTGTTTTTTCATTATGGGATACTTACCGCGCCTTGCATCCTTTATTCACCATCATTGAGCAGAAGCGCACATCTGATTTTATAAATACATTTTTAGCGCAATATAAACAAAGCAAACGATTGCCGGTTTGGGAACTTTCAAGTAACGAAACCGATTGTATGATCGGCTATCATTCGGTTTCTGTTATTGCCGATGCTATAGTGAAAAATATAAAAGGTTTTGATTCTCTTTTAGTGTATGAAGCTGTAAAGGCTGCTGCAACTTATTCCGGTTCCGGAATTCCTGCATATATTAAAAAAGGATATTTAAGCGCGGACGATGAATCGGAAAGTGTTTCAAAAACATTGGAATATGCTTATGATGATTGGTGCATTTCGCAGATCATGCAGAAACTTAATAAAAAAGATGATTATGAAACATTTATTAAGAGGGCACAGGGTTATAAAAATGTCTTTGATCCTTCTATCGGTTTTATGCGTTCAAGGAAGAATGGGGGTTGGTTATCTCCCTTTGATCCGAAGGAAGTAAATAATCATTATACTGAAGGAAATAGCTGGCAATATTCATTTTATGTGCCACATGATATAGACGGACTTATTACTTTACTGGGAGGAGAAAAAAAGTTTGAACAGAAACTTGACAGTCTTTTTATTACCGGAAATAAAACTACCGGCCGAACTCAATCGGATATTACCGGTTTAATAGGCCAATACGCTCATGGCAACGAACCAAGTCATCACATGGCAT
Source organism: Bacteroidota bacterium (assembly GCA_016185125.1). GTDB lineage: Bacteria > Bacteroidota > Bacteroidia > B-17B0 > Aurantibacillaceae > Aurantibacillus. The sequence goes on from JACPOC010000021.1 coordinate 125,062, forward strand.
ACCTTTATAACTTTGCCGGTGTCCCCTATAAATCGCAGGACAAAATTTCAGAAATACAACAAAAATTTTATAAAAATTCGCCGGATGGACTTATCGGTAATGAAGATTGCGGGCAAATGAGCGCCTGGTATGTTTTCAGCGCGTTAGGATTTTATCCTGTTTGTCCGGGAAATAATCAATATGTAATCGGAAAACCATTATTTGATTCCTGCGCAATTAATTTAGAAAATCAAAAAACATTTTTAATTTCAAATGCTGTTAATAATGTGCATGCAAAATACATCACTTCTTTTATCATTAATAAGAGCGCTAGCCGAAAGCCCATTATTAATCATTATCAAATTATAAACGGCGGTGCTATAACCTTTTCTTATCAATCAAAATTTGATTCAACAAATAAATTCGGGATCGGAAAATTTCATCGCGCCGGAACAAAAATACGAGTTACTCAGGAGGTTATTACGCCACCTGTTATACAAAGTAATTCCGCTTCTTTTCAAAATAGTCAGCAAATTAGTATTTCATCCTTATTAACCAATACGAATGTAATAGTATATACACTCAACGGCTCTGCACCGGTTAAAAATTCCACCAAATACTCGGGGCCTTTTCAAATTGATAAATCATGCATAGTAAAATCCAAAATATATTCAGACAAAGACAGTAGTAAAATTACAGAAGCTGTTTTTTATAAAAAACCTAACGACTGGAGTATAAAATTAAAATCAGCATACAATAAACAATACACTGCAGGAGGTCCGGAAGGGCTTATTGACGGCATTAAGGGAGATATAAATTGGCGCAAAGGAGAATGGCAAGGGTATCAATATCAGGATTTTGAATGCGTGATAGATTTAATTAAGAATCAAGATATCCGCTACGTCAGCTTAAATTTATTGCAAGATACCAGATCGTGGATCGTTTATCCAACGGAAGTAAACATATATGTTTCTACTGATAATAAAAAATTTGCTCTTGCCGGAACAATTAAAAGCTCAATACCGGCTAACGATTATACTATTCAAATAAAAAAATGGGAAAGTGATTTTCAGGTTAAACAAGGCATGCGCTATGTAAAAATAGTCGCCAAAAACTATGGTAAATTACCTGCATGGCACGAAGGAAAAGGCGACGGGGCTTTTATCTTTATTGATGAAATAGAAATTAAGTAAGAGGGTAATACTATTTTAAATCTTGTTAACCAAATTCTAAGCTTTTAAATGCTTATAATGTAATATCTTTGGAAGGAAATAAATCATGAACCCCACATTAAAATACTGCAATAGCCTTACTGAATATTCCCGCTTTATAACGCGTGAAGTGAAGATCGGAAATTTAACCTTGGGAGGGGATAATCCTATTCGCATTCAAAGCATGACCACTACGGATACGATGGATACGAAGGCCACGGTAGAGCAAAGCATACGCATGATCAATGCAGGATGCGAATTAGTGCGAATAACTGCTCCCAGCTTAAACGATGCAAAAAATCTTGAGTTAATTAAAAAAGAATTGGTTAAAAGAGGTTATGATACGCCTATTTGCGCAGACATACATTTTACTCCTAACGCCGCTGAGTTTGCCGCCCGCGTAATTGAAAAAGTAAGAGTAAATCCAGGAAATTACGCTGATAAAAAGAAATTTGAAACCATTGATTATACAGATCATGCTTATGAGGCAGAGCTGGAGAGAATCAAATTACGCTTTACTCCTCTGGTAAAAATTTGCAAGGAATATGGAACGGCCATGCGCATTGGCACCAACCACGGCTCTTTAAGTGATAGAATTCTTAGTCGCTACGGCGATACACCATTAGGAATGGTTGAAAGCGCGCTTGAATTTTTACGGATTTGCGAGGAGAACAATTATCACAACATTGTTATTTCTATGAAGGCCAGCAATACACAGGTGATGGTTCAGGCCTATCGATTGTTAGTTGCAAAGATGATAGAAACAAACCGAAACTATCCTTTACACCTTGGTGTAACAGAGGCTGGGGACGGAGAGGATGGAAGAATAAAATCAGCTGTTGGAATTGGTACGTTATTGGAAGACGGGCTCGGCGATACCATTCGCGTTTCACTAACCGAAGAACCTGAATTTGAAATGCCTGTAGCAAAAATGCTTGCCGATCGATATTCACAAAGAAAAAATCATGTCGCGATCAAAGCTGTAAATCCACCTCTACCCTATAATCCCTTTGAATACAACCGCTATAAAACACAAGAGGTGCTCAATATCGGCAGATCTAACGTTCCGTGTGTTGTTGCCGATTATAGTATGAGGGAAGAGGTAACGGCTGCCAGCTTGTACCCTGTGGGATATAATTATTCAATACCTCTTGATAAATGGAATCTTACAGAGATGGCTGTTGATTTTTTATTTCTTGGCGATAACACAATTGCCTTTGAAATTCCTGGAACTTTAGGGCTGATTTACAATTCGGAAACATGGTTAAAAAATAAGGAGCAGGAAAGATCATATCCGCTTTTTTGTGGAGAAGAATATTTTTCATCTGAAAATAAATCCGCTGTTTTAAATTTTATAGCCGTTGATATTCATGTTCTCACCAAAGAATTTATTGAAAAAATAAAAAGCGCAAATAATGTATGCATGGTGCTTGATTCATTTAATAAACACACTATGCCGGAATTACGCCGCATGGCAATTGAACTGTCTTCTAATAATTGCACTGTACCTTATATCATAAAATGTAATTATAATAATTTGAATGCGGAGCAATTTCAACTCTATAGCAGTACGGATATAGGAGGTTTATTACTGGATGGATTCGGAGATGGCATCTGGATCAAGCAAAAAGATTGTGTTAATACGCAGATCTGTAATTCCACTTCATTCGGAATTTTACAGGCCACCAGAACAAGAATCAGTAAGACAGAATACATCAGTTGTCCAAGCTGCGGACGTACTTTATTTGATCTTCAGGAAACAACTCAAAAAATACGAGAGCGCACGTATCATTTAAAAGGCATTAAAATTGGTATTATGGGTTGCATTGTAAATGGCCCCGGAGAGATGGCGGATGCGGATTATGGCTATGTAGGAACAGGGGTTGGAAAAATAAGTTTATACAAGGGAAAAGAAGTAGTGAAGAAAAATGTAACCAGTGAAACTGCAGTTGATGAATTAATTAATTTGATTAAAGAAAATGGTGATTGGGTGGAGAAAACGGAAGTCTAAATATTATGCGGTGAACTCTATTAATGCGTCTGCCACCACAAATGTACTTCCGCCAATAAATATCAGATCGTTTTTTTTGTACGCTTTTTTAGCCGCTGCAATTCCGTCCTTAACTGTTGGATAATGCTTTCCGGATAATTTTAATTTTTGACCTTTCTCCATTAATTCTTTTTCATCAAAAGCCCTCGGCACATTTGCTTTAACAAAATAATAGGTAGCCTCTTTCGGTAAAAGGCTAATTATCTTAGTAACATCCTTATCGTTTACGCTTCCAAATACAAAATGTAGTTTACTGTAACTTAAAGTTTTTAGGTTATCAATAACATGTTTTATACCATCCTCGTTATGGCCTGTATCCGCAATTATCCTAGGTTTTTCACTTAACTTATGCCAACGCCCGGATAAACCTGTAAGCGGGCAAACTTTTTGCAAAGCTTTGTGAATATGTTCTTGTTCAATTAAGAACCCGGCTTTTATTATGTGTTCCATTGTATTTAGAACACCTAATAAATTCTTTGTTTGATAAAAACCGGTAAGATCAAGTTCATATACGGTTTCTCTGTTATCACGCCTGCTTAAAACAGAAACGCTTAACATACCGCTGTTTAATTTAGCGCCCGTAACCTTAAATATTTTGTCAGAAAACTCTATTGGCGATTTATGCTCTTTTGCCAAACGCATAAACAAAGGGCCGCTCTCGCTTTGATATTGACTTACTACCACAGGAATTCTCGGCTTAATGATGCCCGCTTTTTCAAGAGAGATTTTTTCCAATGTATCGCCTAATAAATTAACATGATCAAAACTGATGTTGGTGATTAAGGATACAATGGGAGTAATAATATTTGTAGAGTCTAATCTTCCACCCAAACCCACTTCAATTATTGCAACATCTACTTCTTCATTTGCAAAAAAATCAAAGGCTAGGCCAACCGTCCATTCAAAAAAACTAGGCTCTATAATTTCAAGGGATTCTTTATATTTTTCTACAAAATTAACCACATAATTTTTCGGTATCATTTTACCGTTTATTTTTATGCGTTCTCTAAAATCAATTAAATGCGGGGAGGTGTACAGTCCGGTTTTATACCCGGCCTGTTGCAAAATAGCGGCGATCATGTGACTACAACTGCCCTTACCGTTAGTTCCGGCAACATGAATGCATTTTAATTTTTGATGAGGCTTACCTAATACTTCTGCAATTTTTAAAGTGTTTTTAAGATCGGCTTTGTAAGCAGATTCTCCAATACGCTGATACATTGGCAAACGTGCAAATAAATAATCAAGCGTTTGTTGGTAAGTCATTATTTTTTTATTTCGGGTTTTTTATTGATAGTTTAATCAAACGAAAAAATAATTGTTATCGTTCCTTTCTGCTCCTCAAACTTCCCATCAACATTAAACTTAGTGGCCATGGCGGTTTGCCTGGCCTTGGCTTTTAACAGTGCGCTGCTGGTTGTGGTTCCTCTGCCATTAGGATTAGCTTCAATCACATTTCCTTGGCTGTCAACCGTTATCTCCACCACTACTTTTCCTTCTTCCTTTGTATCTTTTGGCAACACGGGCGGTTTAACAACTGCGCGACCTTTTAGGTCAATTCCAAACTTTCCGCCTGAGCCAATACCTTTACCGGGCCCTGAACCAGAACCATCACCTTGGCCATCTCCTCCGCCATTGCCTGTTCCAGTACCCCCGGTTCCATTTTTAAAAGGGTCTCCATCGGGTGAACCGTTTTGACCTGCCGTTGAATTATTTCCAATTCCTCCTCCATTATTGCCAGTATTTTTTTTAAATTTTTCCGCTAATTTTTCAGCGGCTGTTTTTTCCTTTTTAATTTCTTTGGGCTTTACAGGAGTTATAACAGTTGTGTTATTTTTCACCTCGGGCTTATCTTCGGTCTTAATGTTTACATCTTCGCCCCCCGGATCAGTTACTATGTTTTCCTTAGCAGAAGTAGGTTCTGTTTTTACAACCACATCCGTTGCCTTGCCCATGGTACCAAAATCAATATTGTCATTTCCAACATTCATCATTCCCAAGGCAAGCTCTTGTCCGCCGCCACCACCGGATTCAGGGAAGGGTGGGTTGGGTGTAATGAGATGAAAAAGAATGAGAAACAATAATAACAAACTAAAGATCAAGAGGGTTATTCCTCCCGAGATCATTCTGTTTTTATTTTCTTCTTCCCTTGTAATTATCATTTTTTCTTTATTTTATACAGAGGACAAATAATAAATTATTTTTGCGTAGCCGCAGTAGCCAAAACTGTTTTACATTTTAATTTATAGCAAATAGTCATAATATCAATTTCATCCTGAATAGAAAGTTCTTTGTCTAAGTGCATGAGTACCGTTGGCTCAGATTCCTTTGCGGCAAATTTTGCAATTTCAGATTCGAGAGAAGATTGAGGGATTTCTACACTATTCACGTAATACTTTTTATCCTTGGTAATGGCCACATGAATAGGTTTGTTATTAGTAACAGAAACATTAGAATCTGATTTTGGCAAGTTAACCTTTATAGAGTTAGGGCTTACCATGGTGGATAATATCAAAAAGAACAGCAAGAGAAAGAACATGATATCGTTTAACGAATCTGTACTAACCTCAGCGTCTCTGTGTTTTCTGCGTAATGCCATTTTTTTTAGTGATAAGTTATAAGTTTTTAGTTATTAATGTATATTAAAAACTAAAAACTCAACATTAAAAATTATTTTGCGGGTTCATTTAGCATATCCAGAAATTTAATCTGAGTATCTTCCATTTTATGAGCTAATTTATCAATTCGTGCATTTAGCCAATGGTAACAAACAAAGGCCAAAACACCAACTACTAATCCGCCCGCCGAAGTAATCATTTTCTGATATAATCCTTTTGATATGATTTCTATTTCCACTGTTTTAGCAAGAGAAATATCATAAAATATAGTAATTACTCCTATAATGGTTCCAATAAAACCAAACATGGGAGCAATTCTTCCAATGATATTTAAAACATTCAGATTTTTTTCAAGTTTACCGATTTCATTAGCCCCGCTTTTATTCATGGCTTCGCGAATTTCCTGAACAGGCTGTCCAATACGAGCCACACCTTGTTCTATCATTAAACTTTCCGGAGTGTTTGTGTTCTTACACATGGCTCTAGCGTTAGCAATGTTTCCACTATGAACCATTTCCTTTAAACTTGATACCAAATTAGGACTCTCTTTAGATGCCTTACTCACTACCAATAAGCGCTCTACTAACACGTAAATAGAAACAATTAATAGGATGGCTAACGGAATCATAATTGGCCCGCCCTTCATTACCATTTGAATTAATGATATTTTGGTTTCTGTGATTTCGGCTCCGGGAGTGGTTACAATGCCTGCAGTACCGGCAGAGTTTAAGGTATCGGCAGCTGTGGCAACCACCGTGTTTATCTGTAAAATAAAATGCAGCATAGGAGTAATTTTAATTACGAAAGTAGTTGTTAAAACAAAGTGTAATTTTATTCCATACGCGGTATTTTAAACATTGATTTGTTTATTATAATCAAGAAAGGGGAAAATGTTACAGAAATTTATTTATCCCGCTTTTGAATACTTTGCGATACAAAGGTTTCAAGACTAGTTTTAAGGAGATTTTTGTGTGAATCTTTTATCCCGAAAATCACAAATGCCTCCGGATCATCGTCGTTGTAAATAATTTTTAAGCGCCCGCCTTTCACATCCACCACCCTTTTTACATCAATAAAATAAAGAGTTGAATTGTTAAAAAAACTTTGTTTAAGCTCCAATTTATCTTCAAAAAAGATAGCAAAAGGATTAACTAAGAGCCATAAAGTTAAAAAAGACATTAAAAGAGCGGGAATCATCACAATAAAGCCCCAAGGATTCATGCTTTTAAATAAAAAATATGTTAAAAAAACCATGCCGCCATTTAAAATTACCCATAAAAACATCCAAAAAGGGTTTCTTTCGATGTTAACCAAGGGTATTTCGTCTTTTTCAGGCTTTTTCACAATGCAAAGTTAAAAATTATTAATCTTAAAATATTATCTTTTCTTATTATTTCTTAACTTGTATAACATATTTTAAATATTTATTTTTATTAAATTGTAACGTTTTTAGAAAAATTCCGTTTAATAAGTAAACATACCTTTTAACCGCAAGCCCATGAACTCCATCTCAAAATATTATGTTTCGGCATTATTACTTAGCTTCTGCTTATTAGGGAAAGCGCAATCTGTTTCTATCCGATCTGATGATCCTATTGCAGCCATGCTCGACAGTATTTCCAATCAAAAAATGTTTGAAACAGCATTTGCAAAACCTGTATTTCCAAAAAACAATAAATACAAGTTCACGCAGGATAGCATTCCTAAATATGACGATTATACCTTTCAGGCGCGTTTATCTAAGCTGGATGCTGTATCTCCGTTTGATTTGGTTTACAATGAACACGTGAAAGGATTTATTAATCTTTATGCCGTTCGCAAACGTGAAAGCGTTAGCCGCATGATGGGCGTGGCTCAGTTATATTATCCGATGTTTGAAGAAGTTTTTGATCGCTATAATATTCCTTTAGAACTAAAACATTTAGCTGTTATTGAAAGCGCTCTTATTCCTTATGCTAAATCAAAAGCAGGAGCAACCGGCTTATGGCAATTCATGTATCCTACCGGAAAAATGTTTGGTTTAAATGTTACTTCGTATGTGGATGAACGCTGTAATCCATACAAAGCAACAGTTGCAGCCGCGGAGTATTTAAAAAGTTTATACGATATGTTTGGCGATTGGCAAATGGTTCTTGCAGCTTATAACGCAGGTCCCGGAACTATTACTAAAGCCATTCGCAGAAGTGGTGGCAAAAAAACTTATTGGGAAATAAGGCCTTATTTACCTACAGAAACACAGGGCTATGTTCCGGCTTTTATTGCAGCTAATTATGTAATGAGTTATGGCGCTGAGCATAACATCTATCCTGCTCTTCCGAGAAAAACATATTTTGAAGTGGATACGGTAATTGTAAAAGAGCAAATGAACTTTGATCAATTATCGCAGGCACTTGATATTACGAAAGAGGAAATCCTATATTTTAATCCTCAATATCGCAAAAATATTATTCCTGCGGGAGGAAATTCGATGTGCCTTCCTAAAAATAAAATAGGCGTGTTTTTAACCAATGAACAGGAAATTTACAATGCCATTAATGCTCAGAAAGAAGAAGGGGTTTTGGTAGAAAACATTGAGGAAATTAAAAGAACACACACTGTAAAATCAGGTGAAAAATTAAGTACCATTGCCCGCCAATACGGGGTAACGGTTACCGACCTTCGCTCGTGGAATTACGTGGGCAAAAAAGGAGTAAAGGCTGGTAAAAAACTTACTGTTTATGTGCGTGTTCAAAAAACCGAAACTAATAAACTTGAAATTAAAGGAGATAACGTAAACGATAAAAACATTGCCTCTACTAAAGAGAAAGAGAATAAACAACTTGCCGAAAACAAAACTTCGTCAGGATATTTGTATCATAAAGTAAGAAAAGGTGAAACCATTTATGCTATTTCAAAAAAATATGGCGTGAGCGCAAAAACCATAAAAGCACTTAACTCTCTTGATGATAACGGCCTTAAAATGGGACAAAAATTAAAGATTAAAGAAAAACTTTAATAAAAAGTTTACAGATTTTTAGTTTCGTGTCATTTTTTTGCGTTTTTCATAAAACAAATTTATTCACTTTCAAATATTGCCATAGATTATCCTATCTTGCATCGTATTTTTGACGCAAATTAATTTATGAAGTTTATAACAATTTTATTGCTTACCATTGCTTGCGGTTTACAAGCACAAATTACTCAAACCGTTAAGGGAAAAATTGTCGACAAAGAAATTGGCATTGGTTTACCCGGAGCAATTGTTCAATTTAAAACATCTACTGAAAACATTGTAGCTACTGCTGATAATAACGGCAATTATAAACTTTTAAACGTGCCCGTGGGCCGCCACTCTCTTTTAATTACATACACCGGTTACAAGCCTGTACCTATCAGCGATATTATTGTTACTTCCGGAAAAGAAATAATAGTAAACGTAGAGATGGAAGAAAGCACCATTGCCATGGCGGAAGTGGAAGTGAAAGCTTCCAATGATACCGATGTAGTTACTACCATGCAATCTGTTAATATGAAAGCCTTCAGCATTGAAGAAACAGAACGTTACCCCGGCTCCAGAAATGATCCTGCGCGTATGGCACAGAATTTTGCCGGTGTTCAAGGAACTAACGATTCGCGCAATGACATCGTTATTCGCGGAAATAGTCCGGCCGGATTATTGTGGCGCATGGAAGAAATTGATATTCCTAATCCCAATCACTTTGCGGTGGCCGGTTCAGCGGGAGGACCTCAAAGCATTATTAATAATAAATATTTAGCCAACAGCGAATTTTATACGGGTGCTTTTCCGGCTAATTATGGTAACGCTTTAGGCGGGGTTTTTGATCTTAAACTTCGCAATGGAAATAACGAAAAACATGAACGCACCTTTCAGTTTGGATTTTTAGGCACCGAGCTAGCTTTAGAAGGACCGCTTAGTAAAAAAACAGGCGCAAGTTATTTAATCACGTATCGTTATTCCACATTAAAATTATTTAGCGCTGCAAACTTTAACATTGGCACCAGCGCGGTGCCGGGTTATCAAGATATTGGCTTGCGTTTAAATTTTCCTACCAAAAAAGCAGGCGTATTCAGCTTTAGCAGTATTGGCGGTTTAAGCGACATAAAAATTATATTAAGTAAAACCAAAGAGCGTCCAAAAGAATTATACGGCGATCTTAATCGCGATCAATATTTTGCATCCAATATGGGTGTAGGAATTTTAACACACGTGTATGCACTCAATAGCCGAACCGTTATGAAAACAAGTTTGGCTTATGGCGTTCAAACGCTTAATGTTGATCACTTTCTTGTAATGAGAAATAAAAATTTTGTCCCGAAAGATACTTTGCCACAAATAATAGATTATACTTTTTATGAAGGTAAAAGCACACTGGCATGGTATGTTAAAAGTAAAATCAATTCTAAAAACAGCGTTAAGGCAGGTTTTTTTGCAAATAGAATTGACGTTGATTTTTACGACCGGGTGAAGATCAATTCATTGTTTGATACAGTAGCAGCTGCGATTGAAAACAAACCGTTTAAAACAAGAATAAATTCCAAAGAAAGTTTTTATTTGCTGCAGCCTTATGTTAATTATGTGCATAAATTTAATGAGCAGCTAACTTTTAATGGAGGGATTTTCAGTCAGTACTTAACCTTAAATAATAAAGCGGTGGTGGAACCAAGGGCAAGTTTACGTTATCAACTAAACAACAAACACGCTATTAGTATTTCGTATGGCTTACACAGTCAAATGCAGCCCACATACATTTACTTTGCCATACCGGATAGCCTAGTTAATAACGGCGTGCTAATTCCTAACACCGAAAGAAAAACCGCTAATAAAAATCTGGATTTCAGTAGAAGTCAGCATGCAGTTTTAGCTTATGATTTTTTCGCGGCTAAATATTTACGTTTTAAAACCGAATTGTATTATCAGTATTTGTGGAATGTTCCTGTTTATCAGGTTCCTTCAAGTGTATCACTTTTAAACAGGGGCGCTACTTTTAACCGCTTTTTCCCTGTTTACTCTATGCAAAACACAGGCGTGGGCGAAAATTACGGTATAGAATTTACAGTAGAAAAACTGTATCACCAACATTATTTTTTAATGTATAGTGCCAGCTTGTTTAACAGCACCTACAGCGGAAGTAACGGCAAAACCAATAATACAGATTTTAACGGAAATTACATGATGAATGTATTAAGCGGACTTGAATTTAATGTAGGAAAAAATAACAAAAATATTTTAAGCTTCGGCACAAAAATAACTTACGGAGGCGGCAAACGTTATTCACCAATTAACATCGCGGCGAGCAACGCAGTAATGGACGTAGTGGCCAAAGATGATTCAGTAAACACAAAACAATTTTCACCTTATAACAGATTAGACTTTAGAATTGCTTACAAAATAAATTATAAAAAAACCGGAGTTGAAATTGCCCTTGATCTTATAAACTTATTAAGTACCAAAAACGTTCTTGCTTTAAGCTATGCGCCCGATCCCGCTAACCTAAATGCCAATCCATTAATAAAAAATTACCAGCTCGGTTTTTTACCCCTGTTTTATATAAAGGTTGATTTTTAATTTGGTAATTAACCTTACTTTTACACATGAAAAAGATTTTGGTTATTGGCGCGGGTCGCTCTGCTACTTCATTGATAGATTATCTTTTAAAAAATTCGTCCGCTTATTTGTGGCAGATTACTGTGGCGGATGTAGACAAAGCACTCGCTGAGCAAAAGATAAATGGCCATGCCAATGGAACAGCCATCAGCATTAACATTAAAGAAGATGAAACCAGGCGCGCGGTAATTCAGTTACATGATTTTGTTATTTCCATGCTGCCCGCTTTTATGCATGGTGATATTGCAAGAGATTGCGTGGAGTTTGGCAAGCACATGGCTACTGCAAGCTATGTAAGCGCCGAAATGAAAGCGCTGAACATTGAAGCCAAACAAAAAAAATTATTATTACTGAATGAATGCGGATTAGATCCGGGAATAGACCACGCGAGTGCCATGAAAGTTATTGATGAGATAAAACATCAGGGCGGCGAGGTAACTTCTTTTAAATCTTTTTGCGGAGGTTTGGTAGCGCCTGAGAGCAATGATAATCCGTGGGGCTATAAGTTCAGTTGGGCTCCCAGAAATGTAATTCTTGCGGGCCAAGGCACTGCGCAATATTTACAGGACGGTATCATGAAATTTATACCTTACAACCGTTTATTTACTCAAACGGATGTTATAGAAATTGTGCCTTACGGAAAATTTGACGCCTATGCGAACAGAGACAGCATTAGTTACATTGATGCCTACGGCTTGTATTCGATAAGCACAATGCTTCGCGGCACTCTAAGACAACAAAATTACTGCAAGGCATGGAATGTTTTTATTAAACTTGGCTTAACCGACGACAGCAGCAAAATAACTCATGCCGGAGAACTTACTTATACTTCTTTAATAGATGCCTTTCTTCCTAACACAAAAAAAACAGTTAAGGAAAAATTGAAACATTTAATGAAAGATGAGTGGGACAAAGACATTGAAAAAATGTTAGATTCATTGGAATTGTTTGATGATAAAAAAATAACAATACAAGAAGGTTCTCCGGCAATTTTATTGCAACATTTATTGGAAGAGAAATGGAAATTGAAAGAGAACGACAAGGACATGATTGTGATGCAACATCAATTTGAATATAGATTACCTTCAGGCCCCGACATTCAAAAACTAAATTCATCGTTAGGTGTGGTAGGTCGCGATCAGCATCACACCGCAATGGCCCTTACGGTTGGGCTACCTCTTGCAATTACCGTAAAAAACTTCCTTAATGGAGAGTTTGAATTATATGGCGTTCAAATTCCAACAAAAAAAGAAATTTACGAACCGCTTTTAAAAGAATTGGAAGAACACAACATTCGTTTTCATGAAGAACACGTTCAATAAAAAAAGCGAACCCTTTCCGATTCGCTTTTAATTTTTTTTTTAGAAACTATTTTTATTTTCCGCCTTTTCCCTCAGATTCCATTTTTTTCATTTCCGCTTTTTGCTCCGCATACGTTTTCATTTTGTAGCCATCAGTGCTTACCGTAAAAACAGAATCATCAATATTGGCCGTGCTTACCTCGCTTGTTGAAACCAGCACTTTCATATCCATACCCTGCTGATTCATAGCCATTTCCATTTCCAAAGGATATCCTTTTAAGTCGCCAAGTTCCATCATTCCGCCACGTCCGCCTTTTGCTTTTTCAGGAGTTTTAATTTTGTCGGTAACCCATGCTATGGTTTTACTTTCTTTTTTGTCTTTACCAATTGAAGTAATAATGGCTTTTGTACACTCATATCCTGCAATTGTTTTTTTCTCAGAAGTGTATTCTATTTTTGGTTTTGTTTTATCCTTGTCTTTATCTTTGTCGGCTTCAATTTCTTCTTTAGTAGCGGTATAACCTGATTTATTACCCATTTGCTCGTTAAGAGAAATCAATTTTTTACCATCATAAACTGTAATGTTAGAGCCCATCATGCTCGACATTTCCGACTTGCTTTTTTCGCCTTTTAAATAAGTTACTATTTCCTGCTCGCCAAAACCGGCATATTCAGGAGGAAGGCCTTCTACTTTTACGTTCATTTTAACTGTGATGTTATCCTGCGCGTGAGAGTAAACACAAGCCATTAGGCAAAGTGCGATACATGCAATACTTTTTTTCATTCGGTTAATTTTATATATTTTACTTATAGAGTTCAAATATAATGCCATTTATAGATTTTAATCTGTTAAAATAAATAAAATGGATGAGCGGTAATATTTATTGAAGATTGTCGAAAAACTTCTTCATTTCTTCTTTAGAAACAATTTTTAAGGAAGCCGGGATTTCAAAAGTACTTTCCGGAACCTCAATATGCTTCACCGATTTGGCCAAAAAATGCATTTCCATGCCCATTTTTTTTGCTCTGTAATCCATTAACACACCTTTAACTTTAAAATAGGGATTAAGCGCGTTACTGTTTTCTAATCCCAATTCTTTAGTGTACCAGGCATCAAAAGTAACAGCAGGATTAGCAACCATAGATACTTTTACTTTGAAGCATTTATGTCCCGCAATTTTTTTGGTTTCTTTGGTTTCTTCAATTTTTAATTCGTACTCCTTGTTTTCCAGCTCTACATCCTTCTCATTTTCTACACAGGCCTGCTTAATATCCATAAATTTTACAGTATGGGCCACCGTTTTTGTTTTAAGATTGCCTATAATTGTGGTATTAAACATGCCCATGGTGCTCATTTCCATAATAAAATTATCGCCATTATATTTGAGTGTGGCCGAACTTGGAGCCAAACCCGCTAGAGGGTGTTTATCGTCAACTGCCTTAGTATCAAACTCAATAATACCTTCCTCTTTACCGCCCTCTTTATCAGGTGAGCCACAAAAAGTTAGTAATAACGCTAACTGAATTATTAATACTATACGTAATATAAGGGGGAGTTTAGCCAATTTATTTTTTAAGATGAGCTAAAGTAACTATTAAATTCAAATAAAAAAATTACAATAAATTTTGTAAAAGAATAAAATTAAAATTTTATTTAATAGTCACGGTTTTTTCGGAGGTTTTACCCTCTTCTAATTTAATGATGCCGGTGCCGGAAAGCGTTTTAGTTCCTACTATTTGTGTTGCTCTGATATCGTAAATGGCCGGTAATTTAAAGGTAAAGCGAACTTGTCCTTCAGTATCTGTGGTTCCGTCTGCTTTTACATCTGCCTGTACCGTTCCGCCGTTAGATGTTTTTACGGTTGCAAATAAAAGCACTCTTGCATTGCTAACAGCGTTGCTTGCCGAATCCACACATTTTACGGTAGCTTTACAATCAGTGTTTTTTTGGCAAGATGTTTCTGTAATTAAAAAACAGGACAGAAAAAATCCGGCAATTATAATAACTAATGGTTTCATAGGTTGATATTTTTATGTTTTTTAATTGTGATACTGAAATATTACTTCACTATTTCACATTCATTAAAATTAGCTTAACAAATATAGTAAATTTGTTTTATGAAAAAGTTAATCTGCTTAATATTTTGTTTAAATGGCCTGCTTTGCCACTTAAAAGCCCAAACTCTAAGCAAAGAAACTGTAATTATTGAAACAGTTTACGGCAAAATAAAGTTAAAATTGTATGAGGAAACGCCTATTCACAAGGCTAATTTTATGAAGCTTGTAAAGCAGAGCCTTTTTGATTCTACTTTGTTTCACAGAGTTATTGCCAATTTTATGATTCAGGGCGGCGATACCCTGAGCAAACATGCCAAAGCGGGAGATTCACTGGGGCACGGAGATTTAGGTTATACCATTCCCGCGGAAATTAATACAAAACTTATTCATAAAAAAGGAGCCTTGGCCGCAGCCCGCGAAGGAGATGACATCAACCCTAAATTTGCATCCAGTGCCGCGCAATTTTATATTGTTATGGGCAAAAAAAGAACTTTAGAGGATCTTAAAAAATATGAAGACAGGATAAACAATAACCATTACACAAATTGTGCGCGTAGTTTTATAAAAACAGAGGAAGGAAAAAACCTTAAACAATATTATAACCGACTAAAAACGGAAAATAAACCCGACAGCGCCGCTATAGTAAATAAACAAATTGAAGAACTGATTAACGCGCAACATCTAAAAACGCCTCTCTATAAATTTAACGAACATCAAATTAAAACTTATACCACCATTGGAGGAACGCCCCATTTGGATGGAACTTATACCGTTTTTGGAGAAGTGATACATGGCTTAGAGCTTATTGATAAAATTGCGGCAGTTAAAACCGACAAACGCGACCGCCCTTTGGAGGACATCCGCATAAAAATAATACTTATAGAATAAAAATATTTACTTTTGAAGACTTATTTAAACTTATGACAAAAATTAAATTTGGTACCGATGGATGGAGGGCTATTATTGCTCAAGATTTTACCGTAGATAACGTAGCAAGGGTAACAGAAGCAACAGCTAAATGGCTTTTAAAAAATAATAAAAAACCTAGTGTTGTAGTGGGGCATGATTGTCGTTTTGCCGGAGAATTATTCGCCGAAACAACGGCTAAAGTTTTTATCGCACATGGCATTAAAGTATTTCTTGCAAAAGATTTTATTAGCACACCTATGATATCCTTAGGCGCCGTAAGATTAAAAACCAATTTGGGAATCATTATTACCGCTTCGCACAATCCTCCCTCGTATAACGGATATAAAATTAAAGCGCATTACGGTGGTCCGCTTGGCCCGGAATTAGTTCAGGAAATTGAAGATATAATTGCAGATAAATATACCACCGATTTTAATTCTGTAGATCTTAAAGATGCTCAGTCAAAAGGTTTACTTGAAATGATCGATCTCGAAGACATGTACATTAAACATGTAGAAGCAAGTTTTGATTTAAACGCCATTCGTAACGCAAACATGAATTTAGCTTACGATAGCATGTACGGCGCCGGACAACGAGTGATGAAAAAATTGTTTCCGGATATTCACCATTTACATTGCGATCATAATCCCGGCTTCCATGGCCAAGCGCCGGAACCCATTCATAAAAATTTAACCGAGTTCAGTAATTTTATAAAGGAGAAAAAAAATATTTCCTGCGGCTTAGTTACTGATGGAGATGCCGACCGTATTGGGCTTTATGATAACGAAGGTAATTTTGTAGATTCTCACCATATTATTTTATTGCTCATTCATTACCTTGTAAAATATAAAAATCAAAAAGGTAAAGTTGCAACAGCCTTTAGCACCACGGTTAAAATTCATAACATGTGCAAGCACTACAATTTACCTTTAGATGTTGTAAAAATTGGCTTCAAATATATTTGCGGAATAATGGTAACGGAAGATGTTTTAGTTGGCGGCGAAGAAAGCGGAGGCATTGCTATTAAAGGTCATATTCCTGAACGCGACGGCATTTGGATGGGATTAACCATTTGGGAATTTATGGCCAAAACCCGAAAAAGCTTAAAGGAACTTATACAAGAAGTTTACGATATTACCGGAACGTTTTGGTTTGAACGCAACGACCTTAGAATTGACGAAGAAATAAAAAGCAAAGTGCTTGCCAATTGCAAAGCCGGAGCCTATAAAGAATTTGGAAAATATAAAGTTCAGCGCGTGGATGACCTTGACGGCTGGAAATTCTTTTTTGACGATAACACTTGGCTTATGATCCGCGCCAGCGGTACCGAACCTGTTTTACGCACCTACGCCGAAGGAGTCAATAAAAAAATTACAGATGATATTTTAGCTGATGCTAAGAAAGTGTTGTTGGGGTAGCGTTAAAATTTTTGCGCCTTGATTGGTAGGAGCCCCCTGTCATTTGCATACAGTTTGCAAGCCAAAAGGCTAAATAGGCCCTAGAAAGAACCCCTGACCTACTGCCAAAAAGAAAGGGTTTTATCTGATTGTCAGTTACTTACTAACTAACCAGAAAAAACCCTTAAAGCATGCGGCGGAGAAATAGGGATTCGAACCCCAGGAACCTCACGGTTCAACAGTTTTCAAGACTGCCGCAATCGACCACTCTGCCATTTCTCCGAGGGCACAAAATTACTATTTTTTTTTATGTGGCAATCGGTTTTGAAAAAAATATTACTACCTTTATTTAAGATGTCGAATAATACCCCCCACCGCAAGGGCTTGATTATTTTGTTGCTTTTAATTTTGATGAAAGCACCTTTATTATCGCAAATTATATGTTATTTTAACACAGGTGCTTTTAATGTTCCGGGCAAACAGCCCTTTTTAGAAACCTATTTAACACTAATCGGCAATTCCTTTTCCTATAAAACGGTAGAAAATCATTACCAAAATTCAGTAAATATTTCTTTTCTTATTTTAAAAGATTCAGTTATTGTAAAGGCAAATAAGTATAATTTGATTGGTCAGGCTTTTAATGATACTTTAAAAGCCCCAACTTTTATAGATAATCAACGATATATTTTGGATAATGGAATTTACACATTACAGCTAATAATTAAAGATAATTATAATCCTAAACAAAAGCCGGTGGAAATAACCCAGAAATTTGTTATGTCTTTTAATTCTACACAAATTGAATCATCAAGTATTCAAATTCTAGAGTCTTATAAAAAAGCAATCGCCGTTTCGCCATTAACTAAAAGCGGCTATGATCTCATTCCTTATAATATAAATTACTTTCCTGAAACACAGAACGAACTCCCATTTTATTTAGAAACCTACAACACAAACGCCGTGCTGGGTAATAACAAACCTTTTATTTATTACTACTATATTGAAGGAAGTGAAAATCTTAACAAACTGAACAGCTTTGGTTCATTTAAAAAACAAATTACTGCGCAAGTTAACCCTTTACTTACTAAAATTGATATTAGCAAGCTTGGCAGTGGAAATTATAATTTGGTGATTGAAATTAAAGATGAACAAAATAAAATCCAATTTCAAAAGAAGTACTTTTTTCAAAGATTAAATAAAGCTGTTGATATTATATCTCTAATGGGCTTTAGCGAGAAGAAAACCATTGCCGAGTATTTTGGCACTTGTAACAATGCCGATACTCTTAAAATGTTTGTGGAATGCCTCTGGCCCATTGCCAATGGCACAGATAAAGAACGCGTTATTACACAATCGGTTAAAAAAGATAAAGAGCTGATGAAAAAATTTGTTATTGACTTTTGGCAAAGACGCGCTTCAGACTCAGCAAATCCTCTAAAAATGTGGGGGGAATATTACAAGAGTGTGCAGGAAGCCATGGTTCTGTTTAAATGTGGAAAACAACCGGGCTATTACACCGAACGTGGCAGAGTTTATCTTCAATATGGCCCGCCTAATCAGCGCTCTATTCAAAACACCGACCTAAATACCTTTCCATACGAAATCTGGCAATATTACCGACTAAATGATAAAACAAACGGCCAATTTTTTAGCAACAGGAAATTTGTTTTTGTAAATAAAAACATAGCCGACGATTGCCACACACTCGTTCATAGCGATACCCGTGGCGAAATTTATAACGACCGCTGGCGATTCGAAGTAACCCGCCGAAATAATAATGGCATAGCAAATCCTGATAACACAGGGCCTTCCGGAACACAGTATAACCAATTCGACGATATCTACAGCAACCCCCGTTAAAAAATTTATGAGCGAACTAACGGTTTCCGTAGTAATTCTTAATTATAACGGCAAATATTTTTTAGAGAAATTTTTAAGCAATATTATTAGGCATTCGGCACCGCATCAAATATACGTGGCGGATAATGGAAGCACCGACGATTCCGTTGCTTTTTTAAAAACCAATTTTCCGTTTGTTAAACTTATTGAAAATAAATGCAATTATGGCTATGCGCAAGGCTATAATGTTGCATTATCACAAATTCCTACAGATTACTTTATTCTATTGAACAGTGATGTTGAAGTTACTCCTAATTGGATCAATCCTGTTATTGAACTGATGCGCAACAATCCCGGCATTGCGGCTTGTCAGCCCAAACTCATTGATTATAAAAATCATGCTTATTTCGAATATGCGGGAGCTTCAGGTGGTTTTATCGACAAATTTTGTTACCCTTTTTGCCGTGGCCGATTATTCACAAGTGTTGAAAAAGATGAAGGGCAATTTAATGATGAAACTGAAATTTTTTGGGCAACAGGCGCGAGCTTGTTCGTTAACGCAAAAGCATTTTGGAAGGTTGGCGGACTTGATAAGGATTACTTCGCACACATGGAAGAAATTGATTTGTGCTGGCGATTAAAAAATATCGGTTATAAAATTTATGTGGTGCCAAAATCAATTGTCTATCATATAGGCGGTGGAACTTTAAATAAATTTTCATCTAGAAAAACTTTTTTAAATTTCAGGAACAATCTAATTACACTCACGAAAAATCATCCGTCCAAAAACTTATTCTTTAAAATTCTTTACCGTATGGTACTCGATGGCGTTGCAGCTTGTCGTTTTTTGTTAGCCGGAACACCAAAACATTTTTTCGCCGTGATTCGTGCGCATTTTTCATACTACAGCATGATACCTTCCACTCTCCGGAAAAGAAAAGAGATGAAAAACCTGGAAGACTTCCGCTTCAGCACTTCCTGTATTTACAATGGAAATATTGTGTTTGATTATTTTCTTAAGAAAAAGAAAAAATTCACTTCATTGGATAAAAGGCGCTTCAATTAACTACTACCAATTTTTTTGAAATAAAATATAAACCGGCAAACGTAAATATTCCGTTTATAAGAATAAGCTCCATTCCAATTTTATACCCACTAAAAATTGTTTCTGAAATAGTTTTTAGTCCAAGGCTCAAGTGAAGTTTTTTCTCATACCATTCCGGACTGCAAAGGATGTCGATACCCAAAACAAGCAAGGGTGCGATAATACAAATAGCCCAAATAAATTTTTGATTTAAAACTCTATTAGTCAAAATCCCAAAAGAAAATAAACCAAGAAGCGGCCCGTAGGTGATACTTGCAAACTTAAGAATAAAATCAATAATCAACTTATCATTAATAGCTTTAAAAATTAAAACCATAATAAAAAAAACTACTGCAAAACTAAAATGCACTTTTAAACGGATTCGTTTTTTTTCTTTTTCGGACGCATCATTTTGGTTTAAACCCAGAATATCAAGGCAAAAAGAAGAAGTGATGGAAGTAATTGCGCCATCTACACTGGGAAATAATGCCGAGATTAAGGCGATGATAAAGACAATGCCTATCACCCCACTAAATTCATTACTCAGTGCAATGGTAGGAAAAAGATCGTCCGGCGCCATTTTTAAATTCCTGCTTTCAGCATAAAGATAAAGTATTCCGCCCAAAAAAAGGAATAAGAAGTTTACAAGAACCAAAACTAAAGAAAATGATAAAATATTTTTTTGCGAGTCGCGCATGTTTTTTACACTGATGTTTTTTTGCATCATCTCCTGATCCAGCCCCGTCATGGCAATAGCTATAAAAGCGCCACCAATCATTTGTTTAAGAAAAAATGCACCGGACTTTACATCTGTATTAAAAATTTGAGTGTACCCTTTTTCCGACATTAAACCAAGTGCGCTTGAAAAATCAAGATTCATAGCACGGATAATTACAATAATGCAAATAACAAGTCCTGCAAGCATTCCTGTAGTTTGTAATGTATCTGTATAAATAATCGTTTTTACGCCTCCTTCAAATGTGTACAGTAATATCAACAAAAGAATTACAAGAGCCGTAATTTCAAAAGCAATACCCAATTTATCAAATATAAAAATCTGAAGAATACTGATTACAAGATACAACCGCGCCGTTGCACCAACTAAACGCGATAAAATAAAAAAGAATGCTCCTGCTTTATGCGCCGACACCCCAAATCGTTTTGCAAGATAAGTATAAATGGAGGTAAGATTAAGTCGGTAGTATAAAGGAATAAGAACAAAAGCTATTACCATATATCCGAGTAAGTAACCAAGAACGATTTGAAAATAATAAAAATTTCCAGTACCTACACCGCCCGGTACACTCACAAATGTTACTCCGCTCAAACTGGTGCCAATCATTCCAAAAGCCACAAGCATCCAATTACTGTTCTTGTTGCCTATAAAAAAAGACTCGTTATTAGAATTTCTTCCGGTATACCACGCCACCAGTAGTAATACAAGAAA
Source organism: Bacteroidota bacterium (assembly GCA_016185125.1). GTDB lineage: Bacteria > Bacteroidota > Bacteroidia > B-17B0 > Aurantibacillaceae > Aurantibacillus. The sequence goes on from JACPOC010000021.1 coordinate 146,560, forward strand.
ATAAGCAATAACAAAAATAAATAACAGCGATGCTGACATGTTTAAAACAGGTTTACCTTACAAAGATTTGATTTTTTGGTCTTTCTTCTTTTGTATCAAGGAATAGTTCTAAACATTTATTAAGTGAATAAAAAAATCACCTAATGTATTTGTAAATTTACGTATTGGAATTCAGCTCTAAAATAATTGAACAGGCAGTTGACGCTTTTGCACAATTACCCGGCGTAGGAAAAAAAACAGCGCTTCGTTTTGTTTTGCACATTATTAAACAAGAAAAACTTGAAGTTGATAAATTAGGCTTACTTATTGCAAGATTAAAAACCGATCTGAAATTTTGTTCGCATTGCTATAATATCTCTGAAAATTTAATTTGCGAAATTTGCACAAATCCTTTGCGTGACGCTTCACTTATTTGTGTAGTGCAGGATTACCGCGATATTTTAGCGATTGAAAAAACCGGCTTGTACAAAGGCCACTACCATGTTTTGGGTGGACTCATTTCACCCATGGAAGGCATCGGACCCTCAAACCTCAACATTGAATCTTTAATTGAAAAATTAAAATCCAACACAATTACGGAAATAATTCTTGCCTTAAATGCCACTATGGAAGGTGAAACAACTTCCTTTTACATCTTTCGTAAAATTGCTCCTTACTCAGTAAAATTGAGTGCCATTGCCCGCGGAATTGCAGTAGGAGACGAATTAGAATATGCCGATGAAGTTACCTTAGGCCGCTCCATCACCAATCGAATTCCTTTTGATTCCCTGTTAAAAAAGTAAAATTTTTTCTGCAAATTCGTCCGATTTATTATATCTTAATAGCCATTTCGTCAGCTATTCTCTGAAAGTGCGGACTTTTTTTCTCAAAAATTAATTGGAACAATTTATGCGTCGCTTTTAGTATACAAGCCCAAACTTATGAATCTGAATAATTATACCATCAAATCGCAGGAAGCCATTCAGCAAGCTATGCAGCTCGCCACTATAGGCGGACAACAAGCTATCGAAACCGGTCATATCCTTAAAGGAATTTTAGAAGTTGATGAAAATGTAACGCCATACATATTAAAAAAATTAAATGTAAATCCCGCTTCCTTTGAAAAAATGGTGGATAGCGTAATTAAATCTTATCCCAAAGTTACAGGCGGCCAGCCATATCTTTCATCTTCCGCTAACCAAGCTTTAGCTAAGGCAAGTTCTTTTTTAAAAGAATATAAAGATGAATATGTATCCATTGAACATCTTTTATTAGGCCTAATAAGCTCCGGCGACAGTATTTCTAACTTAATGAAAGACGCCGGACTTAAAGAAAAAGAAATAAAATCCGCAATTACCGAACTTCGAAAAGGAGAACGGGTTACCAGTCAATCACAGGAAGAAACTTATAATTCTTTAAACAAATATGCCATTAACCTCAACGCCATGGCGCGCGATGGCAAGCTCGATCCCGTTATAGGCCGCGACGAAGAAATTCGAAGAGTTTTACAAATACTTTCACGCAGAACAAAAAATAATCCTATTTTAGTGGGAGAACCCGGAGTAGGTAAAACTGCAATAGCGGAAGGCCTCGCTCATAGAATTAATAATGGCGACGTTCCTGAAAATCTAAAAAGTAAACAAGTTTTCTCTTTGGATATGGGTGCTTTAATTGCAGGAGCAAAGTTTAAGGGAGAATTTGAAGAGCGTTTAAAAGCGGTTATTAAAGAAGTTACAGGAAGCAACGGCGAGTTAATTTTATTTATAGACGAAATCCATACTTTGGTTGGCGCAGGCGGTAGCGGCGAAGGAGCCATGGATGCTGCCAACATTTTAAAACCTGCTTTAGCGCGTGGAGAATTAAGAGCCATAGGCGCAACAACTTTAAGTGAATTTCAAAAATATTTTGAAAAAGATAAAGCCCTTGAGCGGCGATTTCAAAAAGTGATGGTGGATGAACCCTCTAGTGAAGATGCTATTTCCATCTTACGCGGTATTAAGGAAAAATATGAAACGCATCATAAAGTTCGCATAAAAGATGAAGCAATAATTGCAGCCGTGGAGTTAAGTCAGCGCTATATCAACGATCGTTTTTTACCCGATAAAGCCATCGACTTAATGGATGAGGCGGCCTCTAAATTACGTATGCAAATCAATTCCATGCCCATTGAACTCGATGAGTTGGAGCGTAAAATGATGCAGCTGGAAATTGAGCGCGAAGCCATGAAACGCGAAAATGAAACCTCTAAAGTAAGCGCATTAAATAAAGAAATCGCTAATCTTCAGGAATCAAGAGATTCTTTAAAAGCCAAATGGCAATCAGAAAAAGAAGTGATTGAGGGCGTACAAAAAATAAAATTACAAATAGAAGAACTTAAGCAACATGCAAACAATTTTGAAAAGCAAGGCGACTATGGAAAAGTAGCGGAAATCCGTTATGGAAAAGTTAAAGAAGCCGAAATAAAATTAGCGGAGTTGGAAAATAAGTTATCGGAATCAAAAGCCAGCGGATTGCAATTGGTAAAAGAAGAAGTAGATAGCGAAGACATTGCCGCTGTGATAAGCGTGTGGACGGGAGTTCCCGTAAACAGAATGCTTCAAAGCGAAAAAGATAAATTGCTTAGTCTTGAAGATGAATTACACAAACGTGTAGTCGGCCAGCACGAAGCAATAGAAAGTATTGCCGATGCCGTTCGCCGCAGCAGAGCCGGCCTGCAGGATAACAAACGCCCAATCGGCTCTTTTATTTTTTTAGGAACCACCGGCGTTGGTAAAACCGAATTAGCAAAAGCATTGGCCGAATTTTTATTTAATAATGAAAATGCCATGACACGCATTGATATGAGCGAATATCAGGAACGTCACGCTGTAAGTAGGCTAATTGGCGCACCTCCCGGATATGTGGGTTACGATGAAGGAGGCCAGCTAACTGAAGCTGTGAGAAGGAAACCGTATAGTGTTGTATTGCTGGATGAAATTGAAAAAGCGCACCCCGATGTATTTAATATTTTATTGCAGGTGCTTGACGACGGGCGCTTAACAGATAATAAAGGAAGGGTTGTAAATTTCAAGAACACGATTATTATTATGACCAGTAATATTGGCGCGCATTTAATCCAGGATAATTTTGAAAAGCTTACAGATGGCAATAAGGATGAAGTGGTAGCCAAAACAAAAACTGATGTATTTGAACTTCTCAAAAAAACAATACGCCCCGAATTTTTAAACCGAATTGACGAAGTAATTATGTTTGAGCCTTTATCAAGAGAAGATGTTGCTTCAATTGTCAAGATCCAGTTTCAACACATTAAAAAACGCTTGGCAGAACAGGAAATTGACTTAACTATTTCAGAAGAAGCAATAGATTGGCTCGCTCAATTAGGTTACGATCCGCAATTTGGCGCAAGGCCGGTTAAACGGGTAATGCAAAAACAGATTTTAAATGAACTATCCAAACAAGTTTTGGCCGGAAAAATTGATAAAGCCAAGCCAATTACAATTGATATGTTCGAAAAACAATTTGTATTCAGAAATTAAGCCGCGTTTGTTTAAACCCCTTATTTTTAGGATTTAATTGTTAAAACATTGGTTTTATCCCAACCAATCTATACTTTTAATCGTTTAATTTGCAACAAATTGCTTAAAGCTTAAAAGTTTGCAGTCTTTTTGTTACTTTTATTACGATTTAAAACCATGAAAAAAATTTACCTTTTGCTTTTTAGCATTTGCGCTTTTGCATCTTTTTCACAAGCGCCAAAATTAATCAACTATCAGGGCGTTGCTCGTAAGCCTTCCGGATTACCCTTCACTAACCCCGTAAAAATTAAATTCGAGATTTTCGACGCTCTCAGCGGGGGGAATGTGGCATTTACAGAAACACAAAGCACCAATACCAACTCCCTGGGCCTTTTCAGCACCCAAATAGGCAAAACCACAGTTTTATCTTTAAATTGGGATTCAGGGCCATGGTTTTTGCAAGTTTCTATTGATACCACAAATACAGGATCTTCCTTTATTGTTGTAGGAAGACAACAAATGGTAAGCGTGCCCTATGCTTTATATGCTCAGGAAGCGGGTTCAGCGCCTGATCCTGCCGTAACTTTTGTAAATGATGTTTTAAGTGTGGGCTCTAATACTGTATCAATACCTTCAGGCCCTGCGTATGTGGCAGGATCTGACATTGCTATCTCTTCCGGATCCATCATCAATACCGCTCCCGATAAAACGGTAACTCTCTCTCCGGCAGGAAACGCCTTCATTAATGGCTCATATCCCACTTTTACGGTAGGCGCTGCGCCTCAAACTTTAAGTATTACATCTAATGTAATTACATTATCTAACGGGGGAGGAAGCATAGTTCTTCCCGCAACCTCCAACACGCCTAATACTTTATTAACAGGCTCAGGAGCCGCCACCGTTACCACTTCTGGCACTAATACCTTTAACGTTGCGGTGGCCCCTGTTACCATTAGCGGCAGCGGCGCAACCAATGTTAGCGGCACTTATCCTAATTTTGTTATCAGTTCTCCAACCCCCAGTGCCGCACCCACACCAACCATCTACGGTGCGGGCATTGCTACAGTATCGCCAACTTCCGGCAATAACTTTACAGTAAACGTATTACAGCCCAATTTAGTAGGCACGGGAATTACCACCGTAACCGGCACTTATCCAACCTATATAATTAATACTCCTGCTCCTAATACCCCCCCGCCTGCTTGGTTAATGCAGGGTAATGCCGGAACAAACACGCTTACCAACTTTATTGGCACCACCGATAACGTACCCTTTAACATTAGGGTAAATAATCAAAAAGCGGGGCAAATTGATCCTTTGTTATCCAACACTTTTTTTGGATATTGGGCGGGCAGAGATAATACCAGCGGCACCCAAAATACCGCTTATGGTATAAACTCACTCTTAAAAAATACTGTTGGTGTTAAAAACCTGGCTATAGGAACCCAGGCTATGGAAAACAATATTGGCGGGAACAACAATACTGCTGTAGGAACAGGCGCGCTTTTCTCAAATACAAATGGAGTGGAGAATGCCGCTACAGGAGCTAATGCACTTTATATGAATACTAAAAATTTTAACACCGCTTTCGGAAGCGGTGCAGGCTACAATAATAATGGTTTAGGAAACGTATTCCTGGGTTATCAAGCGGGTTATAATGAATTAGGCTCAAATAAACTTTATATTGCTAACAGTAACACTAACACACCGCTTATTTTCGGAGATTTTGCAACAGGTCGGGTTGGCCTTGGAACATCGGCGCCGTCCACTGGTAAATTAGAAATTTCAAGCACTACAACAACTTCCGGGCTTTCTTCAGCCATTTACTCTGATTTGATAGGTACCGGCTCAGGAAACTATTTTGGCATTTATTCGCGTACCGACGGAGCTTCTACAGGCCCTGCGCTAGCAGTAAGAGGCTTTGCCGTTGGCGCCGGATCGGGTACCAAAACCGGGGTAGAAGGATACGCTATTGGTTCAGCGACCGGAGTACAAAATACAGGAGTAAACGCTTATGCCAGCGGCAGCGGGCAAAACTATGGTGTAACCTCAAATGCAGTCGGTAATAATACAACTACCAGTATAAATTATGGTTTATATTCTAATGCTAGCGGCGGCTCCGTCAATTGGGCAGGTTATTTTGGTTTGGGAAATGTATATGTACAAAATCGTGTAGGCATTGGAACTACCGGGCTTGCTGCGACTTTAGATGTTGCGGGAACAGCACAAATTATAGATAATAACACATCAACCGGGTTTTCTGCAATTATTCAAAATAATATTGCATCAGGCATTTCGGGCGGCGCACTTGAAGTTAAAAACACCGGTCTAAGGAGTATCGATAATACGGCATTGAGTGTGCAAAACCTGGCCACAAAGGTAGGAGGAAATAATACTACAAAAACGGGGTTATCAATTCAATCAACCGGTTCTTGGGCTCCGGGCACAGCACAGCCAAATGTTGGTTTATATGTTAATGTTTCCGGTGCCGATATTAATAATAGCGCCATTTTAATGGGAGGCAACGTAGGTATTGGCACCACAGCACCCACCGCGCAATTAGAAGTAAACCAGTTTACCAAATTAGGAAGCAGTGCCCCGGCCATTCAAATGATTAAATTAACCGGAACAAGCGCGGCTACCCAGGGAGGAAGTGCTAGCATTGTTATTCCGGCTTCCATCGCTACTACTAAAATACTGTCCATTACAGTAATGGTTCAATGGAACAATACCCCGGGCGATTGGATACAACCCGGCTACACCATTAACTCAGGTTACGAATTTAACTGGTACAACATTGGCAATAGCCTTTATGTTACGAACAAAAATGCAACATCCGCAAACATACTGTCAAAGCCTATACAGGTTTTAATAACCTATGAGCAGTAAATTTAAAGCATTGGAATGTGCAAAATATATAAAAAATGTAGATTATAAATGGCTACAATAGATTATGAGAATATGGATGAAAGCCAGTATTTTTCGCTATTCTTACTTAATTTGTATTATATGAATTTACGTATTTTATACCGTTTGTAATAAATTATTTTGATTAAAGGAAAATGAAAAAGAACATAATTGTATTGCTTAGTATTGTTTGGTCAGGCATTTTTGCCCAAGTGCCGCCTACCATTAATTACCAGGGCATAGCGCGCAACGCTGCCGGAAGCCCTATAATTAATACCACCATTACTTTACAATTTAAAATTTCAACTTCTGATGACCCTGCCTTTTATCAAGAAATTCAATTGGCCGTTCCGGTTAATTCACTTGGCTTATTTAACACTAAAATTGGCAAGGTAACACCTTTGCCGCAAAGCGGATGGGAAGCCTTGCCCGCTATTCTTGAAGTTTTAATTGATACTAACGGTTCGGGATTTGTTTCTTTTGGCACGCAAACTCTATCAAGTGTGCCCTACGCTTTTTATGCCCTAAATTCAGGAAGCTCACTGCCACCGGGTACCCGAAACGGACAAACCATGCGCTGGGATAGCCTTAACGGAACCTGGCAAAACAGCGATAACCTTACCAATGATGATTTAAGGGTGGGCATCGGGGTTTTTCCAAATGAATATAAAAGTAAATTAAGCGTGGCTACAAATAACCCACAAGATACTTCGGTAGTTACCGCCCGGCACTTCGGAGCTCAAAACCGAACCGCCGGTTTCAGATCTATTGTTGCAGGAAATACAACGCCAACTTCAACAAATACACCACTACCCAGTGCCATATTTGGCGCTCAGAACATAGCCTACAATTTAGGAAGTGGCGCTGCTATAGGAGTGGCTGGTTACGGTTCATCTAAAGGTTACGGTGCCGGTTTGGCGGGTTTTGGAAGCACCCAATCCTCATTAGGTACAGCTGTTGGCCTTTTTGCCAGCGCAGATTCTACCAGCCCGGGCACTAATAAATTTGCCGCCATATTTGATAAAGGCGCGGTGGTAATTAACGACTCTTTGCTTTTAAATCCTTTTAAAAACCCGGGCACTTTAGGCGATGTGTTAACTCTAACAGGCTATAATGGCCGCGCCACTTGGAAACCTTCAGTTGGCCCATGGAAAAGGGTTTTCAATTCCGGTTTATTTAATGTTGTATTAACCAACCCTTCCGATAGGGTAAGCATTGGTTTGCCATTAGCTTCCTCGGCCAACGAAAAACTACATTTACATAATAGCACTGGCGATGCCTATATGCAATTTTCAACAAGCAATAATTCCAACTCGGTGGGCTTGGTTTTTGGCGAATCTTCCAATATAAGTAAGGGTGTGCTTAAATTTGATAATGGTTCAAACTCATTAACCTATCAATTGTTTAGCAAAAGAATAATTTTTGTTGATGGAAACACCCGGGCCACCTTAGTTGGAAGAATACCTACCGGGGCGCTTTCACAATCTCCCTTCAATGTTTACGATTCGGTTAATATATCAACAACACCAAAGCCTATACTTAAAGTTATTAATACCAATGCTGTAGTTAATGCACCTACCGCTTTGTTTTTAGGCCATGATAATAACATTGATGGAATTAATTTGGTGTTCAGAAAAAATTCTAATACCACTACTTTTAGCCTTGAAGACAACAGCTTAAGCACAAAATTTCACACCTTTAATACCTACGGCAGATTTTCTCCGGGCAGCGATGGTACTGCTGGAAAATCGTTTATCCAGGGCGGAAACACTCTTTCTGATGATATTACAATTGGGGCATCCAACAATGGCAACATTGTAAATGCGGGCTTCACCAAACTGGGGAACAATGGCCCCCCTTATCCCGCCATTCAGGTTTTAGAATTTTTTACCACTATGCCAGCAACTGCCGGCGGAAGCGCGCAAATTAGTTTAGCGTCGTACATAGCAAATGCAAGTCAAATTGAATCAGTTCAAATATTAGTAACAACCCCTAACAGAATAGTTCCAACAAATTATACCATTACCCCGGGATATGAATGTCAATATGAAATAGCCTCCTCTGCTCCAACTATATTTGTGTGGGCTACTGCAGCTAACAGCATCAACTTATTTAGCCAGCCCGTAAAAATAGTGGTAACCATTAAAAAATAATTGAATGAAAAATAGACTCGCGCTTCTGCTAATATTATTTTACGCCTTTTGCCAAGCGCAAACAATACTTCCGCAGGTAATTAATTCTGCCGGAGATCATCGCACAGTGGGAAGCAGCGGAATAACCCTTACCGATAATGTGGGCGAGCCATTTATTGAAACAATAGGGCCCGCCGGAAATATTATGATTACACAGGGATTTCTTCAGCCGGATATTATAAGCATTTTAGGGCCTGGCGTTTCTATTCTTAAAAACGATGTAAGTTGCAGTGATAAAAGAGATGGTAATATATCTGTAGCCCTAAGCAATTCAAATTCAAATTATGTAGTTAGTTATAGTTGGTCGCCCGTTTCTGTTTGTCCTACTGGAAATTGCAGTAAGGTTGATAGTTTGCTTCCCGGAAACTATTCGGTTATGGTGATCTTTACAAATACTCTCACCTCTAAAACAGACACTATAAAGCCTGCTCCAATACAGATTAACGATCAAAACGGCCCTTGCTCTGTAAAAATATATAACGGTATTACTCCAAACGGTGACGGCGAAAATGATGTATGGATAATTGATAATATAAGTGATTTTCCCAACAACCATGTGTGTATATTCAATCGCTGGGGTAACAAAGTTTTTGAAACCGATGGATATAACAATTCCTCAAAATCTTGGCCTAAAAAAGACGAAGTTCAAGGTCTTGTAGCAAGCACCTATTTTTATGTGTTAACCCTTGGTAACGGCACTATATTAAAAGGATGGATAGAAATTTTAAAAAGTTAAAAGAATCCGAAAAAAATTACTCGAACGCATGAAAAAATTTTACTTAATACTTTTTTATTTTGTTTTTGCAATTATATGCAAGGGGCAGCAAGACCCGCAATATAATTTATACCAGTTTAATCAAATGATAATTAATCCTGCTTACGCCGGTGCCCGGGATGTAGTGGCCGTTGTAGCAAGTGTACGTAATCAATGGACGGGATTTGAGGGTGCGCCGCGTACAAGTTGCTTAAGCATTCATGGACCGGTTTTGAATAAACATATTGGCTTGGGGTTAACTGTTGTTAGCGATCGTATGGGCCCGCGTAATATGCAGGGTGTGTATGGCAACTTTTCTTACATAGCCAAACTCTCTGAAAAATATAAGTTATCGTTTGGATTAAATGCCGGCTACAACCGTTTTCAATTTGATTTTAATAAAGTTACTTTCAAAGCCAACGAATCTTCCTCCACGTACTTTAACCAAGTTCAAACATACAATAAGCTTGACATGAATAGCGGACTTTATTTAAAAAGCAATTCATTTTTTATGGGTTTTAGTGTTACGCATCTTTCAAACTCAAATGTTTATTCGGTAAAAGATACTTCCGGAAAAAACATTTTAAATTACCGGCTTCGAACGCATCAGTTTTTTACTTTAGGAAAATCATTTATAATAAACGACAATTTTATTTTTGCTCCAACCATTTTATTCAGGCAAGTTAACGGTAAAGGTAATGGAGATTTAAACCTGAATTTCTTTCTATTTAAAAAATTGTGGTTAGGTGTTATTTATAAGGGTGCTTATGGCCCTGGTTTTTTAATGCAATATTATATTACCCAACAATTCAGGGTAGCGTACAGCTATGACACGGGCGCCCAAGACGCTCGCAGATTAGGTGCCAGCCATGAAGTAATGTTTGGATTTGATTTTGGTAGAAATAATAAGTCAAAAGTAATTTCACCCCGATTTTTATAAGTATGCTAAATAAAAGGTTTTTCATAGTTTTCTTTACGGTTATTGGCTCATTACTTTTTTCGCAAATAAAAAAAGGTGATAAATATGCCCAAAACGCACAATACATTAAAGCCATTCCTTATTATAAAAAGGAAGTTAAAAATAAATCAGGAAACAAGCAGGAAGCCTATTTAAAGCTCGCGGATTGCTATAAAAAAATAAATGATTATCAAAGCGCCGAAATAAATTACAAAAATGCTCTTGCCATTAATTCAAATGTACAACCTGATGTATTTTATAATTACGGGCAGGTTCTAAAAGTAAATAATAAATATACGGAGGCCGCGAACCAGTATAATAATTATATAAAACTAAAACCCAATGACGCGAATGCTTTAAAAGCACTTAAATTTTGTAAGGAAATAAATTACTATTTACAAAAGCCCATCGAGTACGAAGTAAAAAACATTGACAATATTAACACAGAGAAATCAGAATTTTCCCCATTAGTGATTAATAATAAATTAGCATTCGTAGCTGAAAAAGAATCATTTAATTTTGTTGACTATAGTGTAAACGACTATAATGGCGAGCCTTATCTTAATATGTATATTTCGGAAGTTAAAGGAGCAAGCGCCGGTAAGGCCAAAACATTCGCTAAAAAAATCAATTCAGACTTTCATGATGGACCTGCCAGTTTAAGCGCCGATGGCAAGACTTTATATTTTACAAGGGTTAATTACAAATCACAAAAAGATTTTGTTAACACCGCAAAAATTTACACCGCCACAGGGCACGATAGAAGCTGGAGTAACATCCAAGAATTTGAACATAATAACGACAAGTATTCGGTAGCTCACCCAAGTATTAATGAAGCAGGAACAATGCTTTTCTTTTGCAGCGATATGCCCGGAGGCCTTGGCGGAAAAGATATATGGATGAGTAAAAAAACAGGGAATGGTTGGGAAAAGCCCACTAATCTTGGTCCTGATATTAACACATCGGGAGATGAAATGTTTCCAACCATTAAAAACAACGGCATTCTTTACTACTCATCTAACGGTTTACCGGGTTATGGCGGCTTAGATGTATATTCGGCAAAAAGCATTGATGGTAAATGGTTGCTTATAAGAAACGAAGGTTTAAATATCAACAGCAGTTTCGACGATTTTGGAATCACCTTTCTTAATGATTCGGTGGGTTATTTTTCTTCAAACAGATTGGGAGGAAAAGGTAAGGATGACATTTACTGGTATAAATTTACCAACCGTTTTATTTCAGTTGAAGGCACAGTTTTATTAACCGAAAACAATAATAATCCTGCAAAAGGTGTAAACGTTATACTGGCAGATGCACAAGGAAAACATTTAGATAGTATGAAAACGAATAACGACGGATTTTTCGAATTCAAAAATTTGGATGGTGATAAAAAATACATGGCCATCATTGATTCTGATGATCCAAAATTTGCTGGAAAGGCACATTATTTTTTAAGCGATAAAAATAAGATTATCAGCAGAGTAACAAATACGGTTAAAGGAGATAAGTTTGTATTTAAAAACTTACCGGTTGACCCGAATGGATTACCTGATCTTTTTACCGAGGATGACCTAACTTTGGCCGGTAATTTACTTTATGGAGAAAGTCCGAGCAAGCCCATAAAAAATACACGTATTAAAATTGTAAACGACTATGGAGATGTAGTGGAAGAAACAACCACCAACGAGTTTGGCGCTTTTGCTTTCAGAAATATTCCTACTGATCAAAATTATATTATTTCAATAGAAGAAACAGACATCAGCCTTCCCGCTAATACCAAAGTTACCTTAACTAATAAAGGCGGAAAAGAATTAAAAACATTTTACACAGGCAACGAAAAATTTAATTTTAAAATATTAAGCGCTGAAAAAAATCTACTTAAAGAAATGGATGCCGAGGATGCAAACATGATAATGGATATTTATGGTTATATGTACGATCAAAATAAAAAACCTATTCCAAACGCTAAGATCCGAATAAAGGAAGAGGGGGGCACCGCAGAACCTCAACTTATAAGTTCAAGCGACAAAGGCAAATTTAATTTTAAGAATTTAAAAGGAGATAAAGGTTATTTATTTGAAGCAGATGAGACCGACCCATCAATGAAAGGCGTTACCCGTATTTATATTGCCGACAGTAAAGGTAAAATTTATAAAGTCATGGATAAAAACGGTGCGGGTAAATTTATTTTTAAAGTGCTGGAGGCTGATAAGGCTGCATTGGGCGAATTTGTGGTTGACGATCCTTGGTTACAGGTTTTGGAAATGAAGAACAAAGCAAAAGAACTAACTATTATAGAAAGTATTTACTACGCATCAGGCGATTACAAATTAGATGCGGCCGGAATTCAAATACTTAACAAAGTTATTGCCGTTTTAAATTCAAATCCAAAATTGATGATAGAGCTTAGTTCACATACCGATTCTAAATCTTCGGATGAGTTTAATCTCGTGCTATCGAAAAAACGCGCACAGTTTGCTGTTGATTACATGACCGGAAAAGGTGTCAACAAAAAGCGATTAAAAGCTGTGGGTTATGGCGAAACCAGGCTGCTGAATAAATGCTATAATTACGATGATTGTTCGGAAGAGCAACATAAGCTTAACAGGAGAACAGAATTTAAAATTACCGAACAGCCTAACTTGTAGTTTTATGAATGTTATTTTATTTGATGAAGATGAAGCACGAAAAAATTTACTTCCATTAACCTTCACACGCGCTGTTTGCGATATCCGAATTGGCATTTTAACTATCAAAGAGAAGTGGAATCTTTGGTTAAATACACAGTGCGGTTGCAGTACGGAAGATTACTTAGCCCACAAATACCCGGTAAAAGAAGATGATAATTCATTATACATTAATGCCTCCGTTTGTCCTGACGAAATATTTGTAAAAACCCTTTCTGCCATTTTGCCCGGCCAAAAATTTATGCATCAAAATAAATTGATTGCCTATTGCGGCAGCCAGGATAATATAGCCGGTGCTGAACAAATTGAATACACGCGGGCTTTAGTTACAGTGAATAATGTTTGGGAAATTTTTCAAAAAAACCACGAGGCCTTAATTGCCGATTTTGAACTACTCACTGCAAATAAAATTTCGGAACCTTTAAGCAATACGGTAACCGTTATAGGAAATCCTGCTTTAATTTTTCTTGAAGAAGGTGCCAAAGCTGAAGCCTGCATTTTAAATACTCACTCAGGCCCGATTTATCTCGCAAAAGATTCTGAAATAATGGAGGGTTCCGCTATTCGAGGGCCATTTTCTTTAGGAGAGCATAGTACAATTAAATTAAATACAAAAATTTACGGAGCTACAACAGTAGGCCCTTATTGCAAAGTTGGAGGAGAAGTAAACAACAGCGTTATTTTCGGTTATACAAATAAAGGACATGACGGTTTTCTTGGAAACTCAGTTTTAGGTGAATGGTGCAATTTGGGTGCAGATACAAATAACAGCAATCTTAAAAATAATTACGGCAATGTAAAACTGTTTAATTATAATTTTGATAAACCAATTGATACAGGGTTACAGTTTTGCGGACTAATAATGGGCGATCATTCAAAAAGCGGAATTAACACTATGTTTAACACGGGCACTGTTGTGGGGGTTGGTGCCAATATTTTTGGAGGTGGCTTTCCACCTACACACATCCCGAGTTTTAGCTGGGGAGGAGAAAAAGGTTTTGAAGAATATAAGCTCGAAAAATTATTTGAAACAGCGCATAAAGTTTACGAACGTCGCGGGATAACCTTGGATAAACAGGACAAAGAAATATTACAAAAAGTATTTTCATTAACGCAGAAATACCGCGATGAAAGTTTATAAAAAATAATTTTTGATGCGGGCATAAAAAAAGCGGAACAGGCCCGCTTTCTTTAACAAAGATTTAATCTTAATGTTTACTTAAATACTCTGCAACCCCTTTATGCGTGTCCTTCATGCCTTCAGCGCCTTTTGTCCAATTGGCAGGGCAAACCTCGCCGTGCTCTTCGTTAAACTGTAAAGCATCTACCATACGAAGCGTTTCATCCACGTTGCGGCCTAACGGAAGATCGTTTATAAGCATGTGGCGCACCACTCCTTTCTTATCAATAAGGTATAATCCTCTAAAGGCAATCATTGGGCCTGTGGCAATCAGGTCGCCTTCTTCATTCACATCATAATCACCAAATAAAGTTCCGTATGAAAGTGAAATAGTTTTAGTAGTATCTGCCACAATAGGATAAGTTACTCCTTTAATTCCGCCCGCGTTTTTTTCCATCTGTAACCAGCCCCAGTGGCTTTCTTCCGTATCTGTACTACAGCCAACCACGGCAACATCACGACTTTCAAAATCTTTCAATTTTTCCTGAAAGGCATGTAACTCTGTTGGGCAAACAAATGTAAAATCCTTAGGGTAAAAAAAGAATACTACATATTTTTTTCCAATGTATTGGTCGAGTGAAAAGTTTTCTACTATCTCTCCGCCTTTAATTACTGCGCCCGCTTTAAACGTGGGGGCTTTTTTTCCTACTAAGCTTGTCATATATTTAATTGTTTTAATTTTTAAATTATGTGTAAAAATAGGTATTACTTTTAACATTAAATTAACCTAAATTGCATGTATGTAAAACCTTAACAAAAATTTGTATGAGTCTTAAAACAGGAGATGCGGCACCGGATTTTAAATTATTTAATACACAAAAAAAAGAGGTGCGTTTAAACGATTTTAAAGGAAAGAACCTTGTGCTTTTATTTTACCCTTTTGCCTTTTCAGGCACTTGTACCAAGGAACTGTGTAATATGCGCGATAATTTTTCTGCTTATAACAACTTAAACGCAGAAATCTTGGGGATTTCAACCGATTCGATATTTACGCTAATAAAATACAAGGAAGATCAAAAGTTAAATTTTGAGTTACTCAGCGATTTTAACAAGGAGGTATCTAAAGAATATGGTTCTTTGTATGATAATTTTATTTTTGAAACCAAAGGAGTAAGCAAACGATCGGCTTTTGTAATTGATAAAGAAGGAATTATTAAATACTCTGAAATACTTGAAAACGCAAGTGAGCAACCCAATTATGAGGCAATACAGGATTGCTTAAAGAAAATCAGCCACGAATTGCACGAAAAGCACTAATACACTATTAGTTTACTCAATTTAAAAAGGTATTGTTACAACGCATAAAGATTGGGGATATAAGTGACTTAAAATAAAAATGGCACTGAAAAAGTTCTTCGATAAAAATTTAATTGAAGCCGGTTGCGATGAAGCCGGACGAGGTTGCCTTGCCGGCCCTGTATTTGCGGCGGCTGTAATTTTACCAAAAAATTTCAGGAACAAATTATTGAACGACAGCAAACAACTTTCAGAAGCTGAACGTTACCGCTTGAGGCCAATTATTGAAAAGTCCGCAATAGCCTGGGCTGTGGCCGAAGTTGATAATGTGGAAATAGACGAGATTAATATTTTAAACGCTTCTTTTTTAGGAATGCACAGGGCGCTTGATAAGCTTAACGTTACTCCCGAACTTTTACTCATTGATGGCAACCGTTTTAATAAGTATAAAGAGTTTCGTCACGAATGCATTATTGAGGGCGATGCCAAATTTATGAGCATAGCAGCTGCAAGTATTCTTGCAAAAACATACCGCGACGACTTCATGAAAAAAATGGCGCTCAAATATCCTGCTTACGGTTGGGATACGAATATGGGATATGGAACACGCAAACACCGCGATGCCATACAGCAACACGGCCCCAACGAATTGCACCGTATGAGCTTTCGGTTACTGCCTTCGCAAATGGCTCTTGAGTTGTAAACATATTCTTTTAAATAACTCTCTTTTTAAGAAGTGCTTTTCTCCTCTGTTGTTTGTTACCTTTATCCTGCTTGAATAAATTTCAAAAAATAGCCTTCATAATTTTTATTATACTGAGTCTTCTTTTGGGTTATTTGGGCTATCGCACCCTTCAAAATAACAAGCAGCCCTCCATTAAGGCACTCACTTTAATACCGGACGGTTGTTCGGCATTATTTACCTATGATAATTATACGGAGTTTGCCAATTCTTTAAGAAACAAAAATTTACTTTGGCAAGATCTTCGCTCTCTTTCCTCTTTTTCCTCATTTGAAAAACATCTTGCTTATTTCGATTCGCTTTTAATTCTTCATCCTATGTTAACTGATCTTGTGCAAAACAATCCGGTTTATTTAAGTATTTATCCTGATAAAACTTTTCTAATAAGTCTCAATTTTAAAGAGCTTTGCGATGAAACAAAATTTAAAAATAAGCTTAGCACAATTTTTCCGCCTAATGGTGCAGTAAGATTATTTGTTCAGGTGAAACACGGTGTGCTTGCAGTTTCCGATACTGAAAGTTTGTTATCCAAATTATTTGATGATAAATTTCCTAAATTGGTAGATAATAGCAGTTTTATAACTATAAATAATGAAGTAAATTATGGCGGAAACAGCGTTTATGTTAATCATTATGGACTTTTAAATAAATCTTTTTCAAGCATTAATATTAAACCGGAAAGCATAGCCTTAAATGGTATTAAAAATACAGATTCTCTTTTATTTACGGGCGATAAGCAGGCCGCCGCTCTTACAGGCACAGAACTTTTAAATCATATTCCCTTACTGTGCAATGCATTTGAAATTTATGCTGTACAAAACGGATTCAGTCTTTCTAAAAAGCAGGAAAATAATAATTGGTGGTTATCTGTTAACGAGCAAGCTTTATTTAATGCTGAAAAACAATTTCATGAGAACATAAAGGATTTTGTAATTACAACTTCATTGCCCTCAAAAAATAAAGCGCTTGTTGTTGGTATATCCGATTCTCTAAAAATTGCTGAATTAATTCCGTATATAAGCGATTCATCTTTTACGCATAAGCAAATAATCAAATTGCAAAAAAAATCATTTTCCTTTAGTAAGTCTACTTTTCCGGTTCTTAACCTCAGTGAAATAAATTATATGCTAATTTTTAGGGATCACCTTGTATTTACAAGTACAGATCAAGAGGCTGAGGTGTTTTTAAACGCTTCTATAAACAAGAGTTCTCTATTGGATAATTTATCTTTTAAATCGTACGCTGTTAAAAATTTCGATACAGATTTTCATTACCTGCGCTATTTCACCATCAATTCATTAAGCAAAGAACAATTACCTTTTGATAATTCTTTAATAGAGAGCGATCTTAATTATTTAAAAAATATAAGTCACTGTTCGTTTTTAAGTACCTATAAAAGTGATTTTTTAAATTTTCGCTTTTATACTAAATTTCTTCAGGAAAGCATCAGCGATGATCCAAATTTGTTATGGACGTTGAACGCAGATACAACCATAATCACCAGGCCTTGGTTGTTTAAAAACCACATGACACAGGGTGCGGAAATTGTTTTTCAAACGGGCGATAAAATTCTTCAATTACAGAACGCAACCGGAAAAATAATCTGGAAAAAGCAAATTGCCGAAGCAGTTCGATCGGATATTTTTATGGTAGATGCTTTCAAAAACGGAAAACTACAACTGTTATTCAATACCGATAATTACATTCATTTAATTGACAGAAATGGTAAATATGTTCAAGGTTATCCTGTAAAACTTCCTTCAAAAGCAACCAATAAATTAAGTGTGCTGGACTATGAAAATAAAAAAGACTGGCGACTTTTTATTGCCTGCGCAGATAATAAAATATATAATTACTCTATTTGGGGAATTAGAAATGAGGGCTTTAAACCGTATTTAACTGCCAATCAAGTTGGTCTTCCAATAAAATATTGCAAGGTAGGCCTAAGTGATTATCTCATAACCGCTGACCACAAAGGTAGGTTATACGCCTTTAGCAGAAAAGGTGACGGCCGCATTGATTTTAAAAATAAGATGACGCAGGATGTAATTGACTTTGAATTAGTGAGCGGAAATTCTTTAGCCACTACCCAAATTATTTATTTCGATGAGAAAAATTACTTGTTAAATAAAATTTCTTTAGGCGATAAAAAGGAAATTTTTAAAACTTCTGAAGCACAAGTAAGACCTGCCTATTGTTTTAATGACGCGGATAAAAATTCAATTACAGATCTTATAATTGCTGGGAAGGAATTAATAGAAGTTTATGATATTAATGGAAATAAAAATTTTAAACAAAAACTAAAAGAAAATTTTAATCCTAATGTTGTTAATTTTTACAGTGTAAACAACTCATCTTTTATTAACGCGCTTGATAAGGAAAACACTACGCTGGTGGTGGCAAACATCGACCAGCAAAAAATTAAAGAATATAAGTCCACACAAATTCCTTTAATTTGCGATGTTTTTAACGACGGTAAAACATACTTAATACTTGTTTCAGGCAAACAAATAAGGTGTTATAAGTTATAGATATTTATAAGTGCCAAATTCGGATTGAATTGTTACTGTTTTTTCCTCTGCTTTTTCAACTCTTCCTATAATTTTTGCATCAACATTAAAAGATTTGGATACTGAAATAATCTCAGTTGCAAATTTTTCATCAACATAAATTTCCATACGGTGCCCCATGTTAAACACCTTATACATTTCCTGGTAATCGGTATGGCTTTGCTCATGTATCATTTTAAAGAGAGGTGGAACATCAAATAAATTATCTTTAATTATGTGAAGATTGTCATTAATAAAATGAAGCACCTTTGTTTGCGCCCCTCCACTACAATGCACAATTCCATGGAGGTGATTTCCAAATAACGAAATAATTTTTTTAATAATAGGGGCGTAAGTTCTAGTGGGCGAAAGTACAAGTTTGCCCGCATTAATTTTTTCGCTTTTAGGTGATTGGTGCGGATTGATATAATTTACAGCAATTTTATCCGTTAAAGCGAGGCTGCCGATGTATACCACAGACTCGGGTAAAGCAGGGTCAAAACTTTCCGGATATTTTTTGGCAACAGCTTTTCCAAATACATCGTGGCGTGCGCTTGTTAAACCGTTACTTCCCATTCCACCGTTATATTCGCTTTCGTACGTAGCCTGTCCGTAGCTGCATAATCCTATGATCACATCACCCGCACGAATAGCATCATTGGATATTACTTTATTCCTTTCCATTCGGCAAATTACTGTACTGTCAACAATAACCGTGCGTACCAGGTCTCCCACATCTGCAGTTTCTCCGCCTGTAGATGAAATAGATATCCCGTTTTCTCTTAAATTCTGAAGCACTTCTTCCGTGCCGTTAATAATGGCGGAAATCACTTCACCCGGAATTAAATTTTTGTTTCTGCCAATAGTTGAGGATAATAAAATATTATCGGTGGCACCAACACAAATAAGATCATCTACATTCATAATAACCGCATCTTGAGCAATTCCTTTCCAAACTGAAATGTCGCCCGTTTCTTTCCAATACATATAGGCAAGAGACGATTTGGTGCCTGCGCCATCAGCATGCATCACCAGGCAATGCTCATCGCTTCCGCTTAAATGATCAGGCACAATTTTGCAGAATGCTTTAGGAAAAAGTCCCTTATCTAATTTTGAAATAGCCGCATGCACATCTTCTTTTGAGGCAGAAACTCCGCGGAGATTATATTTATTATCGCTCATGAATAAATTAAAAGTAAAACTTATTTTTAATTTGATTCTTCTTATTTTTACAGACGTTGTGAACAAAAAGAAAATCAAAATATCCATCGTTAATTACACAAACACGCTGCCATTTAAATGGGCCTTAAAACAAAGCGATTTGATTAAAGAAATAGATCTGCAGGAGGATATTCCCAGTATTTGCGCTCAGAAGCTAAAGTTTAAACAAGTAGATTTAGCCTTGGTTCCGGTAGCGTTATTACCTGACCTTGAGGAGTATTTTATAGAAACCGATTATTGCATTGGCACATTGGGTGTGGTAGACAGTGTAAAACTCTATAGTAGTATTCCTCTTAATGAAATTGAAAGCATAACTTTGGATTATCAATCTAAATCAAGTATAATTCTTGCAAAAATATTGTGCAAATTTCACTGGAAAATAAAACCTGTTTTTTTTGACGCGAAGCCCGGTTTTGAAAAAAACGTGGCTGACAACAATGCAAATGTGGTTATTGGTGACAGAACCTTTGATTTGAATGGTACGTTTAAATACGAGTTTGACCTTGCGGCAGAGTGGAAAGAACTAACAGGGCTTCCGTTTGTATTTGCCGCCTGGGTAAGCACAGAAAAGCTAAACGCAGATTTTGTTTCGCGTTTTAACAAGGTGTTAAAGTATGGGGTGCTAAATTGCAGCCAAGCCATTAATGCATCTCTCAACGAAATAAAAATTCCTAAGAAAAAAGCAATTGAATACCTCACCCAAAGAATAGATTATCACTTAGATGATGAAAAACGAAAGGCGCTTGATCTTTTTTTGAATTATATTACAAAGCTTTAAAATTTTCACCCACGATTACATTTAAAGATTTAGGTTTACATTCAAATACCACTTCGGTGTCTTCCATCGCAGGTTCGCCGTCAAAATGCACAGTATCTTTAAACTCTCTGGTGATTGAAATTTTTGAAGCGGTATAGGTTTCAATCAACCTGCTTTTGTGTGCGTTTTTACTAAGCACTTTAAGCATTAAGCCAAAGACAAAAATTGGATTGAAGGGTTTTAAAATGGAAACATGAAATATTCCGTCCTGCATATTTGCCTGCGGGGCAATGTAAAAATCATTTCCATACTGACCCGCGTTTGCTACTGTAATTAAAAAAGCTTTCCGTTTAATCTCAGTGTTGTTAAACTTTAAAATATAATTCTTAGCCCTGTATTTGAAAATTTCGCGCAGGGTTATTTTTATATAACTGCTTAATCCGCGTTTTTGTGATAAAGCGAATAAATTGCCTATGTGTGCATCAAAACCAACGCCGCTTGTGCAAAAGAAGGGCGTTCCATTAATAGTACCATTATCAATAACAGTAGTTTTGCCAACCGCAATTTGCTTAATTACTTCTTCAATATTCATAGAAAGCGTAAGTGAACGCGCAAGCCCATTGCCTGAACCCATTGGAACAATGCCCAAATTAATGCCGGTGCCTAAAATAGCGGATGCCACTCTGTTTACAGTGCCATCCCCACCTACAGCCACCGCATCTGTATACCCTTGTGTTTTTAGTAAAGCCGTAATTTCATTAAAATGGGCTTTGTTCTTCCAGATAACAATTTGAAAATAGATGTTTGCCGGAAACTCACGCCTAATTGTTTTTATTATTTGATCCGATATTTTTTTACCCGCATTTGGGTTAACTATAAAAAGTATTTTACGAGGCACTGGCTAAAATTAATGTTTTTATTAAGGGTTAAAGGCTCTTAAAATTAAATTAATGTTGGCTTAACTTTAAGTATTAGTAAGATAAGCTTTGAGTTTATTTTTTAAAGGAATTTATTTTTTTATAACCGATGAGTTGATCATAATAAGTTCCTATTTTGCGGTGATAAACATACACGCCGTAATCATTTTCTGTATCCCAATGGTCGCCTTCAATCACCGTTTCATCACCACCCTTTTTGGTATCGTTGCTTAAAACATATATGTAATTGTAAAATCCTTGCTTTAAGTATAAGCGGAGTTCGTATCCTAAACGTTTATAATTGTAGGTCATTTTACTTTTTTTATTCATGCGCCAATCGGTTAATTTACCCATCACATAAAAATTTCCGGCAGATTCGGGAGTGGGGTAAGGAAGAAAAAAATCGACGAAAACATAATCCGCTTCTACGTCCTGATTTCCTCGTGAATCACGGTTTTTTATCAAAAAGCTACCGTTAAAATCGTTATAAAATAAATAAGGTTTGGTGGTTCTTAACTCTTCGGGATACAGTACCACGTGGTTTTTTAATTCGGCATCCTGATAAATTTCCTTCACTTTTTCGGTATAAAACCGCATACTTCGAATATCAAAATACCTGAATTCATTTCCGCCGTTAAAAGTACTGGCATCATCCAGCGAATAGGTAAACTGACCTCCGCCCATAAACGTTGGCTTTATGCCCTGCACCGCATTGTCCCATCTGTTGTTTTGAGTAAGTACAACTTTCAGGTCGGAATATGGGTTTGTAATATCGTATCCCGAGTTATAAATTGTAAAGTCAAGATGCTGTTTGTTAAATTGCTCATCACCGCTGCTTGATTGCCTGAATGTATGCGCCACGGTAACCTTATTATCATAAACCATAATGCGGCGGCTTAAAACCAAATCTTTTTTATCGCCGTTAAGGTAAACATACACCAAATAATTTCCGCTTTTAGTAAATTTTAAATTTTGCTGTGGAAAAAGAATGGAGTAGTGAATATATTTTTGAAGGGTATTGGTTGAAAATGTAAAATTGATAATATTTAAATCAAAAAAGCCGCTCAGGTATTCGCTTATCATTAAATCGCTGGGAGTCCAATCGGCATTGCAATGTATAAACGACAAAGAGTATTGTTTTTGGTCACCGTCAATGTCATCAAAACTTAATTCAATTTGTTCGTTTGAATTTAAATTGATGATAGGAGCTGAATATTCCCAGGTGGCTTCATGAATCTGTACGGTTTTAATAGCCGGCTTATAATTTACATCATCATATTTAAGAACATTATCATTCACATAATCTTCTTCAGCTTCAGAGTTCTGAGAAAATGAAATGTTGGTTAAACACAGAAAAATGCAAATTAGCAGTCCTTTAAACATTATCTAAATTTAGTGCAAACCATGTTCCAAAAAGGTAAAAGGATTTTAATTATTGCCAAAAAAATTTAAAATGAAGGAAATACCTTATTTTTTTATTGAAAACAGATTGATTTTACTTTCCTGATTATGAGCAATGCGAACGATATTTTTGCGGTGCGTAACAATAAGAATGGCAGCTACCGCAATAGAGAAGGCTGTTAATACCGGATCAGTATTTCCTAAAACCACATTTAAAAATATGGGAAAAGAAATGCCGGCCACCATGGAGGATAACGAAACCATTCGGCTGGCCAATAAAACAATTAAAAATACAATCATGGATAAGGCACAGGATAAGGGTAAAATGCAAATGACAATTCCTAAAATGGTAGCCACACCTTTTCCGCCTCTAAAGCCTGCAAACACGGGGAATATATGGCCTAATAAAGCCGCCACGCCTAATCCAAGCTGTAAATTTACAAACTCGGGGCTTCCAAACTCAAAACCGCTTAAATACGATAAAGCTACTGATAATGTACCTTTTATAATATCGATGATTAGTACCGGAATTCCGGCTTTTCGGCCAAGTACCCTAAAAGTATTGGTAGCACCTGCGTTTCCGCTGCCAAATTCACGAACATCTATTCCATAAAAAGACTTTCCTATCCAAACCGCGGTAGGAATAGATCCGATTAAATAAGCAAGCAAAACAAGAACTGCGATCAATGTTGTTAGATTCTTAAGTTAAGTATAACAAATCTATAAATTATTTTAAATATAAAAGCAACAACCCGGTTTTTATTACCGTTTATTGTGTAAAATAAATAAAATTTAACAGAAATTAATAGGCTCCTTTAAGCGTAACGGCTTGCTCAATTTTTTGCAGAGCGGTAATATAAGCAGCAATTCGCATTCCTGTTTTAAAACGGGTGGCATTGTTCCACACGTGTTCAAAAGCAATTTCCATTTTAATATCGTGCTTTGCATTTACCTCATCCTCGGTCCAGTAATAGCCCGCTTTGTTTTGAACCCACTCAAAATAACTTACTGTTACACCACCGCTGTTTGCCAAAATGTCAGGCACGCAAATTATTTTTTTGTCATGAAGAATTGGGTCAGCGTCAGGCGTTGTTGGCCCATTGGCACCTTCTACAATTAGTTTTGCCTGAATTTTTGGAGCGTTTTCTTCGGTAATTACGTTTTGAAGCGCTGCCGGCACCAAAACATCGCATTTACTGATTAATAACTGATCGGCCGCTATTTCTGTGGCTCCTGTAAAGCCTTTAAGTACACGGTTATTTTTAATTACATATTCATGCACCGCGGTAATATCTATTCCTTTTTCAGAGTAAAAAGAGGCGGTATGATCGCCAATTCCCACTATTTTAATGCCTTGTTCAGAAAGTAAACGCGCGGCATGTGAGCCCACGTTTCCAAAGCCCTGAACTACAGCGGTAACTTCACTGGGCTTCAAATTCATTTTTTTAAGAGCGGCCAAAGTATTTACCATTACTCCGCGGCCGGTAGCTGCATCTCTGCCCAAAGAACCGCCAATGGCCAAAGGTTTGCCGGTTATAACCCCGGGATTATCTTCGCCGGTAATTTTATTGTATTCGTCTAATATCCAGGCCATTTCGCGGCCACTTGTGCCCATATCCGGGGCAGGAATATCGCGATTTACGCCAAAAATATCTTTCATAGAAGCGGCGTAGGCACGGCTTAATCTCTCTAATTCGCCCACGCTCATTGCCCGAGGATCGCATTTAATACCGCCTTTTGCGCCTCCATAAGGAAGGTTGGCCACAGCGCATTTAAAACTCATCCAGGCAGCCAAGGCCATTACTTCATCTGCATTAACATCCATGGCGTAACGAATGCCGCCTTTACTTGGACCTAAATGAGTGCTGTGAATGGTTCGGTATCCTTCAAAAATCTGAATTTTTCCGACGTCCATCATTACAGGTAAACTAACCTTTACTTGCTTTTGCGGATTGCGTAATACCTGTGCAACCTCTTCGCTCAGGTTCATTATTTTAGCGGCCACATCTAATCGGGCCAATACAGCTTCAAACATACTTTCGTGTGCCTGAGATGCATTTACTGTTTGTGCTGACATAGTAAAATTTAGTTTAATTAGCTGGGGCACAAATTTAAGGAAATAAATGTAAATGACAACCTTGTGGTAATATATAGATATAACCTTTTTTGGGAACGATTAAAATGCACATTCAAGCTTTGAATTGAGTAAATTTGCATTAATGGCCGAGTTTTTAAAGATTTTTTCCGTTTTTATTACCTGTATATTTTTCTTTGTTAAAATTGGAGTGCCTTCTGCGGTAATTTTATTTAAGTATAATTTCCTAAAGGTGTTTATGGTAACATTTGCAGGCGGTTTAACCGCTAATATTATTTTTACCTATTTAAGTGCCTCTATTCTTAAATGGATACACAATTACAGGCTTAAAAAAGGCATTATTCATGTCAGGATTATTTTTACCAAACGAAACCGCAAGATCATAAGAATTAAACAAAAATTTGGCTTGGCGGGCATCGCCTTTTTAACACCACTTTTATCTATGCCTATTGGGGCTTTTGTGGCCGAAAAATTTTATAAGGATAAAAGAAAGGTGATTATCTATTTAAGTATTTCGGTTATTTTTTGGATAACCAGTATTTACGGGGTTCTGTTTTTAATTCACTGCTCTTGAAACAATGTTTTCTAACATCAGTCATATCTTTTTTGATTTGGATGATACATTGTGGGATTTTGAGAAAAACTCGCAACATGTTCTCCAAAATTTGTTTTCGGAATACGATTTAAGTACAAAACTTAAAACAGATTTTAATTCATTTCACACTACTTATAAGTCTGTTAATTCCCAGCTTTGGCATGCTTATTCAAAAAAACAAATTAACAAACAGTTTTTGCGAAACAACCGTTTTGATATTGTATTCAAAAAATTTTCCTACAATAATTATGATGAAAATTTAGAGATGACCACTCATTATTTAGAGCGTTCGCCTTACGGAACACATTTAAAGCCCGGATGCATGGATGTTCTCACGTATTTAAAAAGTAAATACAAGCTGCATATTATAACCAACGGATTTAAAGAAGTGCAGCGTATAAAACTTAACAATTGCGGATTAATTAATTATTTTAGTCAGATCATTATCAGTGATGAACACAATCTTTCAAAACCTGATGAAAAAGTTTTCAAGTTGGCCGAAACATTGGCCGCGTGTAAATCGGATAATTGCATAATGATTGGTGACAATTACGAGAACGATGTGGAAGGGGCGATGAAAGCGGGATGGAAGGCCATTTGGTTTAGCAGTGAACTTAAAAACGGACAAATAAATAAAATTGAACATTTAAATGAATTGAAAAACATTTTGTAACCTTATTTTATTAAATTCACCCCACCATTTAGTTTTATTTTATCCTATGAAAAAAATAATTGTATTGTTTTTAATTTTTCCGGCACTAATTTATGCGCAGGAAAAAATAACCTTGGAAGATATTTGGATCAAGTATGCTTTTTACCCAAAATCGTCTCAAGGCTTTAATGTAATGAACGATGGAATTCATTACGCAGATGTTGCTAACGAGACCGGATCTTTGATACAATTTGATTTGCTTTCGGGAAGTAAAACTAAAGAACTGGTAAAAGGCTCAGATCTTTTATTTAATGGAAAACCATTGGATATAAACACTTATCAGTTTAGTCCTAACGAAGATAAAATTATGTTTTATGAAGGCATGGTAACCATTTACCGCCGATCATCAAAAGCCGATTATTTCATCTATGATATAGCTACAAAAAAAATCATTAAGCTTAGTGAAAATGGCAAACAAATGTTTCCTCAGTTTTCTCCCGATGGAAAAAAAGTAGCCTTTGTACGAGATAATAATTTATTTATTAAAACACTTGAGTCGGGTATTGAAGTTCAGATAACACAAGACGGTGAAAAAAATAAAATTAAAAACGGCTGGGCCGACTGGGTGTATGAGGAAGAATTCAGCAAAGCAGATTATTTTGACTGGAGCAGTAACAGCCAATATTTAGCCTACGTTAAATTTGATGAAAGCCTTGTAAAGGAATATACGATGGATATTTATAAAGGCGAATTATACCCCGAAAAATACACTTTTAAATATCCCAAGGCCGGCGAAGATAATTCTATTGTAAGCGTACATGTTTATGATGAGGTAAATAAAAAAACAGTTAACGTCGATATTGGAACGAATAAAGATATTTACATTCCACGAATTCAATTTACAAATAATCCTTTAGTGCTGAGCATACAAAGATTAAACCGTTTGCAAAATAAACTTGAACTTTTATTTAGCGATGTTGTTTCCGGAAAAAGCATGGTGACTTTTACCGATGAAAGTGAAACTTATGTGGATATTACAGACGATCTTAAATTTGTAGGAACAAAAGGCTTTATTATTTCAAGCGAAAAAGATAATTACAATCATTTGTATTACTACGATCTCAGCGGCAAACTGATTAATCAGATCACTTCCGGCAAATGGGATGTAATGGAGTTTAAAGGGTTTGATGAAAAAACGAATACCTTGTATTATGTTTCAACCGAAAACGGCGCCATCAACAGAGATGTATACAGCATTAATTTAACCGGAAAAAATAAAAAACGATTATCCCTTAAAGAGGGTTCAACCGACTTTGATTTTGCAAATGGTTTTAAATATTACGTTTCCAATTACAGTAATGCCAACACGCCCAATGTGTATGAATTACGGAGTATTGATGGCAAAGTAATAAAAACACTTGAGGATAATGCCGCGCTAAATATCAAATTAAAAAAATACAATTTATCAACCCGTAATTTTTTTAAATTTAAAACTTCAGAAGGAATAGAGCTTAACGGCTGGATGATGAAGCCGCATAATTTTGATTCCACAAAAAAATATCCTGTATATATGTATGCTTATGGAGGCCCCGGCTCTAATGAATGCAATAACAGTTGGGATCCTATGGAATATTTATGGCATAATTTTTTGAATCAGGAAGGTTATATGGTAGTGTGTGTGGATGGACGAGGAACCATGGGAAGAGGCCGCGAATTTAAGCACAGCACTTATCTTCAATTAGGAAAATTGGAAACACAGGATCAAATTGAAACAGCAAAATACCTTGGCAACTTATCTTATGTTGATAAAACACGCATAGGCTTTCAGGGCTGGAGTTTTGGCGGCTACATGGCAGGGCTAATGATTACTAAAGGAGCCGATGTAATTAAGGCTGCTATTTCTGTGGCTCCGGTAACCAACTGGAAATATTATGATAATATTTACACCGAACGTTTTATGCGAAAACCTCAGGATAATAAAGAAGGTTATGAAAATAATTCACCCGTAAATTTCACAAAAAAAATAAAAGGAAAATACTTATTAATTCACGGTTCAGCAGATGATAATGTTCATCTTCAAAACAGTATGGAAATGGCTGACGCATTGGTAAAAAATAATATTCCTTTCGATTTTATGATCTACCCAAACAAAAACCATTCTATTGCCGGGGGATATACCCGCTTTCATATTTACAATAAAATATTCAAATTTGTGAAAGAGAATTTATAATGCCAAAAAAACGACTGGTTATATTTACAGGTGCCGGAATAAGCGCCGAAAGCGGTTTAAAAACGTTTCGCGACCAAGGCGGGCTGTGGGAAGAATACCGTATTGAAGATGTTGCCACCTACGAGGCCTGGCGAACCAACATGCCGCTTGTAATTGATTTTTATAATCAGCGTCGCAAGCAGGTAATGGAATCACAGCCAAACGCCGCGCACAAATATATTTCTGAACTTCAAAAAGAGTTTGATGTTCATGTAATCACTCAAAACATTGATGATTTGCACGAGCGCGCAGGAAGTAAAAAAGTACTGCATCTGCATGGAGAAATAATGAAAGTAAGAAGCTCTGTGGATGAAAAGCTGGTTTATCCTCTTAAAAAATCTGAAATAAAAATTGGCGAGTGCTGCGAAAAAGGTTCTCAACTGCGGCCGCACATTGTATGGTTTGGCGAAATGGTTCCTGAAATGGAAAACGCGTATTTAATAGCTGAAAAAGCCGATCTGTTTGTTGTCGTGGGAACTTCGCTAAATGTTTATCCCGCCGCGGGATTACTGAATTACGTAAATATGAACACTCCAAAATGGTTGGTAGATCCCGGCGACTTTAACCTTGATTACATCCGTAATTTAAAACACATTAAGCAAACTGCCGTGGATGGGGTGGAGGAATTAAAGAAAGAATTATTGAAGAACCCTTAAGTATTTGTTTGTTAATCACTTCCTCCCCGGGCATTTTTTACAGCGATTGCCTTTCTTGAATTTTTTACAGCACTCTTTTCTTTTTTTGCAGCATTCGGCAAACACATTGAGTGGACAGTTATTTTCAAAAAATTGTACTTTTTTAGCTTTATCAAAGTCCATATTCAAATTTAGCCTGCTTTTTTAATTTTTTAAATACCATAAAAACGGTAATTTTCGGCGAAATAAACAACCTCGCGGCAAAGCCCACGAGGTATTAGTGAAATAGTTAGCCACGAATTACACGAATAAACACTAACTGATTGGTGAAAATTGGTGAAATTAGTGGCTAAAAAAGAAATGGAGCTTTGGGAAATTAACCAGAGAAGTTTAAAATTTATGCAATTTGCTCCCTTACATATATGGCTTCACTCTATAAATGAGCCACTTTTAATTTCCGGCCCTTGCGGTGCAGAAAGTCTGGATCAGCTTTTAAAAACAGCAAAGGGTTTAAATGATTTAAATAAAGTTAGTTTATTCCGAGCCGGAGTTTGGAAGCCACGAACCCGGCCCAATGCCTTTGAAGGCAAGGGTGAAGAGGCTTTGAAATGGCTGGCGGAAGTAAAAAAACAATTTGGTTTTAAAATTACAGTTGAAGTAGCTAACGCGCAGCATACGGAGCTCGCTTTAAAATATGGCATTGATGTTTTATGGATAGGCGCACGCACTACGGTTAATCCTTTTAGTGTTCAGGAAATTGCCGATGTGATTAAAGGTGTTGATATTCCTGTAATGATTAAAAATCCTATACATGCCGATTTACAATTATGGATTGGCGCAATTGAACGGATTTATAACAGTGGTACCAATAAAATCGCGGCCATTCATCGCGGTTTTTATTATTATGGAAAAACCAAATACCGAAACAAGCCCATGTGGCAGTTGCCCATTGAATTAAAAACACATTATCCCGATCTTCCTATTATTTGCGATCCGAGTCATATTAGCGGTAAGCGGGAACTCATACCTTTTATTGCTCAAAAAGCATTGGATTTAGGGATGAACGGCTTAATGATTGAATCGCATTACGATCCTTCTATTGCTTTGAGTGACGCGGAACAACAGCCCACACCTTTGCAGCTAAATGAATTGCTTTCGAAACTAGTTTTAAGAAAACAAAAGACGGGCGATACTATTGCTTTGGATAAATTGCAGCAATTCAGGAACATGATCGATGAAATTGATGACGAGCTCATTAACGTGATCAAAAAACGCACGCAGGTTATTGAACAAATTGGCACTTATAAAAAAGAGCATAATATCACCATTTTTCAATTAGAGCGTTGGCAGGAAATTTTAAGAACCCGTGCGCAGTGGGCCGAAAAGCTCGGACTATCACGTTTGCACATTGAACGCTTGTGTCAGTTGCTTCATGATGAAAGTATTAAGATACAAAATGATGTGATGAATGAATGAAATTGAAGAAAAGTATGTAGCTAAACCAAGATTGGTTGTATTCTTCTGCAACTAATTACGCAGGGTTAGATTCGCTAATTGAGGGTGAAACATTAACGCCGCGGTTGATAACTTTTAATTGATAAATATGAATTGCAAATTCTTAAACTAATTAATTATTCCGCAGGATTGCAATTTCTGCGGAGCGGTTTTTATGATGTAAAAGGTGTATTCTATAAAAAATTTAACATTATGGCATATTAGTAAATAATGTTTACATTTAGTAATGTAAACATTATTATATGAAAAATACTTCTTTAAACGATGTAAAAAATTTTTATAAAAAGACAAACATCTACCTAATGTTCCCTCAGAAAAAGAAGTCAATGAAAACGGAATTAACACTGCTGAAATGGGCGCGACTCTATTTTTGTGTAATTCTTTTACTGTTTAATTCATGTAAGAAATATCCTGAAAATAGTTTATGGTTTAAAAACCCGGAAAAACTTCATCCCTTTAACGGATATATAACAAAATATAATGTTAACAGCGTAGACAGTTTAGATTTGTTGAATAATTTTTTCAATAATAAAGTCGGGTTGGAAAAAGACATTAAAAAATCTCAGTTTCACTCGTACTCCGAAAAAGGACGTTTATATACTGATTTTATTTATCCTAATGGATTTCAAAGCATTCCTATTTCGTATTCATTTTCCAATAAGAAAAAATATATGTTTGTGCAAATGATGAATGATACAACAATCTTTAAAAAAAATTTATTTATTAATGAAAGCGTGGAGTGGGAAATTATTCGTTTAGCAAGAAAAGGTTCTTTCAAATTAAAAACTACTTTAGCCAATGGTAATTCGTATGAAATTCAGATCAATTAAAAGTTTCGCAATAATTTTAATCCTATGTGTAGATTTCGGTCAGAACTTCGCTCAGACTGATTTGAACAACCATAAAAAATACGGGTATTACAAAACCCGGTTAAATAACGATTTTATAAAAATTGGGCTTGATCCAGGTAATTCTATCCCGGTAAATGAGAGAGCATATATTCAAGGAAGTCCTTATGATTTTAATTCTAAAAACACCCAATGGGTGATGCGAGTGCCAGGTTGGGCATATATTTATCAGCCTTAGCAAAAGAGTTTAGACTTTTAAAAAATAAGGGAAGATTTAACCGGAACAAACGAATATAATCTAAACTTATCTGATATGCAAAAGGTGCAAATGGAAAAAATTGAGGAGCTTTATTTGCACCTTATACAACAACAAAAAGACATTGAAACCCTTAAAAAAGAAAATAAAGAGCTAAAACAATTAATTAAAAGATAAATTGAAAACTAAATTTTATATTTTATAAAGTTCTTCGAAAATGAAACATATATTAATATTTAGTTCAATGGCTTTTCTTTTTTTTACGGGATGTAAAAAACCAGAAAGTAAAACAGATCTATTTAACATTAAGGAGATATTTAAATATTCCTGGACTTTAAAATCTTATTGTATTAATGATGCAGACAGCACGCATATTTCAATTTTCGACACGAAAGCTCGTGCAATTTCGTTTCATAACATGCAAAAATCATCTGATCTTATATTAAAGAACTATCCCTACAATTATATAGTTGCCCGGTATGATAATAAAATGGCAGTTAAAGGTGGTGAGCTTGCCTGTGAATGCAATTATAAGTTTTGCGGACCTAACATTTTTATGCCGGAAAACAAGCAAGTAGACTGGCTTATTGAGGCTAAATCTAAAAATACAATAATATTAACCTGCAGTTTAAAAAAAACTTATAAAGTGGAACTTATACTTAACTGATGAAACTATTTTATTTAAGATACATCTTGCTTTTTTTAGCTCTAACGTTTTCAAACTGTAAAAAGGAGAAACGATTTCCTGAAGACCCTAAAAAAAGCCGAAAGACACCACAAAGTAGATTTTCAGGAAAGTGGATTATAAGTGCCTATACCTTTAATGGCAATGATATCCGATTTGATTTAAACAAATTATCCAATAAATATAGAATTGATGATGTTTATTTTACATACGAATATAACGATTTTTATAGAAGGTGGGACTTTTCATTAAGAACCGATAATTACGGTTTTTTTTATTCAACGGAGGGTTTTAAGGACAATACCTATATTTATTTAAGTGGGTCAAACGATACTATAGCCAATAAATGGTTCTACACGCCTTTTAAATACATTAAAGGCTCAAGCGTATACTGGACTATAACGAAACTTTATGATAAGGACTGCAATCTGATCTTAGACACAGATTCAGGCCAATATAAAATGTTTTTAAATAAAATTAAACTATGAAATTCATAATCCCTAAATTAATTGCAGTTTTTTTAATCTTTGTGTCCAATATTATTCAGAGTCAGAACGATTTGGATAACATAGTAATGCTTTTTATAAGCACAATAAGCTTGGCTCAACAGGGCCAAAAATGGGCCACCGGAGGTAATGCCAACGGAACCGGCGATTTTTTAGGCACCACCAATAACTTTTCTATAGATTTTAAAACCAATAACACTTTAAAAATGGTATTGGGTACCGATGGCATCTTAGCAGAATTTTTCGGACAATCAATACTTAAAACAACTCTACTTGAAAACGATATTTTTCTTTCCCCTAATCCTTCAAGTGGTATTTTTAACCTTATTTTGCCGAAACAGAAAATTGAACCGATGGATATCAATATTTATAATGCTTCCTTACAATACATGAAGACAATTACAAGCGAAGGAATAATAGACATACAGACTTACCCTAATGGTATATATTTTATAGAATTTATAATAAATGGGTATAAAACAGTTAGAAAAGCGGTTAAAGTTTAATCTATGCGTGTCGCGATAGTATTTATTACCTTATTCTGTTCTGTTTGCTTTTCGCAAAAGGATTTTATTGTAAAGATTGAGGTGCTGCCTATAGCCGGATATATAATTTCAAAAAACGTAAGTTTTGGTATAGTGGGCGAGAAAGGTATTGGCAAAAATTATTCCTTAAATTTTGGTGCCGGAGGAGGACATGCAAAATTAACATATAGTGCAGGTAAGGGAAATAGAATAGATAGAGGTTATCTGTCTACCTTGTTTTTAAAAAAATATTTTAGCAAAACACGTTATCTTAAAAAGTGGTATTCAGGTATTTATTTAATTAATTCCTTCAGGCGCACAGATGCCAGCTTTATTGATAGTGCTGCGACGTATTCCAATTACGAATATGGATATGATATCAATTATTTAAGCACCGGCTTAATAGGCGGATACCAATTATGCACAATAAACTACCTCACAATTGATTTTTACCTAGGTTTTGGAATACAATACAGAACGCTTTTAAAAACCAGGTATCAATATAATATTGATGCTGTTAAATCAGAGCGAGCAAGAAGAAGAATAGATCCAAGCCCGGCACTTTCTTTATCAATTGGTTATAATTTAAGTGGCTTATACGACCGCTATAAAACAAATAAGCAAAAAAAGAAAGGCATTAACAAACAAACACAATAAACCCCCACCATCAACCGTTATTATCGTATATAAACCCATAAAAACACATAGCCATGCAAAAACCGTGGATATTTACCAGCAACACCTTTGAGGTGAACACACAGGGCAGTCATAAAAAAATGCTTGCTCTTGCCGCCGATACCGAGGCCAAATTAAAAACCGAAGCTAACGATCTGGCCATTAACGCGCTTTATCAGGCTTACTTTCCGGTGTATAATATAACCGGTAAAATAGTTCTACATCACGGATTAACTAATACAAATAACGTTTACATAATAAATACTCAGAACCTTACACCCGGTTTATATCTTATAGGTGTGTTTGCCGATGGTAAAATGGTTGAGCAACAAAAATTTGTAAAAGAATAAATAAGAAAGAGGGCAATAAAATACCCCCGGTTATAATTAAATTAATTTCTATAGATGCCAAAAATAATTATCATTTTATATTTTTTTCTTTCGTGTATTAAAACTAATGCTCAAGTACTTAGCGTGCTCAGCGCCACCAATCCTGTTTGTATCGACCAAATGAACGGTTCGATTACTTTCAGTATTAACGGCACAGCTTTCCCATACACTGCTACTGTTAGTGGCATATGTATCAGTTCAACCCCCATAATCATAAGCGGCATTACTTCAAATACCTTTACTGTAACAGGCTTGGGTAATTGCAATGCACCTTTTCCACATGCACTCAGTGGGGAGTATATTGTTTCTTTATCTAATAACACAAACTCTGTTATAGCTTCTATAACCATATACGTGGCGGGCGTTTACTTTTTTGCTTTGGCAAGTAGCACAGCTAATATAAGCTGTTACAATGCCGCCGATGCTTACATAAATACATATTTATATGCCTACGGCAATCCGGTACCTGTTTCGCCAAGCTATTTATGGAGTACCGCAACAAATACTAATTATGCCACCACGCCTAATATAAGCAATGTGCCACCCGGTACCTATAGCCTAACGGTTACTGATGTTAATGGATGCGTTAACAGTAATTCAGCATCAATAACGTTTACCAATCCTACCCCGGTTGTTCTATCACATAGTCTTAATCAACCCGCAACACCCTCCTGTTGCAATGGCAATATCACTTTTTCGGCAAGCGGTGGCACTCCGGGCGGGGCATCTTCTTATACATTTTCCACCGTTCCGGCAATAGCCTCTTATACTTCGGTTTGCCAAGGTACCTACACATTAACCGCCGCCGACAATAATAATTGTAAAAATTCATACAGCCTCAGTGTAAGCTGCATTACAAGTATTAAGGAAAGTGAGTTAGAAAGCTCAGGGTTTACACTTTACCCAAATCCAACCAACGGTCGCTTTACCATTGAGTTGAGTGATGAAAAACGCTTGCCTACCTTTATAAGCATACAAACAGCTATGGGAGAGGAAATAATACGCCTGCCAATAGATACACCTAAAATGGATATATATGTACAAGAACTTCCACCGGGCATTTATTTTATTAAAGTGCTTAATAAAAAAGTTGCCACTCCATCTAAAAAACTAATTATTAATTAAAAAACGCTATGAGAAAATTAATTTATTGTATAACCTTATTTTTACTGTGCAGTAAAACTTTTGCCCAGGCAATTACTTTGCTTGGCACTGCAAGTAACACCTGCACCAATGATTATAACGGCTCAGCAACTTTTAGCCTGGGCATCAATACTTATCCCTATTCGGCAGTGGTGGCGGGCATTTGTAATACGGTAAATGTAAGTGCCATAAATTCATCTACGTTTACCGTTAATAATCTGGGCACATGCATTTTCAACTCTCAACAAATTGGTCCTTATAATCAATATACACTAACCTTAAAAGATAATGCGAATGCCATTGTAGGCAGTTTAACTTTTACAATAGGCTCCACCTACCCTTATTTTCTTTTGCAGCCCGGTTATTATAATAATATAACCTGTAATAATGCGAATAACGGCAGTACAAGTTTTGCCCCTATATATGGCACCGGCCCCTTCTCCTACCTTTGGGCAAGCTCTACTAATAGTGCTTATGCCACAACAAATTATATAAATAACGCTTCCCCCGGTTGGTATACACTCACTGCAACCGATGCTTATGGCTGTAAAATGGTGAGTGGAGTAAGTTTTTATAACCCCACGCCCGTGGTTTTAAGCTATTCTATAAACGCGCCCGGCCAACCCGGGTGTTGCAATGGCAATATCACTTTTTCGGCAAGCGGTGGCACTCCGGGCGGGGCATCTTCTTATACATTTTCCACTGTTCCGGCAATATCTTCCTATACAGCCGTTTGTCAGGGAACCTACACATTAACCGCCGCCGATAAAAATGATTGTAAAGATTGGAGCACCGTTATTATAAGTTGTGTTACGGGCATTGCCGAAAACGGAACAGAAAACTCAAGGTTGACGCTATACCCCAACCCTAACAACGGCCAGTTCCAGCTTCAACTAAGCGAATATGAAGAGTTACCGGCTTCCATCAGCATTAAAAACATATTGGGTCAGGTTGTTTTAAATATGGATGTTACATCTAATAATACAAAGGTAGATTTAAACGATTCGCCTAAGGGAATTTATATGGCACTTATCAATTTTAAAGAATACACAATCACCAAAAAAATAATTAAAGAGTAAACAATAAACCCCACCCATTATCCGTTAAATAAAAATATAAACCCATAAAAATCTAATCTTATGCCTTACAGCAACCTTTCGGCAGCTATCAGCGCAAACGCTTTAGCCACCATTAAACAAAAAATTACGGACATTAACAACCTGCTTCCTTTTTTAATTAACCTTACGGAAGAAGAACGACAAACCCTCCCTAAAATGGGCGATAAAAGCCTGAGCTTTGTGAATAAAGCCCTGCAGTATGCCGAAGCCAATGCCAGCTTGGTGCCGCCTTATATTAATATTGTTGAATTAAAAAAAGACCTAAAGCTTACCGAAGACCTCACTTCTATTTTACAGCCTTTAAGCCAACTGCAGGAAGCCTTGGACGATACAACCATGGCTGCAGGAAGCGAGAGTTACACGGCCGCCCTTGCGTTTTACGGTTCGGTAAAGCAAGCATCCAAATTAAACATACCGGGTACGCAAACTATTTTTAATGATCTAAAAACCCGCTTTGAAAATTCTGGAGTTTCGGGTGATGGAGGCGGAGGAAGTAGTACCAATATTAATACACCACCGTCTGCTTAATTATAAAAAGAGTCAAAGCTTGCTGAACTTACAATCAGCAAGCTTTTTTTATGACCCTCTCGAGGCCCTCAAAAAGTCATTTTTAATTTTTCATTTAGTTACAAAATTGACATCACATTTTATTAAAAATGTCTCTTTTCTTTTTGCTTGACCAAAAAGAAACAAAAGTTAAGGCAGCATAAAATTTCCCTAAACTCTTTTTTAATGTTTAAGCCGAGTCTTGGAACTCGCCCATACGGAAACATTTTGGGCTCTAACAGCCAAGCCTCCCGCACAACCTTTCTCAAAGACCGGATGTAAGGCTCCGGTAATCGAGCTTATTAACCTCCGTTTCCAGCTTATTAACCCCCACTTCCCCGTTAAAAACACCGGCAACCTCACTTTTAGGCAGGCACTCCGGGTTATTAACCTCCCCTTCGGGGTTAAAAGGGAGGCACGCGAGGTTATTAACCCCGTTTGCCAGGTTATTAACCCCGCACGCGCAGTTAAAAGGGAGGCACGCGAGGCTTTTAACTCCGTTTGCGAGGCTTTTAACTCCGGCTGTCAGGTTTTTTGGGGGGCGTGTCAGGTTATTAAGCCCGCGTGTCAGGTTATTAACCCCGCCATCGGAGTTTTGAAGTACCCCCCCCCACCTATATAGGTACCCCCCCCCCACCTCGGAAGTACCCCCCCCCGGCTTCATAAATGTTAAATTTGTTAAAGAGTTTTAAAGTTCGGGTCAGATAAAAGCAAATACATTCATTAGCCCGCTACTTCTCCCCCATTTGTATTTTTTCACGAACTTGGTCAGGTATGTTTACTTTGGTATGAAGTTCGTAATCATAAATAACAAGCACATCGGTTGCTTCCGCTGAAATTTGGTTATTCTGATCCAGTATCAAATGATTTAACTGCAGGCTGGTGTTTTTTATCCACTCCACTTTTGTTTTTACAAGAATAGTTCCCGGATAAAATAAAGGTTTTTTAAACCTACAAGAGCTGGCGGCTACGGCAAAGCTTAATTTATCGTGTGCATTGTAGGTATTAATGCCTATTAATTGGCAATAATTTACCCGTGCCGCCTGAATGTATTTAAAATAAGCTACATTATTAATATGGCCGAAGAGATCCATTTCGCTCCAGTCTAATTGTATTTTTAATTCGGTAGTGTGCTCCATTTTATAATTTGGAAAGCGCCGTTTCAATCCTGTTTAATGTTTCTGATTTTCCAATAAGGGCGAGCATATCAAATAACTGCGGGCCCCCGGCAACACCGGTTACCAAAACTCTAAGCAACTGCATATCAATTTTACCAAGTTCCGCTTCGGCCTCATGAAAACTGGTGGTAATAGTTTCTACCTTCCACTCCTTTACTGTTTTAAATTTGGCGTAAACAGAAGTAAAAAGTGTTTTACTCTCCGGCTTCCATTTTTTTGCCATTACTTTTTCATCGTAAAGCGTTGGCGATTCAAAAACATATTTTCCCTGCTCCCAAAATTCATGCACAAACTGAACTTTTTCTTTTACCAGTTTGCAGAATGAAACTACAAATTCATTATCGCGATTATATCCTTTTTCCTGTAACACCGGTTTAAAATAATCGGCCAATTCCTGATCGGTTTTTTTACGCAAGTATTGCTGATTAAACCATTTTGCTTTTTCAGGATCGAATTTAGCGCCGCTTTTATGCACGCGTTCAAAATCGAATAACTTTGCAAGTTCGGCTACCGAAAATATTTCTTCATTGGTGCCGGGGTTCCAACCTAAAAGCGCAAGAATATTAATAAACGCTTCAGGATAATAACCGGCCTCTTTATAACCAATGTAGGGCGCTGTTTCCCGGGGATCTTGCCAGCTTAATGGAAATACCGGGAACCTTGCTTCACGCTTTGAAATTTTACCGTTTCCATCAGGATTTAAAATTAAAGGAAGATGAGCCAGCTTGGGCATTTGGTCTTCCAATCCTAAATAACGGTATATTAAAATATGGGCCGGAGCGCTTGGCAGCCACTCTTCTCCCCTTACCGCATGCGAAATTTCCATTTCAATATCATCCACAATATGCGCTAAATGATAGGTAGGCATGCCATCGCTTTTTAAAAGCACTTTATCATCCACCTGAGAAGAATTAACAGTAACCCATCCGCGAATAATATCGTTGAAACGAATTTCTTCATTGCGCGGAACCTTTAAACGCACCACATGTTTGGTTTTGCTTTCTACTAAATTTTTCACTTCATCTTCTGCCAAAGTAAGCGAATTGCGCATATTTTGCCTGGTAACAGCGTTATATTGCGGGGCTGCTACTTTGGCCGCTTCTAATCGCTTTCGCATCGCATCCAGTTCTTCTTCGGTATCAAAAGCGTAATAAGCATGCCCCGAAGCAACCAGTTTATCGGCATACTTTTGATAAATACCCAATTCCTTCCTTTCACTTTGTCGGTAAGGTTGATGAATACCGTTGCCAAAACCTACCCCTTCATTGGGCTCAATGCCGCACCATTTTAAAGCGGCCACAATATATTCTTCGGCTCCTTTTACAAAACGATTTTGATCCGTATCTTCTATTCTTAAAATAAAATCGCCGCCATGTTTTTTAGCAAATAAATAATTAAATAACGCCGTTCTTACTCCGCCCATGTGCAAACCACCTGTGGGACTAGGGGCAAAACGTACCCGAACTCTTTTTTCCATAGGTGGCAAAGATAATGTTATTTGTTGTTTTAATGAAGCAAATATCTTAGCTTAGTAAAAAGATGCAGGTTATTGTTTACCATACAAAAAAAATTTATGAAAAATAAAAACGCGGAATTTATTGAAGTTTATTTAAACGAGCTTGAAACGCTATTCAAAAAAAGCAAGAACGAGCAAAACCCTGCCTATTGGCTTTACACGAACAATGTAAGAACGCCATTGTTTATGCTGGAATCCATTACCCGTATTTTTGCAAAAACAACTAACGACCCCTTTGCTAAAACCTGGAACAAATTTTTTAAAAAATTGGAAGATGCTATTGGAGAAATAGATTATTACGACGCCTTGATTAAAGAGTTTAAACCTAAAAGATCGGTTAAAAAAGAACAGATAGATTATTTTACAAAAAAGCGCGACAAGACCCTTACCAAGCTAAACGAAAAATTAATTAATAGAAATTTCTATACTTCGTTTCTTCTGCAATTCCGGGAAGGGAATATTATGAATTTTTCAGATAAGACGGTGCTTAAAAACATTCATGATCAAATTAAAACAGAAATACTTTTAACCGAAGAATTTTTTATAGATCATATAAATGGTTTCAAAGATTTTGAGGAAGGCGTTCATACAATGAGAAGAAAACTGAGATGGATAAGCATTTATGGTATTAGCCTGGGCGGAATAGTTATTTTAAAAAAGAACAGAAAAAATTATGAATGGGAAAAAGAGTTTATTACCAAAACTGAATTAAATTCGAAATACAATAAATTACCTGTAAAAAAAGGATTGAATTACTACATACCTTTTAATGAAAAAGCTTTTTTAGCCTTAAGCCATGTTATAGATCAATTAGGAATTATAAAAGATAAAGGCTTAAGCATAGAAGCATTGGCAAAATCGCGGGAAAAAACGGGTGCGGCTATAAAACCAAATAAGCCTGTAAATACTAGTATTGCCGGCGAATTAAAAATAAAAGAAGCTCTTTTAAAACAAGCTCACGAGTTGGTTTATAAATTTTTTATTACCTATAAAATTCATAATGAACTTTTAAAAGCATAACCATCTTTTCACCAACAAAAAACCAATTTTTGATAATTGCATAATTTTTACTAACATTATATTATTAGCTTAAACAAAAACATTTAATCATGAAAAAATACCGTGCAGTTATAATAGATGACGAAGAAGACAGCCGAAGCAATACGAGAAATATGCTTCAGAATTACTGTCCCGAAATTGAAATAGCCGGAGAAGCGGCCAGCGGCCCCGATGGTAAATTAAAAATACAGGAGCTAAAGCCTCATGTTGTTTTTTTAGATATTAATATGCCCGGAATGAATGGGTTTGAGATGCTGGAAGGAATATACAACCGCGATTTTTGTGTTATATTTTTAACCGCTTACAGTGAACACGGAATTACCGCGGTTAAAGCAGGAGCTACCGATTACCTTTTAAAACCCTTAATGCTCAGTGAACTTCAAAGTGCTATTCATAAAGTAGTACAACATTACGAACATACTAAAGGGCTCTCTGCCGCCGCAAAACCTGAACAGGATAAAAATCTGGTTTTAATTAACCACAGTAAAGGGTTTACGCTTGTAGATTTTAAAGATATTGTTTGGTTAGAAGCGAGTGATAACTACACCAATCTTTTTTTAAACGGACAAAAGAAAATAGTAGCGAGTAAAACCTTAAAAGAGTTTGAAATGATATTGCCAACAAGCGAATTTTTCAGAATTCATCGCTCGGCTCTTATAAATGTAAACTTTGTAAAAGAATATAGTAATAACGAAGGCGGGGAAGTAATTTTAAGTGATGGAACCCACGTACAAGTTAGCAAAGCACGAATTCAGGAATTCTCTGATTTTATTAAAACAAAATCCGTTTCGCCTAAATAGTATAATTAAACAAATAGAGCGGAGCCCATTATTGGGCTTTTCGCATTTTTATAAATAGATAATTTTACGTTTCTGAACAAACTATACGCCGCCATATTTTTTTATCTAATTGTATTAGGGAATCTCTCCTACTCGCAAACTCCATCCTTTAACTTCCAAAAATTAGGTAGTGAAGAAGGTTTAAATAATGCCAACATCTTCAGCATTGAACAAAATGAAACAGGACTCCTGTATTTTACCACCCAAAACGGGATTTATTCTTACGACGGTTATAATTTTAATAAATTGGAAATAGATAGTTTAAAAAGCAATGCCTTATTAAACGTTTCCATTAGTAATTCCCGTGAAATTCTTCTTTCGCTTAGAAATGAAGGAATAGCAAGATTTGATATTCAGACAAAAAAATATTCAATTATTCCTTCCTTAAAATTTAAAAACAGCGCCGACAATTTTATTATTACCTCTGATTATGCGTATTTGCTAACCGCGGAAATTAAACTCACTATTATTAACTTAAAAACAGGTAAAATTACGGAAGATCAAAACAGAGGTAAAGATCGGCTGAATCAGGCATTTTGCATTTTTAAGACTTTGGAAGGAAAAATATTGCTAGGTAGAAGCAATGGCTTATATGAACTAAAAGAAGATTCACAGGTTAAGCTGGAGGTGTTGGCAAACAATGCCATTCATTCTATAACACAAACAGCAGATGGCCGCTTAGTGGTAGGAGCTTCGGCCAAAGCTGCCTCTAGCCGAATTGTATTTATTAAAAATAATAGAATTGAAAAAGAAATCACTCCTAATTATAAGGCTAAAACATTTACCTACTTGCCCGATGGAGGAAAAACAATAGAAAAAATAATTTGTGACGATTACAACCGTATTTGGTTTACTTCATACCCCGGTGAAAATTTATATTTATACCAGAATAACAAACTTTACGACGTTTTCGAAATTATGGGCATTTCACCCACTCTTATTAAATGTATTTTTAAAGATAAGGCTCAGAATATTTGGATAGGAACATACAGCGAGGGGGTTCTGTTTATTGAAAATTCTTTTTTCAACGCGCTTAACTTTTCATTCAACAATAAGATTTTAAATGTAAACCAGGTTTTTTTAAAGAATAACATGCTCGTGGCCGCCACCAGTAACGGGCTTTATGGATTAAATTTAACAACCAACATTACAAGAACACTTTCAAAACCGGATGAATTTTTAACCGAACCCATAACCACTATTACTGAACTGAACGGCATTTTATATTATTCAAAAAGAAGTCAGTTTGATATGAGTTCCGCGATATTTTCAGATCCAAAATACACCTACCGTTTAAAACCGGTCATCGCCAAAATATTCTATCCTATAGGTAACAATATTAATATAATTGCTGACTGGTCGGCCAACATATTATTATGCAATACAGATTGTACCAAAATTACAGATACACTTGTTTCTTTTGCAGATTACCAAGTTTCAATAAACGCGTTGCTTAAACAAGGAGATTCATTATACATTGCCACTAATAACGGCTTATTTATTTATGATTTTAAAACACATACATACAAAAATATAATACGCTCAGAATTGAATTATAAAATAAATGACATAGCACTAATTAATAATCAAATATACGCCGCGCATGAAGCAGGAATTACTAATATTTCAACCAACCAACTCATTCAGCAATT
The DNA here is from genome assembly GCA_016185125.1 of Bacteroidota bacterium. Lineage (GTDB taxonomy): Bacteria > Bacteroidota > Bacteroidia > B-17B0 > Aurantibacillaceae > Aurantibacillus. The sequence continues at coordinate 190,250 of JACPOC010000021.1, forward strand.
AGGCAATTTAAGGTTAAATAGTGTAAAAAAAATTAAACAATTCAATCAAAAAATATGGTTGGCTACGCTCGACGGTGTTTTTGTATGCGATAATAATTTACAACCCTTAACCATTTTAAATAAAGCAACCGGCTTACCATCAAATTCAATTAACGATATAGTTTTTAGCAATAAAACCATTTGCATAGCTACTGCGCGTGGAGTTGCTATAACTGAATTGGATAGGATTATTAACAGGCAATTTAAACTTAAACCTGTGTTAATTCAGTCGATAAGTGTTGACGAAAATTTAATACAATTTGCACAAAACTCTATTTCCCTTTCATCATCACAAGAAAACGTGACCGTTAATTTTTACAGCCCTTTATTCAACAAGCCTAACAAACAATTTTTCCGGTACAAGTTTGACAAGGGTGACTGGAACACGCTTACCAACACTTCCTTAACTTATCCCACAATTCCCGGAGGAAAACACAGTATTACTATAATCGCCTCAGCGGATAATATAATCTGGAGCGAACCCACTGTTATATACATAAATAAGGAAGAAAAACTAACAGAAACAAGTTGGATTTATTGGTTAATTACCATGGCCGGATTATTAACAATAGGAATAATAAGTTTTTTGATTGTAAAAAACGTAAAACAAAAAGCCACTAATCGCTTACATGAAGAACAGCAGGTTCATTTATTAAAACACCAGGCAATGAACGCCCTGTTAAGCCCGCACTTTATTTTTAATTCCTTAACATCTATCCAAAACTACATTAATACAAACAACAGCCTAAAAGCGAGCGAATATCTTGCAAAATTTTCGAGACTCATACGAATGATAATTGAACGGGCTTCACAAAGTGAAATAACCCTGCAAGATGAATTGATGCGCTTAACTTATTATCTGGAATTAGAAAAAGAACGCTTTAAAAATAAATTTGATTATAAAATTTTCGTCGATCCTGAACTCAACCAAACAGAACTAAAAATACCAAATATGATTATACAGCCTCATGTGGAAAATTGCATCATACACGGCATCCTTCCTAAATTAGAGCATGGAACTTTAAATATTAATTTTAATAAAAATTCAAACAACAAACTTATTATTACAATTGAAGATGACGGTGTAGGACTAATAAAAGCCAGAGAGAACGCCGCATCAGGACATAAATCATTGGGCACAAATACAATTAAAAGTATTCTTGAAATTAATTCAAAATTAAGCGGCAAGCAACAAAATGTAACCATGATTGATAAATCTACACTTGGCGCATCTTCCTGTGGAACACTTATAACAATTGAATTAGAATTATAATATCACAAAACTATTTACATATTTATTCCTGATTTCTTGTCTGAACTTTTATGCTCAAAAAGATTTTCTGCCCGACACCACCGGATTTTGCTTGGGAGATAGTGCTATGCTTGAGTTAAAAAAAGTAGATAAAAATGCTACTATTCAATGGACAACCCCCTATCAGGGATTAATATATAATACAAAAAAAATTCCTGTAGACAGGCATGGAAAATATTACGTCAAAATCTCGCTTTCCGGAAAAACTATTCTTGACAGCACTTTTACTAAACGTTATTCGAAACCAAAAATAATGTTACGCGATACTTTATTGTGTAAAGGCCGCCCACTACTTTTAGACGCGAAAAATCCGGGAATGCGCTATCAGTGGAATACCGATGAAACATCACAAAAAATAAAGGTAGAAACCAGCGGCCGTTATTGGGTGAGAGTAACTAATAAAGGCTGTACAGTTGCGGATACCTTGAATGTAATATTTTTGCCGGGCACCATTATTAATTTTAGCCAAGAAGCCACTTTTTGCCTTAGTGATGAAAATAAAACATTAAGTATAAAACCAATTCCCGGAACTAAAATATTGTGGAGTACCGGTGCCATTTATTCTTCTATTTCTGTTGCTAAAGAGGGTGTTTATTGGGTGAAAACTGAAAATAAAAGTTGCGGGCAACAAACCGATAGTGTGCGTGTAAAGTTAAAAGCCTGTGATTGTGAAATGCTAATTCCAAATAGTTTTACTCCGAACGAGGACAATCGCAATGATTATTTTAACCCTGTTGTTCAATGCGAATATTCTTATTTTAGTATGACTATAAGCGATAAATGGGGTAACACGGTGTTCTTTACCAACAACATCAATAGCAAATGGGATGGAAGATTTAAAGGGAATCTTTGTCCCGAAGAAGTTTATGTTTATCGTATTGAGAGTATAGAAAAGGGAAGTGACAAAAAATTGTCGAGAACAGGACACGTTTCATTGTTTCGTTAAATTTATCGAATTTAAAACATATAGATAAAAAATACTCTTAACTTTCTGTAAAATTTCGCGTTTTAATATTAAGTTTGTAATGAATCCGTTGAAATTCTATAATGAATATTGAAGTTTGCTTTACCCCACAGGCCTATCCTTTATTTCACAATCCAAATTCGATAGTGGTTGTTATTGATATTCTAAGGGCTACATCGGCAATTACCACCGCCTTTTTTAACGGCGTTTCAAAAATGATTCCTGTTGCAACAGTAGAAGAAGCCGCATCCTATAAACACCAAGGATACATGGTGGCTGCCGAGCGTAACGGAGAAATTCTTGAAGGATTTGATCTTGGTAATAGTCCCTTTGGTTATATGAACGCCAAAGTTAAAGGCAAAACAATTGTTATTACTACAACCAATGGAACCCAAGCCATTGAAGCGTCGAAACAAGCAAAAAAAATTATTATTGGAAGTTTTTTAAATCAGGATAGTGTAATTGATTATTTGCGTAAAGAAAAAAAAGATGTGCTTTTCGTTTGCGCCGGGTGGAAAAACAAATTTAATATGGAAGACACTTTGTTTGCCGGAGCTATTGCGCATGACCTGATCTATAAATATGATTTTACAACTTCATGCGATTCAACTTTATCCGCCATACATTTGCACTCATTGGCTAAACATAATTTGTACGGATTTTTGTCAAACTCTTCGCACCGTAACAGGCTCGCAAAATTAGACCTTGAACGCGATATTAAATATTGCCTTACGCCAAATCAATGTCCGGTAATTCCAATTATGGAAGGAAATTTTCTTGTTAAGGCTTAGGTTGAAACTTATGAATTCTTTTGGTGCCTTCGTATAATTCGTATTTTAAAAAACGGCAATCAAGCGAACCGTTATATAGCTGAATTTTTCTGGAAGGACGCAAACCAACGCTCTTTACTCCTTCAGGTGCGCTTGTAATAATCCAAGCCACAAAGTTTTTAAAATCTTTTTTTAGTTTATCGCCTATTTCCTTATATAATTTTTCCGTTTCATCCAAGGGCATTCTTTCATTATATGGAGGGTTAAGAATAATCACTCCCGCTTTACGCTCAGTAGTCATATCAAAAAAAGACTGATGATTACAGGTAATAACATCATCTACTTTCGCATTCTTAATATTTATTTTAGCTTTTTTTATAGTTGGCTCATCAATTTCGTTAGCTATGATTTCAACGTTATGATTTTTTATTCTGCTGATGCAGCCGTCATAAATAGTTTCATATAAACTCTCATCATAATTTCGCCATTTCATAAAAGTAAAATCATTTCTATAATATCCAGGTGGAATATTGTTTGCCCACAAGGCAGCTTCAATGGCAATTGTTCCCGCACCGCACATACCATCTATTAACAAATGATGTGGTTCCCAGCCGCTTAATTTAACCAATCCCGCTGCCAATACTTCTTTCATCGGTGCCTGATTGATATCCGAACGATAACCTCTTTTGTATAAAGGCTCGCCGCTGCTGTCGAGATTTAAAGTAACTTCATTTTTATAAATATGCGCGTAGAGTTTAAATGCGGGACGAATAAGATCTACATCCGGCCTGCTTCCCGTTTTCTCTCTAAAACGATCCACTATTGCATCTTTTATTTTTTGGGAAACATATAAGCTGTGATCAAAAATTTCCGAATTCAATACGCTTTCAATCATTATACTATCAGTAACAGAAATAAACTTTTCCCATTCAATCTGTTTTATTCCATCATAAAGTTCCTGTTCGGTCAAAGCTTCAAATTTTCCGATGGGCACAAGCACCTTTAAAGCTGTGTGCAAGCATAAATTTGCCTTATACAGAAAGCCAATGTCGCCGGTAACGGAAGCGCCACGTTTAAAAACGGAAACATCCCTCCCTCCAAGTTGTTGTAATTCTTTAGCAAGAACATCTTCAAGCCCGAAAAATGTGGTGACTTTCATTTCGAAATCGCCTTTGTGTGTAAAATCGTATTTTAAATTCACGTTAATAAAATTTCTTTAGTGTTATCCTTAATTCGTTGGGTAATTTCATCGGTGGGCAAATCATTAAAGTCTGTGCCAAAAGGATCCTCAATTTCTTCACTTATTAGTTCAAGGGATGCGAAAGCATAGAACATGATCATTACCATAGGAATAGACCAATATCCTGCTGTTAAGCCAAAAGAAATAGGCATGGTAATGATATAAATAAAAACTATCTTTTTAATAAAAATGCTGTACGAATAGGGAATGGGTGTGTTTTTAATCCGCTCACAAGCCCCGCAAATATCATTCAGATCATCAAGGTTCTCATTAACAATTAAGTAATCATTAGGAGTTTTATTATTTACAACGCAAAAATTTAAAGTATATAATGTTAATTGCTTTGCAACATAATTTGGCTTGTGCGTGTTTTTCAAATAGTCAATCTTGGGAAGTTGTGCGGTATATTCAATTTCATTTTCAGCCGAGTTTCCACGTAAGTGTTCCTTCAGTGAAACAGCAAAATTACTAAGCATTACCTGCATTTCCTTTCGTGTGGAAACATCCGTTAAAGGAATTAAAGCGTGAAGTTTAATTGCCAGATTTCTCGAATTGTTTAATAATGCGCCCCAGAGTTTTCTTCCTTCCCACCAACGGTCATAAGCGGAATTAATTCTAAATACCAAAACCAAGGAAATTATAAAACCTGAGATCTGATGAAAGATGGTTAGATTATTAGGTATGTAATTATGTAAATAGGTTTGTTCAAAATAACTGATTGCTCCTGTAATAAAACCCAACAATAAAATAGCGGGGAACAGAATACGAAAGGTATCTGATTTATGAAAATGTACAATAAGTTTAAACCAGTCTTTAGGATTATATGTTACCATTTAAAGTTTTTTACTTTTTTCATTCGTTCCCTTTTTCCGGAGTTTGCATATCATAAATAAACTTAGCGGTTGACTCTACCCAATTAATACTTTCTTCAACGCTTTTCGCCTGGTGTTCTCTTATCTGCTCATCTGTAACAGATAATAAAAACCAACCTTCTCATTTTTCTTTTTTTTTGAGGTGATCATAATTGTAATAAACTGGATAAAATAATACATCATTTTGATCTTGAATTCTATTTGCATATTTTTTTATAGAATAAAATCTTCTACCTTTAATAGTTTTGAAAAGCCGCAAATATTCCATTCAGATTTAAAAATTTAAAATCACTTTTCGAATAATAGCCACGCAATCCACCAGTTGTTTTTCATTGATAACCAAAGGTGGGGCAAAACGGATAATATCGCCATGCGTTGGCTTAGCGAGTAAACCGCTTTGAGCCAGTTGCAAACAAACCTCCCAAGCTGTTTTACCTTCTTTTTCCTTAATTACCATGGCGGCAAATAATCCTCTTCCTCGAACAGCTGTTACAAGTTCCGGACGTTCATTTTTAATTTTATTCAATTCTTCGAGAAGAATTTTTCCGAGTCGTTCTGAATTTTCAGCAAGCTTTTCTTCTTTTAAAACAGTTAAGCCTGCAATGGCCGCTTTACATGCTACCGGATTTCCGCCGTAGGTTGATCCATGCTGCCCGGGCTTAATGCAAAGCATAATTTCATCATTCGCCAAAACAGCTGAGACCGGATAAACCCCGCCTGACAACGCTTTGCCAAGAATAAGAATATCTGGATGCACCCCTTCGTGATCGCAGGAAAGTATTTTTCCTGTGCGTCCTAATCCCGACTGAATTTCATCAGCAATAAAAAGTACATTGTGTTTTTTACAAGAATCATAGACTTTTTTGAGATATCCGTCGTCAGGAATAACAACGCCTGCCTCGCCTTGTACAGGTTCGATAAGAAACCCTGCTATATTTTTATCGGAAGAAAGTAATTTCTCCAATGCCTCCGCATCATTAAAAGGTACCTTTAAAAAGCCCGGAGTAAACGGGCCAAACTGCCCGTAAGAATCAGGATCCGAAGATATCGAAACGATGGAAATAGTGCGCCCGTGAAAGTTGTTTTCACAAACTACAATTTTGGCTTCATTATCTGCGATTCCCTTTTTCGCATAACCCCATCTACGTGCCATTTTTAAAGCCGTTTCAACGCCTTCGGCACCGGTGTTCATGGGCAACACCTTATCATAACCGAAAAACTGAGTGATGAATTTTTCGTATTCACCTAAACTGTCGTTATAAAAAGCGCGGGAAGAAAGCGTAAGCTTCTGTAATTGCGTTATTGTGGCCGCCACTATATCAGGGTGACAATGCCCTTGATTAACCGCACTGTAGGCAGACAAAAAATCAAAATATTTTTTACCATCCACATCCCAAACGTAAACACCTTCACCCTTTTCAAGCACAACAGGTATTGGATGATAATTATGAGCGCCGTATTTTTCTTCCAGTTCCATTAAACGGTTACTCTTTTTCATAGTTTCAATCATAGCAATAATTTAGTATACAAATATACAAATTTGAGAGAGGATTTCCTAAGTAAATAGGCGTTGATGTGGCACTTTAAAGCCCAATAAAATATAAATATTTACTTCAATAATATTTATCTATCAAATAGAAAAGCGCACCTATAGCACCGGCACCAAGGTTGAGTTCGCGTTTGTTTACCTTATCAAAAGTATCCTGTGCAGTATGATGAATATCAAAGTAACGTTGATTATCCGGCTCCAATCCAATGCAAGGAACACCTAATTTTTCGAGTCCTATAAGATCAGCACCTCCACCACCTTTTTCAATTTTTTCAATAAGGTAAGGTTCGAAAAGTTTCTGCCATTTAACAACAAGATTATATAAGCCTTTTAAAGTATCTACACCAAATCCTCTGGGCGTAAAGCCACCGGCATCGGTTTCTAACGCCGCAATATGTATTTCATTATTTTCTTTAGCTAATTTTCCATAAGCCGTCCCTCCTGCCAAGCCGTTTTCTTCGTTCATAAAAGCAACTGCCCGGATGGTATGTTTTGGTTTTATTCCCAGAATTTTAAACATGGCTAGCATTTCCATGGTTTGCACCACTCCTGCCCCATCATCATGAGCGCCTTGTCCGTTATCCCAACTGTCCAAATGTCCACCCGCTGTTAAATATTGATTTCTTTTTTCAGAGCCGTTTATCTGCCCTATAACATTATAAGAAAGCGTATCCGGACGCATTGAACAATCTGTTTTTATACTAACGGTTAGCTCCTTGTCACCTCTAAGAGCTTCGGCTAAAATATCAGCGGCAACATAACTTATGGCTATTGATGTTATTCTAATTTTACTTAAAGAAGTATCGTAATTCATGTTTCCGGTATGTGGCTCGTCATCAGCCACAGAGCTCATGCTTCGAACTATGGAGGCCACCGCGCCATATTTGGCAGCGTAACTAGCACCGCGACTACGGTATTTAACTGTTTCCCCGTATGCTGTTCCGGGACGGATATGCTCCTGCTTGAAAAATACATTATAAAAAACAATTTTTCCTTTTACTTCCTTCTCGCCCAGTTTTTCTAATTCTTCAAAACTTTTTACTTCTATCACTTTGGCTTTTACTCCGAGTGGCTCTGTACCAACTGAACTGCCAAGCGCAATACATTTTAATTCCTTATTAAGCTTTAACTTAAAAGAACTGATTGAACAGCTTTCTTTTTTTCCACGTATCCAATGCGGAACCATGCAAGGTTGAAGTATTACGGTATCTGCACCGGCTGCATACATACTTTTTACAGCCCAAGTTACGGCTGCTGCTGCCTTAGGACTCCCGCTTAGCCTTCCACCTATTTTTGTAGAAAGATATTCAAGATTGGAATATGTTTTACTTTGCGTAAGATAGTAATCATAAATTTTTCTTATTTGAACAGAATCATTAGTTTGCGATTGGACATTAAAAGATACAAACCATAAAACTAAAATATAAAACTTTTGCATAAAGTATTTACTGAATAACAATTTCTTCAACTAATTTATATCCGCAGAATTTATTAATGTTGTTTAATAATTCTTCTTTTCTAAAAGAAACTTCGTGTTTTAAAGCCGGAGATTTTAAAGTAACAACAATTCGTTTTCTTAAAAAAAAAATACCGGTAGTATTAACCGCAATAGGCTCACCGGCAATTTCTTTCCAGTTATTTTTTACAGAAAATTGCGAGATTTTTACATCCAAATTTTCCTGTTTGAATATCTGCGTTATTGCATCACCAAGCTTTATAAGATTATTTTTTTTTGCCACTTTTTTATTTGATCACACAGTACGTTTTTTTTGTGCCAATGCTTGCTTTGCTGTGTTTATATTCACATTTAGATAATGCTTCCGATTTATCTTGAGCCGTTACCTGATACGCATCATCAGCGCGGTTTTGCGAGGTTATGGTGCTGCACTCGCAGGTGTATCTTTTGCAGCTGCTTATCATGAGGATTGCTCCTATACATAAAATTGCTCTCATTGGGGGATGGGTTATTTTATTGTTTTTTATTTTTATTTTTTCACATACCTAAACCGATTTTTTCATTGCATCACTTGCCTTATTTACTTTTTCTTTTAATTCGTTTTTATAATCTGAAATTTTTTGAAGTAAATCTTTATCTGAAGTGCCTAATATTTGGGCGGCCAAAATCCCTGCATTTTGTGAAGCGTTAATAGCCACCGTAGCCACCGGAACACCATTTGGCATCTGCACAATACTTAACAGACTGTCCCATCCATCAATGCTGTTGCTGCTTTTTACGGGCACACCAATAACAGGCAGAGGAGATAATGAGGCTACCATGCCCGGTAAATGCGCGGCACCACCGGCTCCTGCAATAACTACTTTCAAGCCACGGTCTGCCGCAGTTTTTGCATACTCAAACATTTTTTCGGGTGTTCGGTGGGCAGAAACAATATCAATTTCGAAAGCAATATCAAATTGTTTTAAAATATCGGCCGCTGCCTGCATTATCGGCAGATCGCTCTTGCTTCCCATTATTATTCCAACTCTTGGTGTATTCATCGCTTTGACTTTTATGTTAATTTATATATGCAAAGCGCGTTTTCCTGTCGCGTCTAAACAAGCTTCTTTCATGCTCTCCGTAAAGGTAGGATGCGCATGACTCATTCTGCTGATATCTTCCGCACTTGCCTTGTATTCCATAGCAACTACGGCTTCCGCTATCATATCTGCCGTTCGTGGACCAATCATGTGAACTCCCAGAATTTCGTCCGTGACTTCATCAGCTAAAACTTTTACAAAACCATCTGTATCCATACTTGCACGTGCTCGCCCGCTTGCCTTAAACGGAAAGCTGCCCACTCTGTATTTTTTACCCTGTTCTTTTAATTGCTCTTCAGTATAACCTACAGTGGCAACTTCCGGCCATGTGTAAACAACACCGGGAATTAAATTGTAATTAATGTGTGGTTTTTGACCTGCCATTTGTTCGGCTACAAACACACCTTCTTCTTCAGCTTTATGAGCAAGCATGGCGCCTTTTACCACATCCCCAATCGCATAAATCCCCTCCACATTGGTTTTTAAATGATCGTCGGTTTCAATCCTTCCTTTACTGTCAACCTTCACTCCTATTTTATCTAATCCAAGATTATCAGTATAAGGTTTGCGTCCTACAGCAACTAGACAATAGTCGCCTTTAACTTCAACTTTTTCTGCTTTAGAGTTTAAAGAACTAACGGTTACCTCTTTGCCATTACTTTTAACTCCTGTAACTTTATGTTTAAATAAAAATTCAAAACTTAAATTCTTTTTCAGAACACGCTGCAACTCTTTGCTTAACCCGCCATCCATTCCGGGAATTAAACGATCCATAAATTCTACAACAGTTACCTTGCTGCCTAAACGGCCGTATACACTTCCAAGTTCAAGGCCTATTACGCCTCCACCTATAATGATCAAATGCTTGGGCACTTCATTCATTTCAAGGGCTTCTGTAGAAGTTATCACCCTTTTTTTATCCAGTTCAATTCCCGGCAGACTTGATGGTTTTGATCCTGTGGCTATAATTGTTTTCCCGGTTTCAATAGTTTCTTTCTTACCATCTTCTTTTTCAATATCAATTGTGTTTTTTGTCGCGAAGGTGGCATGGCCCGTAAAAATAGTGATCTTGTTTTTCCTCATCAGAAAATTTATTCCTTCAACGGTCACTTTTACAACTCCACGCTTACGCTCTATCATCTGTTTTAAATTAACCTTGGGAGTTTTTATATCGATGCCGTGCTCTTCAAAATGATGAAGCGCATTATAAAAATGTTCGCTTGAATCTAATAATGCTTTTGAGGGAATGCAACCGACGTTTAAACAGGTGCCGCCAAGAGAAGGGTATTTTTCTATCAGGGCTGTTTTCATTCCCAATTGTGCACAGCGAATTGCAGCCACATAACCTCCGGGACCAGCGCCAACAATAGTAACATCAAATTTTTCCATAACCAATTGCAAAATTGTTTTTAAAATTTTAACAAGCTCTAATTTACGCTTTTTTTCCTAAAATTATTTTAAAATGAGCTGATAGTTTAAAACTTTCAAGCCTTTTTCAGGAAGCGATTAAAAACGATGAATGCCAATAGAATAAGGCTTATCAAGACGGAGGTGTAAGATATAAGGTCTCCAAATCGAGAGAAAAAAGTTAAGTCTTTATTAGGTGTAATGTTTTTTTGTATGACCGCTTCTTTCCACCATTCTGTAGGTTCACTGATATTACCAAATTCATCAATAAAACAACTTGTTCCTGTGTTGGCACTTCTGGCAATCTGCCTTCTGTTTTCAATAGCACGCAACCGCGCGTAATTTAAATGCTGCACATGCCCCGGCGAATTGCCCCACCATCCATCATTGGTAATAATAAAAATAAATGTAGCCCCTTTGCGAACATAACCGGTTACAAAGTCCCCAAAAATGCTTTCATAGCATATCACAGGAGCAACGCCTAGCATATTGTTTTCACCATTAAAACTTATTCTTTCTTTCTGAAGTCCCAAACTTCCGGAAGTTCCTCCCATTTCAAGGGATAATTTTTCCAATGGCTTTAATAAAGCCGGAAAAGGCATCAATTCAGAACCCGGGACCAATTTTGATTTATGATAAATTTGAATTCCGTTTTTATCTATCTGAAGCGCAGTATTAAAATAATCAAAATAAACGCCGCTTTGATGCTTTCTGGCAGTAACAGTTATATCTTTTTCATTTCTGTAAAATTTTATTGAGCTTGTGCCCACAACAATTTTCAATCGAGGAAAAGGGGTAATCAAACTATCCATAAAAAAGCGAATGGCCGCCGCTTGATCAAGCACTTCTTCATCCAAATTATCAATAATAAAAGTTTCGGGTAAAACCAGATAATCGGTTTCTGAAGTAATTTTTCCTTTGGTTAACCGAAGCATTTTATCAAATTGCACACTAAACGCATCCTCGAACTTATCATTATACGGATCTATATTCGGTTGAACAATTACAGCATTCACACTTCTATTTATTTTTGACAATGGAGTTCTTAACCCATAAATGCAGAATGAAATTAAAAGTGGAAGCAAAATAGCAGCGGCAATTTTTAATATAGGCTTAGACACAAATTTTAACGATGTATTATATTTTATAACAGTAAACACCAAAACATTTACGAATAATGCCCATAAAGTCCCGCCGGAGGTGCCTGTAATTTCATACCACTGTATCCATTGATGGTTAAAAGCAAAAACATTTCCAATGGTTAACCAAGTCCAAGCTAAATCCCATAATGAATGGCCGTGTTCCCAGGCAATCCATATAGGAATAAGTAACCAAACGGCCCAAGGCTTATTAATCTTGTATTTAATATTGGAGAAAATAAGAAACACAATTGCCATTAAAAGCCCGTTAGCAACAAAAGCTACAACTGCAGCCGGCTTACCAAACTGAATTAAAAACACCCACCAGGTAACTAAAACATTCCAGGCGATAAATGTAAATAACGCGAGCCTGAATACCTTCAGTTTTCGCTTCGGATCATCGGTTAAAGAAATTCTATCTTCCGCAATTAGTAAAGGAACAAAGGCAAAAAAAATAACAATTGTTAAATGAAAGTACCACGAAACAGATAATAAAATAGCACTTAAGAGCGATAAAATAAAATTGTTTGGCCTGATTTGCATAGTCGGTGAAGATACTACAAATTGTTTCGCCATCGAAGCCATCCCCCAATTATGTTTACATCTTGCCTTGATATTTTAAAAAAAATTTAATCTGTCTTTCTTGATTTAACAGTATATTTACAAGTTGCATTTTTTTATGACTGAGCAAGGCACTACTATACCCGAACGTAAACTATATCCTTTTCAAGAAGAGGCTGTAAATAATATTTTTAACCGTTTAATGGAGCTTCCTCCAAATGCTAATTTATTATTTCAACTCCCTACCGGCGGTGGTAAAACAATTATTTTTAGCGAGATTGCGCGCCGCTATATTGAAAAATTTAAACGCAAAGTTTTAATACTTACACACCGAATAGAATTAAGTAAACAAACTTCTGACGTTCTTGCTACTTTAGGAATTAGCGTAAAAGTAATTAATAGCGAAGTAAAAGATTTGCCTCAACAGAGCAATTATCAAACATTTATTGCACTGGTTGAAACACTTAATAACCGATTACAAGAAAACGACCAATTTTTGGAAGATATAGGATTGGTAATTGTTGACGAGGCGCATAACAATTCCTTTAGAAAAATCTTCCATTATTTTAATGATGTAAATATTTTAGGAGTTACCGCAACACCTTTAAGCAGCAATAAAAAATTACCTCTTTATCAAACTTACAGCGATTTAATAGTTGGACAAAGTATTTCCGCCCTAATTGAACAAGGTTATTTATGCGAAGGCCAAACTTATACCTTTGATGTGAATTTAAGTTCGTTGCGTGTGGGAAGTAATGGTGAATTTACTGTTGGCTCCCACGAAATGCTTTATACGCAATCCATCATGCAAAGCAAATTGATTGAAGCCTATGAAGAAATTGGAAAAGGCACTAAAACATTAATTTTTAATGCTGGTATTCTTACAAGCCGCGCAGTTTACGAAACGTTAAAGAAAAAAGGACTTCCGGTTAAACACCTTGACAGTACGTTTAGTGATAAAGACCGCGCTGATACACTTGATTGGTTTCGTAAAACCAAAGACGGGATTTTATCTTCAGTAAGTATTCTTACAACCGGTTTTGATGAGCCGGAGGTAGAAACAATTATGCTCAACCGCGCTACTAAATCTCTTACTCTTTATCATCAGATGATTGGGCGTGGAAGTCGTGTTCTTCCAACAAAAAAGCAATTTAAAATAATAGATCTCGGAAACAACTCCCGCCGTTTTAATTTATGGCAGTATCCCATTGATTGGAAACACGTTTTTGTTGCTCCACACTTATATCTCGAACATCGTTACAAAGATGAGTGGGATTATGAAATGGAGAATGATTACGATCTTCCCGCCGAAATCAAGGAGCGTTTTCTCAATTCAAGCGCTGAATCGTTTATAGTTCGCGACCGTTATGCGATGGCTTTACGGAAAGGAAAAAAGCCTCAGGTTGTTTTAGATGAAAGTCTTGAGGATCATTTTGCGCGCATTAAAGATAACGCTTCTGACTTTGACGAAGCCTTTGAATTATTCAATCTGTTAAATGAAGAGATGAAATACCGGATTAAACAATTTGGTAAATGCATTAACGCAACACATAATCACAGCGATTGGCAATATCAGCAATACGCAAGCAGACTTCGGCGCCGTTTAATGAACTTTTTTGTAGAATAATGAGTCACCGTTTTCTTTACAAACTTCTTGGCTATCTTTCAATAGTTATTGGGTTGGCAGCAACCGGTTGTATGTTTAAAATCCAAAATATGTTTTATGGAATTGCTTTGGCAATTTTAGGATTTATACTTTCCGGAATTAATGTTTACCTCAACACAAAATATTACAGCGAAGAAGAAACTTATCCGAAAGGCTATTTTGGAATGTTTTTCAGTTCCCTGCCTGTTCTGTTTATGCTATTTGTAATCTTTAGATTTAAAAAATAAGCTATACCCAATTTATTCCTTTTTTAAGTAAAGCTAAAGTGCGTTCTTCTTCTGAATTTTTCTGAGGCTTAAAATCATATTCCCAACCGGCTATTTTAGGGAGACTCATCAAAATAGATTCTACTCGGCCATTTGTTTCGAGTCCAAATTTTGTTCCTTTATCATACACCAAATTAAATTCTACATAGCGTCCCCGACGAAGTAAAGCCCATTGCTTTTGCAGTTCGCCAAAAATTTTATTTTTATTCCTGGTAATAAGCTCCGTATAAATTGGCGCAAAAGACTGTCCAACTTCTTTCCAAAAATTCAAATTTTTATTAAAAGACATTTCATTATTTTCATTAAGTCGATCAAAAAATATTCCACCAATGCCGCGAGTTTCTTTACGATGTGTAATAAAAAAATAATCATCAGCCCACTCCTTGAATTTTTTATAGTAAGATGCGTTATGACGATCGCAAACTTTTTTTAATTCGCTATGAAAGAATTTCGCATCTTCATCATTTACATAATGGGGGGTCAGATCAATTCCTCCGCCCAACCATTTTATTCCCCCGTCCATTTCAAAATAACGAATGTTCATATGGATGATTGGCACAAAAGGATTTTTTGGATGAATAACAATAGAAACTCCGGTAGCAAAAAATTGCGGAATATTCCCGACTTTTCCTAAGTTTGCATCGGCGCCCGGACTATGTTGTTGCTCCTTAAATAAAAATACAGGTGCATCGCCATGAACGGCACTAAATAAAACGCCGCCCTTTTCAATAACATTTCCTTCTTTAATGATTCGCGTTCTTCCTCCTCCGCCCTCGCTTCTTATCCAATTATCTTCTTCAAATTTAGCACCGCCATCTGCTTGTTCCAGCCAATCGCAAATAGAATCTTGTAATTCTTTTAACCATTCAGAAATACTGCTACGATTTATTTCCATCCCGTTTTTTGCAACTGGAAATTATTATATCGGAAAATATATACGCCTCTGTTATCATAACCCGTTATATTATCCGGACGCGTAAATTTAAAGCGCATATAATTTGTTTCTGCCGGAAGATTATGCAGATCAAAAATAAAATCAGGGCCCTTGTCTTTTAAATTTTTCAGATAATAAGAGCCAATATCCAACCCAATAAAATAATTTTCACTTGGATATGCATTTAGCTTCGCTCTGTAATTTTCTATCAAGCCTGCATAAACCGCGGTGTTTACAATATTATACTGACTCGGAAAAGTAAAATGTAATTGATTTAAGTATTCTTGATCTATATTATCAATTTTACCAACGCTTTCCCACCCGCAAAGAATAATGTCTTTTTTCTCGGCAAAAATAGCAAGTTGCGTGGTGAAGTCAGCAATAAAAACCTGGTTATTACTAAGGGTAATGATAATATTTCTAACGTTAGGAACATACGCGCCTTTAACACCGCTTATACCCTTTACAATTCTGATAGTGTCTTTTATTTCCTTTCCGGAAATCTTGATGCGCTCGTTAAAATAATTTTTGAATGATTTTACATAAGACAACTCCCTGACATCATTGCCGGCAGGAGAAACTAATATTATATTTGTTTTACTCACTAATAGTGAATCAATGCAATAGTCCGCTAAACTTTCTAAAAGTGTAAACTGTGAGGGATTGGTTTTGGAAGCGTACACATTATTATATAACATTTTATTTTGCTGAGTAAGTGGCGAAACGATGGGTATGCCTAACTCAATAGTTTTTTGCGAAATAATTTTGAAGCCATTAGGATAAAGCGGGCCAAAAATAAAATCAGTTTGTTTAAACTTCGGATCATTAATTATATGCGATAATTTCAATGAATCTTTATCGTCTACATCGTAAAGGTCGATACTTACTTCAAAATCTTTATCAGAAAGCGAATCTGCCATTTTTTTAAATCCTAAATAAAAATCTATTGCCAAAGCAGGAACAGCAGGAAAATTGGTGTTTGTTTTTAAAAGTGCTGGAAGATCCATACTCAATGACTGATCTAAACGAAAGGGAAGAATCAGCGCAATGGTATAAGCCATTTTTTTAGGTCGATGAATTATTTTTCGGTTAATAGAATCGGCATTGACTGTATTTTTTACACCGGTCATTCCGGGGAAAGATCCTTTATTTTTTTCGCCGATGATAATCAATTGTTCATCTTTTAAAGCTTCCGTTATTAAAGCTGGATTCCATAGTTTTAATTGAACCTCAGAAATATTAAACCGTTTCGAAATTGCATATAACGTTTCGCCCTTTGCCACCTTATAGGTAATATATTTCGTGGTATCAATGGGAAGATTGGTAGAGGGAACAACACTATTTATTTTTACAACAGCTGTTGGAGACGGAACAGGAGTTATAGGCGCTTTAGTAGCAGCCTTTACAGGTATCTTTATTTCCTGACCTGCCTTTGTTCCGCCTTTTGTATCCGGATTGATCGCATAAATTTCATCAACACTCACGTTATACAATTTAGAAATAGAATACAAACTTTGCTTCTTTTCAATCTTATGAATATAATAATCAACACCATTAATTTTCTGGAGGGTATTTGACTTGGTTTGCGACAGGGAAACAAAGGGGCGCAAGAAAATAGTAAGAAATAAAAATATTTTAATGAAATGGTTCAACTTATATTTATTGTAAAAAAAGGTAGATTAAAGTTAAAATATTTATTCCCATTCAATAGTTGCAGGAGGCTTGGAGCTGATATCATACACTACTCTGTTAACTCCTTGAACTTTATTAATAATTTCATTACTGATCTTCGCTAAAAATTCATAAGGTAAGTGGCACCAGTCGGCCGTCATACCGTCTGTGCTGCTCACCGCACGCAAAGCCACCACATTCTCGTAAGTTCTTTCATCCCCCATAACACCTACACTTTGCACCGGAAGATAAATAGCTCCTGCCTGCCAAACTTCATTATACAAATTATGCATTTTTAATCCCTCAATAAATATATGATCTACTTCTTGAATGATCCTTATCTTTTCTTCTGTAATATCATCTAAAATTCTAATAGCAAGACCCGGACCCGGAAAAGGGTGACGATTAAGAATGTTCAGATCAAGTCCTAATTCTCTTCCTACTCTTCTTACCTCATCTTTAAATAAACTTCGCAGAGGCTCCACGATTTTTAACTTCATGTAATCCGGCAATCCACCCACATTATGGTGTGATTTGATGGTTGCAGATGGTCCTTTCACGCTTACACTTTCAATTACATCCGGATAAATAGTTCCTTGCGCCAGCCATTTTGCATCTTCCACCGATTTTGATTCATCATCAAATACATCAATAAATACTTTACCAATTGCTTTGCGTTTTTTCTCAGGATCACTCACGTTTTTAAGCTCAGAATAAAAAAGTTCTTTCGCGTTTACACCTTTCACATTTAAACCCATGTGCTTATAAGATTCAAGCACAGTTTCAAATTCATTTTTTCGAAGGAGTCCGTTATCTACAAAAATGCAATGCAAATTTTTACCAATAGCTTTATGAAGAAGCATGGCGGCAACACTGCTATCAACGCCACCACTCAAACCTAAAATTACCTTATCATTTTCTAATTGCTTTTGTAAGCCGCTAATCGTGGTATCAATGAAAGAAGCAGGTGTCCAATCGCCCTTACATTTACAAATGCCAAAAACAAAATTCCTAAGTATTTTTTCTCCCTCACTTGTATGGTAAACTTCGGGATGAAATTGTATGCAATGTGTCTCTTCTCCGTCAATAGAATAAGCTGCCACTTTTACATCGTGTGTACTTGCAGAAATTTTATAGTTTCCGGGAATACTTAAAATAGTGTCCGCGTGACTCATCCAAACCTGCGAATCCGTGGAAACGTCTTTTAATAATTTATTTTCGGGATCCTTGATTTCAAGATGAGCGCGGCCGTATTCGCGCGAGTTAGACTTGCCCACTTCGCCCCCATAAAAATGCGCCAAAAATTGTGCCCCGTAACACACACCTAATAACGGAAGCTTGCCCTTAATGTTTTCAATGTTTGGTTTAGGAGGATTTTCTTCACGCACACTGCGCGGACTGCCGGATAAAATCACACCTTTTATATTGTTGGTGATTTCTGGAATTTTATTGTAAGGATGAATTTCGCAATAAACATTTATTTCGCGCAAACGACGAGCTATCAATTGCGTGTATTGAGATCCGAAATCGAGAATTAAAATTTGTTCCTGCATAATATAAAGCAAACAAAAATACGATTAAATGGGTGTTTTTTATTGAAAAGCAAGTTATTTTACAATCTTTGTAAACCAAAACAAATTAAAAAGCCTTCCACTACGTGAAAGGCTTTTTTGTTTTGTCGGGGCGGCCAGATTCGAACTGACGGCCTCCACGTCCCAAACGTGGCGCGATACCGGACTACGCTACGCCCCGGACTTCTCAAAATTGAGAGTGCAAATATACTATTTTTTTAAAACAAAACATAAATTATTACTAATGCTTAATTTTTTTGCCACCAAAAACTTGTTTTTAACACCAGTTTGCTAATTTTTAATTTAGAACAATTAGGAGGAAAGACCGTATATTTGCGGCCCTTGTAAAGTTACCAAATTGCCCAACCTCGAAAATGAAAAGCCAACAAACTCCACTTAAAAAAATCATTTTTATATCAAGAGATCTTGGCATGGATAGTTGTTTATTATCCGGTCTAGCCACTTCCGGATATGAGGTACTACACGAATCGCTTATTCAGATAAGTCCTATACGCTTTTCATACGCTCAAAAAACTAAATGGATATTTTTTTCGAGTAAAAATTCGATTGAACACTTTTTTACTCAGGAACCTTTAGTAGAAAAGGGTACTAAATTTGGGGTTATGGGTAAAAGCTCCGCGGAATATCTTTTAGGTTTTGGCAAAAAAGCAGATTTTATAGGAGAAGGTGTTGATACCAATCAGATCGGAAAAAAGTTCGCAGAGATCATTCAGAACGAAACCGTTTTGTTTCCGCAGGCATTAGACTCGTTACAAACTATACAAAAACATCTATCCTTTGGCAATATCAGCTCTAATTTATTTGTTTACAAAACAACTTTAAGAACTGATTTTAATATTCCCCATGGCGAAGTGCTTGTATTTACCAGCCCTTCTAATGTAAGCGCTTATTTTAATAAGTATAAGATTTTGCCTGGACAAAAAGTGGTCGCCATGGGTTCATCCACCCTACGCCAATTAAATAGTCATGGCGTTAAAAAAGCTCTTATGCCCGCTTCGTTTGATGATAAAGGATTACTGAAAGTTATTTTATCCTGCATAAATCACTAAAATTGCGATAACGCTGCGTTAGTCAAAAGAACCTATCAGAACATTTTTACCTTAATATCAACAGTCTATTCGCATCCAGTTTTACAAATATAAAAAGTAAAATAGTAAAAGCCCACAAAGAAGATCCTCCGTAACTAAAGAATGGCAGTGGAATACCAATTACCGGCATTAAGCCAATTGTCATACCAATATTTACTCCCACGTGAAAGAACAGAATGGCGGCCACACCATATCCATAAATACGGCTAAAGTCTGAGCGCTGCCTTTCCGCTAAAAAAATAATACGTAAGATTAAAAACAATTCAAGAAAAAGTACGCAGGTGCTTCCAACAAAACCCCATTCTTCACCCACAGTACAAAAAATAAAATCGGTATCCTGTTCAGGCACAAAATCGTATTTGGTTTGTGTTCCCTGCAAATACCCTTTACCAAAAAAGCCACCGCTTCCAATGGCAATTTTCGCTTGGTTTACGTTGTAGCCTTCTTTTTTAAGATTAACCGTTCCCCGACCCAGCAACACATCAATCCTTACTTTTTGATGTGGCTCTAAATGATTGTAAACGTAATTGGTTCCAAATACAACACCAGATGCGCCTCCAAAAACCAAAAGCACCATAATCAAACTTTTTTTGTTTCTTGGAATAAATAAAAAGGATGCCGCACAAATTACGGCAAGTGCTATTATTAAACTGGTTATCTGACTAACAATAAGTGCCACTACAAATAATATAGCGGCTAGAATTCCAAATATTAAAAAGTTAACCGATAAACCTTCGCGGTAAAGTACAATTACAAACGCAATAAAAACAATTGCCAAACCGGTTTCATTTTGAAGAAACTTGATTATGATAAGCGGAAGTACTATAAAGATCAACGCGTAAAAAGTATTCCGGTAATTTTTGATCACATCCTTTAAACGCAAACGAAAATTAGGATTAACAATGATTGTACTGTTGCTCAAAAATTTTGCAAGAGCAAGGCTGGCGGCAAACTTCATAAACTCGGCTGGCTGAATGCCAATGTCACCAAAGCGAAACCAAGATTTACTCCCTTTTATTTCCCTTCCTAAAAATAAAACCAGAACATTAGCCAACAGAAAAAAACCATAAAAGCCATAGGAGAAGGTTGTATAGAAATTAGCATCAATAAGAAGAATACATACTGCAATAATTGTGGCGCCCCCAATCCAGATCAATTGCTTGCCATACTTTTGAGTAGTGTCAAAAATATTCTGATGCTCCTCATTATATACTGCGGCATAAATATTAAGCCATCCCAAAAAAACCAAAAGCACATAAGTGATAATCGTTAGGCGGTCGGCGCCGGCAAAAATATTATTTTGTTCTCCTCTCATTAACGATTGGCGGATTTAACAACAATTTTAGGGTCAATTAAATTAGCTTCCAGCATTCTTTTTTCAACCTCCGGTCTTTCTGTTTTCCCTTTCAGATATTTTTCAATCATCAGCGTTACAACCGGAGCACTCCATGTATTACCAAAACCGGCATTTTCTACAATACAGGCGATAGCTATTTTTGGGTTATCACGCGGCGCGAAAGCAAGAAACACAGCATGATCTTTTCCATGCGGGTTTTGCGCTGTTCCGGTTTTACCACAAACAATAATATCTTTCAGCCTGTTTGTATACGCCGTGCCGCCCGGTTCAAGCGCGCCCTGCATGCCGTCAATTACATTAGTATATGCTTCCTGATTTTGCACACCCACATAATGTTTTTCCTTAAAACGTTTATCCAAGGCACGTTCATTACCAACACCTTTAATAGAATGCGGCGTATAATAAAAACCGCGATTAGCTATTGTGGCAACTACATTGGCCATTTGCAGAGGCACAAGTAATAATTCGGCCTGCCCTATTCCCAATGATACAATGGTATTGCTTCTCCATCCATTTTTACCAAACACCTTGTTATAATATTCTACCGAAGGAACATTTCCGGGTTTGTCATAAGGCAGATCGGTTCCTAATCGGGTGCCGGGTCCAAACGTCTTAACTGTTTCCCGCCAGTGATTATAACCGTCTAAAAAATTCGGATATTTTTTCTGATCAACAATTTCGCGGAACACATAACTGTAATAAGAATTGCAGGAAACAGCAATGGAGCCGATTAGACTTTTACCTCCGCCATGCGCATGGCATTTAGGTTTACCTCCCATTGGGGGATAACCCATGGCACAAGGAAAAGTTGTAGTTCGGTTTATGAGTCCGTCGTTTTGTGCGATCAATGCATCAATCAATTTAAAAATTGAACCCGGAGGATACATGGCCGTGAGTGCTCTGTTAAACAAAGGAAGGTTTAAACTATCATAATATAACTTGGTGAAATTTCGGGATCGTTCTTTTCCTCCTACCAATAAATTAGGGTCATACGAGGGCGCCGAAATAATTGCAAGGATTTCACCGGTCGCTGGTTCAATTGCAACCACTGCGCCCTTCTTTCCCTTCATTAACTTTTCTCCGTACTCTTGCAGAACCATATCAATAGAGCAATATAATGGCTTTCCGGGAATGGCCAAGGTGTCGTACTTACCATTCATATATCTGCCAATGATCTTATTATGAACATCTGTAATTGCCAACTGCACGCCTTTTTTTCCCCGCAACTCCACTTCATAACTTTTTTCAACACCGGTTACTCCAATATAATCTCCTTCGCGGTAATACTGATCTTTTTCAGCTTTTTCTTTAGTTACCTCACCAACATAACCCAATAAATGTCCGGCAATAGGACGCGGATATTTCCTAACGGTTCGCTTCTGTACGAAAAATCCATTAAATCGGTAAAGCTTTTCCTGAAGAGCCGCGTAGGTTGGTGCCGACATTTGTTTTTCAAAAACACTTTCTTTACGGGGAGAATTAGGAGCCTGACAGGCTTTTTTATAACGCCGTAAATATTCTTCCTTTGTCATTTGCAGAACCGCGCATAAAGCAAGGGTATCGCATCCTTTTGTTTCTTTTGGGATGATCATCAGATCATAAGAAGGTTCGTTTTGAACCAACAGCTTTCCGGTTCTGTCAAAAATATAACCCCGCACCGGATATTCCGTCATCCGCCTTAAGGCATTGTTACGTGCCGCTAAAACATACTGATCATCTATTACCTGAATGTAAAATAACCTGAAAATATAAATAAGGATAATAAGACAAAAAAATCCGCCGATGATAAACTTTCTTTCTGCTAATTGAACGTTGGAGCTCATGATCTTCTCTTCTTATAATAAAAAAGAAACTGCAGCAAATAGATTAATCCAAAGGTGCCAATGCTGCTTAATATAACACGGAGCAGGGTTCGGAAAAATTCAGAAAAGCGAAACACTTCCAGAAAGAAAAAGTAACAATGATGAATAACAATAAGTGTTCCGGCATAACTTAAAAACCAAGCAAGCCCCATATCATCTACGGATGGTTTTACTCCGGCATCGTAACCTTCGCGGGGAGAAATAAATTTTAAAACGTAGTATCTCGAAAATCCAAGAACAGTGCAGGCAGAAGCATGAAGTCCTGAAGAATCGAAAAATATATCAATGGTCACTCCTAATAAAAATGAAGTGAGGAGCAGCAATAACTTGGGGGTTTCAAATGGTAGAAGAATAATAGCAAGCGTATAAGGAAGCAATATGATATAACTGCCAAGATGTATATTCTGAACAATGACCACCTGTAAGAAGATCAAAAACAGAAAGCGGAAAATATTTTTAAATACTTCAGTCGTCACCTTGTTTTTGCGAGATTGTTTCTAAAGAGTCGCGCTCTCCTTTAAATTTATTTTTAATAATGTACACGTGATTTACTTTTTTTAAATCCGTACTCAACTTTACCTTCACCGTATAAAAGCCTTCATTTTGTCTTCTTTCAAAACTATCTACAGTGCCAACCATAATTCCCTCAGGAAAAATACCAGAGAGTTCACTCGTAATCACCGTATCGCCTTGTTTAATTTTAGCATGGGTTGGAATATCCGTTAATGAACAAAAGCGATAATCTTTTCCATCCCAGATCAAAGGACCGTAACTACCGTCTTTTTTTAACTGACAATTTACACGCACATCTTTATGCAATACGCTCATGACGCTGCAAAAATTTTGAGAAGCGTTAGTTACAATACCCACAATGCCCTCGCTGCTCATTACCGCCATATCATGACCAATTCCTTGTTGTGTGCCAATATTAAGCGTTAAGTAATTTCTTCTTTTGTTGGCGGAAGAGTTTACCACTTTGGCGCTGATGTAGGAATACTGCTGTTTGTAAATAGTATCGAGCTTTTCGTATTCGGTTAAGGGAATTACATTGTAATTGCTTTTAAGCAGGGTGCGCAAAATAGAATTTTCTTTAGCAAGAATATCGTTTTCGCTTTTTAAAGAAAAATATTCATTCGTGTTTGCGGCAACTTTGTATACAGAACCCACAGTATTGTTTGCTGAATTTAAAACATGTGAACCCTGAAAACCGTTGTTTTTAACCATAAGAATAACGCAAATAGCCTGCAATAATATAAACACGAAAATGAAATTGTTTTTTATTACAAATGCAAGAAGGTTTCTCACGGTAAAGGTTTAGGAAAATTAAAGGCGAAAACGTTTCGCCGGTTTAATTGTAAAGCTACTAATAGCAGGGTTTTTTTACTTGATGAGGAAAGGGAATTTATGAACATTTTTTAGTGCAATACCCGTGCCTCTTGCAACCGCTCTTAAAGGATCTTCGCACACATGCACAGGCAATTTTGTTTTCATGGAAATACGCTTATCCAAACCGCGAAGCAAAGAACCTCCACCGGCCATATAAATCCCTTTGCGGTAAATATCCGCCGCCAATTCAGGAGGGGTCATTTCCAGCGCATTTAAAATCGCTTCCTCAATTTTAGATATTGATTTATCCAAACAATGCGCTATTTCCACATAACTGATATAAACTTCCTTAGGAATACCGCTCATTAAATCTCTTCCCTGAACAGCAAAATCAGCGGGAGGGTTTTCAATTTCTGTCATGGCCGCGCCTACTTCAATTTTCACTCGTTCTGCACTTCTTTCACCAATTAAAATATTATGCTGACGACGCATATACTCTTCAATATTGGCATTAAAATCATCACCGGCTATACGAATGGATTTATCACAAACAATTCCACCAAGGGCAATAACGGCAATTTCCGATGTTCCTCCGCCAATATCAATGATCATGTTTCCCATTGGCTCTTCCACGTCAATACCCATTCCAATAGCCGCTGCCATAGGCTCGTGTATCATGTAAACTTCTTTGGCACCGGCATGTTCCGCGCTATCACGCACTGCGCGTTTTTCAACCTCCGTTATTCCGCTTGGTATGCAAATTACCATTCGTAAAGAGGGCTTAAAGAATCTGCTTCCGGGATTTATCATCTTGATCATTCCCTTTATCATTTCTTCGGCTGCCTGAAAATCCGCTATCACTCCGTCTTTTAACGGACGAATGGTTTTAATATTTTCGTGCGTTTTACCATGCATCATCTGAGCCTGTCTTCCAACAGCTATAACACGGCCGGTAGTTCTGTCAACCGCCACTATACTAGGTTCATCTACAACAACTTTATCATTACTTATAATAATGGTGTTTGCGGTTCCTAAATCAATTGCGATATCTTGTGTTAAAAAATCAAATAATGCCATAAATTGTTAAAAAAGAATAATAGTGGTAAAGATAACAAGAAAGGTACGCATATTCTATAAAGCACGGTACAATTAGGTTAAAGATTTTAAAAAGTAGTTAACAGGTTCGTGCAATTTTTAATTCTTAGTTCTTAATTATTAATAAGGCTATTATTAAACACTAAGAACTAAAAACTAGTACCCTAAAATCTTCAGCATGCTCTTATAACTTTGCTCTTTTGCAAAGAGTCGTGTGGTAATTTCGCCGTCTTCATCACGATCAATCAACACATGTTTGGGGGCAGGAATTAAACAATGCTGCGTGCCGCCATATCCGCTCAATGCTTCCTGATAAGCTCCTGTATGAAAAAATCCAATGTAAGTTGGCTTTTTATCTGTTTTTTCAACACGAGGTAAAAACACCTGATTGGTGTGCGCTTCGGTGTTGTAATAATCCATACTATCGCAGGTTAATCCGCCAAGGTTTACTGCAACGTATGGCCTGTCCCAATTATTTACCGCCAATAAAATAAAGCGCTGATTAATGCCCCAGGTATCAGGTAATGTTGTAATAAAAGAACTATCAATCATGTACCACATTTCCCTGTCGTTCTGTTGTTTTTGATCGATGATGGAGTACAAAGTGGCCCCGCTTTCGCCAACGGTAAATGAACCGAATTCCGTGAAAATATTCGGCTCCTCGATATCGTTATCTTTGCAAAACATTTTTATTTGCTCCACAATTTCTTCAATCATGTATTCGTAATCGTACTCAAAACCCAATGAGTTACGAATAGGCATTCCCCCGCCAATGTTCAGGGAATCTAAACCCGGACAAACAGCTTTTAATTCTTTATAGATATTTAAGCATTTATTCAACTCCGTCCAGTAATAAATAGTGTCTTTGATGCCGGTGTTTATAAAAAAATGAAGCAGTTTTAAATTAAATTTAGGGTTAGGCTCTATTTTTTCGGCGTACAGTTTCATAATATCGCTGCTGCGAATACCAAGGCGTGAAGTATAAAAAGTAAAAGAGGGTTCTTCTTCGGTACTGATGCGGATACCCATGTTTACCTTATCTGCCTTGCAATGTTTTTTGTAATAATCAATTTCCTCGAGGTGATCTAAAACCGGAATAACATTAAAGCCATCATTAATCAGTTCTGTTATATTTTGCTTGTAATTAGTTCTCTTATAGCCATTACAAATAATAAAAGTCTCCTTGCTCAAGGTCTTTTTTTCAAATTGTTCTTTAATGATGTTCAAATCAAAAGCCGAAGAAGTTTCGATATGCACATCGTTTTTTAAAACTTCATCCAGCACAAAACTAAAGTGCGAACTTTTGGTACAATAACAATAAACGTATTTCCCTTTATAATCCACTTTTGCCATGGCAACATGAAACAAACGTTTGGCTTTTTGAATCTGTGATCCTATTTTTGGAAGATAACTGATTCTTAAAGGCGTGCCGTATTGTTTAATAATATCCATTAAAGGGATGCCATTAAAATGCAGTTCATCATCCTGCACTTCAAAGCCCTCTTGTGGGAAATTAAATGTTTGATTTATTAGAGTTGAATATAAATTATCCATATAATGTAATTAAGTTAGTTTAGTTAAAAATTGAGTAAGTAGCTCGCTTACTTTATACAAAAATAAGTGTAATATTTAAGTAATTTTACTTTTTATTAAAATATTGCATTAGCTTATTATTGAGAGCTAATTAAATTAACACAAATTACACCCTATATGATAAAACCTATTAAAATAATTGAGGTGAAAAGTGAAATAGGTGCCGGCACGCGCGGTGCCAGCATGGGAGTTGACGCCATTAAAATAGCAGCCCTCGATTTTGGCAGCCCCTTTTTTAAACGCTATAAGAGCGTAGAAATTACAACAGAAAATAACCTTTTACTGGAGCCCGTGGTGCATGATTACGCCAAAAGAATTAAGGGAATTTTCAGTTTAAATGAAAGAATTGCCAAAGAAATTCAAAAAACGCTTAAGGCCGAACAGATACCGATAGTCTTAGCCGGCGATCATAGTTCGGCTTTGGGTACCATAAGCGGCATAAGAATGGCTTATCCGGAAAAGCGACTTGGTGTGATTTGGATTGATGCGCATGCTGATCTTCACAGTCCTTACACCACCCCCAGCGGTAATATGCACGGAATGCCGCTTTCATGTGTATTAAATGAAGATAATCGCGATAAGCAGCAAAATAAACCCGATGATGAAACGGTTGAATATTGGGAAAAGCTCAAAAATTTAGGGGGTATTTGCCCTAAAATACACTATAGCGACTTGGTTTTCATTGCGTTACGCGACTTGGAACCTCAGGAAGAATACCTTATCAAGCGCAATAAAGTTAGGGTGATAAATATAGCAGAAATAAGAAAAAAAGCGGTGGAAAGGGTTGCAATTGACTCACTTAACTACTTGGATCATTGCGATCTTATATATGTTAGTTTTGATGTAGATAGTATGGATTCGCGTATTTCAAGCGGAACAGGAACGCCGGTTCCTAACGGAATAACCGAAAAAGAAGCCGGAAACCTCATTTATTACATCATGCGAAGTAAAAAAATTGTGTGTTTTGAAATGGTAGAAATTAATCCCACTCTCGATAAGGAAAATTTAATGGCCGAAAATGCCTTTGAGATCCTTCAAAAAACCACCAATCAGTTAAGTAACGATTTTTAATTTTTAAGTAATGGCGGTAACATTTGAACATGCTACTTTACACGATCTTCCTAAAATTGTAGAAACTTACAATTCCACTATAGCCTCACGATTAGTTACTGCCGATGTAGAACCCGTTACCGTAGCGGATAAACTAGCTTGGTTCAATGCCCATTCTAAAGAAAAACGACCTTTGTGGCTGGTTTTAAGCAATGGAGAATATGCCGGGTGGATGAGTTTTAATTCATTTTACGGCCGACCGGCGTACGACGGAACGGTGGAAGTAAGTATTTATTTGGACGAAAATTCGCGCGGCAAAGGGCTTGGAAAAGCCTGCCTTGAAAAAGCGATTTCGTCGTGTAAAGATTTTAAAATTAACACTCTTTTAGGCTTCATTTTCGGACATAACGAGCCCAGCCTAAAGCTCTTTTATAATTTTGGTTTTGAAAAATGGGCGCATCTACCCAAAGTGGCCAACATGGATGGTGTGGAAAGAGATTTGATTATTTTAGGTAAGAGGGTGGGGTAGTCTTTCATTTAACCCTTATTTATTTTGGCTATCTTTACTATGTAGATTTATAATCCAATTTTTAATTAATGAAAAAATATTTTACTTTATTAATTATTCTAGTGTCTTTCATAGGAATCTGTCAAAAAGCAAACAACTGGCATTTTGGAAACAGCGCGGGCCTAAACTTTAACACTGCAACTCCATCAGCGCTATTGAACGGACAAACAATTGCTCCTGATAATACCAGTTCAATTTCAGACGCGGCGGGTAACTTATTATTCTATACAAATGGCGTTACTGTGTGGAACAAGAATAATGTTTCAATGCCTAACGGGAATGGCCTTATAGGCCACAGTAGTGCCGGACAATGCGCAGTGATCGTACCCATTCCATGTAGCCCCACTAAATACGTCATTTTTCATGTCACTGAATATTCCGCTCCCGGTAATTTAAATTATACTGTGGTTGACATGTCTTTAAACAACGGACTAGGAGATGTTGTAACCACTCAAAAAAACATTTCTTTAGGCACCGGTTGGACAGAAAAACTTTGTGCGTATTATAATCCATTAGGAAATTTTTATTGGGTATTCTCGCATAAATGGAATTCAGATCAGTTTGTTGGATTTAAAGTGGATACTGCTTCAATAGCAACACAATCAGTTGTAAGTTCTATCGGAAGCGTTCTTAGTTGCGGTTCATATGGCGGTGTTCATGATGCAATGGGTCAGTTAACAATATCTCCCAATGGCAACAAAATAGTTAATGCTTTAACTTGTCAGGATAAATTTGAGGTGTTTGACCTTAATATCAATACAGGGGTTCTTTCTAATTCCCTGGTAGTTTCCGGCACCGGTGGAAATGCTTGGGGTGCGGCGTTTTCTCCTGATTCCAAAAAATTATATGTCGATGCTTTGTTTGGCCAAAGCGTTCTTCAATACGATCTTTCATCAAACAATCAAAGTTCCGTAAATGCATCTCAAAATATTTTGTATACAGCTTCTTCGGGGGGATATAACTTCGGCTACATGGAATTAGGTCCGGATAGTTTGGTTTACATAGCAAAACCAAGTTCGTATAGCCTTACTGTCATTAATAATCCAAATACTTTGGGGAGTGGAAGTAATTTTTCCTTAGCGGAACCATCTTTAGGAACCAATACTTCGAGTCATGGTTTAAGCAGAATTGCCTACAATATTCCTTCAAATAATAATGGAGTTCCTGCAATAACAGTTAGTAACTCAAATGCCGCTACCATTTTATGTGTTGGGCAAACGGCTACACTAACAGCAAACGGCGCTAATACCTATACCTGGAATACTTCTGCTACAGGTGCTGTAATAGCGGTATCGCCAAGCACAACTACTTCTTACACAGTAACAGGCTCTAATGGCGGATGTTCGTCAAATGCGGCGATAACCGTTAGCGTATCGGAGTGTACTTCTATTAGTAAAACCGTTTACGAAAATAAGTTTATTCATGTTTATCCAAATCCCTTAATTGATAATTTAACCATTGAACTTAACGACCATTTTCAAAATGGCAATTTGGAAGTAACGAATGTATTAGGTCAAGTTATATTCTCTGATAAATTGACTTCATTAAATACTCTTGACCTGAGCTTTCTTACCGCGGGATTATATTTTTTGAACATTCATAATACGAATGAACAGCAAGTTATTCGGCTAATTAAAAACTGAAAATAGTTCTAACCAAAAACCGCGAAACCCGGAATATCCTATATCGCGTCAAAATCAACAATTACCTTTTCGGTCAAAGGATGTGATTGACAGGTTAAAATATAACCCTGAGCAACTTCATCATCCGTTAATGCAAAATTCGCATCCATTTTTACTTCGCCCTCTAAAACCTTGGCCCTGCAAGTACAACAAACGGCGCCTTTACAACTAAACGGAGCGTCCACACCGGCATCAATAGCGGCATCCAATATGCTGGTGCCCGCTGTATTTAAATCCATGGTTGTTTCAATGCCATATTGTATAACGGTTACCTTACTGTTTACAATAGAATCAGGGTCAGTAGCTGCTTTTTCGGTTGTATCTATTACCGCGCTGAAATATTCAATGTGTATTTTTTCTTTGGCTATTTTAACTTCTTCCAAAGCCTGTTTTACATTTTCCATCATTGGCCCCGGACCGCAAATAAAATATTCATCGGCGTTTAAACCTGCAAAGTTTTCTACCAGCGCTTTAGCTTTATCTTTAGTGATCATTCCGGTTTGCAAATCCGATATCTTCTCTTTCGGGGCATCAAACACATAAACAGCTTTAAAATTTTTGTTGGAAGCCGCGATAGAATCTATTTCCTTTTTAAAAATGGTACTCTCCTCGTTTCTGTTAGCGTAAATTAACGTGACCGTACTTTGCTTCTCAATATAAAGTGTACTTTTTAAAATACTCATCATGGGTGTTATCCCGCTTCCGCCGGCAAACAGCACATAATTTTTTTTAGCACCTCCATTTAAAGAGGAGTAAAATGAGCCCATCGGAGTCATCACTTCAATCATATCGCCGGGCTTTAACGACTTATTAATATACGTTGAAACTTTGCCGCCTTCTACTTCTTTAATGGCCACACGCAAATCGTTTTCGCAATGCGGCGAAGTACAAAGACTGTAACTTCTTCTTACTTCTTCGCCATCAATGCTAAGCTTTAAGGTAATGTATTGTCCTTGTTTATACTGATAAGAAATTTGTAAAGTTGGCGGCACCTCAAATGCAACCGAAACCGCATCTGCAGTCTCTCTGCGGATATCTTTAACCTTTAGGGAATTAAACTTCGACATGATAAATAATTGGATTGCAAAAATAACAATTTAATCGAAAACACTCCGGCGCACTAAACCTAAATATGGTTAAGTACCTGCTCCGGGCTTGATAAAATCCTCACAAAACACTATATTTGTGTATCTAAAACAACGCTTCTGATGGAAAATAAAAACTTTGAAGATATTTTTGAAAGCAAGCTTGCTAAAAATGAAATGATTGAGCCTAAGGATTGGATGCCGGATAATTACCGCAAACATTTATTACGCCAAATCTCTCAGCACGCGCACAGCGAAATAATAGGCATGCTTCCTGAAGGAAACTGGATTAGCCGCGCGCCAAGTTTACGCGCTAAATTGGTATTGTTAGCCAAAGTGCAGGACGAAGGCGGACACGGTTTGTATTTATATACTGCCGCTGAAAGCCTTGGTACTAGCCGCGATGAAATGTTAAACGCACTTCACACCAGTAAGGCTAAATATTCTTCTATTTTTAATTACCCTACTCTTTCTTGGGCCGATATCGGTGCCGTGGGATGGTTGGTAGACGGTGCTGCTATTATGAATCAGGTAATGCTTCAGCGCACTTCTTACGGGCCTTATGCGCGCGCCATGGTAAGAATTTGCAAAGAAGAAAGTTTTCATCAGCGCCAAGGTTACGAAATTATGACCCACATGGCTTTTGGAACTCCCGAACAAAAAGAAATGGCCCAGGATGCTCTCAATCGTTGGTGGTTCCCAACCTTAATGATGTTTGGCCCTCCGGATATTGAAAGTCCGAATAGCGAAAATGCGATGAAATGGCGCATTAAACGCGAAACCAACGATCAGTTGCGTCAGCGATTTGTAAACCAAACAGTAGAGCAGGTTGAATATTTAGGATTAACTGTACCTGATAAAAATTTAAAATGGAACGAAGCTAAAAAAGGATACGATTTTTCGGAGCCGGATTGGGCAGAGTTTAAAAACGTGATAAAAGGAAACGGTCCTTGTAACAAAGAGCGTTTGGAAGCGCGCAACAAAGCTCATAACGATGGCGAATGGGTAAGAGAAGCGGCGACTGTGTATGGCAAAAAGCAAATGGAAGAATACGCGGCGGCGTAAAATTTAAGAATTAACGAGTTGAGATTTAAGAAATCTAACTCAGAAATATAAAATTTATAATATAAAATGAGCGATTCTCAAGGCCCTTTGTGGGAAGTATTTGTACAAAAAAAAGCGGGGCAACCCTTTGTTCACTGCGGTAACTTACACGCGTATGATAAGGAAATGGCTTTGCAAAACGCCCGCGATTTATATACGCGCCGCGGCGAAGGAATGAGTTTGTGGGTGGTTCCAACAAGTGCCATTGTAGCCAGCAGCCCCGAAGACCAGGGATCTTTTTTTGAACCTAGCAACGATAAAGTTTTCCGGCATCCAACTTTTTATCCAATGCCGGATGTAATTAAACACATGTAGTTTTATTTTTTATGACCACTCAGGAAGCTTTATTTAAATACACTTTACGCCTCGGCGATAACAGCATAATATTAGCACAACGTTTGTGTGAATGGACAAGCAAAGGTCCTTTTTTAGAAGAAGATCTTGCTTTAACGAATATTGCGCTGGATATTTTCGGACGAGGAAAAAGTTTATTAGAGTACGCCGCGAGAGTGGAGAACAAAGGAAGAAACGAAGATCATTTAGCATTTCACAGAACCGACAGGCAATTTACCAATAATTTAATCTGCGAACAGGATAACGGCGACTATGCGAAGAGCATGATCAGACAAGCCTTGATTGATTGCTTTGATCTGATGCTTTACACCGAATTGTCGAAGTCAAAAGATGAAACACTTGTCGGTATTGCGGCAAAATCAATCAAGGAAATCACTTATCATAAAAGACACAGTTTTAGCTGGGTAGATCGGTTTGGAAACGGTACAGAAGAAAGTCATGAACGTGCGCAAAAAGCGTTAAATGAATTATGGCGCTTTACAGGAGAGTTTTTTGAAATGGAAGAAGCGGATGAATTATTAATAAAAGAAGGAATTGCTGTAGATGTAAAAAGTTTTCAGGCTAAATGGGAAGAAGAAATTAAAGCATTATTCCTTAAAGCAAACTTAACACTTCCTGAAAATGTATTTATGCAAACCGGCGGCAGAAAAGGAATTCACACCGAGCATTTAGCTTATTTACTTGCAGAAATGCAGGCATTGCCGCGCATGTATCCGGATGCAAAGTGGTAATGCGTTATTTTCGTTGATAAAATTACATGTCGTTTAAACAAAGCTGGCATAAACTTCGCCCAATTTTATAGACTTTTGGCAATACCTCGAAATTATTGTAATTATGATTATTGCAGCTATTTTTATACTTTAGGTTAAGAAAGCTTGAAAAACATTTTTCTTATATTCCTCACCTCGCTGTTTTTTACGGATGCAAATGCGCAAAGTAAAATCGACACGTCTCAATTTAAGCAATCAGCCAAGTTTATTGACAAGCTGCTAGAATCAAATGTGGATTCTTCCTACTCGTTCATAAAACAAAACCTCTTTGCCGCTAAAAAACAGAAATATGCTTATGGCTACGCAAAATCAAATTTGCAACTGGCACGCTATTATACTTTAAAGGGCGAAAACGATTCTTCTCTGCTGGTGACTCCAATTGCTATCAAATATGCAAGAATAAGTAAAGACACCGCTTTGATTATAAACAGTTATCTTTTTGATGCAAGGTCTTTGTCCAGTGCTTCCAAATTCAACAAGGCCATTGAACAATGTATGCAGGCGCAACGTTTTTCTGAAAACACTCAAAATTACAAACTCTCTGTAAAAGTATATCATGATCTAGGATATGTTTATAGCAACATTGGTCTTCATCAGCAAGCAATAAATTATTACAGAAAAGGATTGTTTATCAGCAAACAAAAAGAAGATACATTTAATATCGCTAATATTTCGGGGCGCATCGGGGGCGAATTTCATTATTTAAATATGTTCGATTCTTCATTAATAAATAATCTAAACGGACTCAAACATTTTAAGTTGATCCACCATAAACGAGGCATAGGAGCCACTTTGGTTAATCTTGCGAGTACTTATAAAAGCCTTAAACAAATTGATAAAGCCATTGAAACAATTAATCAAGCTCTTATTATCAGAACCGAATTGGGCGATGAATATGCCATTACCATTTTAAAAAACAATTTGGTGGAATGTTACTATGATAAAAAAGAGTACCAATATGCGCTTACCCTTGCCAAAGACGCTGAGCTGCGTTGTTTAAAGCAAAATGAATTGCAGTTAATTGATCAGAATTATAATAATCAATTTGAAATTTATCAAAAACTCGGCAATTACCAAATGGCCTGTAAATATGCCGATATGAGCTTACAACTAAAGGACTCGATCTACCAAAGTACTAATTTAAAAGGCTTAAATGAACTGCAGGCAAAATACGAAAGCGATAAAAAAGAAAAGGAAATTTCTTTATTGCAAATAGAAAAGAAAAGCGCAGAAGAAAAATCTGACGCAGACAAAAAAAGAAGAAATCTTATTTTAATCTCTGTTATCACTATTGCTTTCCTGATTACCATATTCGCATTTATTCTATTTAAAAAATTCACAGAATCCACCCGTCAAAAAACAATAATACAAAGTCAAAAACAAATTGTAGATGAAAAAAATAAAGAGATTATTGACAGTATTAATTATGCACTCACCATTCAAAAAGCCATTATTCCTTCATTAGAAGAATTACAGCAAGACGTAAAAGAAGCTTTTGTTTTTTTTAAACCCAAAGATATTGTAAGTGGTGATTTTTACTGGAATACGCGCGTAAATGATTACTTGTATTTTGTAGTAGCCGATTGCACCGGCCATGGGGTTCCCGGAGCGTTCATGAGTCTGATGGCAATTTCTTATTTAAGTGAGATCATCAACGAAAAAAAAGTTTTAAATACTCATGAAATATTAAATTTACTTAGAGAAAAAGTAATTCTTAGTCTTAACAAATCATCAGGTAGTAAAGGTAAGCGCGACGGAATGGATATGGTGATTATAAGGATTAACCTGAAAACGCTTCAGTTACAATTTTCAGGCGCCAACAACAGTATATACATTTTAAGGGGCAATCAACTTGAAGAGTTAAAGGGAAACAAAATGCCTGTAGGACTTTATACGGAAAACACAACCGATTTCACCTCTTTGGAAATGCCGCTTTTTGCCAACGATAAAGTGATTGCATTTACCGATGGTTTGCCGGATCAATTTGGCGGCCCTAAAGGAAAAAAGTTTTTATACAAGCGGCTTGAAAACATTATTTGTGAAAATTGTGATCTGAATTTAGCTAACTTACAGGAAGCAATTTCCACATCTTTTGAAACTTGGAAATTGAATAACGAACAGGTGGATGATGTAACTGTTTTGGGCATTAAAATATAATGAAATCCGTTGAGCACATATTCAATTTATTGTCGGAAATACCGGATCCCGAGATTCCTGTAATTTCAATTATCGACTTAGGTGTTATACGTGAAGTAAAGTTGGTAGATGATAAAACCATTGAGGTTAAAATCACTCCTACCTACAGCGGTTGCCCTGCCATGAAACAAATGGAAGACGATGTAAGAAAGAAACTTTTAGAAAATGGTTTTGATAAAGTGATCATCAATACGGTTTATAATCCGCCATGGAGCAGTGATTGGATCAATCAGGAAGCGCGTTTAAAACTTCAGGAATATGGCATTGCGCCTCCCGAAGAAAACACCACCGATAAATCATTTTTAACCGGCAAGCCCAAAACCGTTACCTGCCCACGTTGCAAAAGCAAAAACACAATTATGATTTCGCAGTTTGGAAGTACCGCCTGCAAAGCCTTGCATCAATGCAAAGACTGCCTTGAAGCTTTTGATTATTTTAAGTGTATTTAAATTTTTCTGGCAGGATTATCCGTTAAAAAAGCTTTCCAGCCTGTATATGACTTAGCTCCCGAAACCGCTTTCTTATTCTGATAATAATGACATAAGGCAGCCCCTAAAGCATCCGTCGCATCCATATATTCTTGTTCTTTTTCAATCCCGAGTATTTGTTGCAGCATTGCCGAAACTTGTTCTTTGGTAGCATTTCCGTTTCCTGTAATACTCATTTTTATTTTTTTCGGAGAGTACTCGGTAATAGG
The DNA here is from genome assembly GCA_016185125.1 of Bacteroidota bacterium. Classification (GTDB taxonomy): domain Bacteria; phylum Bacteroidota; class Bacteroidia; order B-17B0; family Aurantibacillaceae; genus Aurantibacillus. Next base: position 226,597 of record JACPOC010000021.1, read on the forward strand.
AATATTTTTACTAAGTGCTGCAGCAATAGCTACTCCCTGTGCTCTTCCCAATTTTAACATCGATTGAACATTTTTACCAAAAAAAGGCGCTTCAATAGCTAGTTCATCGGGCTTATATTCTTCAATAATACCAATTGTTCTTTCAAATATTTTTTTCAGGCGCATCGCATGATCTTCCAGTTTTTCTAATTTAATCACACCAATTCCCAAGGTCTTCACCACATTATTCTGCACATGAATTACTCCGTATCCCATTACAATAGTGCCCGGATCAATACCAAGAATAATTCTATCGTTTTGTGCCATATTAGCTGTAAATTTAGACACAATTGATCACGCATAAAAAAATACTTTCAATTGTTTTAAAGATCTCAATAGGATTGGCATGTTTTCTGATCATTTACTTTAGACTTAAAAATGATTTTACTCCCACGAATTTAGCTTTACTCACCGATTCTGTTTTTTCAGGTAATGGAATATTTACTTTACTTATTTGCATTTTATTGATTCCATTAAACTGGGGAATTGAATCTTATAAATGGAAAATAATTACCGCCCCGGTTGAAGTCATCTCTTTCTTTAATGCTTCCCGCTCGGTTTACAGCGGCGTTTGCCTAGGTAATCTGGCACCCGGTCGCGCCACCGAATTCATAGCTAAAATTATTTTTTTTAAACCTGAAAACAGGCCGCAGATAACGGTTCTTCATTTTGTAAACGGAATGTTTCAATTATCCATTACTTACATTATTGGCTTTGTTGCTCTGGCCTATAAAATGAAAAGCTTTGGCGATGCTTATGTATGGATAGCTTATACAGCCATATCCACAGCAGTACTCGTTATTATTATTTTTATCATCTGCCTAGTAAAAATAGACAGGGTTTTAAATTTTTTAACGCAAAGAATTTCAAAACAAAAACAAATAGCAGTCGCTGCTTACAAATTCACTAAAATTCAATTGTTGCAATTGTTCGGGCTTTCCGCAATCAGGTATGTTGTGTTTTTTATTCAAATGGTATTACTTATAAAATTATTTGCCGGAAATTTTGATGCAACTATTGGTTTTGGAATTGCGTTGTATTTTTTAATCACTACTACCATCCCCATGATTAGCTTTCTGGAAGCCGCCATCAGAGCGGCAGTAGCATTGGTAGTGTTTAAAGGTGCAGGAATTTCTAATGCAGGCTTGGCACTTGCCTCTATATCTGTTTGGTTACTCAATATTATTCTTCCAAGTATTTTAGGTTATATTATCTTACTTAAACAAAATTTTGATTTTAAATTCAGAGCTTCCGGTAAATGATTGTAATTATTTATAGCCTTGTGTTCGCCTTATTAATTTATGCTATAATTTTAATCTGGCTCGCAATTGGTTTTTCATCTTCTCCTACTTTTATAAGTACCAATGATAGTATTAAAAAAGAGTTCACCATCATTATCTGCGCACGCAACGAAGAAAAAAAAATAGGCAAATGCTTGCGCTCCATCCTTGATCAGGATTATGATCTCGCCAAAATACAACTGATAATTGTAAACGATGCGAGTACGGATTCTACTGTTTTTCAAGCACAGTCGGTATTAAAAGATTCAGGTCTTAATTATCAATTGCTCTCAAACGCCACGCGAAAAGGCAAGAAACAATCAATCACCTACGCCATGCAATTTGTACAACACGAAATAATTATATCGCGTGATGCAGATACTTTTACCCGCTCATTTACCTGGCTACAAAGCGTATCTGATTTTTACACGCAACACCAATGCGATTTGATAATTGGCCCTGTTGGCATTTCTGATAACGAAGGTATTTTATGGGCTTTACAAGCTATTGAAAATAACGTCCTTACTGTTTTAAACTGCGGCAGTACATTTTACAAACAAGCTTTTTTAGCGAGCGGAGCCAATTTAATTTTCACTAAAGAAATTTTCCTGCAAACAAACGGCTATCAAAATCATATTAACACGCTATCGGGTGATGATGTTCTTTTTTTAGAAGATATAAAAAAAATTAAAGGCTCTAAGATTAAGTATCTTAAAAGTGTAGAAAGTATTGTGTACACTTATCCCTGCCTAAACTTTCAAACATTATTGGATCAAAAAACCAGATGGGCTTCAAAATTTAAAATAAATTCAAACAAATTAAACAGCGCACTTGCCATTATAGGGTTTGCGGCAAATGCAGGATGGCTTTTTTGCCTTTTTTACGCCTTATTAAGGCCTCAAAATGGCGAATTAAGCTTAATTTTTGTGTTATTAAAGCTTTTAATTGATTTTTTGTTGTTATTTTTAGCTTCACGTTTTATAAAAAATAAAGGTTTGATTTGGTATGTTTTACCGGTTGGTTGTGTTTATCCAATCTACACGTTAATCATTGCCTTACGATCTGTGTTTTTAAAACCTAATTGGAAATAAGTATTGTGTTTTTTAAAAGAAAGCCTATAGATTTTGAATCCGAATCGCTCAGTGCCTTAACATGGCGCCGATTTAAGCGCAATAAGCTCTCTATGCTCGGGCTTATTATCATTGTTATTTCCTGCCTCATATCCATTTTAGGATATTTAATTACGCCTGACAAAACACCCTACGCCAACGATCAAAAACCTGAACTTCATATAAAGAGCCCGGGATTCAGTGCTCGTTTTCTTCTCTCAAAAAGAAATGAAGAGGAACCTTCAAAAAACATTTTTAATAAAATGATATTTGGCCAATTTGATTCTTTTGATGCGTATACCCTTCATATTTATCTTTTTAAAAAACAGTATATTTTTGTTGAAGAATATACAGGAAATAATCCCAATAAAGGAACCCAAACAAAACTGAACATTGCGGATGTAGTATATGCCGTGGATAGTAAAGCACCTATTCAATACGATTCCATTAAAGGGCTTTTATCTTTTTATGAAATTGGCAGCAGCACAAAAATCACTAAATCCGTTGCCGAATTACAAAAAACAATCCGCGAAAAAAACATTGTAACAAAAAGTTATTTGTTGGGAACCGACCTCTTGGGTCGCGACTTATTAAGCCGTCTTTTAATAGGAACCCGTATTAGTTTAAGTGTTGGTTTAGTTTCAGTAATCATTTCAATTTTTATTGGCATTTTATTGGGTGCCATTGCAGGATATTACAGGGGTAAAACAGATTCATTTATTATGTGGCTTATTAATGTAGTATGGAGTATCCCTACTCTATTATTGGTAATTGCTATTACACTTGTTTTAGGAAAAGGAATTTTACAGGTGTTTATTGCTGTGGGCCTTACCATGTGGGTGGATGTGGCAAGGATTGTACGCGGTCAAATCTTATCCATTCGCGAAAAAGAATTTGTGGAAGCGGGGCGTGCTTTAGGCTACAGAAATATGCGAATTATTTTACGTCACATCTTACCTAACGTAATGGGGCCTGTTGTGGTAATGGCTGCCAGTAATTTTGCCGCCGCTATTTTAACCGAAGCAGGCTTAAGCTTTTTAGGAATTGGTGCCCAACCTCCTGTTCCTTCTTGGGGAGAGATGACCAACGCGCACCACGGTTACATCTTAATGGAAAAAGCTTATCTCGCTTTTATACCAGGCATTGCTATTATGGTTTTGGTGCTTTCGTTTATGTTAGTGGGTAACGGTTTGCGGGATGCCTTAGACACAAGATCTTTAGATGATAAGCCTATCGTGGGAAGTTAGAACAAACAATTTATCCCAGCGCAATTTCTTTCACAGCATTTACCCATGTATCACTTGCATTAAGGCTACTTACTAGAGTCACTTTTTCACCCCCATGCTCTTTGAACAACTCATCGTACTCCGTTCCTATTTCATAAATTGTTTCCAAACAATCGGCAACAAAGGCCGGCGAAAAAACAAGGATTCTTTTAGTGCCTTTTTTTGCAAGATCAATTATTACTTTATCGCTGTATGGCTTCAACCATTTATCATCCAAACGGCTTTGAAAAGTAGTAGTGTGTTTGTCTGCGGGAATATCTAAGGCTTTTATTAATTGACGGGAAGTTTCGAAACAATTGGCCCTATAACAATACTGATTATTTTTAGTTATAGAATTACAGCAAGCCCCCATCTGACAAGTATTACCACCATAATGAGCGGAAGATTTTTTTATATGCCTTTCCGGCAAACCGTGATAACTGAATATCACATGATCATAATCTTTGTGATCGTACTTTTTTCCTTCTTCGATCAAAGCCTCTATAAATTTAGGATGATCGTAAAATTTACTTATTACATTGAGGTTAGGAATTACTTCCCATTTGCTTATCTGATGTAAAACTTCTTCTATTGTGCTGCCCGTGCTTGAACTCGCGTATTGAGGGTATAAAGGAAGAATATGAATTTTTGAAGGACGTTGTTGTCTAATTTTTTCCAACGCTTTTTCAATACTTGGTTGCTGATAACGCATGGCCAATTCTACCACGTAATTATCGCCAAGTTTTAAGCGAAGTTTTTCTGTAAGCGCAATACTGTTTAATAAAAGCGGCGAGCCCTCTTTCTTCCAAATGTTTTTATAAAGGTTAGCCGATTTAAATCTTCTGAATGGAACAATAACCATGTTAACCAGCATAAACCTGCCTGCCGCATTAATATCAATAACGCGTTTATCATTTAAAAACTGAGTAAGGTATTTACCAACTTTTGATGGTGTGGGCGAATCGGGAGTTCCCAGATTGATTAATAAAACAGCTTCTTTCATATTTTATCGCCGGGCACTTCATTCTCTTGCCTGATTGCAATGTCATCATTTAGACTCACCGGATCAACGTTTAAATTCTGCGGCATCTGAGCTTTGGAAAAACGTTTTTGAAAAATAATTATTACCGCGACGCCGGTAGATATAGATGCATCGGCGAAATTAAAAATTGGCCTGAAAAACTGAAATGTTTCTCCCCCAAAAACAGGTACCCAGTCCGGAAACCTTCCGTCAATTAATGGAAAATAGAACATGTCTACCACGCAACCGTACATGGAGGGAGCATATCCGTTTTTTGTAAAAGAAGCAATGCCATCATATTGCAAATATTCCTGAGAATCAGCGTCTAAAATAGTACCACGGTCAAATATTAACCCGTAAAAAGCGCTGTCAAGAATATTGCCCAACGCGCCCGCCAGGATAAGTGAAACTGAAAAAACAAAGCCAAGATGTTCGCCTTTTTTTATAATATAACGAATATAAAAAACGCCGCCAATGCAAGCAAGAATACGAAAAACACTGAGCATAAGTTTACCCGAACTTCCTCCGAATTCAAAACCAAAAGCCATGCCCGGATTTTCGGTAAAATGAATAATGCACCAATCGGCAGCGCGGCCAACTTCGCCTAAAGGGTAATTAAGCTTGATGTAAATTTTTATGAACTGGTCAATAAACAATACAGTTAAAACTGTAACGATTGCAACTTTGTATTTATTGAAGGTATTAAAAAGCAAAATAAAAAAAGCTTATCCGAGCCGTGGCAAAGATAAGCTTTTTAATAGTTTTATATAAAAATTTATGAGCTTTGATTCAATTTTGCGTCAATGCCAAGCGTTGCGTGAGGCACCGAACGTAAACGCTCTTTAGGTATTAATTTACCTGTTACCCGGCAAATACCGTAAGTTTTATTTTCGATTCGAACTAACGCGTTTTTTAAATTAACAATGTGTTTTTCCTGGCGGGAAGCCAACTGAGCGGTTTCTTCTTTGCTCATTACATCACTGCCATCTTCAAGCAATTTAAATGTTGGCGAAGTGTCATCCGTTCCATGATTATCTTCGTTGCTTAAGGTTTGCTTTAAAAGATCGTAATCTGTTTGGGCTTCCTTAATTTTTTCTAAGATTAATCCTTTGAATTCAGCTAGTTCTTTATCCGTATAACGCGATCGGTTATCTTTTGTGTTTAAAAATGGTTTTGGCGCGGGTTCGTTGGAGCGCTTAATTAAAGGTTTATTAATATCAATTTGCAAGGGGCGATTTCTGATATAAGCTTCCATGCTGTTGCCGTGCGATTTTCCCTCACTTTTTTTCCTACGTCCGCGGCCGCGTTTTTCCGGAATCTCATCATCATCCTCATCGGGCTCCGGAGGCCCGCTTCCATCCAAATCAACTATGCCCGCTTCGTCAAGATCTCCCACAATAGCATCATCATCTTCCGGTTTTTCATAATCATCCTTCACCTCTACATCTCCCTCTTCCTCTTCTGCAGGAAGCTCTTCATCATCCTCTTCTCCACCTTTCCCTTTTTTCTTTCCTATTACCTTGCCGGCTTTTTTACCTCCGCTTTTTTTAGCAATGGCTTCAATTGGCTTTCCGGCAGGTTTTTTTATTTCTTTGGAAATCTTTTTTACTTGCGGCTTTTTTGCAGCAGGTTTTGCGGTTTTTTTCACCGGTTTAACTGCTTTTTTTGCAAGCGGTTTTGACGCCTTTTTTGCAGGAGCTTTTTTTGCAGGCTTAATGCTTTTTTTAGGAGCCGGTTTTGCCGCTTTTTTTGCCGCTGGCTTCAAAGCCTTTTTTACCGGCTTGGCTTTTTCCTTTTTCTTAATACTCTTTTTAGCCATAATCTGTACTCTTAATTAATTTAATTTTTCTATTGATATCAACGTGGTAATCAATTCATCTACCTCAATAGTACTTGTATTTGCTGCCGATAATTCCTTAACCAACTGCAAATCGCCTGTTAATGTTTCAGAACAAATATAACTTAAATTGTTCTTTATTGCGGTATCTAAATTAGCATTTTGCTGTATTTTCACCAAAATTTTATCGGTTACCTCAAAACCCTTTTCTTTACGGATGTTCTGAATGCGGTTTACCACTTCCCTTGCAAGGCCTTCCTGCCTAAGCGAATCGCTTAAAGTAACGTCTAACGCCACGGTTAATACCCCGCTGTTAGCCACTTTCCAGCCCGGAATATCCACCGGAATGATTTCCACGTCTTCCGTTTCAAGGATAATCTCGGAGCCATTTACATTCATTTTATAGTTTCCGGTTAATTCAATTTGGCGGATAATTGCCGGGCCGTTATCTTGGGCAAAAGCCTGAACGGTTTTCATATTGGCTCCGCATTTTTTACCAAGTGTTTTAAAATTAAGTTTCAGGTTTTTTACAATTTGCGTTTTACTTTCATCCACAAACTCAATTTCCTTAACATTAACTTCAGCCATAATAAGCTCTTTAACAGCTTCTATTTTAACCTGCATGTCTTTATCCAAAATTGGGATCTGGATTTTTTGCAAAGGCTGCCTAACTTTCAGGTTTTCTTTTTTACGGATAGAAAGTATCATGGAAGATATTTTTTGAGCCAGACCCATTCTTTGTTCCAAGGCAAGATCAATGCGCGACTCGTCGGCTAAGGTAAATTGTGATAAATGAATGGATTCAAAGCCTGATACAGATTTTTCAATCGCTCCTTTTTCTTTAACGGAACCTGAGAGATTCTGATACATCCATTCGCCAAAAAACGGTGCAATAGGACTCATTAACTGCGCCACAACCAGTAAAGATTCATGGAGCGTTTCATAAGCAGCTTTTTTATCGGTACTCATTTCGCCTTTCCAAAAACGCCGGCGGCTTAAACGAATGTACCAATTACTTAAATGCTCATCCACAAACTCTTCTACGGCGCGGGCAGCGCGATGCGGTTCAAATCCTTCCAAATGAGTGGTAACTTCTTTCACTAAACTGTTGAGTTTTGACAAGATCCAACGATCCAGTTCTTGCCTTTCGTTAAAAGGAACCACATTACTTTCATCAATTATAAAAGAATCAACATTGGCATACAAAGCAAAAAATCCATACGTGTTGTAAAGCGTGCCGAATAATTTACGCTGCACTTCTGCAATTCCTTCAAGGTCAAACTTTAAATTATCCCATGGCGCGGCGTTAGCAATCATGTACCAGCGTGTGGCATCGGCACCGTATTTATTTAATGTTTCAAAGGGATCAATAGCGTTGCCTAAGCGCTTACTCATTTTGTTGCCGTTTTTATCAAGCACCAAACCGTTAGAGACCACATTTTTATAAGCAATGGAATCAAAATTCATCACACCAATAGCGTGAAGGGTAAAAAACCAGCCTCGCGTTTGATCTACACCTTCCGCAATAAAATCAGCGGGAAAATATTTTTTGTTATCGATCAGCTCTTTATTCTCGAAAGGATAATGCACCTGCGCGTAAGGCATAGCACCACTGTCGAACCACACATCAATAAGATCTGGTTCTCGGAATAATTGCTTTCCGTTTTTTTCTAAAATAATAGAATCGGCGTAAGGTTTATGAAGATCAAAGGTGTTGTAATTTTGGGCCGACATTTCTCCAACTTTAAAATTACCTAATGGGTTCTCCTTCATTATTCCTTTGGCAACCGCGTTTTCAATTTCGCTTTTTAATTGCTCGGCACAACCAATACAAATCTGCTCAGATTTATCTTCGCTTGTCCAGATTGGAATAGGAATGCCCCAGAAACGCGAGCGTGACAAATTCCAATCGTTAAGGTTTTCGAGCCAATTGCCAAAACGGCCTGTACCCGTTGCTTCGGGCTTCCAGTTAATTGTTTTGTTCAGTTCTATCATCCGGTCTTTTTTGGCCGTTGATTTAATGAACCACGAATCTAATGGATAATATAAAATAGGTTTATCGGTTCTCCAGCAATGCGGGTAACTGTGCTCGTAAGTTTCCTTTTTAAAAAGCTTTCCTTCTTCCTGAAGTTTTAGAACAATGCGTTCGTCCACACTCAGGTAAGCTTTCAGATCTTTTATTTTTCCGTTTGTTTCTAAAATATTTTTTTGATGTTCGTATTCCCCTTTTTTTTCTTCTTCGCTCAAATACGCTTCTTTAACGTATTCTTCGCCGTAAAGAAAAACACCGTCTTTCACTTCAGGTAAAAATTTACCGCGTTTATCCACCAGTGTTAAAGCAGCAATGTTATTTTGTTTTGCCACTTTAAAATCGTCCGCGCCAAAGCTTGGGGCAATGTGCACAATTCCCGTTCCATCGGTAGTGGTTACAAAATCGCCAACAAGAACTTTAAACGCCTCGCCTTGGGGTTTAACAAAAGGCAATAACTGTTCGTATGAAATCCCGGCAAGTTCGGAACCTTTAAATTGCTTTACAACCGTAAACGGTATTGTTTTATCTCCCGCTTTATAATCTTCAAACTTTAGTTCAGTATTTTTTTCAGGAAAATATTTGGATAATAAATCTTTGGCCAGTATAACGGTTTGCAAATTGCCATTAAAAGGATTAAATGTTTTTACGGCAACATAGTCAATGTCTTTTCCTACGGCAAGTGCGGTATTAGAAGGAAGCGTCCACGGGGTAGTTGTCCAGGCCAGGAAATAAACATCCCCTTCAATACCTGTTAGAGATTTAACGATTTTAAATTGCACCGTTGCCGTCCTATCCTTCACGTCTCTGTAACAGCCCGGCTGATTTAATTCGTGCGAACTTAAACCTGTACCCGCGGCCGGTGAATAGGGCTGAATGGTAAAGCCTTTGTATATTAAATCTTTTTTATAAAGATCCTGCAACAGCCACCAAACGCTTTCAATGTATTTATTATCATAAGTGATGTAGGGATCGCTCATATCCACCCAATAGCCCATCTGCGCGGTTACTTCTTCCCATTTATCGGTGTATTTCATTACCTCCTTGCGACAGGCTTTGTTGTAATCTTCAACCGAAATATATTTGGCACTGCTTTTATTTCCAATGTCTTCTTTGGTAATGCCCAATGTTTTTTCAACACCCAGTTCTATGGGTAATCCGTGTGTATCCCAGCCCGCTTTGCGTTTTACCTGATAACCTTGCAATGTTTTAAAGCGACAAAAAATATCTTTAATGGCGCGCGCCATTACGTGATGAATGCCGGGCATACCATTAGCGCTTGGCGGACCTTCATAAAACACCCAAGGCGTTTTTCCTTCGCGTGAGGAAACCGATTTGGCGAAAGTGTTGTTCTCCTCCCAAAACTTAAGTATATCCTTACTTATTTGAGGGAGATTGAGCTGTTTATATTCAGGGTACTTTTTCATTTTATTATATTTTTTTACCGCAGAGGAACAGGGACACAGAGTTTTACCTGAGCATTATTTCTATGGCTTTTTACAATTCTTTTTTACTTTTTCCATAGTTAAAGAAAAAGGAGAGCGAATGTAGCAAAAAAAAGGTAAATGGCTACACTAAAACCAAATGAATTTTAGGGAATGAATAACCTCGAGGCAGAGCTTCCTGGTATCAGAATATTTGCCACGGATTGTACAGATTAAAATAGATAATTTGGCAATAATTTGGTGAAACCTGTGGCAAAAAAACTAAAACAACAAAAGCTTACGCACACCCCGAGCAGAGCTTGCAGGAGTTAACTAGATTGAAGCTTCAGAGTGGCTTTTTAACAAAACGCTTACGTAATGGGCTTGTATTTTCTTTGGTATAAACTTCAATATAATACATTCCCGCTTCCAATCCTTGCACATTTATGTTTGTTTGCTGAGAAATAGAACCCCCTCTATCGCTAATTAACACAATACGTCCCGAAAGATCTGTAATAACCGTTCTTTCAACAACATTATTCTCATTCATCTCAATAGTCAGCACTTCCAAAACAGGATTCGGAAATAAATTAAATGTATTTGCTTCTTTAAACCCGTTTATTCCGGTAGTGATATTAGTAGTAATGGTAAAAACCTTGCAGGCAACGCATTGCGAAGAATCTTTTACGCAAATGGTATGGGAGCCCACGCAAAGATTTTGTGTTGGCGAATAAGAAGTGGTGGGACTACCATCGAGAATAAACGACGGCGGCGAATTGGTAAAGGAGGTATTGCCTCCGCTCCAGGTTACATAAGCTTTTCCGGTACAGCAAGTGGCACAACTGGCGGCAACTAAGGTAGGCACAGAAACGGTTAAGGGGGCAGTGGCGTAATTTGGAAATTGAACATAATTAACCCCCGCAATAATGGTACCTGAATAAATGGAAACCGTATAATCAGAAGCGCAGGCGCAAATGCCTGTTACGGTTATTGAACTTGCCCCTGAACTGCTTACCGTAGAATTTGGACAAGAAGCTGAATTGCTGATGACGGCCGTATAAGGTCCATTGGCAGAAGCTGTTGTAAATGTTACACTGCCGTTGCAAGCGCCAAAACAGGTGGGCTGCTGAATATTGGAGGCGATAAAGCTTTGCGAATTGCCGGTAAACACTGTTAAGGCAAAAAATAAAAGTAAAATGGATTTTTTCATGATTGGGCTTGTAAAATTTTTAATAAAAACGCCGTTAGTGGTAAATCTAATAAAAAATAGATTTGCGGCCAGCGGTTTTTATAATTAAATAGGAACAAAACGCAATAAGCTGCGCAGTAAATATATAATACCTCTACACATTCTAAAATATGCCGGCACATATAAAGGTTATTCAAAGGCATTTTTGGATTGCGCAGCGTATTAACATAAAAATGCAACATGCTTTTGCAAAAATGCAAGAGCCTTATTTTTTAACCACGTTGCTTATTTTTTTTTGCAAAAGCATTTTATAAAAATGCTGTATGCTAATTTAAAAAGGCAATTGCCTTTTATTTAAAGCCTGCTGCTTTTATTTTTTTCAAAGAGCATTTTTATTTTTGCAGGGAGCTTTTTTTAAAAAGCACAGAGGTTTTACACTAAATGCTCAAGCTTTTTTTTTAAATCTCGCGGCTTTTGTTTTTTTGCTCTTGCATTTTTATTTTTTGCTCTTGCTTTTATCCAAACTTTTTAGCTTTTTTTAAAAATTTGTTAAAAATTTTTGTTACCCCTCAGGTAAAAATAACCAGTTATCAGAAAAGTTCTACCAATTATGTGATAAATGCCGCCACTTATAAAATAATTACCGCCACTTGTATGTTTTGGCAAATAAACTGTGTAACCAAAAGCTGTTTTTTGCGTTATACTATTATAAATTAAAACGTATGCCACCTTATTTAAAATAACAACAATAAAAGTATTTGCGGCAAAGGCCGCAGCTTTGCACCTAAATTGTAACGGCGTTACAGCAAGGGTTTAATTTAAAATAAAAATTATGAAAAAGAGTAAAGTGAGCCTTGGCTTAAGGGGTTTAAGCCCGGCTGAAAAAGTAGAATTTGCAAGAGCCATTGTTTTAAGCATGACGGGTAACATCAGCTTTAGCAACGCGGCGGTTTTAATTGCGGCTTTAACTGTAGCAAGCGACGACCTTGAAACGGCCATTATGGCTGCTCAGGATAAAAGCAAAACGCAAATAGCTATCAGAGAGCAAAAAGAAGAAGTATTGGACGATGTGCTTACGCAGGTGGCAAATCATGTAGACAGCATAGCTAAGGGCGACCCTGCAGTAATACTGAGCGCGGGTTTGCCTTTGCGAAGATCTAACAACAATCCGGTTCCTTTAAATCAGGTGCAAGGCCTTAGTGCTTCACCCCGCAGTATAGAAGGAGAACTGGAACTTAGTTGGAACGCACTGAAGTATTGCCGGGCCTATGTGGTAGAGCAATACACCGAAGCGGGCAGCCTCCCTGCCGATACCAAGGTTATGCCTACGGACAGTGCGGCCTGGAAGGTTGTGCAGGTGCTTACCGCCAAAAAGTTTAAGCTAAGCGGGCTTAAAACCGGTAATTGGTATTCGTTTAGAGTGTATGGCGTAGGTACAGCGGGCAATGGCAAACCAAGCGAAGTTATTTTAGCGAAAGCTTTATAATCTCTTCTTTAAAAATAAAACCGCGAGCTTATGGTTCGCGGTTTTTTTGTTTTCAATAGGATCTTTCCGTCATTGCGAGCGAGCGAAGCAATCTTACTGCTTCACCATCTTCTTGGTATCAATTACTTTACCATCTACAATTAAAGTGTACATGTATAAGCCTTGACTCAAATCGCTGGCGAAAACGTTTAATTGCCCTTTACCTTTTTTAGTAATATCAACGGCTTTAATTATTTTACCCTCAACTGTTTTAAAAATAATTTGTGCGAAGCCGTATTGCTCAGGCACGTTATAAGTAATGGTTGTTTGCTCAGCGTAAGGGTTTGGTACGTTTTGCGATAGGGTAATAACGTCTTTATCGTTAAGCTCAACATTTAATTGGTTTAAAGCGGCAGCATTGTTTCCTACAATACCTGTGCTGCGGGCTTGTGTGTTAGAACAGCAAGAGCTAACAGATTGGGTAAGTGCGGCGAGTTGGGTAGTAAGTAAAGTTATAATTGAATCTTGTTTTTCAATTTGCGACTGTTGCTTTTGCATTCCGGCAGTAAGTAAGGCGAAGAAGGCATTATAGTTTAAATCCTTAAATGCCACGGAAGGCGTAACTACTGCACCAAGAGTATCTACCATTGCCGGCTTAACTTTGTTGTTTACAAGTTCAGGTAAAACTGTTTGAACGTCCTGTGCAATAAAACCGTATTGCTTTTTGCCGGAGAAATGAATTCCGTAAACATTCGTTGTATCTAAGTAATATTTTTTGGGTTTTAATTGCTTCAATATGGAAAGAGGATTTGTTATTGTGTCCACGTTGTTTTTAAATTGTGCATCAGAGATAACGGCTAAACCTGTGCCACTGTTGCCACCGTTAAACCAAACATCTCCATCGAAAAATCCTGCGAAATCTACAGGTACACCAGTACCCGGAAATTGATTTACCTGACCATATACACCAACATTAATGCCGGACGGATAAGTCGGAGCATAAGTCAGGTTTGTAGGAAATGCCTTGCCTGATACGCCGACGTTAACGTTTGATCCACCAAAGGCAGCAAAGTTGCCACCATGGCAAATTTGCCCACCCAAGCCGGTTCCAATAACGCCTTCATTTCGAAAGGTTGCATTTCCAGCCACTCCGGTCGCGCCAAAATTATTTGGGTTATTGGCTGTGGTTGATAAAAAGTATCCACCCCAACCTGCTCCGTTACTAACAGTTCCTGCTTCACCATAAACACCACGGGCATCACGAAAAGCACTTGCAAAGCCCGAAACACCTCTTTCAAAAAAGGCGGTGGTGCTTATTGCTTCGCCGTATACACCTGTATTTAAAAGGTTGCCATTATAGGTATTGCTTCCATAAATAGAAAAACTCCTGTTTTGAGTAGGATCAGTTTGAAAAGCAGTACTTACATTAAATTTGCCGAAGGTGGGTGTGCCGCATGGTGATCCAACATTTACTTTATTAACGTTTGTATTGTCACCACTAAAATTAAATTCAAAATTATTTAAAGGAATTTCGTAGTTTCCAAACAATGGATTTTGAGGAGCTGTACATAAATTGCCTAAAGCATTTCCTCCGCCTAAAGGAGCGTTGGTTAAAACTATATCGCCAAACTGATCTACAGTTAATACTTTTGTGTTGTTTAAACCATTTGTTCCGTTAGCTAATGGAGGGCTAAGAGAAGTTAATCTGGTTAACCGAACCCCGCTCGTATTTGGGTTAGCCGCCCCGTTATCAACTTCTAACTTATTACCCACCGCACAGGCATTACTATTGGGGAACGGAGGCATGCCTATTCCCACCCTTCCGCCATCTCCAAAAATAAAATTGTTACCGTTTAAATGCAGATATCTGGTGTTTTGCAGACCTTGTAATGATTTACCCTGAGGATTGGTGGCGGCGCAATTGGAACCGAGTTGGATATTGCCATTAGCCGGATTAATAACAATACCGTTGGCTCCGGTAGGAGAAACCTCATCCACCAATACAACATCACCCAAAGCATTAACGCTTAAAACACCCTGCGCCCCGTTAGGCTGTGTAGGTGAAGCTGACGTTAAATTATTAAACCTTAACCCGCTTTGGTTAGCGCCTAAACCCTGAATAACTACCCTGTTATTTAAAGGGCCGCAAAAGGCGGTACCAAAACCTACCCTGCCATTACCCCATACAAAATTACCATTAGACATGTTGATTGCTCTGTTACCGCTCATAATTGCAGGCGTAGCACATACATCTCCTAACTGAACGTTATTACCTGTTACTATTAAACCTTGGTTGGCAGTAGGTACACCACTTGGTATAAGAACAACATCACCATTAGCATCCACACTTAAAGCTTTCTGATAATTAACCCCGGTCAAACCACCATTCGCTACTACGGGTTTTGCCGACGTTAAATTTGTAAACCTTAAACCGCTGCTTCCATTTGCACTTCCAAAATACGGATCGGTAAGAGAGGCAGTAATTTCAACGCGGTTGTTTGGCAAAGTGCCGGGTATGGTAAGAGTTCTTCCAATCCTTAACTGCCCCTTGGCATTCATCATCATTTTAATAGTATTGGCATTTTGCCAGGTAAAAGCAACGCGGTTGTTAATCTCATTAAGATTAGAAACACCTGTTTGGTAATATTGCAAGCCCGTACCCACTATAAAGCGTTCCACAGGGTTGTTGTGCCGTTTATTTGCAAACGCTGCACATTGTTGGTGCGGAAGGGTAAGATGTTTGCACCGTTGGTGTTGTTCCAGCCGAGGAAGTTTCCTAGGACAAACACATTACCACCAACACCATTTGTAGATTGTGCGAAGCCATTATTTTGCAGTAGCGCAATTATTGCTCCCAATAAAAGTAGTTTTGTGTTTTTCATTTTTTCATTTTTTAGTTGTTTCTTTTATCTTGTTAATTGTAAAAATCCTTTATACATAAATGGTGTGTTATCTTTTTTAGTAGCAGTAATAAGTACATAATAAGTTGATGAGGGTAAGCTTTGGTTTTTATAAGTGCCATTCCATTCAAAATTGGGTTGGGTTGATTGATAGACTTGATTTCCCCATCGGTTAAAAATTTGTACTAAAAAGTCTTTATCTTGAAATTCTAAATAATCAATTTTAAACCCATCGTTATAATTATCATTATTTGGTGTAAATATTTCAGGTATTATAGTTGGTAAAATAATGTCATTATATTCTGTTAATGAAATGTCATCTACATAATAATATACCGTAACTGCAGAGTCGCTTGGATTATATGAGTTGTACTTTATATCTTTATACTTTAAAAAATTTCCTATGGTTAAATATTGTTCGTTTCCTAAAGCTGTATAAATTCCATC
This sequence comes from Bacteroidota bacterium, assembly GCA_016185125.1. Taxonomy (GTDB): domain Bacteria; phylum Bacteroidota; class Bacteroidia; order B-17B0; family Aurantibacillaceae; genus Aurantibacillus. The sequence goes on from JACPOC010000021.1 coordinate 242,602, forward strand.
AACTTTCTGCCAACTTTTATAATCGTTTAAATATATATTTGGCTTAGAATTAATTTGAGCATCAACAGGTATCTTAAAATAGTTATTTTGGTTTATACTATTTTTACTAAAGTAAGCTCCACTATGATTCACATATTGGAGTTGATAAGGTAGCCTAACTGTTGAATCTGCTAAACTTAAATAATAAGTTAATAAATACTTTTTGTCCTTGCTTAATGGGGAAGTAAATTTAATTGAGATATATTCATAATAGCTAAAATTTGTATCTGGTTTTATTGCAAAATAATAACCTCCATAAGCATTACCTGTGCGAGCATTTTGGTAGCCTATGTAATTTTGTGGCACACTAAACAACAATGTGTTTTGTGGTATATCAAAATCAGTACTGCAACTGTTAAAATAATCCGCAGTACCTGTTGTTGGATTGAACCAATATTTTGCCGCCTCAATACATACAGCTAATGTATAAAAATTAATGCTTTAAACAAAGTTATTTAAAATTACCGTTCGGTAATTAATAAACTTATTAACAAGGCGCAACTTTATCCGTGCCTTTGAATCCACATAATGTTTTCTTAAAAAAAATTGCGCTTCGCTTAAAAAAGCTGAGGGAAAAACACAATTTAACCCAAGAAGATGTTTTAAACGATACGGGCATTCATATTGGGAGAATAGAGTCCGGTAAAAGAGATTTTTCAGTTTCCACCTTACAAAAACTTGCAGAGTATTTCCAAATTTCGGCTTCAGAACTATTAAAAGGAATTAAATAATTTCTCCCTTGGCATTCATCATCATTTTAATAGTATTGGCATTTTGCCAGGTAAAAGCAACGCGGTTGTTAATCTCATTAAGATTAGAAACACCTGTTTGGTAATATTGCAAGCCCGTACCCACTATAAAGCGTTCCACAGGGTTG
>JACPOC010000029.1 GCA_016185125.1 Bacteroidota bacterium
CGGCGCATGGACAATTGGTCGGCTTGACAGCCGTTCTTTTTTGCGCCTCTCTAAAAAAGAGTTATCTTCGATATAACCTTTTGTCGGTGTAGACGCCTGAGTGTTTCAATAACCCGCCGGACGCCAAGCCGCAAACGTTATAAGCAAGCCTAAGGACGACCCTGCAACCATTAAGCGGACACCAAAACGACCAGACTTTCGGGCGACAAAAACTCGGTTGACAATTCCGCTGTAACTCGACACAGACCTGACCTGTTTGCCGACACTGAAGCCAACGCATTTGTTTTAAAAATTTTGCCACCGCACATTTAAAAAAATAATTTTAGCCGGCCCACATTGGCACATTTGGTTTTGCCCAACACACAAGCCGACCCTTCGCAAAACCAAAAGAGCCAATTTTCCACCCCACCATAACGATGTTGAAAAGATTTTGCGAAATAAGGTTGACAATTAAATTTTAACTACTATTTTTGACACTTATTGTCAATAGAATATATGTCAACAGAAACATTAGGCGAAAAGCTTAGACAAATCAGGGAGCAAAACGAATTGCCTTTAAGAAAGGTATCGGCATTGCTCGACATTGACGTAGCCATTCTGAGCAAAATGGAACGAGGCGAACGAAAGTTATCAAAGGAAGTTGTATTAAAACTTGCCGACATCTATAAATGCAATCCTGAAGAACTATTGGTGCTTTTCCTTAGCGAAAAAATAATGTATGAAATTCAAGACGAAGACCTTGGAGAAAAAGCATTAAAAGTAGCGGAAAAGAGAGTTAAATATTTAAAAGCCAACAAGACCAAATGACTGTTAAAAAACTCATAGAAAAATATAACGCAGACAGAAAATACTTCTTGACAAACAAGTATAATGAAACACTGCTCCGCAGTGATTTCTTAGACCCGTTTTTTGAGTTACTTGGTTGGGACATAAAAAATAATGCAGGTAAACCGACAAACGAAAGAGAAGTTATTTTAGAAGAGGCGTTAAAAGAAAACGCTTCGGAACACTCAAAAAAACCTGATTATACTTTCCGCTTATTTTCGGAAAGGAAATTCTTCTTAGAAGCCAAAAAGCCTTGTGTAGCAATAGAATCAAATAATGATTCAGCTAAACAAGTTAGGCGGTATGGCTTTACAGCCAAACTGAAAATTTCAGTTTTATCAAATTTTGAATACCTAATTATTTACGACACATCCGTAAAAGTTGACAAGGACGATACTTTTCAAAAGGCTTTAATAAAGAAATATCACTACACTGAATACGAAAGTAAGTTTGAAGAAATCAAAAAACTTTTAGGGAAAGGAGCTGTTTATTCAGGTGCATTTGAAACAGAATGGAAAGAAATTGAAACTAAAATTAACCAATATTCAATCGACAATCTTTTCTTAAATCAAATCAACGAATGGAGAAAGGCATTAGGTGCAGAGATATACAAACACGAACCTAAAATTGACGAACAACAATTAAACGATGTTGTTCAAAGTTATTTAAACAGAGTTTTATTTCTCCGTGTTTGTGAGGACAGAAATTTAGAAGATTACCAAACACTTTTAAAGTTTGCTAACGCAAATGACTTTAAAGCATTAATCAAAAAATTTGAACAAGCCGACAAACGCTATAATTCAGGTTTGTTTGACCAATTACTAAAAGACAAAATTGTAGAAAATGTTAGTTCTGTTTTTTGGACAATTATCAAACAACTTTATTACCCTGAAAGCCCCTACTCATTCAGTGTTTTTTCATCAGACATTTTAGGAAGTATCTATGAAATATTTCTTTCAGAAAAATTGGCAATAGAAAACAAAGCTATCGCTTTGGTAAAAAAGCCTGAAAATATTGATAGAGATATTATCACAACACCAACTTTTATTATCAGCGATATTTTAAGGAATACAGTTCTTGTAAAGTGTCAAGGAAAGACCGATAAAGAAATATTAAAACTAAAATTCGCTGACATTTCTTGCGGTTCAGGAGCATTTTTATTGGAGCTATTTCAATTTCTAAATGATATTTTGATTGATTACTATTTAAAAAACGATAAATCAAAACTCATTCAAACCAACCTTGATACATACAAACTGCCATTCAAGATAAAAAGAGAACTTCTATTGAATTGCATCTTTGGCGTTGACAAAGATTACAATGCAGTTGAAGCCACAAAATTTGGTTTACTATTAAAACTATTAGAAGGCGAAGATGTAAACTCTACAAATGCTGCAAAGCCTGTTTTACCTGACCTTTCACAAAATATTTTCTTTGGTAACAGCTTATTGAATCCGAAGCAAGTTACCAATAAGAAAGACCAAGTTATTATAAATCCGTTTGATTTTTCAAAACTGCGTTTTGATGTTATAGTAGGCAATCCGCCTTATATGAAATCGGAGGATATGAAAAACATTACTCCGCTTGAATTACCTCTTTATAAATCGAATTACACATCGGCATACAAACAGTTTGACAAGTATTTTCTTTTCGTTGAGCAAGGAATGGACTTGTTAAGTGCTGATGGAATTTTAGGTTATATCATTCCAAGCAAATTCACAAAAGTTGGTGCAGGTAAAAAGCTAAGAGAAGAACTTTCAACCAAAGGTTATTTACATTCAATTGTTTCCTTCGGAGCAAACCAAGTCTTCGCAGATAAAACAACTTACACTTGTTTGCTAATCTTAAACAAAAAATCTCAAAAGACTTTCCAATATGCAGAAGTAAAGAACTTAAAAAGTTGGAAAGTAAGAGAACCTAATGCCGTTAAATATGCTACAAAAAACACAAGTCAATTAGACAATGAAGTTTGGGTTTTAGTTCCGCCCGACCTAACAAACGCATATACTAAAATATCAGCTCAAAGTGTGAAGTTGGTTTATTTAGTTGGCGAAGAAAATATTTTCAATGGCATTCAAACAAGTGCAAATGAAATTTACATATTCATTCCGACAAAGGAAGATGCAAAGCATTACTACTTCACAAAAAAGAATGTGGACTACAAAATTGAAAAGGCAATAACCAAACCCTATTTTCAAACATCATCAGGCGAAGACAACTTAAATACATACAGAACTTTCAAGCCAAACGCAAGAGCAATTTACCCTTACGAAAACACAAAAAAGGGAGTTGAAGTAATTCCGCTTACAACTATTCAGAAAAAATATCCGTTGGCTTTTGACTATTTCCAAAAACATAAAACCATTCTAAATAATCCTAAAAGAGATATAAAACCTGAACCTGCAACAAAAAACGAATGGCACAGATTCGGAAGGCAGCAAGGTTTAAATATTTTAGGAAAGAAGGAAAAAATAATCCTTGGCGTATTGTCAAGTGGTGACAAATACGCTATTGATAATTACGGAACATTATTTACCTCTGGTGGCACTGCTGGTTATTGTGCAATAACATTGCCCGACAATTTTGATTATTCCACATATTACATGCAAGCCATTCTAAACTCTAAATACGTTGAGTGGTTCGTAATCTTGACAGGGGAAATTTTTAGAGGAAGTTATTTTGCAAGGGGAACAAAGGTTCTTAACAATTTGCCTATCCGTAAAATTGATTTTGCAAATGCCAAAGATAAAGCACTACACGACAAAATTGTAGAACTCCAAAAGGAACTAATAAAAATTCAAGATAAAATTGATGCAAACATTGGAAACAAAAGAGCATTGACACCATTGCAAAGCCAGTTTTCAAGAGAAAAAATAGCCTTAGAAAAGCTATTAGCCAAATTATATGATTTAGGCAATGATGATTCACTAATCCCATTAATCAAAGAATTGTATGAAGCTAATTGAAAACGCAACGGCAGAAAAATTAAGGGGTGGATTTTATACGCCTGAACCAATTGCAGAATTTATTTTACGTTGGGGAATTAATGGAAGCACCGACTTTGATATACTTGAGCCGAGTTGTGGCGATGGAGTATTCCTTGAACAATTGAAGGAATTAAAATCAAAATACAAATCTATTACAGCAATTGAGTTTGATGAAATTGAAGCCCAAAAAGCCGAGAAAATTGTTTTGAAAAACAAACAAATTATCAATGATGATTTCCATACTTATTGTAACAATACTTTGCAACGTTTCGACTTAGTTATAGGAAATCCCCCATACATACGCTATCAATTTTTTGACAGAAAACAACAAGTTGAGGCAGGTGATATTTTCATAAAAGCAGGCTTGACTTATTCTAAACTCACAAATGCTTGGGTTTCGTTTGTTGTTGGCTCTTCCCTATTATTGAAAGATAAAGGCGGAAAAATCGGATTTGTTTTACCAGCAGAAATTTTACAAGTTTCATTTGCATTGCAATTGAGAAAATTCATTGCTCAGTTTTACAATAAAATAAATATCATTTCATTCGAGAAACTTGTATTTCCTGACATTCAACAAGAAGTTGTTTTACTTCTTTGCGAAAAAAACGGAAGCAAAGAACACAACATTGAACACATTGAATTGAAAGATGCAAGCGAATTAAAAACGCTTGATACAGCAAAACTCAAAAGTCCACAAAAGAAAATTGATTTTAAATCTAACAAATGGACTTTCTATTTTTTAGAACAAGAAGAAATTGACTTTTTAGAAAACATTGCCAAGAAAAGAAACATTTCTACTCTCGGAAAATATGCAAAAGTTGAAGTGGGTATAACAACAGGCTCAAATGATTTCTTTACTGTTCCACTTACAACAGTTGAAGAATACGACTTACACGATTATGCAAAGCCAATGGTTGGAAGAAGTGTGCAAGTAAACAGTGTAATTTTTACAGAAAAAGATTGGGAGAAAAATAAATTTTCAAAAGCAAAAGCACATTTACTTGCATTCCCTGACAAACAAAATATTAATCAAAAAAATGGAGCAGTAAAATACATTGCTCACGGAGAAAGTTTGGGTATTCATAAGGGCTACAAGACTGGAATTAGAAATGATTGGTTTGTAGTTCCTTCTTTAAAAATTTCAGATGCTTTGTTTATTAGAAGAAATAATCTTTACCCAAGATTGATAATTAATGAGGCGGGAGCATATACCACAGACACAATGCACCGAGTTTTCGTAAAACAAGGGACAGATATAAATGCACTTACAGCCAGTTATTACAATTCGCTATCACTTGCCTTTACAGAAGTAAGCGGAAGAAGCCACGGTGGAGGCGTTTTAGAACTAATGCCAAATGAAGCCGAAAAGGTTTTATTGCCATATCACAAAGACAACGCAAAGTTGCTTTCTCAAATTGACAAATTAATTCGGGGCAAAACAGATATTGAAGAAGTCTTGAAAATAACCAACCAGATAATATTGAAAGAGCATTACGGCTTGACACAAAAGGAAATAAATTTAGCTCATAGTATTTGGAAAAAATTATCTTCAAGGAGATTGAATAGAGGGAAATAAAAATGGAAAGAAGCCATCACACAGGTGTAAGCACAATTGCAATTCGCACAAGGCAACCGCACAATCCGAAAATTGCAATAGAGCTTTCACCTTTGCCACCCGAAGGAAAATTATTTTTTAAAATCTCCCCTTCTAAAAATTTTAAAACAAGCAACACACAGGCGACATAAACAAACCCGAACATAACTCGACAATGACAGCGAAACACACGGCAGACAAAGACTTCACAACCTCGACCGAAAGAAGGCCAGCTTATAACAGCGGTTTGGCAAAAGTGGCGGTTCTGTGGTCAATTGAGCATTTGTGCTTCGTATCAAGTTCAGTGGTGGCAGACAGTTTTGTGCTTCGTAATCGCCACCTTCGCCAAGCCGCCAACCGTTACCAGTAAGCCGGCCTGACAGTTTTAAAGACGACTGAAATATCATTTGAGCATTTCGTTTTTTCTTAAACAAAACCTTCGACAATTTTTCTTAAGCGCTAAGTCAAGTTTTCTCCGTGGACTTTTACGCAGTCGCAGACAGCTTTTTTTATCGAGTAACATGACAGGCAGTAGCGCGGAAGTTTTTTTGCAGACGCGTTTTGAAAATATTGGATCTTTTTAAATTTGTTGTGTACAGACAATTTTTACGCGGACATTTTTATTTTTTGTAACGCGCAGACAAAAAAGTAAATTCCGGTCGAAGGTTTTGTTTTAACACACGGCTGACAGCTTTGTTTTTGAAATCTTAGTTTAAAGGAAATTTAAATTTCTGTGTACATCGACAGCTTGACCTGCTAACGCACGGAAGGAAACTGTGTGTCCGGCCTACTGGTAACAGCGCACTGGAGCAATAGCGGCTGAGTGCGGGTATTCACTTTATTTCATTAAATTTACATTGTGCGTACTCAACAATTCAGTTTTTCAAAACCGCTACTGCGCCAGTGCGCAAAACGTTAGGTGCAAGTGGCGGACAAATTTCAGGTAGACAGTTCATCTGGCAAAAAAAAGTATTAAAGTCGACAACAATGAATAGACATTTGTTTTTTATCTTCATTTTTCCGCTGATTGCTTTCGGACAATCGAATA
>JACPOC010000004.1 GCA_016185125.1 Bacteroidota bacterium
AAATCTTTTAATTGCAATTCTTATATCACCAATTGCAATAAAAACCCGCCAATTGCAATAGAAATCTTTTAATTGTAATTCTTATATCACCAATTGCAATAAAAACTCAGCAATTGCAATAGAAATCTTTTAATTGCAATTCTTATATCACCAATTGCAATAAAAACCCGCCAATTGCAATAGAAATCTTTTAATTGTAATTCTTATATCACCAATTGCAATAAAAACTCACCAATTGCAATAGAAATACGCCAATTGCAATTCTTATAAACTACCATTCACGTGCAGGGAATTGTTAAAAAGCATAATAATAGCAAATGGATTTATGATTTAGGCTAAAGATAAACTGTAAATATACAGTTGGGTTATAAATATCAACTGTAACCCTTATCAACACCTGATTTAGATGTTTTGTCGTTTGTAATATTTTCTACTGCATAGCGGTTGAAATTTTTTTCAAAAAAAATAGTTGTATCAATGATTTCAAGCCAACCTTGTGCATAAAAAAGGCTGCCCTTTTGGAGCAGCCTTTGTTTTTGGTTTAGAATTGATATTACTCCGCTGATTTATCGTCAGCCGACTTATTTTCTGCTGAACTATCTGTTTTAGGAGCTTTTTCAGTAGCTTTTTTAGCAGTTCCTTTAGCGCGGCTCCTGCGGGTAGTTTTCTTAGCGGTTGTATCTGCACCGGCTTTACCGTTGGTGTAAATCTCGTTAAAATCAACCAACTCAATCATAGCCATTTCAGCGGCATCGCCCTGGCGGTTACCGGTTTTAATAATGCGGGTATATCCTCCGTTACGTTCTGCAACTTTACCGGCCACATCTTTAAACAAAGAGCTAACCGCTTCTTTATTTTTTAAATACGCAAATACCATACGGCGGCTGTGAGTACTGTCATCCTTACTTTTAGTAATGAGTGGCTCCACATAAGTGCGTAACGCTTTTGCCTTTGCAAGAGTAGTAAAAATACGCTTGTTCTCAATAAGAGCGCAGGCTAAGTTCATTAACAAAGCGTGTCTGTGAGCGGTTTTTCTGCCTAAATTATTTATTTTATCTCCGTGTCTCATTTTATTATAATTAAAAATTGAGAATTAAAAATTAAAAATTATACATTCTTAATTTTCAATTCTTCATTTATTTTAGTCCTTATCTAATTTATATTTTAAAACATTCATTCCAAACTGTAAGCCTTTAGCCTGAACTAAGTCTTCTAACTCAGTTAAAGATTTTTTACCAAAATTACGGAATTTTAAAAGATCGTTCTTGTTAAAAGATACAAGCTCTCCTAATGTTTCAACGTCGGCTGCTTTTAAGCAATTTAACGCGCGAACCGAAAGATCCATGTCCACCAACTTCGTTTTTAATAACTGACGCATGTGAAGGCTGGTTTCATCAAATTCTTCTTCGTGGCGTTTTTCTTCAGTGTCAAGAGTAATTTTTTCATCTGAGAATAACATGAAGTGAAATATCAGAATCTTAGCTGCTTCTTTCAAGGCTTCTTTGGGATGAATTGACCCATCTGTAATGATATCCATTATCAAACGCTCGTAATCGGTTTTTTGCTCAACACGATAGTTTTCGATGGTATATTTTACATTTTTAATTGGTGTGTAGATAGAATCAATAAAGATGGTTCCGTGCGGTGCGCTGTTACTTTTGTTTTCTTCGGCAGGAACATATCCGCGTCCGCGTTCAACTGTTAATTCCATTTTTAAACGTACGGAAGAATCACAATTGAAAATAACTAAATCCGGATTTAATATTTGAAAGCCATTTACGTATTTACCGATATCGCCGGCTGTAAATTTATCGCTTCCCGAAAAGTGCACAGTTACTTTTTCGTTATCGTGGTTATCTAATTGCTTTTTAAAACGAACCTGCTTTAAATTAAGTACAATTTCAGTTACATCTTCAACCACGCCTTTAACGGTGGAAAATTCGTGATCAACTCCTTCAATTTTAACACTGGTAACGGCGTAACCTTCGAGTGAAGATAATAAAATACGACGCAAAGAGTTACCTATTGTTATACCAAAACCCGGCTCAAGTGGTCTAAACTCAAACTGACCAGTGGTTTCAGTAGAGTTAATCATTACAACTTTGTCAGGTTTAACGAAATTTAAAATTGCCATATTGTTAGCTTTTAATTTTTTTAATTTATGATTATTTAGAGTATAGCTCGACGATCAACTGTTCCTTGATATTTTCAGGGATCTGTGAACGCTCAGGACGGGTAATAAACTTACCTGTCATGGTGCTTCTGTCGAATTCTAACCAAGAATGCTTGTTTGCAGCGGCTGACACAGTAGCGGCAATTACTTCCAAAGTTTGTGATTTTTCACGAACAGAAACAACATCGCCCGGCTTTAATGTATACGATGCAATGTTAACAACATTTCCGTTTACGTTAATATGCGCGTGAGACACGATTTGACGAGCGGCACGGCGAGTTGGAGCAATTCCTAAACGATAAACAACGTTATCCAAACGGCTTTCTATGAGTTGAAGTAAAACTTCGCCGGTGATACCGTGAGAACGAGCTGCTTTATCAAAGGTTCTTGCGAATTGCTTCTCTAAAATACCATACGTGTATTTTGCTTTTTGCTTCTCCATTAACTGGATGCAATATTCTGATTGTTTAGCACGTTTTTTTGTGTTACCGTGCTGCCCCGGAGGGTAATTCTTTTTTTCTAACGCCTTATCCGGACCAAAGATGGGTTCCTTGAATTTACGGGCGATTTTTGATTTGGGACCTGTGTACCTAGCCATTTTAAATAATTGTTTGTTTTTGTTATTATTTATTTGATGATCCTTTAGACCATCAAACCTAACCTTATCTTTCCTCGAAAAGGTCGGCTTTTGTTGTTAATTTTAATATTATACGCGGCGACGCTTTGGAGGGCGACAACCGTTGTGAGGCATCGGAGTAATATCCATGATTTCAGACACTTCAATTCCTGAAGCAGCTAAAGTTCTGATAGCACTTTCTCTTCCTGCACCCGGGCCTTTTACATAAACTTTTACTTTACGTAAACCTGCTTCGTGAGCCACTTTTCCGCAATCCTGTGCAGCCATTTGAGCAGCATAAGGCGTGTTCTTTTTTGAACCTCTGAATCCCATTTTACCGGCACTGCTCCAGGAAATAACCTGACCTGCATTATTAGTTAATGAAATAATGATGTTGTTAAAAGTAGCATTAATATGCGCTTCTCCACTTGCTTCAACCTTTACCGTGCGTTTACGAGATGCAGTTTTAGCGGCGGCGGCTGTTTGTTGTTGTTTTGCCATTTTTATTGGTGTTCTTCTTTAATATTATTGTTATTGGTTATAAGCTATTGGTTATTGGTTATTGGTTAACCGGCTAACGTTTAACTAATAACTATTTTACTTAGCTGCCATTTTCTTGTTGGCAATTGTTTTACGGCGGCCTTTACGTGTGCGCGCGTTAGTTTTTGAACGTTGCCCGCGAACAGGTAATCCGTTACGGTGGCGACTTCCGCGATAGCTGTTAATATCTGTTAAACGTTTAATGTTTAACTGAACTTCAGAGCGCAAAGCTCCTTCCACTTTAAAGCCGGCGTTAATGTGGTTACGAATAGCATTTTGCTCATCGTCACTCCAATCGCTCACTTTTTTATCGTGATGAATACCAGCTTCTGTTAATATTTTAGCTGCTCTGCTTGGGCCAATACCATAAATATAGGTTAAACCTATAACGCCTCTCTTATTTTTTGGTAAATCAATACCGGCTATACGTGCCATCTTCTTTTATTTTTTAAAAAGGTTTGTAAAGATAGAAATTACTTCTGTCTTTGTTTAAATTTTGGGTTTTTTTTGTTTATTACGTATAGCTTCCCCTTGCGGCGAACTATTTTGCACTCTGTGCTTCTTTTTTTGATAGATGCTCTAACTTTCATATCGCTTTTATTTAAAAATCTAATATCTAAATTCTCACTCCTTATTTATATCTGAACGAAATCCTTGCCTTTGTTAAATCGTACGGACTCATTTCCAGCCTTACTTTATCTCCGGGTAATATCTTTATGTAGTGCATTCTCATCTTACCTGAAATATGCGCTGTAACCACGTGTCCGTTCTCTAACTCTACTCTAAACATCGCGTTACTTAACGCTTCAATAATGGTACCGTCTATTTCGATATTCGATTGTTTTGCCATCTATCGAATTAACCTTGTTGAACCATCATTGCATTAGCACCACGACCCTTTATCCTACCCGACTTCATCAATCCATCGTAATGACGGTTTAATAAATATGTTTCAATTTGCTGAAGCGTATCTAATACAACACCTACCAGAATCAATAAAGAGGTTCCTCCGTAAAAATCTGCAAAAGCGCTATTAATACCTAATTTTTGCGCGAAGGCAGGCATAATGGCCACTGCTGCTAAAAACAACGATCCCGGCAATGTAATTCGGCTCATTACCTGATCAATAAACTCAGCTGTTTTTTTACCCGGTTTAACTCCCGGGATAAAACCTCCGTTACGCTTCATATCGTCGGCTAACTGATTGGGATTGACCATAATAGCAGTATAAAAATAAGTGAAAAGGATAATTAAGATAGCGAAAATAAAATTGTACCAGAAACCATATCTTTCAGAGAATACTCCTCCGCCCGTTCCTGAGCTAAACCCTTGAATAGCAGCCGGAATGAACATGATTGCCTGAGCAAAAATGATAGGCATTACACCCGCAGCATTTACTTTTAAAGGAATGTACTGACGAACCCCGCCGTATTGTTTGTTACCAATAATCTTTTTAGCGAACTGTACCGGTATTCGTCGTGTTCCTTGAACCAAAAGTATACTTCCTACAACTACTAATAATAGAATAACAATTTCAATTAAAAAGATAATTAAACCTCCGTTACCATTTGTTCTGGATTTTACTTCAGATAAGAAAGCGAAAGGTAATCTGGAAATAATACCGATCATGATAATCAGAGAAATACCATTTCCTAAACCTTTATCAGTAATTCTTTCGCCTAACCACATTACAAACATGGTACCGGTTACAAGAATAAAGATGGATTGTATCCACCACATACTTGAAAGATCGGTAAAGGCGGCAGGAGCAGTAGATTTAATGGAAGCAATGTAACCGGGAGCCTGAACAGCGGTAACTGCAATGGTTAAAAAACGGGTGTATTGATTGATTTTTTTACGTCCGCTCTCACCTTCTCTTTGCATTTTTTGAAAATAAGGAACGGCCATACCCAATAACTGAATAATAATGGAGGCCGTGATATAAGGCATGATACCTAAACCAAAAATGGAAGCGCGTAAAAACGCACCACCGGCAAACATATTAATTAACCCCACAATACCACCGGCTTCGTTGGTGCTTTGGGCCGCGTTTAGTGCATCTACGTTAATTCCCGGAAGAACAACGTAAGAGCCCAAACGATAAATGAGAACAAGACCCAGCGTAACTAAAATACGCTGTCTCAGCTCTTCAATGGTCCATATATTGCGAAGTGTATCTAAAAAACGCTTCATAAGCAGTATCTATTTTTGTTTTTTTGTCTGGTAAAAAACACCAAAGGATTTTCCCGGGGGTTTAATTTATTATTTATTTCTTATTGCGTTTAAGTCGGCCATTTCTAAAATGGTAGCTGAACCGCCTTTATCTTCAATAGCTTTTTTAGCTGTGGCAGTAAAAGCGTGAATTTTAATATCCACTTTTGATTTTAATTCGCCACGACCCATAATTTTTACAAGATCATTTTTGTGCGCTAATCCGTTTTCAATCAACACATCCAATGTAATCTCGGTAATTTTAGTACTGTCAAGCAATGCCTGAATAGTATCTAAATTAATTCCATGATGATCTACACGGTTAATGTTTTTAAAGCCGAATTTAGGTAAACGACGCTGTAAAGGCATTTGACCACCTTCAAAACCACGCTTTGAAGAATAACCTGAACGCGACTGAGCACCTTTATGACCGCGGGTAGCTGTACCACCACCACCGGAACCTTGTCCGCGACCACGGCGGAAATTTGTTTTTACAGAACCTTTCGCAGGTGTTAATCCACTTAATTTCATTAGAATTTTTGTTTTTTTATTAGTTGCCTAATGGAATAGCCGAAGCTATTTCATTATTTAGCTATTTTCAATTTTTAATAAATGTGCTACTTTGCTGATCATACCGTCAATTGCAGGATTTGATTCCTTTTCAACTGTTTGATAAGTCTTTTTAAAGCCTAAAGCTACCAATGTTGCTCTTTGAGCAGGACTGCGCTTTGAGGTACCTTTAACTAACGTTATTTTTACTTTTCCCATGATTAAATTATTAACCGTTAAATACTCTGTCTAATTTAATACCGCGTTGTTGAGCGATAGTAATAGGATCGCGCATTTTCATTAACGCATCCATTGTTGCTTTAACCACGTTGTGAGGGTTACTTGAACCTTTTGACTTAGCCAAAACGTCGGTTACTCCAACACTTTCTAATACTGCGCGCATGGCACCACCGGCAATTACTCCGGTACCGTGTGCGGCAGGCTTAAGAAACACGCGTGCTCCACCGAATTTGCCTTCTTGCGCATGAGGTACTGTACCGTTAAGTACAGGAACTTTTACCAGGCTTTTTTTAGCATCTTCGATACCTTTTGTAATAGCATCAGTTACTTCATTTGCTTTACCAAGGCCCTGGCCAATAACACCTTTTTCATTTCCAACCACAACAATGGCTGCAAAGCTAAAGTGACGACCACCTTTTGTAACCTTAGTTACACGCTGAATGGCAACTAATTTATCTTTTAATTCAATGTCGCTTGATTTAACGCGCTTTACTACTTCTTTAGACATTATAAATATTTTTTAAAATTTTAAACCACCTTCGCGGGCACCTTCGGCCAACGATTTAATTCTACCGTGATATAAGAAACCGTTACGATCAAATACTACCGAAGTAATACCATTTGCAATCGCTTTTTCAGCAATTAGTTTTCCAACCTGTTTTGCTTTTTCAATCTTGGTAACCTTAGCTCCTTTAAGCGATTTTTCGGAGGATCCAACAGCCATAATAGTTTTTTTAGTGCTATCGTCAACCAACTGAGCGTAAATCTCAGAGTTGCTGCGGTACACGCTAAGTCTTGGGCTTTGTGTAGTACCTTTAATGGTTTTACGAAGTTTAAACTTTATTTTATTTCTTCTTTCTTGTTTATTCAGTGCCATCTTTTAAATTTTTAAGATGATTTACAATTTATTGAATTATTTTTTAGAGGCTGATTTACCCGCTTTTCTTCTCAGAACCTCACCGGTAAACTTAATACCTTTTCCTTTGTATGGTTCAGGCTTACGTAAACTGCGGATTTTAGCGGCTACCATTCCAATAAGTTGTTTATCAGCACTTTCCATTTGAATTTTTGGATTCTGACCTTTTTCGGAAGTGGTGGTAACTTTAATTTCCTTAGGTAATTCAAAGTTAATGTTGTGAGAATATCCTAAAGATAACTCAAGCATTTGGCCTTTAACCGTTGCGCGGTAACCAACACCTACTAATTCCTGCTCAGTTTTATAACCCTCGCTTACGCCTTTAATCATATTGGCAATAAGTGAACGGTATAAACCGTGAAGCGCTCTGTGGCGTTTTTGATCAGTTGGACGGGTTAGCACAACGTGCTCATCTTCCATCTTTACTGTAATATCTGTATCAACTTTTTGAGTTAATGTACCTCTGGTTCCTTTTACGGTAACTAATCCGTTAGCTATACTAACGTCTACTCCTTTTGGTACTGTTATTGGGGCTTTTCCTATACGTGACATGTTAATTTTCCTCCTATTTGATTATGAAATATAACATAAAACCTCGCCACCAACGTTTAATTTCTTAGCTTCTTTATCGGTAATTACACCTTTAGAAGTAGAAACGATGGCAATTCCTAAACCATTTAATACGCGCGGCATAGTAACTGAACCGGAGTACTTACGTAAACCGGGACTAGATACGCGCTCTAAAGTGCGGATGGCCGGAAGTTTTGTTACCGGATGATATTTTAAGGCTATTTTAATTACGCCTTGTTTGTTATCGGTTGTTTCAAACTTATAGTTTAAAATGTAACCTTTTTCGAAAAGGATCTTGGTGATCTCTTTTTTTAAGTTAGAAGCAGGAACTTCTACTATTCGGTGGTTTGCTTTAATCGCATTTCTAACGCGAGTTAAATAATCTGCTACTGTGTCTGTCATTTTTTTTAAGTTTATATTTTATTCCGAGTTAACGAAATAATTATATTAAACAATATATTTATTTTTTTTTGAGGGGGCAAATATACAACTATTTCCCCACACAACCAATTTATTTTATCTTTTGTTCAAATTAAGAACAATAAATAAAATAAAATTTACCAGCTTGCTTTAGTAACTCCCGGAATTAATCCAAAAAGAGCCATATCGCGGAAAATATTACGGCTAACTCCAAAAGTACTCATGTACCCGCGCGGGCGGCCGGTTAATTTACAACGGTTACGTAAACGAACTTTTGAAGAGTTACGCGGAAGCTTTTGTAGTGCATCCCAATCACCTGCTTTTTTAAGTTCTGCACGCTTGGTTGCGAATTTATCAACTAATTTTTGACGTTTGACCTCGCGGGCCTTCATTGATTCTTTTGCCATGTTCTATTTTTCTTTCTTTTTAAAAGGAATACCAAATTCTGTTAATAAAGCGTGAGCTTCTTTATCGGATGAAGCAGATGTTACAAAAGTAATATCCATACCCTGAATCTTGCTTACTTTGTCAATATCAATTTCAGGGAAAATGATTTGCTCGGTTACACCTAAAGTGTAGTTACCGCGACCATCAAATCCTTTATCATTAACGCCTTTAAAATCACGAATACGGGGTAATGCTGAAGCGATCAAACGATCTAAAAATTCATACATTTTATCGCCGCGTAAAGTAACACGCACGCCAATGGCAACGCCTTTACGTAATTTAAAGTTAGAGATATCCTTGGTAGAATACGTTGGAACAGCTTTTTGACCGGTAATAGTGGTCATTTCTTTAACTGCTGATTCAATCATTTTTTTATCAGATACGGCATCTCCAATACCTTGGTTGATACAGATTTTTTCCAATTTAGGAACCTGCATTACCGTGGTGTATTCGAATTGCTTTTTTAAGTTTTGAACGATTTCGTCCTTGTATTTACCTTTTAAACGAGGTTGATATGTTGCTTCCATTATTTAACTGCCTCCTTGGTTTTACGTGAGATACGGATACTTTTACCTGATTTCTCATCCATTTTTTTTCCTAAACGAACTGTTTTTCCACCTTCCAAATACATTAGATTGGAAATGTGTATAGATCCTT
Organism: Bacteroidota bacterium; assembly: GCA_016185125.1. Classification (GTDB taxonomy): domain Bacteria; phylum Bacteroidota; class Bacteroidia; order B-17B0; family Aurantibacillaceae; genus Aurantibacillus. Next base: position 9,340 of record JACPOC010000004.1, read on the forward strand.
CTTTTTTAACGATACCGCCGTTAGTGTTCTTAGCGCTTGGCTTTTCGCTTTTGCTAAGCATATTTACACCTTCAACAATGGCACGCATTTTTTTAGTGTCTATTGAAACGATCTTACCTTCAGAACCTCTGGCTTCACCAGAGATTACTTTTACGGTATCGCCTTTTTTTAATTTTATTTTTGACATTTTCTTTTTTGTTATTTGTTATCAGTTGTCCGTTATCGTTTAACCTTTACCGGAAAACCTTTCTAAAGTACTTCCGGGGCTAACGAAATGATTTTCATAAACTGCTTATCGCGTAATTCGCGGGCAACCGGGCCAAAGATACGTGTTCCGCGCATCTCATCAGTAGCGTTTAATAAAACAACAGCATTATCATCAAAGCGGATATAAGATCCGTCCTGGCGGCTGATTTCTTTTTTAACTCTAACAATTACTGCCTTACTAACAGTACCTTTTTTAATGTTACCGCTTGGTAAAGCGTGTTTTACAGTAACCACCACTTTATCGCCTATTGAAGCGTAACGTTTTTTGGTTCCGCCCAATACACGGATAACAAGTACTTCCTTTGCACCGCTGTTATCTGCTACTGCTAATCTTGATTCGTTTTGTACCATTTCTTTTTATTGTTATTTGTTATTCGTTTTTCGCTATTTGTTATTATCCAATAACTTATAACTTATAACTTTAATAATTTATTTAACTTTTTCAACTACTTCAACCAAACGCCAGTTTTTAGTTTTGCTTAAAGGGCGGGTTTCTGCAATTTTAACGGTATCGCCAATACTGCACTCATTTTTTTCGTCGTGAGCCACAAATGTACTGGTTTTATTAAGGAACTTACCATATTTAGGGTGTTTTACTTTACGCATAACGGCCACTACAATACTTTTATCCATTTTGTTGCTGGTTACTACACCAACTTTTTCTTTTCTTAAATTTCTTTCAATTTTTTCCATGATGATTTAAAGCAATTATTTTGCTCCTTTTTTACGTTTGTTAACTTCGGTGTTTAAACGGGCAATGTTTCTGCGATCAACGCGAATCTTAGCCGGGTTTTCAACCGGAGAAACCGCATGATTTAAAGTTAATTTATTTAAATTTGCTTCTTCCTCTTTTATCTTTGAAATCAGTTCCTGATCAGATAAACCTACTATTTCTTTATTTTTCATTGTTGTCTTTTTGTTTTTTGCCCTTGTTTAATTAAAGTAACGGTTCAATCAAACTTGGATTAATATACTGATAACTAATTACTTAGCTACTTCAGCTTCTACATAGTCCCTACGAACTATAAATTTTGTAACAATTGGTAATTTTTGTGCGGCCAAACGTAAAGCTTCTTTTGCCACCGCTAAAGGAACACCTTCAGCTTCAAACAAAATACGGCCTGGTTTAACGGCTGCCATCCAATATTCCGGCGCACCTTTACCTTTACCCATCCTTACCTCTGCCGGTTTAGATGTAACCGGACGGTCAGGAAAAATACGGATCCAAACTTGTCCTTCACGTTTCATGAAACGGGTGATGGCTATACGGGCAGCTTCGATTTGACGAGAAGTCATACGCGATTCTGCCATCGCTTTTATTCCAAATGAACCAAAGGCTAATTCATGACCACGCTTAGCGTCGCCCTTGATTTTCATCTTTTGGGACTTTCTAAATTTCGTTCTTTTAGGTTGTAACATGACCTTATATTTTTTCTAATTCTAAATTATTTATCTTCTCTTTTAGTACCGGGACCGCGTTTTTTACCTGCGCCTCCGCCAAATCTTGGCTTATCGCCTCTATCGTTACGGTCGTTACGGTTATTGTTATCGTTACCGCTCTTTTTCTCTCTGGCCATTACTGCACCGTTAGGGCTAAGATCGCGTGGCCCAAAAACTTCGCCACGGCAAATCCATACTTTTATTCCGATACGACCGTATGAAGTGTGAGCTTCCGCGATAGCGTAATCAATATCCGCACGTAATGTATGCAAAGGAGTTCTTCCTTCTTTGTAACCTTCGCTTCGAGCCATTTCAGCACCACCTAAACGGCCGCTTACTTTAATTTTAATTCCTTCTGCTCCCATGCGCATGGTTGAAGCCATTGACATTTTTGCAGCACGACGGAAAGAAATACGACCTTCGATTTGACGAGCGATACTATCAGAAACTAAACGGGCATCTAATTCCGGACGTTTAATTTCGAAGATATTGATCTGAACTTCCTTTTTGGTTAATTTTTTTAACTCTTCTTTTAATTTATCAACTTCTTTACCGCCTTTTCCGATAATAATTCCGGGACGAGCAGTATTGATAGTAACAGTAATTAATTTTAAAGTTCTTTCAATAACAATTTTAGAAATGCTGCCTTTAGCTAAACGCGCTTTTAAGTAGTTACGGATTTTTTCGTCTTCAACTAATTTCTCTGAATAGTCGTTGCCGCCATACCAGTTAGAGTCCCACCCTTTAATGATGCCTAATCTGATACCTATTGGATTTACTTTTTGTCCCATTTCTATTAAATATTTTTTGTATCTACTACTAAAGTTACGTGGTTGGTGCGCTTTCTGATGCGGTATCCGCGGCCCTGAGGAGCAGTGCGTAAACGCTTTACCATTAAGCCACTATCAACCATTACCGATTTTACGAATAAAGTTCCTTCTTCGGCGCGTGTATTGCTCTTTTGCTCGTAGTTAGCGATTGCAGATTTCAATAATTTTTCCAAGCGGCCGGAAGCCTCGCGAGTGTTGAACTTTAATATGTTTAAAGCTTTGTAAACATCTAAACCTCTTACTAAATCAGCTACCTGACGCATTTTACGTGGTGAAGTAGGGCAATTATTTAATTTAGCGAAGTAGCTGGTTTTATTTTCTTCCTTGCGTTTTTCAGCAATTAATCTTTTTCTTTTTCCCATGGCTTCAATTATTTTTTATTATGGCCGGCGTGACCTTTAAATACGCGGGTTGGCGAAAACTCTCCTAGTTTATGCCCTACCATGTTCTCGGTTACATAAACCGGAATAAATTTTGCACCGTTATGTACAGCAAATGTATGCCCTACAAATTCCGGTGGAATAGTTGAACGACGAGCCCAGGTCTTGATTGCAGACTTCTTGTTGCCTGCATTCATTTTTTCAACTTTGTCGGCCAGGTTATGGTCGATAAAGGGGCCTTTTTTTAGTGATCTTGGCATTTCTTTTTGTTTTTAGTTTTGGAACCCGCCCCTTCTCGACTACGCTGGAAGTAACAGAGCCATTAAACGTTTATAATTATTATTTTTTTCTTCTTTCGATGATGTGTTTGTTAGAAGCTTTTGACTTGTAACGGGTTTTGAAGCCTTTAGCCGGGATACCTTTGCGTGAGCGCGGGTGACCTCCTGAAGCACGACCCTCGCCACCTCCCATAGGGTGATCAACCGGATTCATGGCAACTGGTCTGTTACGTGGACGACGGCCTAACCAACGGCGGCGACCGGCTTTACCATGCACTTCCTGATTGTGATCAGGATTTGATACCGAACCAATTGTAGCTTTACAAGTGATAAGGATCATACGCACCTCGCCCGAAGGCATTTTTAAAATTGCATACTTACCATCACGGGCAGATAACTGCGCGTAAGCACCTGCGCTGCGAGCTAAAGCTGCACCTTGGCCAGGACGTAATTCAATGTTATGAATGATGGTTCCTAAAGGAACTTCAGATAATAAAAGTGTGTTTCCTATTTCAGGGCCGGCACCTTTACCTGACATTACTTTTTGACCCACTTGAATACCATGAGGAGCAATAATGTAACGCTTTTCACCGTCTTTATAAACGATAAGAGCAATACGTGCTGAACGGTTTGGATCGTATTCAACTGTAGTAACAGTTCCTTCGATTCCGTCTTTATCGCGTTTGAAGTCGATTAAACGATATGCTTTTTTGTGTCCGCCGCCAATGTAGCGAATGGTCATTTTACCGGTATCGTTACGACCACCGGATCTTTTAGTTGGTTTTACTAAACTTTTCTCAGGCTTATCAGCTGTAATTTCAGCGAAATCCGCAGATAACTTGTATCTTAAACTCGGAGTTAGTGGCCTATATTTTTTTAATCCCATTTTATTTTAATTGTTATTGGTTATTTGTTATTTGTTATCCGTTCAACGTATAACTTCAACTTCTAACTTTTTTGTTTATACACTAGCGTAAAAATCAATTGCTTCGCCTTGCTTTAAGGTTACTATTGCTTTTTTACTGCGATTTACACGACCAACAGCCATACCACGTGTAGTATTACGGGTTTTAACCTTTCCAACATATTGCTGAGTGTTAACAGAGTCAACCTTCACACCATACATTTTCTCAATGGCTGCTTTTATCTCTAACTTATTAGCCGTTCTTGCCACTACAAAACCATAGCGATTTAATTTTTCGCTTTGAGAAGTCATTTTTTCTGTAATGATTGGCTTAATTAAAATTTCCATCTTACTTATTTAAAATTGTTTCAATTACTTTAACCGAACTTTCTGAAAGGATCAGGTTTTCTGCGTGAAGAATATCGTATGTATTCAAATCAGAAGCATTAATAACCTTTGCACCCTGAATATTACGGGACGACAAATAAACGTTTTTATTTGATGCACCTAATACTAAAAGAGTTTTTTTATCAGCTAAATTCAAATTCTTTATTAAGTCAACGAAATTTTTAGTTTTTGGAGCTTCGAAGTTGAAGTCCTCTAAAACGGTGATTGCGTTTTCTTTTGCTTTATAAGTTAAAGCAGAGATACGAGCTAATGCTTTTACCTTCTTATTTAATTTGAATGAATAATCGCGTGGTCTTGGACCAAAAGCACGACCTCCACCAATAAACAAAGGAGATTTCATTGAACCTGCACGGGCTCCACCGGAACCTTTTTGACGCTTTAATTTCTTTGTGGTACGTGAGATCTCTGCACGTTCTTTTGACTTGTGAGTACCCTGGCGCTGGTTAGCTAAGTGCTGCTTAACGTCAAGATAAATACAATGATCATTTGGTTCAACATTAAAAATTGAATCAGTTAAGTCAACTTTTTTTGTTGTTTTTTTACCACTTATGTTAAATATTTCTACTTGCATGATTACTTCTCAATTAAAAGGTAAGACCCTTTAGCTCCCGGTACGGAACCTTTAATAAGAAGTAAATTCTTATCGGCCATAATTTTTACTACTACAAGGTTTTGAACCTTTTTACGGTTACCACCCATTCTACCGCCCATGCGCATACCAGGCATTACACGTGAAGGATCGGAAGATGCGCCCAATGAACCAGGAGCTCTTTCGCGATCGTGCTGACCGTGAGATTTGTTGGCGTGCCCTACTCCACTAAACCCGTGACGTTTAACAACACCCTGAAAACCTTTACCTTTGCTTGTTCCAACTACATCCACAAAATCACCTTCAGCGAAAAGTTCTACTGTTAGAACATCACCTAAGTTTTTTGCTTCTTCAAAATGACGGAATTCTACTACTTTACGCTTTGGAGTTGTTTTTGACAATTCAAAGTGACCTTTCATTGCAGATGACGTGTGTTTTTCTTTTTTCTCGTCAAATGACAACTGTAATGCAGTGTACCCGTCGCTTTCATTGGTTTTTACTTGCGTAACCACGCAAGGACCTGCTTCAATAACTGTGCATGGCACGTACTTGCCATTGGCATCGAAGAAGCTGGTCATTCCTATTTTTTTACCAATTAATCCAGACATTTTGTTTATTTATTTATTGATTTTTATTTTATTTTTTATTTTCGGGGTCTCCTCCAACGAGGGCCTTCTCTAAACTTTAATTTCTACTTCAACACCGCTAGGTAATTCAAGCTTCATTAACGCATCAACAGTTTTTGATGAAGAACTGTAGATGTCAAGTAAACGCTTGTAAGAACACAATTGAAACTGATCACGCGCTTTTTTGTTAACGTGTGGGGATTTTAGTACTGTAAAAATTCTTTTGTTAGTTGGTAATGGAATTGGACCATTAACAACCGCTCCTGTAGCTTTTACAGTCTTTACAATTTTCTCTGCTGACTTATCAACTAAGTTAAAATCGTATGATTTTAGTTTTATTCTGATTCTTTGGCTCATATTAAAAGAACGTATTTTGGTTTGTTATATTAATTATACTTTTTCAGCTTTTTTACCTTTTGCTTTTGCTACAACATCTGCTGCCACGTTTGCAGGAGCTTCGTTGTAATGACTGAATTCCATAGTGGAAGTTGCACGGCCTGAAGTAAGAGTACGTAACTGAGTTACATATCCAAACATTTCAGATAAAGGAACTTTAGCCTTAATTACCTGTGAAACTCCTCTTGAATCCATTCCTTCAATCTGGCCACGACGACGGTTTAAGTCACCTACCACATCACCCATGTTTTGCTCTGGGCAAAGAACTTCAACCTTCATGATTGGCTCTAACAATACCGGCTTACATTTTGGTAATGCTTCGCGGAATGCAGTGCGGGCACAAATTTCGAAAGATAAAGCATCCGAGTCAACCGCGTGGAATGAACCGTCGTTTAACACAACTTTTAATCCAACTAACGGATATCCTGCTAAAACACCATTATTTATAGAAGCTTTAAAGCCTTTTTCAATTGCAGGGATAAATTCACGTGGAATATTACCGCCTGTAATTTCATTTTTAAACTGAAGTTCGCCTTTAGAAAGATCATAATCCGCATCCACCGGACCAACACTGAAACGGATATCGGCAAATTTACCGCGACCACCAGTTTGCTTTTTGTAAATTTCGCGGTGATCAACAGTTGTTGTAACTGCTTCTTTATAAGACACTTGCGGAGAACCTTGGTTAACTTCAACCTTAAATTCACGCTTTAGGCGGTCAACAATAATTTCTAAGTGAAGCTCGCCCATACCTGAAATAATGGTTTGACCGGAATCTTCGTCCGTTTTAACACGGAAGGTTGGATCTTCTTCAGCTAATTTATTTAAACCAACACCTAAGCGATCTAAATCACCTTGAGTTTTAGGCTCAATAGCAATTGCGATAACGGGCTCAGGGAAATTCATTGCCTCTAATACGATAGGATGTTTTTCATCACATAAAGTATCACCGGTACGAATATCTTTAAATCCTACAGCAGCTCCAATATCACCTGCCTCGATAAACTCAACAGGATTTTGTTTGTTAGCATGCATTTGAAAAATGCGGGAGATACGCTCTTTGTTTCCTGAACGCGTGTTAAGTACATAAGAACCTGCATCTAAACGGCCTGAATAAGCACGGAAAAAGCACAAACGACCTACGAAAGGATCGGTAGCGATTTTAAAGGCAAGGGCGGTAAAAGGATCTTTCACATCCGGCTTACGGGTAATTTCGGCACCGGTATCAGGATGAGTACCTTTTGTAACTTCTTTATCTAAAGGTGAAGGCATTAATTCCATAACTAAATCGAGCATGGTTTGAACACCTTTATTTTTAAACGCGCTTCCGCAAACCATTGGTACTATTTTATTAGCCACACAAGCTTTACGTAAAGCATCTAATACTTCTCTTTCAGTGATTGTATCCGGAGCGTCAAAGAATTTTTGCATGATGTTATCATCAAAATCAGAAACGGCTTCCAGCATTTTTTCTCTCCATTCTGTAGCTTCTTCAAGCATATCAGCAGGAATAGGAACTTCTTTAAAAGTCATTCCTTTATCTTCTTCATTCCAAACAATTCCACGGAAATTGATTAAATCAACTACCCCGATAAAATTTTCTTCAGAACCGATTGGTAACTGAAGAGGAACGGCATTACCACCTAAAATTTCGCGAGCCTGCTTAACAACGTTTAAGAAGTCAGCGCCCTGGCGATCCATTTTATTAACGAAACCAATACGGGTTACGTTGTAATTATCAGCTAAGCGCCAGTTAGTTTCAGATTGAGGCTCAACACCGTCAACGGCTGAAAATAAGAACACTAAGCCATCTAATACACGTAAAGAACGGTTCACTTCAACTGTAAAGTCAACGTGGCCGGGTGTATCAATAATATTAATTTTATAATTGTTATCACGGTACTTCCAGAAACAAGTGGTAGCGGCCGAAGTAATGGTAATTCCACGCTCCTGCTCCTGTGCCATCCAATCCATTGTTGCAGCACCGTCGTGTACTTCACCAATTTTGTGAGTAACGCCTGTGTAATACAAAATACGCTCGGTACAAGTTGTTTTACCGGCATCAATGTGGGCTGCTATTCCTATATTTCTTGTGTAACGTAAGTCCATTTGTTTATTAGAATCTAAAGTGTGAAAATGCTTTATTTGCTTCTGCCATTTTGTGTACGTCTTCCTTCTTTTTAAAAGCAGCACCCTCTTCTTTTGCGGCGGCAACAATTTCTCCGGCTAATTTCTGAGCCATTGATTTTTCGTTACGTTTGCGTGCATAAAGAATTAACCATTTCATACCCATTGAAACCTTACGATCAGGACGAATTTCAGAAGGAATCTGGAACGTAGCACCACCTACACGGCGTGAACGAACTTCAACCTGCGGGGTAATGTTAGCTAAGGCTTTTTTCCAAACCTCAACTCCATCTTCATTTGTACGTTTGGCAACAACTGCTATTGCTTCGTGGAAAATGTTAGAAGCGGTGTTCTTTTTTCCATCGTACATCAAATTATTTAAAAAACGTGTTACCAATGTATCGTTATAAATCGGATCCGGTAACAACACGCGTTTTTTTGCTCTGGCTTTTCTCATGGTATTATAATATCTTTATTATTTCTTTTTCTTGGCTGGTGCAGCTGCCGCTCCCGCTTTAGGGCGTTTAGCTCCGTATTTTGAACGTTGTTGTTTACGTCCTTCAACACCGGCAGTATCTAAACTACCGCGAACGATATGGTAACGTACACCCGGAAGATCTTTTACACGACCCCCGCGCACAAGCACGATAGAGTGTTCCTGAAGATTGTGACCTTCCCCGGGAATGTAAGCAATGATCTCCTGCTTATTGGTTAAACGAACCTTAGCCACTTTGCGCATAGCAGAGTTAGGTTTCTTAGGGGTTGTTGTGTACACTTTGGTACAAACACCACGGCGTTGTGGACAAGAGTCCAAAGCGGCCGATTTGCTTTTGTTAGACGCCTTATGACGTCCTTTTCTTACTAATTGTGATATTGTAGGCATCTTAAATCCTCTGTATTACTTGATTTTATTAGTGTTTCAGCTATTTTTCCTTTTACGGGACGGCAAAGATAGGGAAATATATTCAATCAACAATAATTTTTGAGGAAATTTTTCACCTTTTTATAATAATTTTATTATTATTCGGTCGAAAACCATAAAAAAGGGTTTTCCGGCTCTCAAAAAATTGAGAAAAATGCGGGGTAACCCTTTAAAAAAAGAAAAAAATCAGAAAAATTTAAAAAGAGTATATCCTAACTTTTAATTATTTCAATTTCCTGAACAAAAATAGATTTTTTAATTTCCAGATTTTTACTGTAATTAAGAATAGAGGAAAGTATGTTTTGCGAAGGTAAATCTATCTCCGGACAAGCTTCCCTTTGCTGTGTGTTTTGTTTTCCGGTAAGTTTTAAAGAAGTAGATGTTGTTATCATAGGCAAATATTTTTTTTGTTTATTTGATTCTCTATTAAAACGAAGTTACTAAATATTTATTGTGCAAGGTTGGGTAAATATTAAAATTTTAATTAACTGTAAATCAAGTAGTTGAAATAAGGCTACCCATCTGTATTTAAATCAGGTAATTACATTCTATTTTTATTAAGTAGTGTGTAACTAAATAAAAGAATTACCGCTTATTTTTAACAGTGTGAAATTTAAAGCTTCAATGACCAACACTCTTTAAAGAGGGCAGATTACAATTCCGGTACCCAGCACCAATGAAGGGCCATTTCTCTCATTATACATTCCATTAACGTATGTAACGTGGTAGTAAACAGAACCTGCGACATAATTTTTCCAACTAACCCTTTTGGTTAACTTCACATACAATTCAAACCCAATTCCCGCTTCAGCAGTAGAAAGCCTTACCTGATTCCAGTTCATTTCAGGTTGTGAGGATGCTTTTTGCTCAGTTATACTAGAAACGGCAGACAATAAACCGTTATGCACGTACTGAGAAAATGCGAAGATATTTAGCTGCAAAATTTGTCTTTTTGGTTGAGCAACATATTCTTCGGCTTCAACTTCATCTTCATCCACATTATTTTTTTTAGGGTCTGATAAAATGTAAGAAAAACTTAATTTTCCGCCATTGAGTTGCATTCCGCGATTTTGAAATAAAACCCCCAAATTGTAAGACGTTCTGCCTTTTTTTATTACCACATGGGGCGAAAGAAATGAACCATGACTATTTCCGGAAGAAACATTATCCACTCCGCATCTTAAGTAACAGCGTTCTTTACGTTTATATTTTTGCCCAAAAAAAGTGCTTGGCTGAAACAAAATTAAAACGATTATCAAAAACTTTAGGCCTGTAATAAATAACTCCGAAGCAATTGTGCTGTTTTTAGGATTTGTTGTTTTCATTATTTTCCTTTTTAATTGATTAATGACGCAAAGTACAGTGGCGTAAAGCGTTAAATCTTGCTCCATACCCAATGCACATTTCAGGTGTAAGATTTTTAAGAAAAAAGGTCAACTTATGACTTTTACCAACAGCAAAATGCAGCCTCTTGAATAAAAGAATAGAGAAATTTACTTCTCACCGTGATTATACAATTAAATTTTTGTTAGAAAATTTTTGTGAAGAAATAGAATATATTTACGCCGTTTAAAAATTACAAAAACGTGTACTATTAATGGCATCAAACTAAGTAGAACCTATACTGTTTGGGTTTAAATTTGATCAAGCATAAACTTGGTAAGAGGTTTATTTAAGAATATAATTTCTTTTGAAATAGAGAGTGCTTTGGCTCTATCCTCGTGATTAACAGAGGAGGTTAAAATAACTAATTTAGAAGACTTAATGGTTTTCTCCAGGTTGGTTTTAAAATATTCAATAAACTGAAAGCCATCCATAAATGGCATGTTGATATCTACAAATATTACATCGGGGAACATTTCCGTACATCCTTGCACAATACTTATATTATTAAGAAACTCTACGGCGCTTCTGCCGCTTGTATTTACATAAATTTTTTTTGCAAATAAATTAGATTCAAGGGTTTTTACATTAATAAAATTATCCAGCTCATTATCGTCAATAAGAAGAACGGCTTTATGCTTATAAGATGGCTCTTTTACTTTCATGTTTGCGATGGTATTTAACTGTATTTACTACTGAGTTCATTTACAAAATGCTTTAACAACAAATTCTCATTCTTGTTTCGAGCCATAAAAAGTGCAAAATAATTTTTTTGTTTATCCGTTACTTTTGTTCCACCTTGCTTAATATTGAGCTCAAGTACTTTAGTTATATCTGCTACGTTGGCGTAATTCTCAATTTTTTCAGTTCTTATTTTTCTATTAATACTTTTTAATAAGCTATCTGCCAGGTCAAATTCCTTTAATTGAATATATATGAAGGCGAGCGATAATTTAATATCGGTTTGTATATGAAAAAAATCCTTAAAGCTATTTTCATTTATTAATTTATTAAATCGAACACTGGCATCTTTATAATTTAAAGAATAATAACTTATCATCGCCTGATAAATGCCCCATAATACATGCGAATGCGGGTCATTCACATCGTAAATAAAATTTTTAACCGGATGTTCGGTTATGTATTTAATATTATTTTGTTCATGCAAAAAAGCAATTTCTGAAATCAAAAAATTAGAAGTACAACAGATGTGGCTCGACAACAGTAGAGTATTTAAATTACTCCTAACTTTGGCATGATACTCCCATGCGCCTTTGGTATTTCCTATTTTATAATAATATTCAAAAAACAGATATTCAAGGGCAGGAATCCAAGTTTTAAAAGAGTCCGTTTCAGGAAGCTCGGCAATTAACCTGTTGGTAGTATTAAGAAGCTCTTCGATATTTACCTCTTTATTTATAGCCGTATTACAGAATATACATAATTGCAACTCTAGTACATTTTTAATTATTTCAATTTGACGAGATTTATGTAAATTGCAATGATAAGTGATCTCTTTTCGCAAAAATAAAAGCGTTTCCAGAAGTTTTTCTGATCGCGAAAAATCATACTGCCCTAAAATACGGTTAAAATTACCTAAAATTTCTTCCGATTTTTCTAAAGATAAACTATATGCAATGTGTTTATTATACAGCTGAGAATAATAAAAATATTTATCCGAGTATAAATTTACCTTTTTTAAAGCACTGTAAACTAACAAAAGTTCATTATGCATATCAAACTGCAGTAAATCCTTTTCTATTTTTTGAAGAAAGGCCATCATTTTTTCCCTAGGCTCTTGAACGCTCATTTCCGGGATAAGATTGAGTTTTTTTAAAAGTTCTTGCCGGTTTACAAAAATATCTCCCGATAAATGCTCCTGAATTTTATCAAACAACCTCGATTTTAAAACATAAAAAGAATTGTCATTAATATCCAACTTTTTCTTAATCTCTTCCTCGGTAACCCCACTTCTATACGATTGCAATAAAAATAAAAAATTTTGAGCCTTATTTTTTACTAAGGCCTCTTCCAAACAAATATATACATCATTTTCAAGTTGGGCAATTACTTTTTGTAGTTTAATCATAACGAGCTTCTAAATAGGACAGTTTAACATTTGTACAATATTCACCAATTATCTCGGAAAACACAAATATTAACTAAAATATATTAGATTGGCTTGCAAGCCATATGAACATAAGTTTTTTCCTTACCCTTTTAAAAATGTAGATATTATAACCCATTTTGTATATTTTTTTTTATGAATTTAACAAATTGGGGAACGTTTTAATAGGTATGATTTTTTATTATTTAAAACCAAACACATTTTTTAACCAACAACCTAAAAAACATGAAAACTAAAAGCAAAACATCCGGTAAATCTTCTGAATCTATGCAGTATGGAATGGACGAATCAACTCTAATGAAATTATTTGAAAACGAATTAAAAGATATTTATTGGGCCGAAAAAGCACTGACTAAAGCTATTCCAAAAATGATTAAAAAAGCAACATCCGATGAATTGATCGAAGCTTTAGAAAGCCATCTTGAAGAAACCGAAAATCAGGTTAAAAGAGTAGAACGCGTATTCGAATCTATTGATAAAAAACCGATAGCTAAAAAATGCGAAGCCATGAACGGCCTCATCAAAGAAGCCGAAGAGATTATGAAAGAATCTCAGGAAGGTGCTATGCGCGATGCCGGCATTATTACTGCCAGCCAAAAAGTTGAGCATTATGAAATTGCTTCTTACGGCACTTTGCGTACCTTTGCCCAAACACTTGGTTTAGATGAAGCAGTAACATTGCTTGATGAAATTCTTGAAGAAGAAAAATCTGCCGACGAAAAACTCACTCAGATAGCCCAAAGCACCATTAACATAATGGCAGCCATGGAAACGGAAGAGGCTGAAGAGGAAGAATAGTTTATTAAGCTAAATACAAAATATATAAAATCAAAAAGGCAACAGGGCGTTGCCTTTTTTACCATTGCATTAAAACCAATATGAAAATTTTAGAAACTAAGGTAATGCGCGGGCCAAATTATTGGTCGGTAGAACATGGCTCTCTTATTGTGCTCAAAGTGCAACTTCCTGAAGTTCCGGATTCTGAAATAAAATCTATTATACAAAAGGCAAAACAATTATTGCCTACCCTTTCCAGCAAACATCATTTAGAAGATACCAAACTTACAGGCCTTGTTCAGTTAATAAAATACATAGCCATTGAATTGCAATGCATGGCTGAAATGGAATGTAATTATGTAAGATCTAAAGCCGGAACAAATAAAGGCGAATATTTCATAAACATATCTTATGTTATTGAAGAAGCCGGGCTTTTTGCCGCGCGAGCCGCTTTTGAAATAACAGAAGCACTCATCGCTAATAAATTTATTAATATTGAAGATATTGTAAAAGAACTATTGGAAATAAGAGCCCAACACAAACTCGGCCCAACCAGTTCCTATATTCTCGACGCGGTTAAAAAAAGAAAAATTCCTTTTCGCAGATTTAATAACGGCTCTTTAATTACATTGGGCTACGGTAATAAACAGCAAAAAATACGCACCGCCGTAACCGACACTACTAGTGGCCTGGGCATTGAACTGGCAGGCGATAAAGAAGAAACAAAAAAAATTCTGGCAGAGGCTAATCTTCCCGTACCAAAAGGCATTTTGGTTTATAGCGAAGCAGGCCTGCGCGAAAGAATTCATGAAGTAAAATATCCTGTGGTATTAAAACCGCTCGATGGAAATCACGGCAGAGGAGTTACTACAAATATCAGAGATATTGACAAAGCTTTATTTGGCTTCGAAATCGCTAAAAAAATATCAAACGCAATTATTCTCGAAGAATATATTGAAGGAAATGATTACCGTTTTTTAGTTGTCAATTTTAAATTAGTGGCCGTGTCTAAACGCACACCAGCTTTTGTTATAGGCGATGGCATTTCAACCGTTCAGCAATTAGTGGATAATGAAAACAAAAACCCCGAACGCGGTACGGAAGAAAAACATGTATTGGCACTCATAAAAATTGACGCTATTACTCTTAAAATGCTTTCCGAAAAAAATCTTACAATAAATTCCATTATTCCTAAAGGCGAAGTGCTTACTTTAAAAAATACCGCTAACATAAGCGCCGGCGGAATTGCTGAAGATGTAACGGATAATATTCACCCCGAAAATATATTTATGACCGAGCATGTTGCCAAAATGTTTAACCTCAACATTTGCGGCATTGATGTTATGGCAAAGGCCGTAGATGTGCCTATTACCCGCGAAAATGGCGCTATTATTGAAGTAAACGCCGGGCCGGGCTTGCGCATGCACTCTAACCCCCAATTGGGGCCCGTGCGCGATGTAGCCTCACCCATTGTAGAAATGATGTTTCCAACAACCGCACACGCACGCATTCCCATTGTGGCTGTAACAGGTACAAACGGAAAAACTACCACCACCAGAATTATAGCCCACCTTGCCAAACACGCCGGCTATAAGCCCGGTTTTTGTACCACCGAAGGCATTTATATTGATGGCCATTTAACTTTCGATGGCGATTGCACCGGCTCGGTAAGCGCGCAAGATGTACTCTTTGATCCCATTATAGATTTTGCGGTAATTGAATGCGCCCGCGGAGGAATTTTAAGATCGGGGCTGGGCTTTGATGAATGCGACGTAAGCATCATTACCAATGTTTCTGAAGATCATCTTGGCCTTAAAGATATTAATACCATTGAAGAAATGGCTAAAGTAAAAAGTGTGGTGGCAAAAGCTACCTCCAAAAACGGTTATTCTATTGTAAATGCGGATAACGATCTTTGCTACAAAATTAAAGACGATTTGGATTGCAACATTGCACTCTTCAGTACCAAATTTGATAATGAAAGAATTACAGAACATTGTAACAATGGCGGATTAGCAGCCAGCATTGAAGATGGCTACCTTGTGGTTTATAAAGGCAGCACCAAAATACAAATAGAAACACTTGATAATATTCCTTTAACTTTTAAAGGAAAGGCAAGTTATATGATTAAAAATATTTTACCTGCCACTCTTGCCGCAATTATCAGCGGTTTTAGCGTCGATCAAATACAAAAAGGATTAAAAACTTTTTTACCATCTCCTTTATTTACGCCCGGGCGGATGAATCTTTATAATTTCAACGGCTTTAAAGTGATGGTAGATTACGCTCATAACATGGATGGTTTTTTTGAATTGAAACGTTTTATTGATGAAGTGGAAGATTCTCCTAAAGTAGGCGTAATTGCTGTGGCGGGCGACAGAAGAGACGATGACATCAGGCACGTTGGGCTTTTGGCAGCTACCATGTTTGATAGCGTTATTATTAAACACGATAAAGATTTAAGAGGAAGAACAGCCGACAATATTTCTGACCTTTTAAAAGAAGGCATCGCGCAAATAAATAAGCCCGTGCCAACTGTTGTAATTTCTGATGAAAAAGAAGCTATTGATTATGCTTTCGCAAACGTTCAAAAAGGGTCATTTATTTTAATTTGCGCGGGTATAGTGTCCGAAACCGTTAGTTACGTAAACAAACTTCACAACATCAGCAGCTTAAGTTCACAGCTCCAATAACAACAGCATGATATAACCCAAATTTATGTCAAAAATTACAGTAGCAATTCATGGCGGAGCCAGAGACGAAACCGAATTTATCCGCAAAAATTTAAACGGATATAAACAAGCTTTAAAAGAATCCGCCCAAATTGCTTTTGAATTACTAAAACGCGGCAAACCTGCCCTGGATGCCGTGGAAGCGGCCATCACCTTTATGGAAGACAATATGTTGTTTAATGCGGGAAGAGGCTCAGCCATTAATTCACTGGGCTATGTAAGCATGGATTCCTCCATTATGGATGGAAAAGATCTGCGATGCGGTTCAGTGGCGCTGCTTCAAAAAGTAAAAAACCCCGTACAACTTGCACGGCTTATTTTGGAAGAAAATCACCATATTTTATTGGCCGGAGAAGGCGCCCTCAGCTATGCTAAATATAAAGGAGTAAGGCTTGAAGAAGATGCTTATTTTATCCTTCCACATCAATACGATATGTTTATGGAACGTAGAGATAAACTCACACAAAAAGAACAGGATGCACTAAAAAACCATGGCACCGTAGGCGCAGTTGCTTTAGATGCTAAAGGAAATCTGGCGGCGGCCAGCTCTACCGGCGGAACTTCCTTTAACCGAAACGGCCGCGTAGGCGATGCCGCTATGATTGGCGTGGGCTGCTACGCCAACAATAACTCCTGCGCTGTATGCGCAACCGGTGATGGGGAATTAAACATCCGCTCCATTGCATCAGGCTATGTTTCTGTTTTAATGGAACAAGGTAATATGAGCATTCAGCAAGCCTGTGATTATGTAATTCATCAAAAAAATAAAAACGCCAAAGGAGATATGGGTCTTATTGCCGTTGATCCAAAGGGAAATGTTGGAATTTCGTACAACAGCCAATTAATGCACCGCGCCTGGATAAGCTCTGATCAGGAGGTAATTGTTAAAATTCATGAGAAATAAATACTACACCTTTGAGCCAATATTAATCGGTGCTTGTGGGTAAATTACGCATCTTGAGCAATATTTACATCATTTAACATTCCCCAAAATTTTATAACTAATTGATTTTCAAATACCCGTTTGCTGGCACAAATCTTTAATCTCTTTATTCGAAACTAACTCTAATTTACATTAAAGGTAGTTGTAAAAAATTCGTAAACTAAATCATGTATGCATGTTTTTCTTTACGTGCCATCAACTAATATTGAGGGTAATTAATGAAAATTGTTAGTCGATTTTCCATTCTACAAATTGACTGTTCAAATACCGTCGGCCTTGTTAACACAAGTTCGGCGGTTTTTGATTTTAGGCCGTTCCCCACTTCTACATAACTGTGGAAAATAAACCCGACATAAGGCAATTTTAAATCTGATTTTCAGATATTTAGTAATTGGTACAAATTTTAATTATATTAGATTAAATTCTCACACATGAAGATTATCAGTACTAAGGTAATGAAGGGTCCCAACTTTTGGTCAAATTATCGCAAACACATTATTATAATGAAGCTTGACCTTGAGGAACTTGAACAATCTCCCACCAATAAAATTAAAGGTTTTTCTGAACGTATCGAACAATTAATACCTTCCATGTTCTCTCACCGCTGCTCCGAATCTCACGAAGGCGGCTTTTTTTTACGAATTAAAGAGGGCACCTGGATTGGTCACGTGGTTGAACACATTGCTCTCGAAATTCAAACCCTTGCAGGTATGGATTGCGGATACGGCAGAACCCGCTCCGACTCTAAAGAAGGCGTTTATTTTGTGATTTTTGCTTACCATGTTGAAAAGGCGGGCTTATATGCCGCCGAAGCCGCGGTAAGAATTGCCCAGGCATTGGTGGATAACGTGCCTTATGATATTAATAAGGATATTGAAGTTTTAAAAAAACTAAAAGCAAAATACGGACTTGGCCCAAGTACGCAATCCATCGTGGAGGAAGCTCTGGAACGCGGCATTCCCTACAAACGCCTAAATAACAGCTCTATGGTGTTATTTGGTCAGGGTATTTATCAGAAAAAAATAAGAGCCACATTAACCAGTTCCACCAGCCACATGGGCGTTGAGATTGCTTGCGATAAAAACGAAACAAAAACCATTTTAAAATCGGCCTATATTCCAACTCCCGAAAGCGAATTGGTGTATGATGATCTGGATCTTGAATTGGCCGTGCAAAATGTTGGTTTTCCGGTAGTTATAAAACCCATCAACGGCAACCATGGCCGGGGAATCACTATCAATATTCAAACCCTCGAACAAGCTAAAGAAGCTTTTAAATTAGCCAAAGAAATTTCAGAAGATGTTCTGGTAGAACGATATTTAGTGGGTGCCGATTTTCGTTTTTTGCTCATCAATTTTAAACTGGTTGCCGTTGCAAAACGAACGCCCGCCTTTGTTATTGGCGATGGCAAATCTACCATTAACCAATTGATAGATGAAACCAACCTTGATCCTGCCCGCGGCGATGGCCATGAAAATATGCTCACCAAAATTAAGATTGATAAATTAACGCTGGATATACTCGCACAAAAAAATTATACGCTTGAAACTATTCCTCCACAAGGAGAAGAAGTTTTATTAAAAGATACCGCTAACATAAGCACCGGCGGAACCGCTACAGATGTTACACATTTAGTTCATCCGGCAAATGTGTTTATGGCAGAAAGAATTTCAAAACTTTTAAACATGGATATTTGCGGCATTGATGTAATGACCGAAAATATCGAAGTTCCTTTAACCAATCAAAATGGCGGAGTTATTGAAGTAAACGCTTGTCCGGGTTTTAGAATGCACTTATCCCCCACCAATGGCAAGCCCCGCAATGTAGCGGCTCATGTGGTGGATATGCTGTATCCGCAAGGCATGCCATCACGCATTCCTTTGGTAGCGGTAACGGGTACTAACGGTAAAACTACAACCACCCGCCTTATTGCGCACATGGCTAAACAGGCCGGCCACTTGGTGGGTTATACCACCACCGATGGTACTTATATTCAGGAACATTTAATAAATACGGGCGATTGCACAGGCCCTGTGAGCGCGCAAACAGTTCTTACCGACCCAACAATTGATTTTGCAGTACTTGAATGTGCCCGCGGAGGAATTTTAAGAGCAGGTTTAGGTTTTGATAATTGCGATATCAGTATTATTACTAATATTTCTGAAGATCATTTATCCCTTGACGGCATTGATACCCTCAGCGATATGACACGCGTAAAATCGGTAGTGGCTCACAGTACGTTTAAACATGGTTACGCTATTTTAAATGCCGATGACGAACGGGTTTTTAATTTAAATGAAGAGCTGGATTGCAACATTGCTTTGTTCAGTATTGAACCAAATAACCAAAGAGTGGCAGAACATTGCAATAAAGGAGGCCTGGCGGTAATTCTCGACAATGGTTTTGTTACCATTTGCGCCGGGCAAACAAAAATACCGGTTGAAAAAATAAACGACATTCCTTTATCAATGGGCGGTAAGGCAGATAGTATGATTAAAAATATTCTTCCGGCAGTATTAACCGCTTATCTTAAAAATTTTACTTTAAAAAATATTCGAATAGCTCTTAAATCCTTTATTCCTTCGCCGCAATTTACTCCCGGCCGAATGAACCTGTTCCATTTCAAAGATTTTGATGTAATGATTGATTACGCCCATAACAGCGGTGGCTTTGTTGAATTAAAGAGCTTCATGGAAAAAACAATTTCTACCTGCAAAATAGGCATCATCGCCGCTGTGGGAGATCGTAGGGATGAAGATATCAGGAATGTTGGCGTTTTTGCCAGTCAAACTTTTGATGAAATAATTATCCGACACGATAAAAACCTTCGTGGCCGTACCAAAGAAGAGCTCAATACCCTGATTATGGAAGGCGTAAACTCTGTAAAAGCCAATATGCAAGTAAAAGTAATTTCCGATGAAAAAGAGGCTTTGCTTTATGCCATAAAAAATGCTCAAAAAGGTTCATTTATAACTGTATGTACCGATTGCGTACAAGAAACTATTGATTACCTTAGCAAAATGCACCAGGAAGAAATACAGAACTCAGAAACTATTAACCAAACATTATTAAAAGCTTCTTAGTTTTTTATGACACCAAAAGGAAAGCTGTTAATTATAGGAGGAGCCGAAGATAAAGGTCCCATACGGATCAGGCCTCAGATCAAATCTAAGAACAAGGATTTTGTGGATTATGAGATCCTAACCAATCTTATTCCCCCTTCTACCTCAAAATTTAACCGCATTGAAATTATAACCACTGCCTCGCAACAACCTTTTAAAACCGGAAACATGTACATCCGCTCTTTTAAAAAAGCGGGTTATCATAACGTTAGTCACATGAGTATTGAAAATAAGGAAGAGCTTAAAAACCCTTCGCTTATTACGCGCATCGAAAACGCTGATACCGTATTCTTCAGTGGCGGAGATCAATTTCGCCTTTCAACCATTATTGCAGGCTCTGAATTAATGCAGGTAATTATGAAGCGCTACATGAAAGATGAAAATTTTTTATTGGCCGGAACCAGCGCGGGAGCAATGGCAATGGGCCGGCTCATGATTTATCATGCAGAAAATAACGAAGCCATGCTAAAAGGTCACGTAAAAATTACCTATGGCCTTGAAGTACTGGATAGTTGTATTGTAGATACTCACTTTGTAAAACGAGGCCGTTTCGGCAGGTTGGCTCAGGCAGTAGCCATGAACCCGCTTTCATTAGGCATTGGTATTGGGGAAGATACAGCCCTTTTAATTACTAAAGGAAACGATGCTACTTGTATTGGTTCGGGAATGGTTATTATTATTGATGGAACTAAAATACGTTACAACAGCGTAAATGTGGTGGAAGATGATTATCCCTTAGGAATTGAAGGTTTAAAAGTGCACATGCTGGCAAGAGGCAACGGTTTTTTACTGCATGAAAAAAAATACGTTCCAAACGCGGAAGTATTTTTAGCCAAGAGCTTAGTAAATGCCAATAACTAAATCATCATCATTTCTTTTGCATGCACGGTACATTCCTTCGGTGTTATAAGGCATTTCAATATTGCCTAAAGCATCAATAGCAATTAAACCGCCTTCGCCGCCAATTTTTACAAGTTTATCGTGTACCACTAAATCGCAGGCAGCTTTTAAAGAAAGCCCTTTGTATTCCATTAAACACGAAATATCATAAGCCACCACAGCACGCATAAAAAACTCTCCGTGCCCGGTGCATGAAATGGCACAGGTATTATTATTAGCGTAAGTTCCCGCGCCAATAATAGGACTATCCCCTATTCTACCATGTTTTTTATTGGTCATTCCCCCGGTAGAAGTTGCGGCGGCTACATTGCCATAAACATCCAAAGCAACTGCGCCCACGGTTCCAAACTTTTTATCCTCCAAATCTGTTTTACTTTCAATTTCTTTTAAGGAGGTGTGATCAAGAACGACTGTATCTGCTTGTCGTGCTTTTTGTAATTGATCATAACGGTATTGAACAAAAAAATAATCATCCGATTCAACAGGTATACCCATTTCTTTTGCAAAGTTTACAGCTCCGCCTCCTGATAGAAAAACATGCTCCGTATGCTCCATAACGGCACGCGCTAGGGTAATAGGGTTTTTAACGTTATATACCCCGCTGATAGCGCCGGCTTTTAAAGTTTTGCCATCCATAATGGAAGCGTCCATCTCATTTCTGCCTTCGTGTGTAAACACAGAACCTTTGCCTGCATTGAACAAGGGATTATCCTCTAATTGCTTTACAACGGCTTCTACGGCTTCTAAGGCAAGGCCATGCTTTAACAGAATAGCTTCACCAACCAAAACAGCTTCTTTAAGAGCGCTGGTGTATAAGGCTTCCTTTTCGGCACTCATTAAACTTTTTAAAATAGTTCCTGCGCCTCCGTGCATGGCAATGCCAATTTTCTTTTTCATAAGTAAATTTACAAATTAAATTTTTATGCCATTGTTTTATGTTTCTATGCACTCCCACAGTATTTGGCGAATGGGTGGCGCATATTTATAATCAGGCACAGTAAATTCGCTCATGTAAACAATGCGCAAGGTTTTTATTCTTTTTTCAGGATAAGTTTCATTCCAGATTCTTTTATAATAGTTGCAAAAATATCCGCGCATAAAAGTGTTGTAATTTATAATCATATTCTCGGTATATTTTCGCCAGCGATCATTTTTATAAAGGGCTGTAACACTGAGCGGTTTTTTATAATTAACCTCTCTGCCCTCATTCATCAGATCAATGGTTTTATTATCTTTAGTAATTCCCTCTAAAATGTACCAGCCGTCGTCCTTAAAAACGCCGGGAGCAAACATTCCCCAGTTCTGATCGAGTCTTAAAACATAGCCAAGCGGCCGTAAACCATCAGAGAGTTTACTGTGAATGAAAGTGAGGTTACTAAAGTTCCAATCAAAAACAAAAACAATCAAAAAGATCAGAACTGCTGTTTTAGCATTTTCCAGATATTTATTCAACTCATAAACCGGTGTTTTCCATCTAATTATTTTATTAATTAAAACCGAGATGTTTTTAAACGAAACAGAAACTGTTGCCTTCATTTTAAAAAAAACAACATCCAGTTTATCCATCACTAATGAAGGTAAAATGCCAATACTTGTTACTATTCCTATTAAGGGAAACAATCCTATTAACAAGGTAAATCCATTAAGAGCATGAAATAAGATGATCGAAATAATTCCTGCTAAACGAAACCATTGATGCTTAAAAGGAATAAAAAATAATAGCGGCACCAGCAATTCAAAATAATAGGCAACGCAGGTAAGTTTTTTTAAGAGTTCGGGATAATAAAATAACTTCTTAGCGTGCGGATAAACTATCTGATCTAAACCATAAACATAATACATGGCTGAAAAATCCTTATTCCATTCTACTCCTTTAAGCAGTGCCGAACCACTGTAGATGTAACAGATTTGTAAAAGATAAGCCACCGTGGCCACTGTACAAATGGTTGTGTATTTAAATTTATGTGGCAATAAAATTGAATCGCAGGAATACCTTGCTCCCCAAGGGATAAACATTCCCCAAAATAAAACCATCCGTAAAAGATCATCGCCCCCTTGTAAAATAAGTCCGTTTCGGTTATGTAACGACAATAACATTAACCACGACAGGCAGGTAAACAAACGGGTTCGATAACCCATAAACAACATCACTGCAAAAAACCAGGAAATGCAAAATAGAATAAATTGAACCTGCCATAAGCCATTAATGGCATGAAATGAAATATAATAATCGTTCCACGAATGCTCAAACAACATGGTAAGCGGAACGGCACCTGTATTCGCATAAAAAAGTTCAAGGTCGCTAACCCTAATGGCAAGATCAAACATTATTAATAATGCTACGCCCATGCGCATTAAACTCAGCGCCCTGATATCAAAACTCAAATACTTCAATAAACAATTATAAAAAAAAAAGACCGTCTTGTTTTTTACCCTATATACATAACAGCTTTTTAAAGCCTTGTGTTTTTAGTTATAAAACAAGACAGTAATTTCAAATAAAATTATCGTGTAGTGCTGGTAGTGCCCGTGCTGCCGGTCGTTCCTGTGCTTCCGGTTGAATTGGTGCTGCTGGTTGTATTACCTGTGCTATTAGTGGTTCCGGTGGTGTTTCCGGTGGTGTTTCCGGTACTGTTGGTTGTTCCGGTAGATTGCGTGGTGTTAGTGGAATAAGTTGATCCTGTACTATTGGTAGTTCCTGTGCTGCCGCCATCGGTTGAATTTGTGGTTTTACCGTTGGTAGTGTTTGTTGTGTTTGTGGAATTTGTTGTACCTGTTGATTTTGTACTTTTTGTAGAGCCTGCATTACTATCGCTCGTAGATTTGGTGGTTTTTGTGGTAGAGGTTGTTTTTCCGGAAGTGCTTTGCTCCTGATTATCGGTGGTGGAAGTAGTTGAATCTTCTACTTTTTCACGACTAATAGTGTTTGTTTGTGTTAATGCTAAAAGTGCCGCCGAGGAGGCAATACAGGCCACAATAAATAATTTTTTTTTCATAGTTTAAATTTTAAAAGTTATAAAACAGCTTACTAAAAGTTTGTACCCGCGCTAAATTTCATCTCTCAATATAATTTGTGTAAATAATTCCATAAAAGAGGTGCGAATTTTAACAATAGAGTAATTTTAACTTCATAAAGGTTTGCTTACATTTGATTTTTATGCGTGGTTTTTTATTTTTTTATTTATTGATAAACTGCGGCTTCCTGCAAGCGCAAACCTATACCAGTTATTTGGTTGGAGATACTTCTAACGTAACTAAAACCACAGAATACCGAATATGTTTACTTGGAGGAGCCACCGAGGATGATAATGCCATGAAATGGTTTTTGAACGGCAGCGGTGGCGGGGATATTGTAGTAATTCGCGTTACCGGTACCGCCGGCTATAATAATTACTTTTATTCTTCATTGGGAATACCCGTTAATTCTGTTGAAACCCTTGTTATTCCCAGTGTTGCAGCTGCAAATGATCCTTATGTAAGACGTCGCTTAAGGGAAGCGGAAGCCCTATTCATTGCCGGTGGAAATCAGAATGACTATATTAGTTATTGGAAAAACACCGCTGTGGATAGTGCTTTAAACTATCTTATTAATATTAAAAAAACACCATTTGGCGGAACAAGCGCAGGCATGGCCATTCAGGGGCAGGCCTATTATAGTGCAGCTGCAGGTTCAATCACTTCTGCTGCGGCGCTTGCTGATCCATACGCCAACGCGGTTACCATTGGAAATAACGATTTTATACATAATCAATTATTAAAACGTGTTATTACAGATACCCACTACGACAATCCTGACAGGCGCAGCAGGCATACCACTTTTTTAGCGAGATTATTTCAGGATAGTACAAAAGCTTTTTACGGCATTGCATGTGATGAATATACAGCAGTTTGTTTTGATAGTACGGGTATTGCAAAAGTATTTGGAGGATATCCAACTTATGATGACAACGCTTATTTTATTCAGCCCAACTGCTTACTGCCAAACATCCCCGAAAATTGTACGGCTTCGCAAGCTTTAACTTGGAACAGATCAGGCGAAGCTTTAAAAGTTTATGCTATTAAAGGAACTGCAACAGGTGCCGGAAGTTTTGATCTAAAGAACTGGCAAAGCCCCAATGCAACCGGAGGACTATGGCAAAATTGGTTTGTACTAAATGGAAATTTTTCTGCAACCAGTAATGCAAACCCTCTTGCCTGCATTACAACTGATCTTAAAAGTAACCTGCTGGAAGGCCGTCAAGAAATTTTTTTTCCTAACCCTGCAAACCATATAGTATATTTTAATACCAAGCCTGACGAAATAAAAATTAAAGATATAACAGGAAAAACAGTTGCCAATTTTTTTAATTGTAATCAAATATCTATTGAAGAATTAAATGCAGGGCTTTATTTTATTGAATTAAAATTTAAAAGCAGTATAATCATAAAAAAAATAGTGATAAACTAACACCCTACCGGGGCTTCTTATGGGTGGTGATAGAACTTATCCGGGTGGAATAATTTTGAATTAACAAGTAATTAATTCTTTCTCCTCACAACTGATTTACACGTGGCTTTAAACTCTTATTCCAATTATTAAAACATCATCCACCTGCTCCAGATTACCTTTCCAATCTGTAAGGGTTTTGGCCAAGGTTTCGCGCTGCTGTTCCATAGATTGATGTTGAATGGATAAAATTAATTGCTGCAAGGGTTTATACTTAAATTTTTTACCATTGTTTCCTCCAAACTGATCGGCAAAACCATCGGTAAAAACGTACACCGTATCGCCGCTAAAAAGTTCTACTTCATGATTATTAAACTGGTGCATTTCTTCTCCCAAAAAAATACCTATCGGAAATTTATCGCCTTTAATTTCCTGTAGTTCTGTATTTGCATTGTTCCTAATGATCCATACAGGATTATTAGCGCCCGAAAATTGCAGAACGGAGGAGTTTTGAGAAGTTTTATGTAGTGAACAAAGTGCAATATCCATTCCATCTTTTACAGTAGACTCTTCAATTGTTTGACGGAGTGTTTCACTTAATCCAATATTAATTTCATTTAAAATATCTGAAGGTTTTATTTTATGATGCCCCTTAACAGCCTGGTTAAGTAAATTATGCCCCACAATACTCATAAATGCTCCCGGAACGCCATGCCCGGTGCAATCCACGGCGGCAAAAAGAATTTTTTTTGTTCCCTTATCTTCCACTTCCTGTATCCAGTAAAAATCGCCGCTTACAATATCCTTAGGCTGATAAAGAACAAAAGATGTTCCCGCAAATATTTTGCTGAAGGCGGTGGTTGGAAGAATAGCTTCCTGAAGCCGGAGGGCATAACGTATACTGCTTTTAATATCTTTATGCTGATCTTCAATAATATTATAAGCAGTTTCAATTTTATTATTTTTTTCGGCGAGTTGATAATTAATTTTTCTTTTTTGCACGTAGCCCCTAACAGCCAATAAGGCCAGCAGTAGAACCATTCCTCCACCAATAGCTACCGCCCAACTTATAAAACGCTGCCGGGTTAACTCATCGTTTTTAATTTTTTTATCTTTCATTAAAAGATCTATCTCTCTGCCTTTTTTTTCTGAATCAAAGCGGGTTTGCATTTCGGCAATTTGCTTGCTGCTTTCGCTGTTGTAAATAGAATCGTTTAACTGCTGATAAAATTCATTCATAAAAAGAGCATCCTTATAATTTCCTGCTTTTTTATATACTTTATAAAGCCCCCTGTAAGCTTCAAGTGTTTTATCGTTGGCGCCTATTTTTAAAGCCTGCTCTAATCCTCTTTTATAGTAGGAAATTGAGGCGGGGTAAGCACCGCTTTGATAAAAAAAATCGCCTATATTGTTCAGAGCCAAAGCCATGCCGTAAACATTGCCTGCTTTTGCATAATTATCATAAGCTTTGGTAATATAAAAGCGTGCTTTTTTAAGATCATTTTGTTTTAAATAAGCACTGGCAATATTATTATAACAAGTTGCCACTGCTTCCTGATTACCAATTTCTTCGAATAATTTTAAAGCCTGAAAACAATAATCAAGTGCCTGCATCTGATCGTGCTTTTCGCCATACACATTGCTAAGTGCGATTAAGCAGGAAGCCGTACCCATTTTATTTTTAAGCTTTCGCGACATTGCTAAAGCCTGCTTAAAATATTTATATGCTTCATCGGGTTGGTGCATATCTAAAAAAACATTTCCTATAGCGCCCGAAGCAGATAAAATACCCGAATCATTTCCTAAAGAATCGTTAATGCGCAAGGCTTTAATATAACAAGACAAGGCGGTTTTATAATCGGCCAAATTATAATAGCCGTTGCCCATATTATGGTAAGATTTGGCCTCAAAACGGCGCATGCCTTTACTTATTGAAAGTTTTGAAGCTTCAACGGCGTAATTAATAGATTTATTCGGATCCATATCTACCATATACACCGAAAGAGTATTTAGCATTTTTATTTTAAGAGAATCTACTGTAATTGTGGGAAGCACTTTTTGAAGAGAATCAATTTCGTGCTGATCTTGTGCGCGGACTTTGGAGGGCGAAACAAAAAAAACAATAACAATAAAGCACCATGTTGCAAGGGAAAATAAGTGCTGAAATTTTGGGGGCAATTTCAATAAATAAATCATTCTAAAAAAAACATTATTTATCAAATATAACAATAAATCAATATTTAACACATTTGAACTTAATTTTTCACTTACTATATATTATAGCAAGCACCCGCCAAATTCTCAATTAACTTTGATTATGCTTAAGCCTAAGGTTCTCCTTTCTAAAGGAATTCATAAAGAGTGCGAAATAATAAAAATTGAATTTGAAAAAAATTCGCTTGTATTAGAACGTCTTAGGCAAATGCGTGGATTGCGGTGGAGCAAAACTTTGGCCTGTTGGTATGTTCCCTTAAATAATTGTCCGCATGGAGCTTTATATAATTTATTGAAAGATATTGCCTTGGTTAGTTTTAGTAAAGTAAACAAGCCTTTTTATGAAAATAGAGAAACACTCGCTCCTCTTAAAAATTACGAACAACCCAAGGAAGCAGATTGTAAGGAAGTTACACACAAGCTTACACCGGAGCATTATTTAAAACTCGAAAATTTTAAAATGTGGCTTCAAAGCAAGCGTTACAGTGCCAACACAATTGCAACCTATATTCAAGCTCTTAGTTTATTTCTGAGATATTTTTCTGAAAAAACTGTTGAAGCGATAGACAATACAGACTTAATAAGCTTTAATAATAATTATATTTTACAGCATAAATTATCTTCTTCCTTTCAGAACCAAGTAGTAAATGCGGTTAAACTTTTTTTTTCAATTGTTGAAAATAAAAAAATACAGCCCCAATTAATTCACCGCCCAAAACGTGCAAAAGTGTTACCTAATGTGTTAAGCAAAGAAGAAGTTAAAGCCTTGCTGGCCGCTCCTTTAAATATAAAACACAAAACCATGCTAAGTTTAATTTATGCCTGTGGTTTACGATGTGGGGAATTAATAAGATTAACGCCCGCCTCGGTAGACGCTAACCGGCATCTTTTAATAATTAAACAATCTAAAGGCCGTAAAGACCGTATAATACCTTTAAGCGATAAAATATTGATGTTGTTGCGTAACTATTATCAAATCTACAAACCAAAAACCTATCTTTTTGAAGGGCAAAAAGTAGGAGAAATGTATGATGAACGCAGTTTGCAGCAGGTTTTAAAGAATAGTGTGTTTAAAGCAAAAATACAAAAGCCGGTAACATTGCATTGGCTGAGGCACAGTTATGCAACTCACTTATTGGAAAACGGAACAGATTTGAGGTACATACAAGAGATATTGGGCCATAGCAGCAGCCGCACTACCGAAATTTACACCCATGTAAGTAATAAAAGCATTCAAAAAATTGTATCACCATTTGATTATTTGTAAAAAATGTTTAAATTTAACACTCCGCTACCAACATTCGGCAATCTCGCACCTGTGAGTGAGCTAACCGAAGGTTTATATCGGGTATAAGGTAGTTAGCCCACATTGCTGACAAGAGAGTGACACCAAATTAATTGTATTTTCGGCTGACAAAAGAGTTTTCGGCTGACGAGATTCCGGTAAAGCAAGTTTTATTTCGTTAAGACAACATTTTGGGGTCAATCTTGAAGTATCG
>JACPOC010000005.1 GCA_016185125.1 Bacteroidota bacterium
GAATCATACCATTCATTGACATTACTCCATCTTCAGGAATTGTGATGAGCCAGTTTAAATCGCCACGGCTCATCGTTTTAATCTTTCCCAACGAAACAGGACTTAGCACACCGGCTTTCTTTATATTGTTTGTTCTCACCACCCATGTTGTTAATTTAGGTTTTGCATCAGCAGGTAGTTCATCCAGTTCAAACCATCTTGGTCTGCCAACAGGTAATGATTGCGGGTTGATGGCTATAATTTCCAGGTAAAGTGCTTCTCCTAATTTCAATAAACGATTGTGTGTACCCATTCGTTCATGCTCACCACCGGGTTGTGGCTTTATACCTAATTGTTGAAAAATATAATCGCATCCCAAATTTAAATCGGGTGCTGTAATTACAAGATGGTCAATAAAAGATTGCCCGTTCATAGTACAAATGTGCCGATAAATTTTCATTTCCTTTATGTCGCACAGCGTACCAAACGCACAAGTGTGCGACGCAACAAAAGCTAAATTGAAATACCTTAGCATAGTAAATAAAAATTATGAAAGTAGCAATAGTAACAGGTGCCACAGGAAATCTTGGACAAGCCATTGTAAAAAAATTTATTGCTGAAGGATATAAAGTGATTGGCACAGTAATTCCCAATGACCCGGTGAAACTGGATTATACGGACGAACAATTTGAACCGGTGGTGGTGGATTTGATGAATGAAGAAAGTTCAGCAAAATTTGTTACTGATGTTGTTGAAAAATATAAAAGCGCTGATGCGGCTGTATTAACGGTTGGTGGTTTTGCAATGGGCACAGTGGCAACTACTACCACTTCTGATATTATGAAGCAGTACAAATTAAATTTTGAAACCACTTATAATGTGGCACGGCCAATTTTTGTGCAAATGCTTCAGCAAAACAGTGGAAGGATTTTTATTATTGGTTCCAAGCCCGGTTTAAGTGCAGCTAACAGCAAAGGATTGGTAGCTTATGGTTTGGGTAAATCACTCATCTTCCGCCTGGCAGAATTAATGAATGAGGAAGCCAAAGGAACAAATGTGGTTACCGCAGTAGTAATACCCAGCACCATTGATACACCACAAAACCGTAAAGCTATGCCCGATGCCAATTTTAATAATTGGGTTAAGCCGGAAGCCATAGCAGAAGCCATTTATTTTTATTGTACTGATAAAGCAGCTGTTTTAAGAGAGCCAATTATAAAAGTGTACAATAACGCATAACTATATTGCTGTTTTTTATTTGTTAATTCCTCATTTTTAATTTCTATGCTGTGATATAGGTCACTCCTCAGTAAGGATATAGCCTGCATATTTACAGCTAATTAATGATACCATTAATAGTTTAACCCAAACTAAACACTATGTCATTAAACGAACTGGTAAATGAAAAGAATGCAACTATCGTAGATGTAAGAAC
>JACPOC010000006.1 GCA_016185125.1 Bacteroidota bacterium
AAAAACAATTAGAAATTTGTCTCGGGAAGCATATTTGAGCGTTTTTGGTGTCCAAACGGAATAATTGTTTTTGATTTGTGTGGTAGCCCGTGCGAGTCGGCCTTTAATTTATGAGTGTCGCCCGGCTTGGTTGCGCCTAACTACCTTATACCCGATATAAACCTTCGGTTAGCTCACTCACAGGTGCGAGATTGCCGAATGTTGGTAGCGGTGTGTTAAATTTAAACATTTTTTACAAATAATCAAATGGTGATACAATTTTTTGAATGCTTTTATTTCTCGGGTTGATCTTCTTTATCTTTAAACTACCAATTTGTAATCCCAAATTCCTTATTTTGGCTCTTAAGCCTTCCACCTTTTTATTCATACAGCTTTTTCCACATTTGTTCATTTCAAAAAGTATGCCTTGATCAGTCAATCCAACCAATTCACCCAATAATTGCCATATCAATCTTTAAAATCAGGTATGGCTGGTGCCATATCTTGAATTTCTTTTGGAACGGGGGTGAATCATCCCAATTAGCGCATTATCTTTCATTAATTGTTCTTTAGTAATTTACACTAAAGACCAGGAATATCTTTGTAAAGGACAAAAATATGTATGTTAACACTTTGGAAAAGTCAAGAAACTATTTGGAGTAATGAGAAATTGGCTCGACATAAAAAATAAGATGCAAGTAAGCCAGATCAATTAATACGGCTCTTATGCTATTGGAGAGAACTCTTGTTAATTGACATCTTGAATGACATTGTTACCAGTTCCAATGCCAGGATTCCGATTGTGATTTTTGTTTTCATAGTTGTTTGGTTTATCAACCAACTATATGAAAATACAGGTATATACATTGCCAGGATTGAAGAGGGGGAAGTAAATCCTTGATTTGGAAGAGTCCTATAAATGAAAAAGGGTTTCACGTAATATTAGTGAAACCCTTTTTGTTAATCAAATCGATAAATAAGCTTTGCAACTTATTGATTATCAACACATTCTGCGGGCCGGACGGGACTCGAACCCGCGACCTCCGCCGTGACAGGGCGGCATTCTAACCAGCTGAACTACCGGCCCTAGAATTGTACCTTCTCAAATTTAACTTTGAGGTTGCAAATGTAATAAAATTAATCTTTAATTCAAAATAAAATTTAAGAAAGCGATAAAATTTGTTTTGCGTGATTTTCGCTTTGAACTTTATTAATGATTGTTTTTAAAATTCCGTCCGAATCAATAATAAACGTGGTTCTAACTATTCCATCATAAATGCGGCCTGCTAATTGTTTCTTACCCCAAACATCAAATGCGTTTATTAGCTTTTTATCTACATCGGCAATTATGGGAAAAGGCAAACGATAAGCTTCCGCAAATTTGTTATGTGATTGAACATCGTCGGCACTCACTCCAACAACGGCGTAATTATTTTTGTTCAGATATTGATACTCGTCCCTTAGGCTGCAGGATTGCGCCGTACAACCTTCGGTAAAATCTTTCGGATAAAAGTACAGGATAAGTGTTTTTCCAATAAAATCAGTACTTTTAATTAAATGTCCGTTTTGATCCAAACCTTCAAAATAAGGAGCCGGGGTTCCTTCTCTTAGTTTAGTTGCGTGGGCTTTAAACCTATCGGGCTCTGTTTTATCATCCGAAGATTCTTCTTTTTTCTCATTATCAGAAGAATTTTTTTGAGTATTCTCTGAGGCGTTATCAGAAGTGTTTTCGGCTTTTGCCTCCTCATTTCTATGAGTTACTTTATCTACCACATTTTCAACCGCCGACTTTACAAAGCCACTGATAGCGCTGGTAATATTGCCTAACATACTATTAGATGAACTCTTTTTTGAAGAGGATTTTTTTGCTGCTTTTTTAATTACCTTTTTAACGGTTTTTACAGCCGGTTTTGAAGCAACTTTTTTCACCACTTTTTTAGCTGCCGCTTTTACAACTTTTTTTGCAGCTTTTTTAATAACTTTTTTAGCAAGCTTTTTTACTGTTTTTTTAGCAGCGGCGCCAGATGCTTTTTTAACCACTTTTTTAGCACGGCTTTTTAAATTTGTAACTTTTTTCTTAGCCGATTTAGCTGCTTTTTTTACACTTTTTTTAACAGCCGACTTTTTTAACGGCTTTGCGCTTTTAGCAGCTTTTTTCGCTACCTTTTTTACAGCTTTTTTTGCTGATTTTTTTGCTGATTTTTTAGCCATATTATTTGAGATTTAATTTTTCTTTTATGATAGTTTACTTTTTGCTTTATTCAATATATTTTTTTTAAAATAAGAGCAGTAATCGGTTAAAGGACATATTTCGCATTTTGGTTTTCTTGCCAGGCACACATACCTTCCATGCAATATTAACCAATGATGCGCTTTGGGTATTAATGCTTCTGGTATAAATTTAACTAATTGTTTTTCACATTGCAAAGGATTTTTAGCATTAGTAGTTAACCCTAACCTGTTACTTACTCTAAAAACATGGGTATCTACCGCCATTGTTGGCTTGTTGAAGATAACCGAGGCTATAACATTTGCAGTTTTGCGGCCTACTCCCGGCAATTTTACCAATTCATCCACTTCACCGGGAACAACGCCCTCAAAATCAGTCATCAGCATTTTGGCCATGTTAACCAAATGTTTGGCTTTGTTATTGGGGTAACTGATGCTCCGGATATAAGTAAAAATAGTTTCGGCCGAGGCATGCGACAGGGCTTCGGCGTTCGGATAATGCTGAAAAAGTTTGGGAGTGGTTAAATTAACCCGTTTATCGGTGCATTGTGCGCTTAAAATAACTGCTACCAATAATTCATAAGGACTTTTATACGAAAGTTCAGTTTCCGCCAATGGAACATTGTTTTCAAAATAATCAAGCACCGCTTTATATCTTTCCTTTTTAGTCATTAAGATTGTAAAAATAGTTCTTTTAATATTTTATACATGAACATTTATTATTTTTGTAATTGAAATGTACATTCGTTTATTAAAATTATTTATTCCTTCTTTAATTATTTTTATACTGTTTAATTGCCGGCCTGAAAATCCTGTAAAAAAACCTGTAATTTATAATAAAGACACGCTTCAAAAACAATTTATTAAAGCCAATCAGCAACTCATGCAAAAGGAGAATGATGAGATGGATTATTACGCCAAGAGCCATAATATGCCTTTTTACAGAACAACTTCCGGCATTCGCTATTATGTTTATGAACCCTCTCTAAAAGGCGACAGCATTAAAGATGATATGGAAATAACCATAGATTACGAAGTGAAATTATTAGATGGAACACTTTGTTATTCCTCAAAAACAGAAGGCAAAAAAACATTTGTGGTAGCGCATGAAAATATAGAAAGCGGTATTCACAAGGGTGTTACCTATTTAAAAAGAGGCGACAAAGCCCTGCTGTTGATTCCCTCTCCGTTGGCCCATGGCTTATTGGGTGATTTTAAGAAAATTCCACCGCAAATGCCCATTCTTTATGATGTTCAGATTCATTAATAATTTTTTTTTTATTGGAATATTGGTTATACTTACTTACAGTTGTAAGAGGCCAAGCGCTAAAAACTCATATACCAAAACTGCGGATGGTTATTGGTATAGTTTAGTGTCTTACAGTCAGGATAATGATTCTGTAGCGCCGGCTTATTCCCGATGGGTAATTGCAGAGTTTAAAACGCAGCGCGATTCCGTTTTTTTTGATACTAAAAATGATTTAAGAGATCGTTTTTTTATAAAAAGTGCCGTATCATCCTCCGCTAATTATTTAAAAAAAGCAATTTCTTTTTGCGCGGAAGGAGACAGCATGAGCGTACTCATTCATCCCGCCGATTTTTTTATGCAGCAATTTAAAAGCCCCGTGCCCTTGTTTTGCCAAAAAGACAGCGTGATTAAGGTTAATTTTAAAGTCAAAAAATTACTCACCCAACAACAACTTGCTAAATTAACTCAAAATATAGCCAATGAAGAACAATTGGAAATAGAAACGTATTTCGGTTCGGCAAAAAAAGCTGAACTTTCAAAAGATCCGCTTGGTTTCTATTGGGTTCAAAAGCCCGAATCTGCTGATACTTCAGGCGTTTACAAGGGCCAATTGATTACTTTAAGTTATTCCGGCGGATTTTTAAATGGCCGAATGATTGATCAGTCAACTGAAGAATTCAAATTAATTTACGGCACACCCGATCAATTAATAAAAGGCTTAAATATTGTTATTTCGAGGCTAAAAAAAGGACAGACTTCAAAAATAATATTACCTTCGCACCTCGCATTTGGAGAAAATGGAAGCAGTAACGGAAGCGTTCCTCCTTTTACACCAATGTTGTATAAAATAAAGATAATTGATATAAAAACTAATCCTGAAGCAGATCAAACTCCTGTCAGAAAAAAAACAACAACATGAAAAAAATCCCTGTACTTCTTTCTTCACTTGCTGCTGCCGCTATATTATTTAGCTCTTGCAACAACTCAAAATTTGAAGGTTATGAAATGGCCGATAACGGTTTGTATTATAAATTTTTTAAGCATGATAAAGATGCTCCAACCGCAAAGGAAGGAGATGGCTTAAATATCCGTTATGTAATCATGAATCAAAAAAATGATTCTATTATACTTGATTCTAAAAACGCCAGTCCCGATGGTTCGGGTTATTATAATTTCGGTTTAACAAAATCCAGTTTTAAAGGCAGTTTAGAAGACGGGATGATGATGATGGCAAAAGGCGACAGTGCATCGTTTATTTTTTCAGCCGATTCTTTTTTCTTAAAGACATTACACTCTAACGAACTTCCTAAACAAATTAAACAAGGCGATCATTTAAAAGCTTTGCTTTGCGTAAAGGAAATTACCGGAAAAACAGAAGTGGAGGCCAAACAGAAAAAAATGAAAGCCGAGCAAATGGAAGCTATGAAAGAAATGGAAGTGAACGAAATTCCTTTACGCGATAAATATATTTCCGATAACAAAGTTACGGCTAAGCCAACCGCTTCAGGATTATATTATATTGAAACCAAAAAAGGAACAGGCTCTTCACCTAAAGAAACTGATATTGTAAAAGTGCATTATACCGGTAAATTGTTAGACGGAACTATATTTGACAGTTCGGTTGGTAAAGAACCTATAGAATTTCCTCTAAATCAGGTTATTAAGGGATGGACAGAAGGTTTACAATTAATGAAAAAAGGCGGTAAGGCTAACTTAATTATTCCTTCTTCCATTGGTTACGGCCCTCAGGGTGGCGGCCCAATTCCTCCGTTTTCAACTCTTTTATTTGAAGTTGAATTACTGGATTTTAAACCGGCTCCGGCAGGTGGCCCTCAAGGTGCGCCACAGCCTCATTAATTTTTGGCAGCAAATTTGTAATTAAATAGTAAACCAAGCAATATGAAAAAATTACTTTTAATAATTACTGCCCTATCCGCTTTTAATTTTGGAGCGATGGCACAAAAAAAAGGAAAACAAAAAATAAGTAAAATGGATAAAGAATTTTTAAGCAAACAACCCGATGGCATCTACGCCAAATTTGAAACCAGTAAAGGAAATATTTACACAGTTCTTGAACACAAGAAAACCCCGATGACGGTTGGTAACTTTGTTGGACTTGCTGAAGGTGCTATTAAAAACACAGCTAAGGCAGAAGGTGTTCCTTACTATGATGGATTAAAATTTCATCGTGTAATTCCTAATTTTATGATTCAGGGTGGCTGCCCCTTAGGCACAGGAACCGGCGATCCGGGTTATAAGTTTGGAGATGAATTCGACTCTACCTTAAAGCATAAAGGTCCGGGTATATTAAGTATGGCAAACGCCGGCCCTGGAACTAACGGTTCGCAGTTTTTTATTACTCACGTTGAAACTCCATGGTTGGATGGAAAACATACTGTATTTGGTCATGTGATAGAAGGCCAAGATGTGGTGAATAAAATTGTAGGTAACGATACTCTTAAAAAGTTAGTAATACTCCGTAAAGGAAAAGAGGCAGAAGCGTTTAATGCGGCCGCTACTTTTACCGCCGAGCAAGGGAATGCTAGTGCCAAACAAGCCGCTAAAGAAAAAGCAGAAACAGAAGCCGCAAAGGTCGCTTCAGAGTCAGCTTTGAAGGCATTCGCTAACTCAAAAACAACTGCTTCCGGTTTAAAATATATTGTTGAAAAAGAAGGCACGGGCGCAGCACCAACTGCAACCAGTAACGTAACCGTGCATTATACCGGTAAGTTTTTAGATGGTAAAGTGTTTGACAGCAGCGTACAACGCGGGCAGCCTGCTTCCTTTGGATTAAACCAGGTAATTAAAGGTTGGACAGAAGGTTTGCAGTTAATGAAAGAAGGAGCAAAATATACTTTTTACATTCCTTATTCTTTAGCTTATGGCGAACAAGGTTATCCGGGAGCAATTCCACCAAAAAGTGATCTTATTTTTGAGGTAGAGTTAATTAAGGTGAATTAAAGGCGTAGGCTCGAGGCCTACCTGATGTATCGTGAAATAGCTGCCGCAAATGATGCCGATTTACGCGTATAAACCTGTGCTCCTGTATTAGGAATTGCAATTCTTGTATTAAACAGGACAATGCCTACCGTTAGCACAATAATAGAGACGATAATCACACAAGACCTATGAAAAAACACATTATTTTATTATTTATTTTCGGGTTAAGTTTATCAACATTTGCACAAGACTCCGTAAAAATCAGATCTAAAGAATATTATTTAACACTTGCGAACTTTTCTCCATTAACATTACAATTAAAGTATAAACAACAAATAGGTAAAAAGACCTATTTTAAAATAGGCCTTGTTAATTTATCCGCTTCTGGAAACTCGCAGGAAAACTCATCGCCTATTTATTTTCCAACATATAACTCAGCCTACTCAGCAGGGCTGGAGGTGGGAATTGAATTTAGAAAACAATTGACTACAAAATTCCAGGTATATCATGGACCAAATATAAGTTTTAGTTATAGACATAGTAGTTCAAGATTAACTGATCCTGCAATCCCGAGAAGTCAACAGAAAAATATTTCTGAATCATATAAAGGCTCTTTGCCTTATTCATTAGGTATATTGTTTAATATTAATTCAAATATATTAATTTCAGCAGAATTAAATCCCAACATTACTTACAGTTACCTATACTACAAAAACGGACAAGAACCACAATCGAACAGAATCTCACAACACATAAGCATAGGGCTGGACAACAGAGTTGTATTAGTGTCTCTCGTATATAGACGATAATAACTGTGCCTAACAGCAAGCAATTATCGGGTTAAGAATTGCGGTTTCGTTATGAAGAATTACAATTGACGGGGTGAAAATTGCGATTATCGGATGAATAATTGCAATTCCTGTATTGAGATTCACGAATTTCAAGCAGAGATTCACGGCTTTCAAGCAAAGATTCACGGATTTCAAACAGAGATTCACGAATTTCAAGCAGAGATTCACGAATTTTAATCAGAGATTAACGAATTTCAAGCAGAGATTCACGAATTTCAATCAGAGATTCACGAATTTCAAACAGAGATCCACGAATTTCAAACAGAGATTCACGGATTTCAAGCAGAGATTCACGAATTTCAAACAGAGATTCACGAATTTTAATCAGAGATTAACGAATTTCAAGCAGAGATTAACGAATTTCAAGCAGAGATTCACGAATTTCAAGCAGAGATTCACGAATTTCAATCAGAGATTCACGAATTTCAAGCAGAGATTCACGAATTTCAATCAGAGATTCACGAATTTCAAGCAGAGATTCACGAATTTTAATCAGGGATCCGCAATTTTCTGATCTTTTGCAGAAATATCTTCTATTTGAGGCTCGACTATTTAGTTAAATACTTGGTTTTAATTACATTTCCATTCTACAGAAGCAAATTTTTCAGCGGCCAAAATCTAAATAAATGTGGCCTTGTCGCCAATAATCCACAGCGGTGTACCAGGGTTCTTTAAAAAACTGCGAACGTTGTAAAATAAAGTCGTTATCGCTAAAAGGATTAGCTGTTTTTTTAAACACAAAGCGCAAATGATTAATGTTTGATTCCGAACCGTAAGTCCATATTTCGCTGTTATTACTTGTATAATTATTTGTAGGAGGCCCATAAACTACAAAAATCATCCCTCTGTCGGTTTTCCATCCCTGCGTATAACTGGTGTAATACTTATTCGCTTCCTTCACTCGGCCGTAATATTTTTTTAAAAGTTCGCGGGCGCGTTCGTTGCTGCCTCCAATGCTTATCCAAAAATTATCAATGCAATTTTTTTTATCGGAAGCAGTTTTGCATTCATCGTATTCATCTTTATTCATTAAATAGCGCGTGCAATCAATCATCTCATCATTATCACTCACTCCCGGAAAAGTTTTATCAAACGTATATAAGGTTAAACCCTCATTATTAAATTCGTTGGCTTTGATGTGATAAAACCCTTTTACAGGCATGGTTAAACTAAAAATATTTTCTTTAACTTCCATAGTAAAAATACTATCGGGTATATATTTTGTTTCATCCGCGGGTTTCATAGAAAAAGGCGGCGCGGCCAAAGGAAAGTTTTTAGAAAAATATTCGACCCTAATTTTATTTAATGGAGCGTTTGATAAACTTATGTTCAACTTTTGATTTTGTATGAAATTGTTTTTAAAAACTATTTGGTTGTTACTGCTTACCAAATAATTTTGCGCGCTGAAGTTATTGAGCTTATATATATTCATACCCATGTTATACTTGGTTCGTTTATTTATATCCAACACTTCAATATTCAGATAATAACTGTTTCCAAACCGCGCTTTTACATTAAATTTTGAGTGAAGGTTTTTGAGGGAAACACTCTCCCCCGCTCTATCATTAACGTAATACGAACTGCTGTCAATTATCTTCCTGGAATTTTGTTCTGAAAATAATTTATAAGAAACTTTTAATTCAGAATAAAAAGCGGCACTTGTATCTTGTCTGCGATAAATAAGGTTTTCATTCACCACTTCTAAAAATACGGTTGTTAAAGAGTCGTTGATGTGATGCGCCACAGCGTTAACTTCTAACAAATCACTATCGGGATTAACAATGCTTTTAGAAGGTTTGCTGGTGTACGACCTTTTATTGGTTTGGCAGCTCAAAAGCAGAGTAAGCAAAATAAACCAAACAATATTTTTTTAGGTTGTAATTTCAAGACAACAAATTTAATTATTTTAAAACTATCTTTGTTTTATATAATTACAATTAAATTTATAATGAATTTATATTTAATTACAGTAATGTCAAGCATTTCCGTAAAGCAATATCATAAATAAAATAAAAATGAAACACATTTTTCCTTTTTTAAAGCAATTAAAACTCAATAATAATAAAGATTGGTTTACCCAAAATAAAGAGCACTATTTAATTGTTAAAGAAGAGTTTGAAAATTATGTTGAAGGAATTGTGCATGGGATAAGGAAATTTGATAAAAAGATAGAACCTTCTTTAACAGCCAAACAATGCACTTTTAGGATTTATAAAGATGTACGCTTTAGTAAAGATAAAACCCCTTATAAAACAAATATGGGAGCCAGTATTAATCCGGGCGGAAAAAAATCGGCCATTGCAGGTTATTATTTTCATTGCGAAC
Organism: Bacteroidota bacterium; assembly: GCA_016185125.1. Taxonomy (GTDB): domain Bacteria; phylum Bacteroidota; class Bacteroidia; order B-17B0; family Aurantibacillaceae; genus Aurantibacillus. The sequence continues at coordinate 9,574 of JACPOC010000006.1, forward strand.
CCGGCAATAGTTTTGTGGCGGGGGGCGTTTGGATGCCCGAACCCGAAATATTATCAGCCATTCGCCAAGAAATTGATTACAACACCGCGCCTTTATTAAAATTAATGAAAGCGCCTTCTTTTAAAAATTATTTTAAAGGTTTAGATGAAGACGGAAAATTAAAAAGTTCACCAAAAGGTTATGATAAAGAACATCCGCAAGTGGAATTATTAAAGAACCGTCATTTTATTGTTTCTCATGCTTTCAATGATAAGCAAATTACTGATACGGAAACGGTGCTTAAAGCCTTTAAAGCCATGTATCCTTTTATGGAATATTTAAGAACGGCGCAGGAGAAATAATTTTAAACCTTACTCCAAAAAATACATATCATCATAAGGTGAATTTATTGGCGAGCCCATATTCACCGGCTTGGACCACTCGTTTTTCTCTTCCGAAAAAGTACTTTTAAAAATATCGTATCCACCCATATTGTCATACCCTTTCGAAGAAAAATAAAGTGTCTTTCCATCTTTTGATAAGGTCGGAAATTCTTCGTCCAACTCACTGTTAACCGCACTGATATTTTCAGGCACAGGACTCCATTTGCCGTTGCTTAATTTTCTCAGTCGATAAATATCTTTTCCTTTTAATTCATCTTCGCCGTAACTTGTATAAAGTAAGGTATTTTTATCAGCGGATAAAAACAATAAGGCGTTGTAGTTTTTCTTTTTATCAATGGCAGAGCGCATGTCATCGGTAAGCACTAAAACTTTAGCTCCCGATTCGGCATGTGTTAATGAATTTTGAAGCGCTTTTATATCAGCGTGCTTTCGTTCATGCACTTCCATTACCACCGGGTTATTTACCAATTGTATTCCATTATTACAATGCTCAATCTCCTTATTGATCTTAAGTTTTGCAGCTTCATCAGGCTTACAAAGTGCCGCAAATTTTGTATAGGCTTTTATGGATTCGGTAAACCGGTAACTTAATTGATTGGCTTTTGCTAAATGATAATAAACATCGGCAGGCACCAGTTTGGATGAAGAAGTTGATGCAGCCTCCAACGCCTTAATACAACCTGTTCTGTCTTTTTTAGTATGAAATAAAGATATTCCATAATTATATAAATGAAAAGGGTCAAGGTCTAAATGATATTCTAATGTTTGATACACTAAAGCGGCTTCCTGATAATTGGCGTTATCAACTAATTTTTTTGCCAACTGAAGATCTTCCTGATCCTTAATTTTTTCATCAGGCGTTCTCTCTCTCTTTTTAGCTTTGCTTTCTTTTTTTGAAAGAGATTCCTTATTCACTTTCGTGTTTTCCTTGGACGGTGTTTCATCAAAGGTTATGGCTGCAGCCTGATCTTCCATAAAATAATTATTTACAATCAAAGGTTTCTCTGCCTTTCTTTTTATTTTAATAATTTGCTTTAAAGTAAACTCATTTTTTTTCGCGGGAATTTCAAAGCTGGAAGTATATTCTGCAAAGCCATCCGCCGATACGGTCATATCATATTTTATTCCTGCGGGTAAAATCATCAGATAATTTCCGGTGGCAGTGTTGGTGCGGTAAACTCCAGCAATTTCGCCCGAGTTTGAATTGTAAACAGAAATAATCGCATCCTTTACAGGAATAGAATCCAGCGTTGAAAAATTTCCTTTTATAACTGAAGATGGCGGATTTCCTTGTGGTATTTTAAAATGGATCAGCTCATAGCTATTTCCTTTTCTATTCGAACAGAAAGAAGCATACTTACCTGCGGTATCCGGAATAAAAAGAATATCGTCGTAAGTGGAATTAATTGGATAACCTAAGTTTTCAGGTTTAGACCATGCGCTTAAAATATCAGCTCTGGTACTTTTAAAAATATCAAAGCCGCCCATACTGTTATGGCCTTTAGAGGAAAAATAAAGCGTGAGCCCATCCTTACTTATAAAAGGATAATCTTCATCTAAAGATGTATTAATTTCATTGCCTAATAATTCACTTTTACCAATATTACCTTGGGGAGTGAGTTTATTTTTATAAAGATCAGTTCCTGTAATTTCTTTTGCTCCGTAACTTGCGTGAATATATTCCTGCTTATTTAAATTACAGATTAATAATTTGGCGTTCTTCTTTTTATCTTCTGCTGAATTAAAAAAATCAGTTTTATAAGCTAATCGTTCGCTGATAAGGTCCGGATTATAATTCGCCAGAAAATTTGCCTCCTGCACTTTTATCCGCTTTATCACTTCCATGTTTACGGGGTCAGACATAAGCATGCCTGCATTTTTACAATACTTGATCAGTTGTGGCACCTGATTACTTTCAAATTGCGCAGGCTGAGCGCGCTTTTTATATTCTTCAAGTGCAAGAATGGCATCCTGAAAAATATAAGATAAGTGATAAGCCCTTCCTAAATAAAGAAAAACATCAACAGGAATTTCTTTATACCCCGAAGCAAGCTGTAATGAATTAATTGCTTTGGCTTTATTTTGATTAAGTTTTAATAAACTAACGCCGTAATAATAATTGGCGAAAGGATCGCCCGGATCATTTTTAAGTAAAGCTTCATAATACAATGCGGAAGTTCTGAAATCATTTGATTTAAAGGCTTTAAGGGCTTCCACAGGTTTTTTATTTTCTTCCTCCACCTGCTTTTTAACCATGTCGTCGATGGTAGAATAGTTTTTTTCTTTTTTGTTAATCCCTTTCTCCTTTGCCTTATTGCTTGTTATCTGATCTTCAGCAAGCGTTTTTGAGGTATCGCCCGAGGCTTTAATGTAAAACATCTTTTCATTATCATCCGAAAAAAAATTGTTTACCACTAAAACGGGTTTCTTTTTTTCGTTGAGTTTCACTTTAAGAATCTGACGGCAGATTTCATAATCAATTTTTAAAGGCACTTCTACTTCTTCCTGCATGATGCCGTAGCCCGCTACTTCAACATGAAAAATATATTTAACATTAGCCACCAATACCAATATGTAATTGCCGGTGTAAGGGTTACTCGAAAAAATACCTACGCGCTCATTGTTGGAAGCGTTATAAACCGTAATCCGCACTTTTTTTTGCGATGGATCTTCCACTACATCTATATGCCCTCTTACAATAATCACATGCGGAGGTTCGGCCATGGGCGTTATTTTAAAAATATCAAAACGCTCGTCCTCACTCAAACGGTCAGATACGATGTAAGTGAATTTTCTTTTTCGAGATTGAAGAAATTCCTCCTTCACTTCTGTAGTTTTTTGAAGAAGACTGTCTTTTTTTTGCGCATGCAGCCCCGAAACACAAAGCGTAAAAAGGTATACTAATAAATAAGCGTATAATTTCATTTTAAAAATAAGATTTGAATTTAGAAATTAAGAATGATGTAAACAAAATAAGATATTAGTTCTTATGTAATTAATTAATTCCGGATTCAATAGTAAGATACTCCGCTTCGTTAATTTCGAGTGCCATCTCATTATAATCAAAAACAAGGTCATACACAAAATTTCTTTCCGGAAACTGAACAACATGCACATGCCTTTTTATTTTTTTACTGCCAATTATCTGTATTTCTTCAAATAAGGCGGGGTGTATAATTTTAAAATAACTCTTGCAGTTTTTATACTTACGGTAAACAGGAAAGTTTATATCTTCAAATTTCATGGCAGGCTCTTTTTTACAACAAGTTGCGCAATATATATACGAACATTACAAAGATAATGTAGAAAAGCTTTGCATTGTATTGCCTAATAAACGGGGTGCTTTATTTTTGAAACAGCATTTAGCTCAAGAATTCGGTAAAACCATCTGGCTACCCACAATTATCAGTGCCCAAGATCTTATCTCTGAAATAAGCGAATTAAAAACCATTGAAGAAATTGATTTGATTTGTTATTTATACGACAGTTATGCCACTTGTTATGGCTCAAAAGCTGAACCCTTTGATAGTTTTACCAAATGGGGGCAATTAATATTACAGGACTTTAACGAAATAGACCGTTATTTGGCCGATTCGGAGCAGTTGTATGAAAACTTAAAGGATATAAAAGTAATAGAAAACTGGAGCCTTAATGATGAAAAATTAACCGAATTTCAAATCAATTACCTTGAGTTTATGAATAGTTTAGGGACTATTTATAAGCATTTCACCCATTTTTTATTACAGCATAAATATGCTTATCAGGGCCTGGCATATAAAGAAGCGGTTAAAAACATAAGCACTACCCCCTACACCGCACAGTTTGATAAACTATTGTTTTGCGGATTTAATGCCTTAAACGCGGCCGAACTACAAATTTTCAATTATTTATTTCTACAAAAAAAAGCAGATATACTCTGGGACGCGGATAATTACTATTTGAAAAACACCATGCATGAAGCGGGACATTTCCTGCGAAATAATTTGGAGTTGTTTAAACAAAAGGAACCTTTATTTGTTGAAAATCATTTTGGTAACGCAAAAAATATTGAAATAATTTCTGTTCCAAAACAAATAGGACAATCACAAGTAGTAAAACAATGCGTTCAAAAATACATTGACCAGCAGATTCCTTTGGATAAAGTTGCTATTGTGCTGGCCAATGAGAAATTACTGTGGCCTGTTCTGCAACAGTTGCCCGAAGCCGTGGAACATGTAAATATTACCATGGAATACCCGCTGCGCTACACTTCTACCTACGCACTGATAGATACTGTATTGCAAATTCAACTTAATTTTAAAAGGCAAAACCGCCAGCTTAAAACCGTTTATTACAAAGACTTTATAACCTTATTACAACAACCTTTATTCAATAGTTTTTTAGAAGCGAATGAAATTACAATAGACATAAATAAAATTTTAAATGACTTAAACCAACGCAACATTTCCTTTGTTTCACGCAGGCACTTAGAGTTTTTTTTCGGAAAAGATCTTTCAATTATTCTTTCTTTTTTATCAGAACCTACAGATGTATTGGCACTTTGCAACCATCTTACGCTCTGTTTAAAAACATTGCATGAACATTTTACCAATAAAAAAGGAAACAATAAAATTTTTCTTGAACTTGAATATTTAAATATTCTTATCAATAATCTTAACCGCTTAAATGAAGTACTTCTTAAATATCCACATTTTAATAATCTAAATTCGTTCAAACAATTATTTAATCAGGTAGTGGGCAACAGCACTGCTTCTTTTATCGGAGAGCCTTTGCGCGGCCTACAAATAATGGGCGTGCTTGAAACACGAACCCTCGATTTTGAATATCTGATTATTATAAATGTGAATGAAGGGGTGTTGCCTTCCGGTAAAACAATCAATTCATTTATTCCTAACGATCTTAAACGCGCATTTGGGTTGCCTTTATATCTTGAAAAAGACGCTATTTATTCCTACCACTTTTACCGTTTACTTCAGCGGGCAAATGAAGTAACCATAACGTATGACAGTGAAACGGATACCTTTGGAAAAGGCGAAAAAAGCCGTTTTATTACACAACTTCAATTGGAATTATCAGCATATAATCCGCAAATTAAAATTACAGAAAAAGTGGCCGGTACAATTGATGTTCCACCCCCATTAAAAAACACTATTGAAATAGAAAAAACAAGCAGTTCTTTAGAGCGAATTCTTAAAAAAGCGAAAGACGCCGGAAAATTCGGAAGCCTTTCCCCATCTTCGCTAATCATGCATAAAGAATGCGGACTTAAATTTTATTTCAGATATGGCGCCGGACTAAAGGAAATAAAAAAGGTTGAAGAAAATGCCGAGTCCAACACATTTGGTTCTATTTTACACTTAAGCCTGCAATATCTTTATTCCGGTTTTACAAATAAAATTTTAAGTGTAGAACAATTAAAAGCGCAATTAAAAATAATTCCGCAAGTTGTTAAAAAGAGTTTTAGTGTGTTTTTTGATAGTGATGAATTAACCGGAAAAAATATTTTACAGGAAGAAGTTATCAAAGTATATGTAGAAAAACTTATCAGGAACGATATAAAATGGATTGAATCTTTAGCAAATGAAAACCGCTATCTTACCTTAAATGCTTTGGAAAAAGAATTTTCGGCTTCGTTGGAAGTTCACATTGGCGGAGCAACTGAAACAATTTTTATTAGAGGAACAATAGATCGCATTGATACATATGATAATAAGGTTCGTATTATAGATTATAAAAACTCACTACAGCAATCAGATAAGTTTTCTTTTACCGGGTTTGAAGACCTGTTTGAAAACAGAAATACCAATAAGCAATTTCAAATAATTATGTATGCCTGGCTACTGTATAAAAATAATTTTTGCATGCCAGAACAGATGCAGCCGGGCATTATTCCTTTTAAAGAATTTTTGAATGAACCCAAGTTTTTAACACTTGCAAAGGAGCAAATGCAATTTAATAAACCGTTTTTAGAGGAATTTGAACAGCATCTTATTGCCTTTATTCAAAGCATTTATAACCCGTTAACCCCCTTTTCACAAACCCCGGATACTGATATCTGTAAATACTGCGCCTATAACGTTGTTTGCAATAGGTAAAATAGTAAAATATTTACTAAAAAACAATCCTATAAACATTGGCTAAATGCCACTAATAGCTTATTTTTGGAGTTCCTTTTAAATAAATAATGAAAACTGAATTAATTGCAAAACTAGAAGAACTGCTTACAAAAGATGCAGGTGAGGTTGCTAACGAAGTGCGCGCTCTGCAAAAAGAGTATCAAAAGTTTTGGACACTTGAGTTTGAAAAAGCCAAACTTGCTTACGTAGAAGGCGGTGGCAAGGCTAAAGAATTTGAATATCCGAAGCAAGAAGAAGATATTGCATTTGAAAGTTTAAGTGAAAAATTCAGCAAGTTAAAAAAGGAAAACGAAGCAAAACAAGTCGCTGAGCAGTCTAAAAACCTTTCTATCAGACAGGAAATTGTTTCTAAAATAAAAGACCTTAGCAAACTTAGTGACAATGTAGGGGTTGCTATAAAAATGCTTCAGGGCCTGCAAACACAATGGAAAGAAACCGGAGCTGTTTCCTCCCATAAATACAAAGATGTTCAGGCCGAATATAGTAAAGCTATTGAAGACTTTTACTATAATTTAAAAATTTACCGTGATCTTCAGGAACACGATCTAAAACGTAATTTCGAAAATAAAACAGAATTAATTGAAAAATTAAAGGCTGTGATTAATATTAATAATATTAAAGAAGCTGAGCGTTTAATTAAAATTTACCGTAACGAATGGGAAGAAATTGGCCCTGTTCCCAATGAAAAATGGGAAGCTACCAAACAAAGTTACAAAACCGCTTTAGACGATGTTTACTCTAAAATTAAAACGCATTACAACGGCCTTGAAGAAAAGAAAGAAAATAATTTAAAATCTAAATTAGTTTTAATTGAAAAAGCGAAAGAAATTATCGCTTCAATGGAAAATGCCGGAATTAAAAAATGGAACGATGGTACCGATCAGATAATTGCTTTACAAGCTGAATGGAAAGGCGCCGGCAGAACAACAGAAAAAGACAACGAAAAAATATGGGCCGAATTCAGAGGCATATGCGACAGCTTTTTTGAAAAGAAAAAAGAGTTTTTTGCCACTATGAATGAGAAGTTTGCGGCTGCAAGAAAGTTTAAAAATGACTTGATAACAAAAGCAGAAGCTCTGCAAACCAGCACCGATTGGCAAAAAACAGGGTTAGCTCTTATAAAATTACAGGACGAGTGGAAAAAATATCCCGGTAATGGTGATAAAGAAGAACCACATTTATTCCAAAAATTCCGTAAGGCTTGTAACACTTTCTTTGATGCTAAAAAAGCACATTTTGAAGGCGTGGATGCTTCTTTTGAAGATAATTTAAAAGTTAAAGAAGAAATTTTATCCAAACTTAATACCTATAACGAAAGTATAGGCCGCGAAGAACTAAGAGCCATTGCTGCAGAATGGAACAACGCAGGCATGGTTCCTATGAAAGATAAAAAGCGAATAAACGAAGCTTTTTATGCTAAACTAGACGAGCTTTATGATAAAATGAATATCAATAAAGAAGAGAAAGCCACCCTTCAGTTTAAAACTAAAATTGAAAGAATGGCCGGCTCTGAAAACGGCTTTGATTTATTACGTAAAGAATCTGAATTCTTGAAGAAAATAAGTGACGAAATAAATAACAACATCCGCACGTACGATAATAATTTAGGTTTCTTTAAGCATTCAAAGGGCAGTCCTTTAATGAAGGAGTTCGAAAACAAAATAGAACTGGAAAAAGCCAAATTAGCAGAGCTTAAGATAAAACGCGATTTAGTTTCAGAAGAATTAAATAAAATAAGGGAAACTACTAAGTCAAACGCTTAAAACTTATAGACTTTAAGAATAAACCGTAATAAAATATTCTATTTTAAATGGCTGTCTTTTTTTCAACCCAATCCGACTTTAGAATTTGGCTTGAAAAGAATCACGCGAAAAAAGTGCAAAACAAGAGGCCACCCGCGTAAAAAGAATCAAACTATTGATTGATGATAGTGCGGCTGAAAAAAATCAGTAGAAGAATAATAAATACAATAAAAAAAATAAACTTTCGGCAAGTTAATCTGAACTGCGAAGCATAAAATACAAAAGCTTTTCCTAATTTCACTGAATGGCTAAAGCACTTTCTATTCCTGAATTTGAAAGTCTGGTAAAACAAAATTTACCATTTAGTGCAAACAACGACCAACAGACAGCTATTGAAAAAATAAGCCATTTTATTTTTGACAATAATGAGCGAAATGTTTTTATTTTAAAAGGATACGCAGGAACAGGAAAAACAAATTTAATTTCGGCATTTACAAAATCTTTACCGGCTATTAAATGGCGCAGCGTGTTGCTTGCCCCCACAGGAAGAGCGGCAAAGGTTATTGGCAATTATGCGCAAAAAGAGGCGCAAACAATTCATAAAAAGATCTTTAAAAAAATAATGGGTGAGGATGGAGTCATGCATTTCATTCTTGGCGAAAATCTTCACCGAAACACATTATTTATTGTAGACGAAGCCTCAATGATAAGCGCCGACAGTGTAAACGATAAAGGCTTATTCAATAATTTGCTTGATAATTTATTTGAATACGTGTACAGCGGTCACAATTGTAAATTAATTTTAATTGGCGATACCGCCCAGCTTCCACCTGTGGGTAGCAGCGATAGTCCCGCATTAGACCTTGATTATTTAAAAAATGCCTTTCATTTAAATATTTCTTTTTTTGAGTTAAAAGAAGTTGCCCGCCAGCAAAGTGAAAGTGGAATTTTATTAAACGCGACCAATTTACGCACACTATTAATAAACGAACAAAAAATAATTCCGCAACTCATCTGCACGCCCGATGTTATAAATGTTGCAGGCGATGAATTGGAAGACACCTTGAATTCGGCACTGTCCAAGTTCGGCGAAGATAACGTAGTGATTATTACCCGCAGTAATAAACGCGCTAATCTCTTTAATCAAAACTTCAGAAACAGAATTAAATTGTACGAAGAAAATGTTTGCACAGGCGATAAAATTATGATTGTTAAAAATAATTATTATTGGGCAGGCGAAAAAAATCAGGAAATAAGTTTTATAGCCAATGGGGATATTGCCGAAATTACAAGAATAACCGCAAGAGAAACATTGTACGATTTTAATTTTATTGATTGTAATATTAAGTTTAGCGATTACCCCAATCTGCCCGAACAGGAAGTGAAGCTACTTATTGATTGCCTTCATTCCGATACTCCTGCCCTGTCTCAGGAAGATCAGAAAAAATTGTATCAAAATGTTTTACAGGATATGAATAATGAACCCTCGCGTTCTCTTAAAAATGCTTATGTAAAAAACAGTCCTTATTATAACGCTTTGCAGGTTAAGTTCAGTTATGCTATCACTTGCCACAAATCTCAGGGCGGGCAATGGCCTGTGGTTTTTATCGATCAGGGATTTATAAAAGAAGAGGATATTGATAAAAATTACATTCGATGGTTATACACTGCAATAACCCGAGCCACAGAAAAGGTATATTTAATCGATTTTAATGAACTGTTTTTCAATTAGTTACACTTATTAACAAATTCTTAGCCATATATTGAGGCAACGTTATTCTATAAACCAAAAATAATGTTGTATTTTTAAACTGCCAAACTTTAAATGAGAAAACTTTTTACATTCCTTGTACTGCTTGTATTTGCATTTAATCTGAAATCTCAGAATTTTTCTCGCCCGGGCGACTGGAAAAAGTATAGAAAAGAGGTTTTTGTGAGCATGGGGGCCTCAAATTTTTTGGGCGATTTGGGAGGCTTAAATAAAGCCGGAACGCATAACAGTCCTGTAGATTTAGAGTTTTCTCAAACCCGCACTGCATTTGGTTTAGCTTACCGTTACAAAATTTTAAGATGGTTAAATGTAGCCTCAAAATTTAATTACCTGGTTGTAAAAGGTAATGATGCATTAACTGCCGATCCTTTTCGTAACAATAGAAATTTAAATTTTAAATCTAATATTTTTGAACTTTCGGGTCGGGTAGAAATTGGCTGGATGAGTAACAAAGTTGGAAACCGTTATGGTATTAAACGCACACTTACCAGAAGGATGAAAGGTAATAACACATCCTTATTTCTTTTCGCCGGAATTGGTGGTTTTTATTATAATCCTAAGGGACTGGGGCCAAATGGCTATGTAAAACTAAGGCCATTGCATACCGAAGGCCAAGGTTTGCCCGGAGGTCCGCCACAATATTCCAATTACAGTATTTGCATTCCTTTGGGTATTTACTATAAGTTAATTTTACAAAAAATATGGACTATTGGCTTTGAATTTTCATACCGAAAAACCTTTACCGATTATATTGATGATGTGAGTACTCGCTATTACAATAAGGACGCTCTTGCGGCCGCGTATGGCCCGCTTTCAGCACAAATGGCCGATCCAAATAAGGGTAATATTCCGGGGGCTACTTCACCCGGCGGAGATGGACTTGCCGCCCAAAGAGGCGATATCGAGAAAGACTCCTACATAAGCCTTGAATTTACAGTTGGATATATCTTTAAACAAAAGCGTAAACGCGCAAGGCTAAGAAGTAAATTCTAATTACTCTTATTTATACGTTTTTTATTAAAACAACTGCTCCTTAACAGCTTTTATTAGCAATAGTTTAAAGCACTTCTTATATTTACTTAATGATTACTTATACTTTTTTAGGCCTAATTATTGCTTTTTCATTGTATTGTTTTAAGGATAAAAATGCAATGAATAAGTATATGTTTCATCCCTACTCTATTTATCATTATAAAGAGCATTACCGTTTTTTAACTCACGCATTTATTCATGGAGATTATCTTCATCTTGCATTTAATTGCCTGGCTTTATTCAGCTTCGGAGTTACGCTTGAAAACGGGCTTTTTCCGCAACTCTTTGATGAGAAATTAGGAAAGCTGTATTATCTGATTCTTTTTACCGGAGGAATTTACGCCGCTTCTATCACTGAATACATCAGAAATAGAAAAAATCCCGACTATTCTTCTTTAGGTGCAAGTGGGGCTATTTCTTCGGTTATGTTTTGCTGGATAATGCTTGTACCACAGGCTACCATTGGCTTATTTTTTATACCTATGCCCGGCTGGGTTGCGGGAATTCTTTTATTAGGAGTAAGTTATTTTTTAATAATGCGTAAAAAAAAGTCAAATTATTCTGATAATATCAGTCACGAATCACACTTTTGGGGCGCTATATTTGGTATAGTATTTATTGTAATACTTAAACCCGCCGTTTTGAAGCATTTTTACACTCAAATATTAAGCAATTTTTAATATGAAACAATTTATTCTCCCCATTCTATTTGTATTTATCTGCATGTTAAGCCCGGCTCAGGCCATTCGAATTACAGTAAACGAAAAATTTGGTGATGAAATTAAACCTTTAGCAAATGTAAAATTTGAGCTTACATTTAATGATACCATAAAAACAGAAATGACAAGTACTTCAGAAGGCAGTTTAGGTAAATTTGACTTAGAAAAAGGCGTATATAAAGTGGTATTATCCAATCCGGTATATGTTATTTCAGAAACTAAAAATGTAATAATAGAAGCTAAAAGAACAAATAATTTAGTGGTTACATGTGTTCGAAAATCTATTCCTGTGCCTGAAGTTAAAAAGCCTATTAAGAAAAAATAACTATTTATGAAACAATTATTCCTCTATTTATTTTTTATAACCGGTGTTTTAAAATCGCAGTGTATTTTTATTTATGCTGCCGAAAAAATTAAAACAGCCGAAATTCCATTGACGAAAACTGATTTTACCGTAACTATAAACGATACTTTAAAATTAGTGCGAAGTTCGGATAACGATGGATCTTTAGGTCGGATTTCTGTTGAAAAAGGAAAATACAATATTAAAATTAAAAGTGCAGGGTTTTCAGATGGATTTCAAAATGAGGTTGTTGTAAATGAATCACGTACTACTGATGTAACCATTATATTAACCAGAAAACCCACAATTAAAAAAGAAAAATAATTTTTTAAAGTAATGCGGGCAAAATAGCTCTAAACTTTATCTAAAACTTTTTTAATATCAGGCCTAAAATAAAGATTCGATTTTAATACTTTACCATCTTCACGATAAATAGGCTGACCTTTTTCATCCAATTTACTCATATTGCTGCGATGGATTTCATCGTACACCTCTTCAATTTTATGCTGAAGTCCGTGCTTTAAAATGGTGCCGAATAATATATATAATTGATCTCCCAAAGCATCCGCAATTTCAATAATATCACCTTTTTTGCAGGCATCCAGGTATTCTTCATTTTCTTCCTTAATCAAGTTGTAGCGCAGTGTATAGTCCTTTTCATCAATCAATTTAATCTCTGAAGCATTCCCAATTTTAAAAGTGGTATGAAACTCTTCAACCGATTTTATTTTTTCGTACAGTTTGCTCATTACTTTTTAATTTTTGATGAACTCTTTCTATTTTTATATTCCGCATTCACATTCTCTATCACTTCCTTGGTAATATCCAATGAAGCATTTCCTAAAAGCATACTGGGAATAGCATTGCTATACGTTAAAATATAATCAAAACGGCCGTTATTCCATTTCGCTAAAAATTGTTTTAACCCTTCCTGGAAAGCGGTATTTTTTTCATTTATGCTCATACTCAGGTTATCCATCTGAAGTTGTTTATTTTGCGCTTCACGTTCAATAGTCTGAATTTCTTTTGCTAACGCTTCCATATCGGCTTGTGAGCGTATACCGGCTTTTGCGGAAGCCTGGTATTCTTCCATTTTTGTTTGATACTTAATGCTCAAACTTTCTACACTTGCTTCAATATTTGTTTTTGAGCGCTTTGCTTCAGCTACCAGATCGTTTACTTCAGTACTTTGCTCATTAATCTGATCAATATTTACAAAGGCTATTTTGCCTGTAACCGGGGTTGAAACTGAATTAATAGAACTTACTTTTATTATATCTTTATCTTTTTTTATTGGCTCTATTGTGTTGTCTTGCTTAACACTAACGTCGGTATCTGAACTTAAAGAATTTACTTTATAAAATAAAAAAGCAACCGCCGCAACCAGCAAAACATTTAATCCAATTAATATTTTATTCATTTAATTTAAATTTATACAAATATAAAATTACGTGGTAGTTTAAACAATTAATAAAATACAATTTGTGCTAAAATTACAGGAAGCTTTAAATTTAACCTTAAACCTATTTAACGCTTAACTCATCGCCCGGGGTTTCCCCTTCCAAATCAGTTATCAGTAAGGCATCTTTAAGCGCTAAATCTACCAAAACACTTTGATTAAAGTATTCTGAGTGCAATTCGTGGCGGCACCAGGAACTCACCTTTAAAACATAATAATTATCATTTCTATTACAAAAACTTTTTACATAAAGCGGCAATGCTTTAAAAGTGTTTTCCGAAATTTTTATATTTTCTTTGTCCGAATTTCCACTTTTAAAATTAGAAGACAAGGCACTTGGCCATCGCTTACTGTAATTCAACATGGGCATCATCCAAAAAGTAATAAGCACTATGTAAAATAAAGGCCTCTGAAACAATACCGTTAAACTGAAATAGCGCTGCTGCGTTTTACCAGAAAATAAAAACACCATCATAAACGCAAATACAATATTCATAAACCAAAGGGCGTAATTACTGTTATTTACCGAAGGAAATAGAAGAATAATAAGAAGAAAATGAAGGCCAATACCCAGGCTTATTGCCAGATATTTAACAGGTTTAACTAACAACCCAAAACCAATAAATAAGAATAAAAAAGGCACCCCTTTTCCTATTTTTAAAAAGAATGCAAATTGCCGGTCGCTGACAATTTTTTCAAGAGGAAGTATGGCATCCCGAAAATCAGTTATAATAAAATAAGGATTTATTAGCTGACTAAGTCCGTTAAAAACATATACCGATGCCACAATCAATTGAATATAAATGAAAAACGAAGTAAATCTATTCGGATTATCTACCCTTCCATCGTAAAAAAGAAAAATAATAAGAATTACATTATAAATATAAAACCAAGGCTGAAGGCGGTTAAGATCAAAAAGCACCAATACACAATTAACAATAAGAGCCAAAAATATAAATGAACGGGTGGGTTTTAAAATAAGGGAACACAAAAGAAAAATTAAACTTAAAATAATAAGAGCGTAATCATAAGGAGGCATTAAAATAAAATTTTTTATAACCGGTATTGCAGGAAAAAATCTCTGTCCGCCCCACAAATTAAAACACAATAAAAATGAAATAAATAATCCAATTGTAACTACTATTCTTAAATATTTTAAACGCCGGGGTATTGAAATTTCAAGTGCTTCCATGAATTAAGATGAATGTTTTAATCTGCCTGCCGAGTAAAAATTCTTTTTATAATAAGCTTCATTAAGGCTGCTAATAATTACCCCTTTGCCGGTGCTTGAATGAACAAAAAAATCCTTCTTTAAATACACCCCCACATGCGATACGCTTTTGCCATTGGTAATAAAAAAAACAAGATCACCTTCTCTGATTTTCTCTGCATTTACTTTGTCGCAAGCCTTCATTATTTCAGAAGAGCTGCGTGCGGTTTTACGGCCATAAACAGTTTCATATAAAATATCGGTAAAGCAACTGCAGTCTACTCCGCTTTTAGCACAGCCTCCGTATTTGTAGGGAGTGCCATACCATTCAGTTACAAAAGAATAAAGTTTGCTGTTTTTAATTTCTCCATTTGTCATTCCTAAACTGTTTTGCCAAGTGGCAACGGGGCTTTTTGAAGGAGCCGATGTTACAGTTTGTACAACTTCACGCTTTTGCCGGCAGGAAAATATACTGCACAAAACAAATACAAATAATATGTACTTTTTCTTAAAAAACATTAAAAATAAAATTACACTCCATTTTATCACTATTTAATACATTGATTAACAGATTGTTTACACAAGATTGTTAATAAGTGTCATTTTTGTTAAAAACTATCTTTTCATCGCAAATTCACTTAAATAATTAAATTTCAACCATCCGGTTTTATAACAATTTTAAATTGAATTTCAGTATATTTAGCTTGTTAAACACACCTAATGAAAACTTCTTCTGAGCCATTGAACCTGAAAACCAAAATCCCCATTGAAATATTAAAACAGGCTTTTGAGTTAATGTGCACGGCTAAAAGTATGGCCGAACTTTTTGAAGCCAACAAAGAAGTTACTGCCAAATATGTTCATGCAACAAGCCGCGGGCATGAAGCGGTGCAATTGGCATTAGGCTTACAATTATTACCGCAGGATTTTGTTAGTCCTTATTACCGCGATGATTCAATTTTATTGGGTATTGGTTTGCAACCTTTTGAATTAATGCTGCAGCTCCTTGCCAAAAAAAACGATCCCTTTTCAGGTGGAAGAACTTATTATTCGCATCCAAGTTTACGCCGTGCGGATATGCCAAAAATCCCCCATCAGTCAAGTGCAACAGGCATGCAGGCCATTCCTACAACCGGCATTGCTATGGGAATGAAATACATGGAAGACGCAGGAATTGCTCAGCCCGTTTCTCAAAAACCATTAGCTGTTTGTTCGTTAGGTGATGCAAGTTGCACCGAAGGAGAAGTGTCGGAAGCCTTTCAAATGGCCGTTTTACGCAAACTACCAATTTTATATTTTGTACAGGATAATGAGTGGGACATTAGTGCGCACGCCCGCGAAATAAGATCTCAGGATATTACCGAATTTGCCAAAGGATTTAAAGGCCTTGAAACCCGCACAATTGACGGCACCGACTTTATTTTAAGTTATAATACAGTTAAAGAATGTTTGGATATAATTCGGGAAGAAAGGCGTCCGATGCTGATACACGCTAAGGTGCCTTTACTCAATCATCATACCAGCGGCGTTAGAAAAGAATGGTACCGCGATGATTTGGAAGAGGCCGGCAAACGCGATCCTTTGCCTCGCTTAAGAAATCAACTCATTATTGCCGGCGTTGACGCGGAAGAAATAAAGAAAATTGAAAATCGAGCAAAACAACTGGTTGAAACAGATTATCAAAAAGCATTAGCCGAGGAAGATCCACAGCCGGAAGACGTTATGTTACATGAATTTGCCCCTACTCCGGTAACGGAGGAAAAAGGCCAGCGCACACCAAGTGGCAAGCAGCCAACCGTTATGGTGGATAGTGCCCTTTTTGCTATAAGAGAACTGATGACCAAACATCCTGAATGTTTATTGTACGGCCAGGATGTGGGTGCCAGGCTGGGCGGAGTTTTCAGGGAAGCTGCTACTTTGGCGCAGCAATTTGGCGATTACCGTGTTTTTAACACGCCAATACAAGAAGCATTTATTGTTGGTTCAACCGTGGGTATGAGCGCGGTAGGTTTAAAACCCATTGTTGAAGTTCAGTTTGCCGATTATATCTGGCCGGGGTTAAATCAATTGTTTACCGAGGTTAGCCGAAGCTGCTATTTAAGCAATGGAAAATGGCCGGTAAGCATGATCTTACGCGTGCCTATTGGAGCCTACGGCAGCGGCGGGCCTTATCACTCCAGCAGTATTGAAAGTGTTTTAACAAACATAAGAGGTATAAAAATAGCCTATCCAAGCACAGGGGCCGATCTTAAGGGCTTAATGAAATCAGCTTATTATGATCCCAATCCTGTGGTAATGCTGGAGCATAAAGGATTGTACTGGAGCAAAATAAAAGGAACGGAAGATGCCCGCACCATTGAGCCGGACGAAGATTACATTATACCTTTTGGTAAGGCGCGAATTGTGCAGGAAGCTTCTGAAGAAGAAATAAAAAAAGGAAAGTCGCTAACCGTTATAACATATGGCATGGGTGTTTATTGGGCTAAAAGGGCCGCTAAAAAATTTGAAGGCCGGGTGGAGATCATTGATCTTAGAACGCTTGCCCCGCTTGATGAAGAAGCCATGTTTGCAGGTGCTACAAAGCACAGCAAAGTTATGGTGTTAACCGAAGAGCCTGTGCACAACGGCTTCGCGCAGGGAATAGCCTCGCGTATCAGTCAACATTGTTTTAAATATTTGGATGCGCCTGTAATGGTGATTGGCGCCGAAAATCTTCCTGCCATTCCTTTAAACTCAACATTAGAAAAAGCCATGTTACCAAATGCCGAAAAAGTTGAAAAAGCAATGGAAAAACTGTTGGCTTATTAAGGGGTTTAATTATTCCTTACGCTTATCAGGCTTATCTTCCTCATTTTCACGCAATTTTTCATAAAAGCTTTTGCCTTCTTTGCGCCCTTCTGAATTTTCGTCGGTATTGTTAGATCCTATATGATCGGCACCGGTTTCATCAAGCGGAGTTTCTTCTTCCGATTTATTTTTATCAGGATCCGGGTTTAAAATATGAGAATGCATATTATTATTTTTAAAACATTATAATAATATCATATAAAAATCATGCCATTAAAAGATAAATTAAGCTTCCACAACATTAAAAATAAATTTTTTGCGAGAAGGACGGCTAAAATCTGATTTTATAAACATATTAAGAATTCGGTGGAGTGTAAACTTAAGTTCCATGTATTCCATTTTAGGCATATAATAATGCGCGCCCTGATCATAAAGTAAATCAGCAATTTCAAGGTGCAATTGATCGGAATAAACAATAACAGGAAATATTTTTAATTTTTTATCCTTTTTAATTTCCATTAAACATTGCGAACCATTTTTGCATGGCATATTAAAATCCAAAAACAATATATCGGGAGGTGTATCCAAATGCTTTTCCAAATACTTCATTAATTCGCCGCCATTATTAACTGTTTTTAATTTAGTTTCAATGGGAATTTCATTTAAAGCTTTGGCAAAATACAAACAATCTTTCTTACTTTCGTCCCCTAATAAAATTTGTAATGGCTGTTTCATATTTTTAAATTTTAAACAATAAAAGGGGATTATTGTATATTAATAATCAAAAAATTATACCTGTATTGGCCTCATTCATCCGGTAAAATAATACATACGTATAATAAAGATAACGAAGTTTGGATAACTATCAAATTTAAATAAGTTAAAAATTTCAGTTATTTAAAATAGAGTTTCTTAGATGCGAGCTAAAAGGGTTTAATCCAGTAAAAAAATATACACTAATAAATTCGTGCATTTTTTTTTGGAATATTTATTTTTTTTTATTAATTTATAAGAATGGAAAGTTCAGAAAGTATTGGAAACCTCTTCTATTAACTTAAAAAAAAATCAGCGAAATAAATTTATTTTTATAAAACGTTTTTAAATTTTAAAGATAGGTCTTCTCACTTAAATAATCCCCAAGTATCGCTGTCTTGTTTATTTAATTTATCGAAGGTGTTAACCCAGGCAATAAATAATTTTCGGAATTCTTTTAAATCATCGCGCATTACTTTAATGTAATTTTTATCGGTGCTTGTAAAGTTTAAAAGGCCTGTGGTGGATGTTACAAGGTATTGTGCATGATAACGGATAATAGAGGCGTTTTGCATGCAGATGAGCCAGTTATCGGAGCCGTAAGCGCCCGCAATTTTAGGAGGAATCATCATAGCAGATTCGCGGAGAATAGCCGAATATAAATCGCTGTCTTCTTTGCTCATACTCGCTGATAACGCGTCAACGGTTTCCAGCAATTCCATTGCCTTTATGTAAAGTGGAAATTTTTTTAGTTTTTCAAGTTTTGTTTCAAATTCAAAATTTCCATCATCCGAAAAATTAAAATCGTTATCATCAAAATTCATCATACTGTTCAGGGGTTATTAATTTCAAATTGTATCTGATAAGTTTCAGGCCACATTTTACCACTAATATATATTTTTTTAGCAACCGAATCGTAAGCAATGCCATTCATTTCTAAACTATTTGGATGTTTACTTTTTGCTTTTGCCATTAAGGCACTCAAATCAAGAATACCTGCAATTTTTCCATTCGCAGGATTAATTTTAATGATGTTATTGGTTCGCCAAACATTTGCGTAAATAAAACCGTTAATGTATTCCAGTTCGTTTAATTGATCGGGCATATCATACATATCGGTGTTAACAGAAAGGGTTTTAACAAAGCTTTGAGTGGTAGCGTCTAAATAAGTGAGCTCCCCGGTGCCATCGCTCATTATTAAAAATTTACCGTCAGTAGTTAAGCCCCAACCTTCTTTATTTTTATAGGTAAACTGACCGAGATTTTTAAAAGTAGAGGCATCATAAATAAATCCTGTTTGATTTTGATAGGTGAGCTGAAAAAGTTTGTTATTCAATATAGCAATCCCTTCGCCGAAATATGTTTTGCGATCAAGCTCCGCCTTAATATCAATTTTCCCTGTTTTTAAATTTACTATGCCAACATAAGATCTTGTTTTTGGAAGATTATCCGGCGCACCCGAACTTTCAAAAAGTTTCCCTTCGTGTACTAAAAGTCCTTCGGTAAAGCAAGTTGTATCGTGAGGAAAAGTTTCTGATAAAGTATAGTTTATTATAGCCAATGGCGGTTCCGTTACAGCTATTACATCGGTACCCTTCTTTACGTCAGGAGTATTACAGCCAACTAAAAAAATGGTCAATAATAAAAGCAAAAAGATTTGACTATTTTTTGCCGCAGATTCCAACGATTTTCGCGGATATTTTTTCACGCTAAATTTCATGAAGTTCCTTATTTATCAGATCATAATTTTCATCATCAAAACACACAAATGTTACTTTTTCGGGCTTGTGGTTTTCATTCAGAAATTTTATAACGGTTGTTACCGCAATTTTAGCTGCCTTATCTTTTGGAAAGCCATACACGCCGGTGCTTATGCCCGGAAAAGCCACTGAGTTACAATTATTTTCAGCCGCTATTTTTAAGGAGCTGTTGTAACAGGAAGTAAGTTTAGTTGCCTCATCATTATTGCCGCCCCGCCAAACGGGACCCACCGTATGTATAACAAAATCGGCAGGTAAATTTCCGGCGGTAGTAATAACGGCTCTATTCTAAATCTTATTTTCTCTTGTTATGGTTTTAAAAAACATTCTTTTATACTGATGGCATGACACTCATTAACGGAAAAATTGTTTTCTGGCATAGTCTAATTATTCTTATTTTTACGTGTAAAAGCTGAATGAAAAATTTATTAGTTTGTGGTGTAATTACCTTATTGTTTTTGAGTTGCAAAAATGACACAAAATACGAATATCTTATACCCGATTGGACGACAAGGAAAATAGAGCGAAAAATTGACAGCTTAAATTCGCATAGAACATATCTGCCTCTATACGCTCAAATTTACCAAAGATCCCAGGATATTAAAGTTGATTTAACAGTAACCGTGAGTATAAGAAATACTGATGTGCATAACAGAATTTTTTTAAAAAGCATTGACTATTATAATACCCAGGGTAAATTAATTAGAAAATATTTGGACTGGCCTGTTTTTGTAAATCCATGTGAAACAATTGAAATTATCCTCCCATCCAATGATAACGAAGGAGGTACAGGTGCTAATTTCGACTTCGAGTGGTTAGCTCCGCAAACTTCTTCAACACCGGTGTTTGAGTCAATAATGATTTCGACACAAGGGCAACAGGGTATTGCATTTACATGCCGAGGTGTAGATATAAAATAATTTTTTCATTTTATTCATCTACAACATTTGCACTAATTAGTTTTTTATTACTCCTTTTATTATCGATTGACAATAATATTGCGGGCAATAAAATAATATTGGTAAACAAAGAAATTACAAGCGTTAAAGAGATTAATACACCTAAAGCGGCAGTTCCTCCAAAACTTGAAATAGAAAACACTCCAAATCCGAAAAATAATATTATAGTAGTATAAACCATGCTTAAGCCTGTTTCTTTAATAGCAGCGGATATAGCCAGCGAAGCAATTCCTTTATTTTTAAGTAATTCCTGCCTGTATTTGGTTAACAGATAAATTGTACCATCTGAGGATATGCCAAAAGCAATACTAAAAATTAAAATGGTGGAAGGTTTAAATCTGATATCCAAAAAGCCCATAATTCCGGCCGTTATAATTAATGGAATTAAGCAAGGAATTTTTGATAATATAATAATTCTTACTGAGCGAAACAAAGCCATGCCCACAAGTGCTATTAAAATCACTTCAATTAAAAGGCTTTCTAGCAAATTGGACAATAGATAATCGTTACTTTTCAAAAAAACTAAACTATGACCGGTAAGACTTACATGATATTCTCCCGGGTCAAAGATGGAATCTATACGGGGTTTTAGTTCACGCGTTAATTCCTTGATTCGTTTAGATCCTATGTCGGCCATTTGATAGCTCACACGGGTTATGCGTTTGGGGTTGTCTAAAAACGATTTTAATTTGGCGTCCTGCCCGGTAAGCGATCCTGAATAATCCGAAAGAGATTTCAAGTCTGTAATGGCAGGCAACTTATAATATTTTTTATTACCGCCTTTGAATGCTTGATAAGAAAATCTTATTGCTTCAACTATGGAAAGCGGTTTAGAAAATTCTTTATATTCAGAAAAAATATTCTGCATAGCCTTGATTTTGTAAACTGTTCTAGCATTATTAGCAAATAAGCCATTAGGTTTTTTGGTATCTATAGCAATTTCAAAAGGTAAAACTCCTTTAAAAGCGTTTTCAAAGAAATGAAGATCGGTGTATACCGGATCATTTTTTGGAAGATCATCAACTACGTAACCAATAAAATTAATTTTAAGCATTCCGACCAGTGAAAAAAGCGTTACTATTGCTGTTATTAAATAAATAGCTTTTCTCTTCTGGTGTACTATATTATCAACGAACCTTAATAATTGGGTAATTTTTTTACTATCGAGATGTTTGGTATGACGCGCTTTGGGCAAGGGTAAAAAAAGTAAAATCACAGGAATTAATATAAGTGTAATAAAGTATGTAGCCATTACACTTAAAGCGGCTACCACACCAAACTCAACAAGCATTGAACTTTTTGTAAAATAAAGAACGCCAAAACCTATAGCAGTAGTAACATTTGCTAAAAATAAAGTTACCCCAATAGTATTAATCATTGCAGTGATGGCTTTTAACCTATTGCGATGTCGTAAAAATTCTATTTGATATTTATTTATTAAAAAAATGCAATTCGGTATGCCTATTACTATTATTAAAGGGGCTATAAGACCAGATAAAACAGTGATTTTGTAGCCAAATAACTCGAGAAAACCCACAGACCAAATAACACCAACTGTTACTATTAATAAGGAAAAGAACACGTTTAGTACTGACCGAAAGAACAACCATAAAATAAAGCCGGTTATAATTATTGCTAAAATTAAAAATAGTGTCATTTCCTTTGATATCTTTTCCATCATCTGAGAGCGGATGTAAGGCATACCAGAGTAATGCATCGTTAAATGATGCTTTTGACCAAATGCTTCAATCAAAATTTTTATCTCTTTTACTAAGTCAATACGTCTTTTAGAATTTAACGATGCTTTGTTAAAAGTAATTGCCATTAAATTACTACCCAGTTCTTTATTATAAACAATGCCTTCATAAAAAGGTAATGCTAAGAAATCAACTTTGAGACTATCTACTTCTTTTTGAGATACGGGGAGTTTTGAAACTAAGGGTTTAAATTCCAGTTTCTCGATACTGTCATTTTTAACTACTTTATAAACCGTGGGCACAGATAGAACATCCTTTATTCCACTGATTATTTTGATGGTTTTACTTATGTGAAACCAATCATTAAATTTATTAAGTGTAAAGAAATTTTTGTCTTCAAAACCAATTACCATCACGTTACCATCTTCACCAAATTGTTTCTTAAAACGTTGGTATTCGATAAAAGTTTGGTCGTTTTCGGGAAGTATCTTGGCAAATTCATACGATAGTTCCATTTTTGAGGCCTTATAACCCATAAACATTGTCATTAAAACAATACCTATTGTGAAAGAAAATTTATTCCTCAATAGAATCCGGGAAAAAGCTAGCCACATACTCTGTTATTATTTATGAAGCGCCCTTTTTTTTACCATGCCGCCTTTGGTTTCTTTAATACTGCTCATTGTAACAAATGCCTCTGCATCAATTTTTTCAATTTCCATTTTTAGATTCGTAACCTCTAATCTGGTTATCACAGTAAAAAGAATATCTATTTCTCCCCTCGCTTCGCCTTTTTTTCCGTAACCACGCATTCCTTTATAGATTGTTACGCCTCTGCCAAGTTTTTGGGTAATCATTTTACGAATTTCTCCGGCTCTGGCTGAAATAATGGTAACGCCGGTGTATTCCTCAATTCCTTCCAGAATAAAATCAATAGTTTTGGAGGCAGCAAAGTATGTAAGCATGGAATACAGAGCCACTTCTACCGAAAGTAGGTAAGCGGCAACCAAAAAGATAAAAACATTAAAAACCAACACTATATCGCCCAGGGAAAGCGTAGTTTTATTTTCCAGATACACTGCCATAACTTCTGTTCCATCCAATACACCGCCACCCCTGATAGCCAGTCCAATACCCGCACCAAGAAAAAAACCACCGAATATAGCTATCAATAATTTATCATTTGTAAGAATAGGATAATCAACAACAGAAAGACAAAGTGCTAATCCGGTTATTCCAAAGGTTGTTTTTATAGCAAAATTTAATCCCATTTGTTTATAGCCTAAAACAATAAATGGAAGATTTAATAAAATGATAAGGAAGGGTAGAGAAACACCTGTTACTTTTGCCAAAAGCAATGAAATTCCAGTAATTCCCCCATCAATAAAACCGGCAGCCAATAAAAAGCTCTTTAATCCAAAACCCGCAAGAATAATTCCTATACTAAGTAGAAAAAAACCTAAAATTTCCCCTCTTAGTTTAATTCTATATTTCCGTAACTCTTCATTTATTTCTTTATTTATGGATGGATCATATTTCCGTTTTGGATTATTTTTGCCCTCATTAATAGCAATATTTTGTAATATAGGATTCATTAGAACGGTTCTTGCTAAAATTAAGAAAATTAAAGGAATTTTTAAGTTATCGTTTATAAGTTATTTGAAAGGTATTGTTGGCAAATATCTTACAACTTGTCGAGGGCTTTTAGGTAGGTGTGGTTCCTGTAAGATTACAAATCTCCTGTTATTTTTTATTGCCTTTTAAAAAGCTGTTTTCAGCCGCTATTTTTAAGGAGCTGTTGTAACAGGAAGTAAGTTTAGTTGCCTCATCATTATTGCCGCCCCGCCAAACGGGACCCACCGTATGTATAACAAAATCGGCAGGTAAATTTCCGGCGGTAGTAATAACGGCT
>JACPOC010000010.1 GCA_016185125.1 Bacteroidota bacterium
CCAGTTTAACAATTCATTATGAAGAGTTTCGTAGTTCTTAACAAAGATAAGAAGATGCGGGATGTTACTGATACGATGTATGATGTAAAACAAAAGCTGCTTCCTGTCCTATAGCCCTAATAAAAATTGCATGGTATCCACTGCATCGGCATAGTCCATAAGACCCGGTTGCTGGCTCTGTCCAAAGGGAATGAAATTTTTTCCGACAATAGCCTGAACTTCCTGATTTTTTGTCAATAGACTTTTCAGTGCTTCCGCATCCGGATAAAATTCATAATGCAAAGAACCAATAGGAGAGAACAGGTTTTTATTTTCTACCAGTACAATGGAATCGTTGGTCATATAATACAAATTGTTCATTAAGTAAATCGCCAGCTGGTAATCATAATTGTTGCGGTATTTATGATGTTCAAAAAAGTGCTGATACTTTTTTAAGGCGTCTAATAAAGGAACAAAATCATATCCATTGGGTACATAAATCTTCGTAACATTCCGGCAACCCAATCCAAAATACTGGTGAACATCATCCGCCAGTTTTTCCAATTCAGCTACTGTTTCATTTCCATCAAGAACTGCTACGGAGGTTCTGTTTCTCCTTATAATACTGGGGTACTTGCTAAAGTAATGTTCAAAATACCGGGCACTATTATTACTGCCCGTGGCAATATACGCATCACAACTTTTTAATTGTTCTGCAAAACCGATCATTGCTTCACAGGAACTGTTGATCGATTTCATTTTTTCCACAATATGTTTCAGCAGAATTTCATCTTTGGAAGAAAGTTTAATAAGCTGTTTATGGCCTGCAATAAAACAACATAAAAAATCATGAAAGCCTACTAATGGTATATTGCCGGCCATAACGACCCCAACTTTTCGTGGCGTGATATTATCATCGAGATGATAATGGGCCGTCCATTTCTCCAATTTATCCTTTTGTAAAAAACCCTCTGCTATATTCTTTAAAGAAAGCTCAATAAAAGGTGGTATAAACCAATTGTTATGCAAATAGGCCTGCTCTTTGGCCTCGTTCAATAGGGCATTTTCTGTGGAAATATAGTGACCAATATCAGCCAATAAATTTATTCTTTCCTGTAGATTCATATTATTGTAATTCTTACATTTGTTTTAAAGAATCCCGCCCTGCGGGAAACTGCAAATGTAAATTGTTATTCAACCACAAAAAATTCTGTACTAATGGCTATTAAGATTACTGAAGAATGTATCAACTGCGGTGCCTGCGAGCCCGAATGTCCAAACAATGCTATTTATGAAGGTGGTGTGGAATGGGCTGTTTCTGATGGCACTACGGTAAAAGGTACCTATACGTTACTGGATGGTACCGTTGTGGATGCCGATGC
>JACPOC010000011.1 GCA_016185125.1 Bacteroidota bacterium
CAACTGGTCTAACGGACTCACCACCCCCAACATCGTAGTGAACGCCAATTTCGCGAATACTCCGAATGTGTACTCGGTTAGTGTTACTGATAACTGCTCCCTGCCTAATGCAACGGCTGGGTTTACTGTTAATGTGAATCCGCTGCCTCAGTTTACTTTTTCACCCACTTCCTTTAAAGGATGTGCGCCTTTAGAAGTAAACTTCCAAGCGGGTTCTACAAGCACAGCTTACAATGGAAGCGGTGATACTTATTTTTGGAATTTTGGAGGTATAAAAGGATCGGGTAATACGCAGTTTATTACCTATCCAACAGCAGGAATATACTCGTTTTTTGTAAGTGCAACTAACAGCTTCGGATGTTATAAAGACACTACTACTGAAAAAGTTATTGAAGTATATCCTGTTCCGTTTGCAGACTTTACTCCTAACCCGCAATCGGTAACCATACTTGAGCCTAATGTTCAGTTCAACAACTTATCGCAAGGAGCCAGCTCTTATATTTGGGATTTTGGGGATTATTCTTCCTTACTTAACTCCTCCACCGCAACCAACCCTCACCACGAGTATGGTGTTTCCGGAATGTACACGGTATTTATGGTGGCGACAAATAACTATGGCTGTAGGGACACTGCAATACGTCTGATTGAGGTGCAGCCGGAATTTGCAATTTATATTCCTAATGCTTTTACACCTGATCAAAACGGCCGGAATGATTTCTTTTTTCCAAAAGGCGTAGGTATTAGTGAAGATAAATATAAAATGGAAATTTTTGACCGTTGGGGCGAACTCATCTTTACTTCAAATGCCTTTAGAACAGGATGGGACGGAACGGTGAAAGGAAGCGGCCAAATAGCGAAGGATGATGTATATATTTATAAGATATGGGTAACAGATTTAGAGGGCAGGAAGAAATACTACGTTGGCCACGTTACCTTGTTAAAACAATAATTATAAAATATTTTAATAATCAATTAAAAGAGGCTGCCTTTAACCGGGCAGTCTTTTTTTGTTGAGTTTACAAAAGTGCCTACATAATGCCAAGCTAATTCAAATCCTTAGCCTAACGTGCAAAATAGCGGCCAAGGCCATCCTGTTTCCTCATCAGAAAGCCTGCCTTTTACCAGCCACATTCCCCATAAAAAAGAGTTAACAATTACATACGCAACTAAATGCCTTTTAAATTCTACTCTTTTTTTAGCTTGCTTCCCATAGCATGGCTTCTTTTTTGGTTATTAGATTTTATTTTTTTGGTTTTAAGTACTGTTGAATATTTTGAAAATAAACTTCAAAGGCTAATAATCCTTTTTTATTTAGCTTGCACATTGTTTGAGGATATTTGTCTTTAAACTTTTTCTCAATATCAATGTAACCCGCTTCTTTCAATTTTTGCAATTGCACGCTCAGGTTTCCGGCGGTGGAGTTAGTGTGTTCTTTCAGGTAGGTAAATTCGGCCTCTTTAACCGAAACCAAAAGGGATACCACAGCTAGTCTTAATTGGGAGTGCAATATAGGATCAAGATCTTTAAACATATTATACTGATTGCGAACGATATTTTGCCCTTAGTAAATGGCCGGGAATAACATAGCTGAATAACAAAGCAGCCGAAATACAAAGAAACTGATCGATCTCACTTACAAAAACAGATAAAATAGCAAACGAAAAAGAGAAAAGACTTCCAATAATTAAAGGTTTAAATTTTAAAATTCCTCCTGAAATAAAAGTGGCCAATCCGTATAAAAGCATCAGAAAAAAATAGGAAGCCTTAATTCCATGGGCATAACCAAAAACGATTGTTATTAACATGGCAATGCCAAACCCGCCCCATGTGTAAGCTAAATAAGTATCGATATAAGTTTTAACCTTAGCTTTTTTACCTTGTTTAATACCGTAAATCATTGAAATAATTCCGCCTATAGGAAGAAGAATTGTCCATACCATTTCGCCGAGCGCAATTCCCATTTGAAGTGTTGCATAATGTGTTAAGGCGCAAATAATAACAAGCCAGCCCCAAAAAATAAGGTGGAAGCCGTCATCGGCCAGTTTATTTTTAGCGGTATTCATCATGTTTGTAATTAAAGTCAAGCTTTCTTCGGGTTTTAGTGTTTCTTCGTTAGTCATAATATAATATAAATATGTTACAAATATAAAGTAGTTTATGTTATAAACCAAATATTTTAAATTTTTATTTGGCTGAGTTTATGTATGTCGGCACGAGAAGTTAATTTTTAGCGTTTTAATTTAGGGGATTATTATTCCCGGAAGTGGCACAGAGAGGGCTTTTTAACCACATACTACAAATTATAGCAAGACAATGCTACTTTCAAGATATATCTTTGTGCATAAGTTAAGGTTTGCGGTTGAAAAACTACATTAAAACTAAAAAAACAGAGCTTTAACTTTAAAATAACCATCGGCACAAATTAGCCGGATTAAATACGTAATCAATAAATAAAATATAAAATGGCAAGAAAAAACGGTGAAGATGTAATGGAACAAACGGATTCCAAAAAGTCGTCAGTTAATACTGAAAAACTAAAAGCACTTCAATTAACCCTTGATAAGTTGGAAAAAACTTATGGCAAGGGAACTATCATGAAACTTGGCGATAAAAAAGTGGAGCCAATGGAAGCTATTTCTACGGGTTCACTTGGTTTGGATATTGCCTTGGGTATTGGCGGATTGCCAAAAGGCCGTATTGTTGAAATATACGGGCCCGAATCTTCCGGTAAAACAACATTAGCCATTCATGCTATTGCAAGCGTTCAAAAAAGCGGGGGTATTGCCGCTTTTATTGATGCCGAACATGCTTTTGATCGTTTTTATGCTGAAAAATTAGGTGTGGATACCGAGAGTTTATTAATCTCTCAACCTGATAATGGTGAGCAGGCATTGGAAATTGCTGAAAATCTTATCCGTAGCGGAGCTATTGATTTGGTGGTAATAGATTCGGTTGCCGCATTAACGCCGAAAGCGGAAATAGAGGGCGAAATGGGCGATAGCCGCATGGGTTTACAGGCACGTTTAATGAGCCAGGCCTTGCGTAAACTTACCGGAACTATCAGTAAAACAGGATGTTGCTGTATTTTTATTAATCAATTACGTGAAAAAATTGGCATTATGTTCGGTAATCCGGAAACTACTACCGGAGGAAACGCTTTAAAGTTCTATGCTTCCGTTCGTTTGGATATCAGAAGAATCAGTCAGCTAAAAGACGGAGATGTTGTAAGCGGAAACCGCGCCCGTGTAAAGGTTATCAAAAATAAAGTAGCGCCTCCTTTCAGGCAAGCTGAATTTGATATCATCTTCGGGGAAGGTATCAGTAAAGTAGGAGAAATAATTGATATTGGGGTTGAAAAAGGAATTATCAAAAAAGCCGGTTCGTGGTTTAGTTACGACGAAACAAAATTAGGCCAAGGCCGCGATGCTGTTAAGGCTTTGTTTTCAGAAAACCCAGACCTTGCCGAAGAAATTGAAAATAAAATTAAAGAGGTACTTGCTGCCGAAGCCGCTCCTGCTGAATAACCTCTGTAATTTATAAACATGTTTTTAACTGCTGCTTTTTTGAGAGATTTGTTAGGAGTAAAAAATGATTTAGTGGATTGCATAAAATGGTTAAGCTAAGTTAAAAATGCTTGATTGCACCCGGAAAGCTCTTTGGATTTCCAATTCTTTCTGTGTGCAATCAGTCTAATTGAAAGATGCGTTTTTGTTTTTGCCAAAATGAAAGCATTTTTTAAAAAACTTTAATTGGTTGTTTGTTTTAATATAAAAAGCTATTCGAAACCGAATAGCTTTTTTTATGGCTACCGTTCGTTCAGCCAAATTTTCACTAAAAAATAATCTACTTATAATAAAGGGCATTAGTAGATTATGTGACTTATTTTATATTAAGCCGATAACCTTTTCCTTTTTGTGATTGAATGATCCGTTTCCCGAATTGACGCCTAATATTATAAATATGCACATCAATAATTCTTTTCTTTGCTATCTCTTCATCCTTCCAAATAAGTAATGCAATTTCTTCTTTGCTAAAAAATTTGGTGGTATTTGTGGACAGTAGTTCAAACACTTTAAATTCTTTTTTAGGCAATTGAAATGGTTCCCCGTTTTTAAAAACAAGATGTTGTTCAGTATCAATTACAATAGTTTTTTTTGCCGCTTTTTTTTGGTTGATTCTTCTGCGTAATAAATTTTTAATAAACAGTTGTAAAATAGCCGGCTTGTTATGAAAATCAATAAATGAATCAGCACCGGCGTTAAATACCATTTCCTGTACGTAATCGTCTTGCTTATCAGAATAAATAATTACAAAAGGTTTAGATGCAGGCGGATTTAATTTAACTTCTTTGGTTAAACTTACCGCATCGTTATGGAGCAGATCAAGATTTAAAAACAACACATCAACCGAGTTTTTATAAATAAATTCCAGGCCTTCTTTTTCACTTGTAAAGGTTTGAATATTTTTAAACGTGGAGCTTAACCCATCAAGACTTTCAAAAATCTGAAAGATGGTGTTATCTATAAAAACAATAAGTGCTTTACCCACTTCCATAATCGGGTAAAGATTGTGTAAACAGATTAAGTTGGGGATAAGAGAGTGTTAATTAAATATTAAATCACAGATCTATTCTTAAAAGACAAACATCATCCGTTTGCTCTGCATTACTCTTCCAAATATTAAATTTATTTTCCATATACTCTTTTTGTTCTGAGCATGACATATAAGCCGTTGACGAGATCAATTGGTTAAATTTAAATGAGCCCATTCTCTTATTTCTTTCACCACCAAACTGATCCTTAAATCCATCCGAATATAAAAATACTTTTTCATTGTCAAGTACATTTACAAACCGTGTGTTAAAGCGTCTGTTTGTTTCAATCTGCCAGCCGCCTATTGGATAGTGTTCTCCTTTTATCCTGCGCATATTGTTATCCGCATCAATTATAAGAATGTTACTGCCGGCACCTGTAAACTGAAGTTGCATTGTTTTAGAATTATAAGCCACCAGCGAAATCTCCATCCAATCGTTATTTACATCAATATCCTGGTGATGATTAAACGTTTCAATCCATTTTTTATCTATCTCGGTTAATATATCGCCAATCTTTTCAAAATTTTTAGAATATACTACATAGTTAAGAAACCCTATGGCAAGGGATGACAACATTGCCCCGCTTACCCCGTGGCCCGTGCAATCTCCTACAGCATAAAAACACCAATCTTCCTTTTTGCCTATCCAAAAAAAATCGCCGCCAATAATTTGCAAAGGATTGTAATACACAAAATACGGTTGCATTAACTTTCTAAAATGTCTTTCCTGAGGCATTAACCCTTGCTGTACAAATGCCGCATAGTATAAACCATCAATAAGATCTTTGTTCGTTTTTTCTAATTTGTGATAGGCGCCTTTTAGCTCGTGATAAGGTATCTCCTCCAATATTGTGTTTGCCATATAACAAAGGAAAGCATAAAAAGGAAAGTGGATGAGAAGCCAAAATTAGCGCAAAGTTAATTTAGACCAGAGGAGGTTTTTTGTAGATAAAAAATTAATCTTTGAGAGAAATTAAAATTTTACTCGCGGATATTTTTAGAATGCCAAAAAGTTGTTCGCCTTGTTGCAACAAAATTTTTGTGTTTGAAGGATTCTCGGATTTTAATGTTTTAAAAAAAACCTCCATTGAAGCAAGCCACGGCTTTAGGAGCTTTAAGTTCTTTTTACTCACAATGCTTTTTAAGTTGGCTCGGGCTTGTACTTCTTCTATCAATTGTTGAAGTTCATGTTTAACTTTTATTTCTTTCCCTAAAGCCGAAGCAGAGAATGTGGAATTCATAAATCTAATTATTTCTATATTCAGATGATAAATTCTCAATAAGGCTTCCAGATAATAAGCCTGCTCTTTACATTGTTGTATTTTTTTGAAGGCTAATAAAATTTTTCTCTCGGTCATATATAAATTAAAAACGCCCGCAATATTAGCGAGCGTTTTTAATTAAAATAGAAAAAACTTATTTAGTAACCATTAACTTAACAGTTTCTTTACCTACCGTGGTGTTTAATGTTACAAAGTAAACTCCTGACAATAAATTTTCGGTGTTAAGGGTAATTTGATTAATCCCTTCAAATAACTCTTCCTTGTTTCCAGTATTAACAACAAGTTTACCTGTTACATCATAAATACTAACCTCAAGGCGCGAATTAATATTGGAGTTAATCATTAATGTTGTTTTTCCTGAAGTTGGGTTTGGATATAATAAAATATAGCCAATTTGTTTTTTAACTTCAGTAAAACCCGTTGTAGTGTTAGTATTTGCGGCAATAGGCGCATCGGTAAAGCTTGCTCCTGCAAGAGCCGTGCTTCCTGTACCCGGCCTGTAATCAGGGGAATTAAAGTTGTAAGGGGTAGTTAAAATGCCAACCGTGGTTTTTAAGGTATCGTTCCCTTGTGCAACAATCCATTGATTAGCATTTAAAATGCCAAATGTACCGGTTTCAGTAGCACGCTGACCGTAACCCGCAACAATGTTGTTCATAAACTTAAGGGCGCCGGAGTTTGCATTTGTTTCGCAAGCCGATCCATCAACATACACACCGCGTGTTGCATCATCCATAAAAATAGAGTTATAAATTTTAAGATTTGAATTACGACGGATACGAACTCCTCTTCTAAATCCGGCAGCGTACGTTGCAGTTAACACACCACGCAACGGACCAATATCAGTAATGTTTGTAAAAATACCGGAAGTTAAAGGAGTGGATGTAGTTCCTGTAGGATCGTTGTCGGATTCAAATCCTTCTGAAGTGGACACCGAAGGATTATCTGAAATTTGAGGATCGCGAACACCTAAACCAAACTGAATATTTCCGCTAAATCCGTTATCCGTATCAAAATCATCGTCAATTCCGCGGTAAGCAACAAGGTACTTGCAATTTACTGTTCCGCCAAACCACTCAAAAGAATCATCATTAGCAAAAGACACCTGAATATGTTCAATGGTAGTACCGCGACCCACAGCCCCAAAAGTTAAACCGTTTATTTCTTTGTTAGGTTGATAAACGTACCCGCCAAATTCTATTCGTACGTACTTTAATGAACCCGAATTATCATTATTATCCGGTGTTGTTCCACCGCCATATTCTGTATCAACTGAAATTGGAATTCCTTCAATGTTATTAATTCCGTTTGGATTGTTGTTGCTTGCTTTTCCTAATAAAATTACTCCGCCCCAGTCTCCTAAACCTCTTTGCCCGGGCGCCTGATTTGATGTGAATACAATTGGTGCCGCAACTGTTCCATTGGCAATTAATTGAGAACCTTTTGTAATAAATAAGCCCGCTCCTGCTACAGATTTGTCTCCTAAAATTACAACGCCCGGCTGAATGGTTAATACTGAATTATTTTTAACAAAACATTGTGCCGATAAAAGAATGGTTTGCCCGGTTAACCATGTTGTGTTAGCGGTAATGTTACCACTAACCGTCATTGTGGGGGCGGGATAAGATTTGTTTTGCGGATCCCACTCCGTCCAGGCGTCCGTCCACATTGGTGTTGGAGCCGGAGCAAAAGCGCCTCGGTAGCTGGTAGGCTGAAAGAATGGTGTTTGGCAAATACCAACACTTAATGTTACTGTTGCAAGTAAGCTTAATAAATTTTTTTTCATTTTTTATTTTAAAATATTATGAGGCAAAGGTAAGTGAGGAAGGCCGGTTTATAATTAAGAGAAGCTTATGCTTAACTTACTATTGTGTTAACATATTGTTAAGGGTAAATTTAAAAACGGAAGCCAATAGCAAAAGAATATACAGTGCCAAAATTTCGTTGAAAGTTAACCAAATCTGTTTGTGGGTTGTACGAATTATCTTTTCTGTTGGAGTTCTTGTAATAAACAATCCAATCCTGATGAAGTATATCTTTCACATTAAATCGTATATCCAATCGGTTTTTAAAAAATGATTTTGTAACCTGAAGATCAAGTACCGTTCGGGCGTTTTCCCAACGGTTAGGAACCTGATCGCTTCCTACCAGATAAATACGAGAGCCAACTCTGTTTACCATTGCGGTTACACTAAAATTGTTATCATTATCTATATAAGAAATACCTGCATTGATAATATATGGAGCTTGACCTTGCATAACCCGTGTATCCGGCAAAGCAGAATTAATTCCCCGCACATTAACTAAAGATTTAATAAGCGACAAATTGGAAAATAAATTTAGATGGTTAAAGAACTTGCTTGAATCTAATTTAAATAAAGATCCAACGTTTAATCTGTATTCTAGTTCAGCGCCATACACGGTACCAAAATTTGCATTTTGATAGGTAATCTGGTTTTTGTCGCCACCTGAAATATATCTTTCAATGGGTTTATTAAAATATTTATAAAAACCTGATGTGGTTATTAATTGTCCTTTGCCTGGGTAAAACTCAAATCGGGCATCAAAATTTTGAATATAACATCTGCTTAGTGAATACGTGCCGGCAATTGATAACCTTGTTTCCGGATCATACCAATTAGTAACAGCAAGTTCCCTGAACTCCGGCCGGTTTAATGTTTTGTAATAAGCCAGTCGCGCGCCGATTTTTTCTGTGATATTATAAATGAAATTTACAGAAGGTAAAACATCATTAACCACCGAGTTTACAAAAACAGAATCAAATGCTTTTGGTTTATTGTAATTAGTAGTTAAAACCTGATTAAAACTTTCATAGCGAGCTCCGGTAATTAATCTTATTTTTTCAGTATATTTAAATTCCACCATGCCGTACCCGGCTCTTAAGGATGATTGCGCAGAATAATTATCGGTTTGCATGGTTATTTCAATCAGTTTAAATCCGCCATAACCATCGGGTGTAACGCTCATGTTTTGAGTGGCAAAAATCTGATCTTCGGTTAAATATCTTAAACTGTCGGCAAAAAATTTTCCGGGCTGAATAAATTGACTTAACCCAAATTGCCGGATGCCGAATGTGCGCGTTCTGTATTGATAAAAACCGCCAACCTTTCCTTCAATTTTTATTTTTTCGTTCAACTTAAAAACGCGTGACACATCCAGCCTTGCACTGTTCATCCGTTCTTTTAACTTAGAATATACGCGGTAGCCGGAATAGTCGGGTCCTGTTGTAGAGGATCCTCCATAAGCGACATTTGCGGATAATATTGTGTCTTTTGGATTAGGGTCTGAGGGATCGAGCACTGATTTAAAACGGGTGTAGGCTGTAAAACGAAGATTAGGCACCACGCGTTTAATATTGCTTTGAGAAACATTCCAATAAATTTTAATTTTAGGTTTTTCTATAAAATGCTCCCCGCTAAGTTGGGAGGAAACGATTTGATTAGCGGAAAAAAAACGAGAATTATTTGTGTTGAGCGAAGGATTTGCATCAATCAAATTAGCACTGCCGGTGGAATTGATAAAGCGATTGTCTGCATTTCCGTTTACAAGATTTTTAAAATGTATGCTGTTGAACTTATCAATTTTACAGCTTAAATTAAGTAATGCGCCTGTGCTTGTTTGTGTTTGGTAAACTTTTTGGTTAAAGGCCTGCTCCAACTGCACTTCTTCGGCCGGTAAAATATTTATCGGCGATAAATTATAATATTCCTTTCTTTTTAAAGTGTAAAGATTTTGTGTGGCACTGTAACCCAGGCTAAAAATAACGCCAATAAAATCTCGTTCTTTTAATTTAAAATTATAACCTGCGCCAATCTGAAAAGCATTGTTAGGCGAAAACCGTGCATTACTATAACCCCAATCGTTATTAAAATAAGTGGCCATTCTGCCTTGATCTTTTGTAGATATCCATGAAGAAAGTTCTTTATATTGAGGAACTTCAGAGGGCAAATCTCTGCTTCCGTCATCAAAACCAAACTTATCCCATTTTCCTCCTTTATAAACAATTTTATCTTTTCCTGTGGTAATAGTGTTATAACCTGTGCCGACACTTACCGAAACAAAATTCTTTTCCGGAATACTTTTGGTATTCACCTGCACAATTCCTCCGGCAAATTCAGAGGGCATATCAGGAGTAGCAGTTTTATTTACAACAATGTTGTCTAGCATGTTTGCGGGGAAAAGATCGAAGGCAAAGGCCTTTTTATCAGGCTCTGTACTTGGAAGCGGCGCGCCGTTAAGAAAAGAGGCGTTATACCTTTCGTTTAGGCCACGGATAATTACAAATTTATCGTCCTGTATGGTTACCCCGCTAATGCGTTTTAAAACATCGCTTGTGTTCCGATCTGGCGTTCTCTTTATTGTTTCGGCACTAATACCATCGCTTACACTTGCGTTATTTTTTTGCTGTAAAACCAATGCGGTGTTGTTTTCCTTATTTAAAGTTACCACCACCTCAACTTCGCCTAAATCCTGCGAGGCAGAGGCGTTAATTAAGGTTACCTTTCCGGGGGCCACATTATTTATGGCAAATTTTCCATCAAAATCGGCCTGCGCGCCTTTTTGGGTTCCTTCAATTAGTGCCGTTGCGCCGGGTAATGTTTCTCCGGTTTTTCCGTCTACAATTGTTCCCGAAATTCTGCCTGTTTGCGCAACAATGATAGTAGTAATAAATAAAAAAGTAACGGCTGTAATTAATCTTAACATGGTTTTATTTTGCATCACAAAAAAAAGAAATGAAAATGACCTGCACTTAAATTTGATGTTACCAAAAGTTTAATTTAATAATCATATTTGCTCAAAATCTTAATGATTAGTTAACTTTGCGCCATTGCTTAATTGCCTATTTTTATGCTTGTCAAAACCTTTATATGAGCTCTAATTTTAAAATTTTATTAGTTGATGATGAGCCCGATATTGTCGAGTTTTTAAGTTACAATCTTAAAAAGGAAGGCTATGAGATTTTAACAGCCCACAATGGCAGGGATGCCGTAGAAATTGCTAAAAAGGAAATTCCGCATTTAATTGTACTGGATGTAATGATGCCGGACATGGATGGCATTGAAACTTGTCGCGAAATTCGTGAACAAAAAGGATTACAGGATGTGTTGATTGCTTTTTTAACGGCCCGCAGTGAGGATTACACGCAAATTGCCGGTTTTGAGGTAGGTGCCGATGATTATATTACTAAACCTATTAAGCCGCGGGTTTTTATTAGTCGCGTAAAGGCTTTGTTAAGAAGGTTGCAAAATGCCGCCACCTCAGAGTCAAATATGGAATTTGGAAATATTCGTATTGATAAAGAAAAACACATGGTGTTTAAAGGCGAGGAAGAAATTAATCTGCCAAAAAAAGAATTCCGCTTGTTTTCGTTATTAAGCAGCAAGCCGGGAAAGGTTTTTACCCGCGAATTTATTCTTGAGCAAGTTTGGGGTGATGAAGTAATTGTTGGAGATAGAACCATTGATGTTCATATCAGAAAACTCCGCGAAAAAATAGGTGACGATTATTTTAAAACCGTAAAAGGCGTGGGATACAAATTTGAGTTTTAATTATTCCTTAAAACTTTTTTAATTAGTTATACTGTAATTTTTACTGTTAACTACTACTCCGCTCTCATCCCAGTTTGTCCAAACTCCGGTTTTTTCTCCGTTAGCGTAATTCATTTCAAAGCGCTTTGTGCCCTTATCATCAAATACTAACCAAGTTCCCGATTTTTTCCCTAAACTATAAAAGGCTATGGCAGATATTGTACCGTTTTCGTTATAGCGCGTCCACTTCTGATCTTTTTTTCCATCTGTAAACATTCCGCTTTCCATCACCTTGCCTGAGGCATAAAAGTAAGTAGCTTCGCCATTAATCACGCCGTTTTTTACACTAATTTCAGATTTTACCGAATTATTAGTTGAAGCCATAACCCCGCTGAATAATTCGTTATCGCTGGTTATATACAAACCTTTTTCATTTAGTTGTTGCGCGTTTAAATTAAGGCCAACAAGCACTGCTAAAATAAATCCTAACTTTTTCATAATATAGCAGATCCGGAGTTTGGTTCAGCAACCGTATCTTAATTATAAAGGTAATACTTTAACACTCCCATAATGTTAAGGAAATGAAAATTTAACAATTAATTTACTTTGCAGGCGCAAAAACTATACAAATTATTGAAAATCAATAAGTTAGAGTTGTTTAATTAAGTTCTTTTAAACTTAGCTCTGAGAACAGAGTAAGATCGGTTGATTTAACTTCAAGAGGCGCATAACCTAATACTTCAATAGAAATAGAATAAGTTTTGTCGGTTTTTAATTGAAATTTAAAGTTTCCTTCTAAATCGGCAAAGTAAGATTCGCCCGTTTCTTTTACAGTAATTTTAGCCGCCGCAATTTCTTCGCCCCTTACCGATTTAATAGTGCCGGATACGTTTTTTACAGAAGCTTTTGCCTTATCATTATTCCCGCCTACAGCCAGGTTGTGAAATGCCAAAAATAATAGAATATAAAGGATGTTCTTCACAGTATAAAGTTCGTCTTCTTGTCTTTATTTATCTTTAAGGGTATATTATCAAATTGTTAAGGGTTAATCTGTGGTGCCTTGCCAATTAATGAATGTGCCGCCCAAATACTATAAACAATAGCAAGACAAGGCTTCTATTCGCAGTACCTTAGAGGAATGGATAGGAATGTGGTGCACATGGATTTGGATAGCTTTTTTGTATCGGTAGAGCGCCGATTAAATCCAAAGCTTGAAGGCAAACCGGTTTTAGTGGGCGGATCAAGTGATCGTGGCGTGGTTGCTTCCTGCAGCTACGAAGCGCGGGCTTTTGGCATCCACTCAGCCATGCCCATGAAAACGGCGCGACAGCTTTGCCCGGATGCCATTGTGGTAAAAGGCGATCATGAACAATACAGTTACTTTTCTAATATGGTTACTGATATTATTAAAGAAAATGTTCCTCTTTACGAAAAAACATCTATTGATGAATTTTATATTGACCTCACCGGAATGGATCGCTTTTTTGGATGTTATAAACTTGCCGGAGAACTTAGGCAACGTATTATGAGGGAAACCGCACTTCCTATTTCCTTCGCTCTCTCGGCCAACAAAACCGTTTCAAAAATTGGTACAGGACAAGCAAAACCAAATGGGCAAATGCAAATTCCCTTGGGAAATGAAAAGGAATTTTTAGCACCCTTATCCATCCGAAAAATTCCCATGGTGGGTGAAAAAACGTATCAATTATTACGAAGTATGGGCGTTGAAAAAGTTAAAACCATGCAGGAAATGCCCGTACAATTATTGCAGCAAGTACTTGGGGAGAACGGCATTGTACTCTGGAAAAAAGCACACGGTATTGATACTTCTCCGGTTGAACCTTATAACGAACGAAAATCCATCTCCACCGAATGCACTTTTGAAAAAGATACCATTGATGTGGCACATTTAAAACGGGTGTTCATCAGCATGACCGAAAAATTAACCTATCAGTTAAGAGCTGAAGAAAAATTAACCTCCTGCGTTACCGTAAAAATTCGTTATTCAGATTTTAATACTTACACCATGCAAATGCGCATTCCTTACACCGCGCTTGATGAAACGCTGATTGAAAAAGTAAAAGAGTTGTTTGATAAACTCTATCAAAAAAGAATGTTGATAAGAATGGTAGGTATTCGCTTTAGTCATTTAATACAGGGCACCTATCAATTTGATCTTTTTAACGACATGAGCGAGAAGATACAATTATCGCAGGCAATGGATAAATTACGTAACAAGTTTGGCAATACAGCGGTGATGCGCGCTGCGGGGATTGATCTTGACAAGCGAGATACAAGTTTGTTCGGTAGCGTTAAAAGCTTACCCGCCGAACAAAAAAATAAACAAACCACAAACGTATCACAAAACAATGCTGCTCAATTGCCACACGTATTATAGCTTTTGTTACGGCACACTTTCAACCGAACAATTATTTGATGAAGTTGAAAGTAAAGGTTATGATACTTTGGTTTTATCCGACATTAATAATACTTCGGCGATATTAGATGCATTAAGAATTACTTCAGGTGAAAATCCTCCGAGAAAGCTAAAAGTAATTCCCGGCATTGACTTTCGCAACGGGCCTGCACAAAAATATATAGGCATTGCGCAAAACAATGAGGGTTTTAAAGAGCTAAACGAACATCTGTCAAAACATCTGCACACTTCCACAAATTTCGATACCCGGGCTCCGCAGTTTACTAACGTTTACGTGATTTACCCTTTAAAAACATATCAAGGCTGGCTCTTAATGGAAAATGAATTTATAGGTATAGCGACGCACGAACTCCCGAGCTTTCCATTTTCCGGAGCAAAACATTATAAACACAAATTGGTTGTATTACAGCCGGCAACTTTTATACAAAAAAAACATTTTAACGCGCACCGCTTATTACGAGCCATCGATACAAATACATTGCTAAGTAAATTATCTGTTCAGGAACAAGCTTCTGATAATGAAGTGGTGATGGAAAAACAAAAACTTCGCACCGCTTTTTCCTCTTACCCTGAAGCGGTAAAAAATACCGAAGACATTTTAAATTCTTGTTACGTTGGTTTTAAATTCGGAAAACTGGAACACAAAAATTTAAAATTTTATACCAACAGTTTGGCAAATGACATGGAGCTATTAAGAAAAGAATGTTCTGCCGGATTAAAAGTAAGATACAGCAATCCATCGCAGGTGGTAATTGATCGGATGAACAAAGAATTGACTGTAATAGAAAAAATGAACTTTGCTTCGTATTTTTTAATTAATTGGAACATTACACAATACGCGCAGCACAAAAACTATTATTACGTGGGCAGAGGTAGCGGTGCCAACAGCCTTGTAGCTTATCTTTTAAAAATTACAGATGTTGATCCTATAGAACTTGATCTTTATTTGGAACGATTTATTAACGAATTCAGAACTAACGCTCCGGACTTTGACATCGACTTTTCATGGACAGACCGTGACGATATAACACGTTATATTTTTGATAGATTTGGAAAAGACAGGTCAGGCACTCCTAAAAACAATGTGGCTTTATTGGCAACATACAGCACTTTTAAACACGACGCAATTACCCGGGAACTTGGTAAAGTATTTGGTTTACCGTCGCATGAAATTGATAAACTTCAACACGCTAAAAACCCTTCTGAACTGGATAAGCTTTCAAAGTTAGTTCTTAAATACGGAGAACTGATTC
This sequence comes from Bacteroidota bacterium, assembly GCA_016185125.1. Taxonomy (GTDB): domain Bacteria; phylum Bacteroidota; class Bacteroidia; order B-17B0; family Aurantibacillaceae; genus Aurantibacillus. Next base: position 15,116 of record JACPOC010000011.1, read on the forward strand.
GCAATTTTCCAAGTCATCTTAGTGTGCATTCAAGCGGTATTTTAATTTCACAGGAACCGATTACTACTTACAGTGCCACTTTTTTACCGCCCAAAGGATATCCAACCTCACAATTTAGCATGCATGAAGCGGAAGATATAGGTCTTTTTAAATTTGATATTTTAAGTCAGCGTGGTTTAGGTAAAATTAAAGATGCTTTGGAATTAGTTAAAGAAAACAAAGGCATTGAAATAGACATACACGATATAAAAAAATTTACAAGCGATGAGAAAGTAAAAAAAATGCTGCGTGCGGGAGATTGTATCGGCTGCTTTTACGTAGAGTCGCCATCTATGAGAATGCTGCTTGCTAAATTACAGGCCGACGATTATTTACGCTTGGTAGCCGCCAGTTCCATCATAAGGCCGGGAGTTTCCAAAAGCGGAATGATGCGTGAATACATATTGCGTTACCGCCATCCGGAAAGAACAGAACAGGCAAAAAATGAATTACCCGAACTGTATGAAATTTTAAAAGAAACTTACGGGGTTATGGTTTACCAAGAAGATGTGATAAAAATTGCGCATGATTTTGCAGGCTTGACCTTGGCGGAAGCTGATTATTTAAGACGCGGCATGAGCTGGAAGTTTAAACAACGCAATGAGTTTCATGTAGTAAAAGAAAACTTTTTTAATAACTGCTATAAAAAAGGGTACGCTTTTGATACAATAGATAAAATATGGAACCAGATAGAAAGTTTTGCCAATTTCGCTTTTTCCAAAGGCCACTCGGCAAGTTACGCTGTAGAAAGTTACCAGGCACTTTATTTAAAAGCATACCATCCTTTAGAATACATGGTAGCCACACTCAATAACGGTGGCGGCTTTTACCGAACAGAATTATACGTTCACGAAGCAAGAATGCACGGAGCCATAATAATACCGCCTTGTATAAATAACAGCGGAGCTTTAACCGTTATTAAAGGGATTAAAATTTATTTAGGCCTTATTATGATCTCAGAACTTGAAAAAACAAGTATTCAGTTAATCATCAATGAACGTAACCTAAATGGTGCCTTTGAAGATCTTTACAATTTAGTAAAACGAGTTCCATTATCGATAGAACAACTACGCCTTCTTATTAAAGTGGGAGCTTTTGCTTTTACTAAAAAAAATAAAAAAGAATTACTTTGGGAAGTTCATATGCTTATTCATCCTGTTAAAAAAAGTTTAAGTACGCATGAGTTGTTTGATGTAAAGCCGCAGCAGTATAAATTGCCGCACCTTGTCGATTGGTGGATTGATGACGCGTTTGATGAAATAGAATTGCTGGGCTTTGCCTTGTGCTCGCCTTTTAAATTACTGAAAGACACACTTAAAAATTCAATGACGGCACATGATCTTCAAAAACAAATAGGAAAAATAATTGAAATAGCGGGTTATTTGGTAACCTCTAAAAACACATCTACCAGTAAAGGCGAACGTATGTTTTTTGGAACGTTTATAGATGCAGAAGGACATTGGATTGATACGGTTCATTTCCCTCCGGCTGCAAGAGCGCACCCTTTTACAGGCCCCGGATGTTACCGTTTAATTGGCAAAGTAATAAACGAATTTGATTTTATTTATATCGACATTGAACATTGTTACCGCTTACCTACCATAAATAAAGATGACATCGAATATGGAGCTAAAGTTTTAACGGAATAGTGTTGTTTTTTAGGTAAACAAGTCTGTAGCCTCATTATAAAATACCGGAACTTTAATTTTAGTACCGCATTTTTTATTTAGTTGTTCAATCAAGTATTTACTTAGTTCGGGAGAATAACGTTCGTCGTGCATGTGCATAAAAAAATAAGTTTCTTTAATTCCGTTTTCATTCCATTTTTTTATGCGTTTTACCCAATCATCAATGCGTTTATAATCGCTTGTGTGCAAACTGTTGCCAACAAAACGTACAAATGCTTTAGGAGTAGTTAAACGCATGTGAAGCCCTTCCCTTATTCCGGCAGTATCTGTTATTACAGAGCCTACTTTATTCTTTTCCATCCAAGGATAAATTTCTTCCATTACCTTTCCCGTCATAAAATCTTTATTTCTGTATTCAACAAAAACACGGAGTTCTTTTGGCACGCTTTCTAAAAAGTGTTGTATTGTTTCCAAATGCTTTTCTCCCATTTGCGGATGCGGCATTAAAAACACGGGGCCAAGATTACTACCAAGCTCATGGGCTACTTCCAGAAACTGGTCTAATTCACGTGTTACATCTTTTAACCGTTTACGATGTGTAATCGCTTCATGAAATTTCGGACAAAATTTAAAATCTTTTCCAACTTTGCTCTTCCAGTCTTTTATCTGTTTTTTATCAGGAAGCTTATAAAAAATGGCATTAAACTCAATGCAGTTAAATTGTTTGGCGTACTCTTCTAAAAAATTAGATGCCTTTGTTTTTTTCGGATACAATTTTCCCACCCATTGGGAAATACCCCATTTAGCCAAGCCAACATGCACTTTTGACTTTGCCATTTTTTGTTTAGATAAAACAGCGGTTGTTTGTGTATGATCTTTAGGTAAAGAAAGATCTAATGTGTCTAAAAGTTTATCTGCGGTTTTCCCATAATCCATCCTGAAAGTTAAATAATAGAATCTAAAAACAAAAGTTATTATTACCGCTGACGTTATTATTTTAAATTGCAACGCTAAGAGTTAATAAAAATTAATCTTTTAATAGAATCTTCGTTTATCTTTGGGCTTTCTTATAAAAATGAGCAATACCAAAAATATAAAAAGCGCTTTAATTTCTGTTTATTACAAAGATAATTTAGAGCCTATCATAAAAAAGTTGAACAACTTAGGCGTAAAATTATACAGTACCGGCGGCACTTTATCCTTTATTGAAAAATTAAATATTCCTGTAACGGCAGTAGATTCAGTAACTTCTTACCCCGAAATATTTGGCGGAAGAGTAAAAACATTACATCCTGCAATTTTTGGCGGCATTTTAAACCGACGCGATAATGATTCAGATGTAAAAGAAAAAGTTCAGCACAATATTCCGGATATTGATTTGGTAATTGTTGATTTGTATCCTTTTGAAGAAACAGTTTTGGGCGAAGCAAAAGAACAGGAGATCATTGAAAAAATAGATATTGGAGGCATTTCATTAATTCGTGCGGCTGCTAAAAATTTTAACGATGTTGTAATTATTTCTTCTCGAAACGATTACTCGGAATTATTAACTTTATTAGAAAGTAAAAAAGGAAGTTCAGAATTAAGTGACAGAAAACGTTTTGCCGCAAAAGCATTCGCCACTTCTTCCCATTACGATTCGGCTATTTTCAATTACTTTAATAACACCGAAAATATTCCTCAATTTAAACAAAGCTTGCAGCAGGCTCAGGTTTTACGTTATGGCGAAAATCCACATCAAAAGGGTAAATTTTACGGCGACCTCAATAAAATGTTTACCAAGTTGCACGGAAAAGAATTGTCCTATAATAACTTATTGGATGTTGACGCAGGAGTTGCATTAATTTCTGATTTTACAGAACCCACTTTTGCTATTTTAAAACATAACAATGCCTGCGGAGTTGCTTCGCGCGATACGATTTTAAAAGCTTATACAGATGCTTTGGCAGGAGATCCTGTTTCTGCCTTTGGAGGAATTTTAATTGGAAATAAAAAAATTGACCTTGCCACCGCCACCGAAATAAATAAATTATTTTGCGAAGTGGTTATTGCTCCCGCTTATGATGAGGATGCGTTAACTGTTTTAAAATCGAAAGCCAACCGCATTATTTTAATTCAGAATAAAGTTGAATTGAGTAATAAATCATTCCGTACTTTATTAAACGGAGTAATTGAACAGGACAAAGATCTTAACGTAGAAACAGAAGCGGATTTAAAATCAGCCACTACAAAAATTCCTACTTCAAGTGAAATTAAAGATTTATTATTCGCTAATAAGTTGGTAAAACATACAAAATCCAACACCATTGTTTTTGCAAAAAACCAACAATTGCTGGCAAGTGGCACGGGGCAAACATCGCGCGTTGACGCTTTAAAGCAAGCCATTGTAAAAGCACAGAATTTTGGTTTTGATTTGAACGGCGCAGTAATGGCCAGTGATGCTTTTTTCCCTTTTCCCGATTGTGTGGAAATTGCACACAAAGTTGGCATAACCGCCATTATTCAACCCGGAGGTTCAATAAAAGATAAAGAAAGTATTGATTACTGTAATGCTAACGGAGTAAGCATGGTAATGACAGGAGTTAGGCATTTTAAGCATTAAAAAACCTAACATATTGGGGGTATCCAATTTTCCTGTCATCCACAAATACTAAGGGTTTGTTCTTACAAACCTTGTATCCAATTAATCACTTCATCTTTTGTTTTGCCAATTTTCTTTTGAATTCGGCCAATTAATTCATCATCCTTTCCCTCATCGTATTTTAAATCGTCGTCGGTAAGGTCGGCATATTGCTGTTTGATTTTTCCTTTAATCTCGTTCCAATTGCCTTTTAATTTTAATTCTTTGCTGTTCATACTATTAGTTTTTAGTTTAAAATAGAGATTAAAAATTGTTGCCAGCCTTTCCCACAAAAAAATGAGAAAATTTAACCGCAATACATACTTTCCGTTTGGTAGCAGTAGTTTCGGTTACTGCAACAACCTGTTGTTCAATAAGTTATAAATCCATCCATTTGACACAAAAAAAAGGGAACATTTCTGCTCCCTTTTTAAACTATGTGATTACTAATAACTACGAACTGATAACTTATTGCGCTTCCATCTTTTTACCTTCGCGCTTACGCGTGTTCTCATCTAAATGAATTTTACGTAAACGAATATGTGAAGGAGTAATTTCAACGTACTCATCACCCTGGATATATTCCATTGCTTCTTCTAAACTGAATTTAATTTTTGGAACGATGCGCATTTTTTCATCGGTACCACTGGCGCGCATGTTGGTCAATTGCTTTTCAGTACAAACGTTCACTACTAAATCATCAGGACGAATATGCTCACCGATAATCATTCCCGGATAAATTTCTTCACCTGCTTCGATAAAGAATTTACCGCGATCCTGTAATTTATCAATAGAATAAGCAACTGCATTTCCTTTGTCTTTGCTGATTAATACGCCTGCAATACGGCTTGGGATATGGCCTTTCCAAGGTTCAAATGCTTTAAAGCGATGCGCCATGATGGCCTCGCCTGCTGTTGCAGTTAAAACGTTATTACGTAAACCAATAATACCACGTGCAGGAATTTCAAACTCAATATGAGTCAAATCTCCTTTTGGTTCCATAATAGTTAAATTTCCTTTGCGCTGTGTAACCAGGTCAATAACTTTACTGGAAGATTCCTGAGGAACGTCAACAGTTAAAACCTCTATCGGCTCACATTTCTGACCATCAATTTCTTTAACAATAACCTGTGGCTGCCCTAATTGTAATTCATAACCTTCGCGACGCATAGTCTCGATCAATACAGATAAGTGAAGAATACCACGGCCAAACACAAGGTAAGAATCCGGAGAACCTGTTTCTTCTACGCGCATTGCCAGATTCTTTTCTAATTCTTTGTATAAACGATCGCGCAGGTGACGTGATGTAACATATTTTCCATCCTTACCAAAAAATGGCGAGTTGTTAATGGTAAACAACATGCTCATGGTTGGCTCATCAATATGCATCAATGGCATTCCTTCAGGAGCGTCAAAATCAGCAACGGTATCACCGATCTCAAAACCTTCAATACCGGTAAACGCGCAAATATCGCCGGTTTCAACTTCGGTAACTTTTACTTTACCCAAACCGTCGAAAATATATAATTCTTTAATTCTTGATTTTTGAATTCTGCCATCGCGTTTAACAACGCTCACCGGCATGTTTTCTTTAATGATACCGCGGAATACACGTCCTACGGCAATACGGCCGATAAACGATGAATAATCCAATGAAGTAATTTGTATTTGCAAAGTACCTTCACGCTTTGGCGCGGTAGGAATTTTATCAATAATGGTATCCAATAAATAAGTAATGTCTTTAGTCGGTGTTTTCCAATCCGGCCCCATCCAGCCCTGCTTACTTGAACCATAAACAGTAGGGAAATCTAACTGATCTTCATTAGCTTCTAAGTTAAAAAATAAGTCAAAAACATTGTCATGCACTTCATCGGGACGGCAATTTGGCTTATCAACTTTATTAATTACAAGAATCGCTTTTTTACCAGCGGCAATTGCTTTTTGTAATACGAAACGTGTTTGAGGCATTGGCCCTTCAAAAGCATCCACTAATAAAATAACACCGTCGGCCATGTTCATCACACGCTCTACTTCACCTCCAAAATCCGCGTGGCCGGGGGTGTCTATGATGTTGATTTTTGTTCCTTTATAAACAACAGAAACGTTTTTAGCTAAAATTGTAATTCCGCGTTCGCGTTCAAGGTCGTTATTATCTAAAATTAATTCTCCTGTTTGTTGATTGTCGCGAAATAAATTACAGGTATGTAAGATCTTATCTACTAAGGTGGTTTTACCGTGGTCAACGTGGGCAATAATGGCAATGTTTCTGATTATGGACATTTTATGTTTTTTTTATGGTCGGCAAAGATAGTTAATTTTTATCAAATAGCCTGTATTAATTGATTGTTAAGCGGTTAAGAGGTGTTAAATAGATTAAAGGGACTTAAAGGAAAGACAAATCTATAGGTAAACGGATTAACTAAGTGTTTTATTTTTTTATAGTATAACTCACCAACGCCAAGGTAGTTATTGGAATATTTGTACTGCTGTACTGGATTTCTTTAACCAATCCAATATTCTTAATGTAATATCTACGATAAATCCAAGTATAAGACGGTGGATCCAACCAAAAAAAAATCTTCCGTAACTATTGTGGGTGAATAGGTTGTGCCGGAAACTATAATAGCGGTATCCCTTGCTATTACCTTTCGACTAAGTGAATAACCCATAGAGTAAGAAACGTGCCAGGACATTCCGATATTTGTAGTTTCGGATAGAACTGATACAAATGGATTATATGGGTCTAAGTGCGTCTCATATCCCCACACGCCGCTATTTTGATAGAAGGGCACATAAAAAGTATCTGAAATAAAATTTAGTTTGGTGTAGTAGTCTAATTTATAAACCGAGTCGGTTTTGCATGAAACAGTATCATTATTTTGATCTAAATATTTCCACTTGGATCCGGGATATACGGGAAAATAACTTTGTGGATAAATCGTATCATAGGCTTTGTAAACTTAAGGTTGCACTAAAATGCCTTTTTTCTTTGTACAAGAAATTGTCATCACAATTAAACACAAGAAAACGAACGAGTATAATTTCATTTAACAACGAATATAATGAATTTTTCTCAGAAAATCTACCACTTATACTCTTTCACCACATCCACAAACAACTTCGCTTTTTCTTTGTCGATATCAGGGTAAAGGCCGTGGCCTAAATTACAGATGTAGCGGTTTTTGCCGAAAGCTTTTAGCATAGAGTGCGTTTCGGAAATAATTGTTTTTTCATCGGCGTATAATAAACACGGGTCAGCATTTCCCTGCAAGGTCTTCCCGCCTGCTTCTTGTCTCGCTTTTGTAGGATCAATCGTCCAATCCAACCCAATACTGTTGCAAGATGTTTCAGCAATTTTCTTTACGGCGTAATGTGCGTCTTTTGCAAATACTGTAACGGGAGCAATAGGCGAGAGGGCGTCGCAGATTTTAGAAATGTATTTTAAAGAAAACTCATAATACATTTTTTCGCTGAGCACACCGGCCCAGGAATCAAAGATCTGCAAGAGGTTGGCGCCGGCAATAACCTGTCCTTTTAAATAATTGATAGAGCTTTGCGTTATTTTTTCGAGAAGCTGATGCGAAAGATCGGGATGCGTGTATAAAAATTGCTTGGCCTTGCTGAATGTTTTGCTTCCGCTTCCTTCAATCATGTAAGCGAATAGAGTCCAAGGTGCACCGCAGAACCCGATAAGCGGAACTCGGTTATTAAGATTTTTTTTGGTGAGTGAAAGTGCTTTCATCACGTAATCCAGATCACCGGCATCAGCAATTTTTAACTTATCAATATCCGCTTTTGTATGAATGGTATTTGGAAAGCGCGGACCTTTCGCTTCAATCATTTCGTAAGGTAAGCCCATGGCTTCGGGTATTACCAGAATGTCGCTGAAAATAATAGCGGCATCTACTCCTAAAATATCCACGGGCTGAATGGTAACCTCAGCCGCCAGTTCAGGATTTTTTACAAATTCCACAAAGTTTTTCGCTTTGGCTCTTGTGGCTCTGTACTCGGGCAAAATGCGTCCTGCTTGGCGCATGAGCCACACGGGAGCACGTTCCACTTCTTCGCCTTTTGCTGCGCGTAATAATAAATTGTTTTTTAACATTAGGGCAAATGTAAAGTTTATTGAGTTATATTTTTAATAAAATAAGTGATGAGCGGTTTCTATATTTGGCTAACTTAAACGTAACTTTCAATTTTTATTTATAATTATTTATATGAAACACCTTTTTACATTCTTCGCAATTTTATCAGCATTCACTTTTTACGGACAAGATCACTTTTGTTCAAAAGCCAAGCGGGCTTCTGCGGCACGCACAATCACTCATCAGCAACGCACTTCGGCCTTGCTTCCGCAAATTTCGCACGAATTAAAGTACGATGTAAAATTTGTGCACTTGAATTTGAACGTAGAAAGAACTACCAAATTTATAAGCGGTGGCGTTAAAACAATAGCAACAGTAACCGCATCAGCTCTTGATACTTTTGCTTGTTTATTATATAAAAATCACGCCATTGATTCCATTCGTTTTAACGGCCTGCTTACGGCATTTACCAGAAAAGACAGTATGGTAAAAGTTGCGCCTGTAACTCCTTTAGCCAATGGTCAATCCTTTACGGTAACTATTTATTATCAGGGTATTCCACCTGTTGGAGGCTCTGCAATAGGCAGTGGATTTAGCACCGGCACTTCGGGTTCATGGGGCAATCAGGCAACTTGGAGTTTGAGCGAAAGCTTGGTAGCTTATCATTGGTGGCCTTGTAAACAAATTATAACAGATAAAATAGATTCGAGCTGGGTGTATATTACTACTGACTCTTTAAACATGGCAGGCTCCAATGGCTTGCTTAAAAATGTAGTAACGGTAGGGTCAAAAAAACGATTTGAGTGGAAGTCCAAATACCCCATTGCGTATTACCTGATTTCGGTAGCAGTTGCTAAATATAAAGAGTATAAACTTTATGCGCATCCACAATATTTGCCAAACGATTCTATTTTAATTCAGAATTTTATTTATGATAATGCCATCAACAACGGTTCTTTTATCAGCACGCAAAAAGCGCAATTAAACAAAATGCCGCAGGTTTTAGAATTTCAAAGCAAAATGTATGGCATGTATCCTTTTTACAAAGAAAAATACGGTCATTGTATGGCGCCTTTTGGCGGAGGTATGGAACATCAAACCATGACCAGCTTAGGCTTTTTTGATTACTATATTGATGCTCACGAATTAGGCCATCATTGGTGGGGAGATAATGTGACTTGTAAAAGCTGGGGAGATATATGGATTAATGAAGGTTTTGCATCTTATACCGAGCATCTTTGCGCTCAATACCTCGATCCGGGCAATTTTCAGCCAAATCTTAATTCGGCGCATACAAGCGTAATGAGTCAACCCGGAGGAAGTATTTTTTTTACAGGAGCAGATACGCTTGATGCCAATCGTATTTTTGATTCACGCTTAACCTACGATAAGGGTGGCGCTATAATCAATACTCTCCGTTTTGTTACTAATAACGATTCCCTGTGGTTTAATACATTGCGCAGTTTTCAAAACGCGTATAAAAACAGTACGGCTTCAGCATCTGATTTTATGAACTACTATCAAACTCAAACGGGTATTAATTCCACACAATTTTTTAACCAATGGTATTACGGGCAGGGCTATCCTACCTTTACCGTAAAATATAATACGGTTGGAAATACCTGTTTTATTAAAAGCACACAAAGTACAAGCGTACCTTCTTCAGTGCCATTATTTATCACTCCTATGGAATATAAAATAACCCGCTCCGGAGCACCGGACACAACCGTTAGAGTTACGCACAGCAACACTACTGAGTTTTATTCCTTTAATTTAACGGGTACTGTTACCGGTGTGGTGTGTGACCCTAACAATTGGGTAATTAATAAAGTGGTGGGGCCTACTTTAGATGGTACTTTAGTAGGTTTAAGCGAAACAATAAACGAAGTAATTTCAATTAATATTGGCCCCAATCCTACACGCAATTACCTAAAAATAAATAATAGTATTGCAAACGGAAAATTAGAAGTGTTTGAAATGGGCGGTAAAAAAGTTTTGCAATTAAATCTTACTAAAGAAATGAATGTAGATTTTTCCGGTTTTTGCGACGGAGTTTATATTTTAAAATTTACGGATAATCAAGGCCTTGAAAAGTATACGCATAAAATTATTAAGGAATAGATAAAAAAGGGTTTATCTTGTGTGGAAAATATACCCACAAACAGTTAAATGTGTTAATTTATTGGGTTAATTTGCTGGGGTTTTTATCATTTTACTTTTTTTAGTTAAGGATGGTGTTTTAATTTCGACCATGTAAATGCCGGGTGCCAAATCGTCGCTTAAACGAATAGTAGTTTTACTTTTATCAATGGAAGTAGCCATAATTTTTTTTCCGGCAACATCACAAATAATCAGCTCCATACTGGATGCCGTATCGCTAAATCCGGTAAGATTAAATTTTATTTCATTTATAAATGGATTTGGATATGCCTGTAAGCCTGAAAAACCCTCAAATTCCTTTAAGCCCACCGAACCATTGTAAAAATTATCGTTCCACACGCAATTTACAAATGATTGCTGCGCCGCGGGTGAAGAATTAATGCGCCAATCGTGTTCTTTAACAATACTAAAAAATATTAGTGCCTTTGTTTTATTAAAATGTGTTTGCAAATTACGGTTCATCTGGCAAACCCATTCTCCTTTTGTTTGGGAGCTTGTGGGCTCTCCCGAATATCTTTCCCTTGATCCAATCTCGCAGATATAAAGCGGTTTATTGGGAATATATTTTGTGAGATAATAATAGGTTTCGGCGGCTGTGTAGCGAAACGATTTCCAATCGGGTGTGCCAAGGTTTGGATGATTGTATAAATCATTGGCCACAATATCCACATAGGCATCTCCCGGATAACAACTGATAATCCAATTATAGGCCACATAAGGTTTTGGTTCGGCGTTTACGCACCACATCCATTTTGCATTGTTTGCCCCCACTGCACGGAAACGGTCTACCACATGCCTGAAAGCGGCAATATATTTGGCAGGATCGGCATTGTTTTGGGTTAAAGACCAGGAATACCAATCGCCTTCAAACTCATGAAAAATTCGCATTATCACATCGCCGCTGTATGATTTTATTTTATTTGCAAAGGCATCAATATAGCCATCAAAAGAACCGTTTAAAATTTTATCAAGCCTGGGTTGTATAGGATCGAGGCGCGCATAGCCGGCAAACATCATTTCCCAGGTGATAAGCGGCGTGTAGCCATTATTGATAAGTGTTTGAACTTCAGCGCCCGGAAACACGTTTGGGGTAGTGCCGGTATTGGCATAATACAGAAACCAGTTGACAACCGATAATTTTTTTCCTGCAGACAACATCCCTTCTATATCCGCAGGAACCAGATCGGGCGAATTATTTCCTAAGGCGCCCAGTTTACAGCTTGCAGCCGGGTTAGCGGAGGGAAGATCAAGAATGCCCGGCCCATGCGGTACAGTACCTTCCGAAAAGCAAATCATATCCAGGTAAAACTGATCGTTTACAGAGCCGGGAGTAGGTTTGCTCAGAATAAATCCTAGTGAAAGTATCATCCCTTTTGCGCCTGTGTATCCGGCATCAAAAATGCCGTTACCGGCCGAGCTTGCATCTACAAAAGCGCTCAATGGCACCGAAAATAGCTGCCAGCCCGCGGATTGCGGCACGCTGAGGTTATAGCTCCATTTATCATCTGCCGCAGCATCGTAAAGATTGTTTTGATTATCATCTTCTGTAATAATAAGTTGTAAAGGAAGCGCGCCGCTGCTGGAAGTGGGATTATAAAAATAAAAATTGAGGTAATCGGTGCCCGAATTAAGTTCTACATAGCGCATGGTTGCTTTACCAAATTCTGCGGTGCCCGATTGCCAGTTGCAGGAGAGTTTTAGAACACGATCGCCAATTACTTCGCTTGCCGCCAAGGGGTTAGCTGTAACTTCATAGGCCATATCGCTGTTCTTATAATCGCCATCGGGTAAATTAACCTGTCCTATATCCAATCCGTCAAAATCATAAACAACCGAGATGAGTTGCCCGCCGGCAGCTATTTGCGATTGCGGAAAATAAGAGAATGGGAAAAATAATAAAGTGATAAAAAAGTTAAAATAATTCATTCGCTTGAAACCGGTTTTTACTTTATGGAGAAAAAAAAATACCAGGTTTCAGGGTGTAAAATATGTCCCAACTAAATTTAGAAAAACTTTAAAAGCAACACCCCCGCCGAAAAAGGCAGGAACTGAGATCAAAAGTTTAGGAAACTTCTATTCTATCCCTGCCCGACTGAACGGCGTTCGGGCGGGCATTGAACTACGGTGCCAACTTCAATCTTAAAAAACGTCTGCCCGCAGAACTCTTAAAATATTTCTCTCTTGCAATGGCTTCTTCCAACAGCGTGAATTTTTCAAAATAAACTACTTTAAACGGTATACGATTTTTAATAGATTTTGTCATTCCCGAATTATGCTGCAGCAACCTTTTTTCAAGATCTTCACAATGCCCCTTGTAATAATATCCAGGTTCTTTTATGCTTTGTAAAACATATGAATAATACATTGTCTTTTCTAATAACAAGCCCTTGCTTTACAAAAGCTATGTGGCTCCGCTCAGAATCGAACTGAGATCAAAAGTTTAGGAAACTTCTATTCTATCCATTGAACTACGGTGCCGGTTTTTTTAGGGATACAAAAATACTTAAAACATATTGCTTTTTGCATTTTTAAAGATGTCCAATCCGCATTTAACAATCCAAAAAAATTCTCAAAATGGGAATAAATTATCATTTTGATTAAAAATGAGTAGTAAGTTCTACATAAACCCTTAAAAATCAGTATTCTAACATTTGGAACAATTTTAGCTATATATAATTAAACAGTATAATGAAAACCTCCCTTTATAAAACAATTTCAGTAATTGCACTTAGTTTAATTTGCACGCGCCATTACGCACAAGTTAAAAATACACCCGAAAAACCCGATTTTAATAATGCCATTGGACTTCGTTTCGGCTCAACCACCGGTTTAACTTACAAACATAATTTTTCGGCTTATAACGCTATGGAGTTAATAGCGGGTACTCAACGACACGCTCTTTCGTTCACAGCCTTATACGAACGGAATTTTTTGACTAATATTGAGGGCTTGAAATTATATGCAGGCGGTGGTGCTCATATAGCCAGGCCTTATTATAAAACTTGGGGTTACTCGTATAACGATTCAAAAGATCAATTTTATTATGAAAACGATTACCGTTATGCAAACATTATAGGGCTGGATATAATTGGCGGATTTGAATATAAATTTCAAAGCGCGCCCATTGCAATCAGTTTTGATTTTAAACCTTATATGGAATTTTATAAACAAAGCGGACCGCGTTATAAACTCGATCCGGGAGCAGCAATTAAATACACATTTTAAAATATTTTAGAAATTAGAAATCATGAACGAAGAAAATAATACAGAAATACAAAAATTTAAGATCTGCATTCTTGAAGATAACATGTTTTACAACCGCTTGTTAAAAAAACAAATGGATGATTATTTCGAAAATTTAGGGGTACTCACCAATTGTGTTTTCTCCATAAAATCATTTACCAGTACCGATGATTTTGTTAAAAACATGGGTGAAGATACAGACGTAGCTCTGCTGGATTTTTATTTGGAAGATGGTGAAACAGCTCTTAAAGTAATGGAGAAAATAAAAGTTAAAAATAAGGACTGTAAGATTCTGATAATTTCAGGAATTAAAAACGTACACTCTTATTATAAAACATTTGGTTTGGGCGCTGTTGATTTTATTACAAAAGACAGAACCGCTCCGGTAAGAGCTTGCCGTTTAATTGAATCAATATTCGCTGAAAAGTTTGGAGTTAAATCATAATCCTAATTAAAACATTATTTTTATAAAAAGGATTTTTGAAGCATAGGCGCATCGAAATATTAATACTGCTGTTTACTGTATTGCTTATAGGAGTTGTAGCAACGGTAGGCTCGCTTACGTTTACAAATTTAAAAGCCATTGAAAAACAATCTGAAAAAATATATCAGCCCAACCGCACCTTAATTCAATTAAAACTTCTTCTTTCAGAATTACGAAGCTCCGAAAATTGCATCCGGTCTTATAGTCTTTATAACAGCGAAGAATATTTACACGAATATCAAATTTCACTCGCAAAAATTGATCAATGCTTTGATAGTTTATATTTTTATCAAAAAAATAATATTTCCGCAAAAGAATCTTTAGACAGTACCCGAATACTGGTTGAACAGAAAATCCTTGTCCTGAATCGGCAACTTACCCTACGTAACGAAGATAAAGTGATAGGCGAACTAAAAAAGATCAAAATAAAATTAGATAAGGTTTCTCATCCTCCGCTTAAAATAACTTCCACCTCCACTACCCTAGCTAAACCCGAAGCAAAAAAGGGTTTGTTAAGCAGATTGTTTAAAAGAAAAAAAGCAGTTAATGCTAAAAGTGGCGACAGTATAAATGTGGTCATTAATAAATCTTCTATTGAAAGCGTTAAAAAAGAAGTAAACAAGGTTGAGCAAAGTCAAACAAGAATGTTTTCATTAATGAAAAGCCAGGAATTGGAATTAATTAATGAAGATAAAATTATATGGAACAAATTAGTAACAATTTTAAACCGGCTCGAAAATTCGCAGAACGCCGCATTAAGAGCAATAGCAACTGAAAATTTGAAGCAGACAGAAAAAATGCATAAACTCACTCTTTTATTCGGAGTGTCTATTCTGGTAATGCTGTTTTTTCTGGCCGTGTTTTCCATTTATTATTTTTACAGTCAACGTAAGCACCGCGCGGAGTTAAACAAAGCAGTTCTAGAATCGCGCATGCTCGCAAAAGCCCGCGAAACATTTCTTGCAAACATGAGCCATGAAATGCGCACTCCGCTCAACGCCATCATTGGTTTTACCGAGCAGTTAGGCATTACACATTTGGATGCGGAGCAGGAGAAAGAATTAAATATTATTAATTCGGCTTCCAAACATTTATTAAGCTTGGTGAATGATGTTTTAGACCTTAGTAAAATTGAAGCCGAAAAGCTAACGTTTGAGTCTATTGCCTTTAATCCTCAGGAACAACTTAAAGAAGCTTTTGAATTTTTTAAACCTAAAATAGCCGACAAAAACTTAAGCACTTCACTCTTTTTTGAAAACGATCTTCCTGTAAGTCTTTTAGGCGATCCTTTACGCTTAAAACAAGTAATCATTAATTTACTCAGCAACTCGGTTAAGTTTACCAGCGAAGGCGGAATCAACATCTTGGTATCCTCACAAAATAAATCGGAGGAAATAAAATTTTTATGCGTGTCGGTGGAAGATACAGGAATAGGAATTGAGGCAAATATGATAGATAAAGTATTTGAAAATTTTCAACAAGCCGACTCCAGTATTATTCGAAAATACGGGGGAACAGGATTGGGTTTAAGCATCACAAAAAAAATTATTGAACTACAGGGCGGCGATATTAAAGTAGAAAGTGGAATTGGAAAAGGAACAAAAATAACGTTTCGTATTCCTTATAAAATAAATACAGAAGAAGTAAAAACGGTTGTAGCCGAAGATAAATTTCTTCCTACCATTGCACGCGGTAAAAAAGTATTAATTGCCGATGATGAAGCTTTTAACAGGGCTTTGCTTATTACTATTCTTAAACGCTGGGATATTACTTATGATGAAGCAGAGAATGGCAAACAAGCATTGGATCTTGCTATTAAAAACGATTACGATATTATTTTAATGGATTTGCGCATGCCCGAAGTAAGCGGCATTGATGCCACCCTGGAAATAAGAAAGCTCCGCGATAAAAGTAAAGCCTCTGTACCCATTATTGCTCTTACAGCCGCCGTATCCGACGAAAAAAGAAAAGTTTGTATGGATGCGGGAATGAATGATGTGCTCACCAAGCCGTATAAAGAAGCAAAATTATTAAGATTAATAGAACAAACAATATCAAACATCAAAGCCAATGAAAAAGTATAATTTAGACTTGCTAAAAGAACAATGTGGTGAAGATAAAAACTTCTTCAACGAGATGATTGATATTTTTATTCGCTCCACCAACGAGGGAATTGCAAGTATGGAAGAAATGCTTGCAAAAAACGACTTAAAAATGCTCGGGCATTACGCACATAAAATAGTTTCTCCTTGCAGGCACATTGAAGCTGAAACCTTAATTCCCCTTTTAAAAGAAATGGAAACAGATGCTGAAAGTGGAGAGCTCACTAAAGAACGGGCAGAGCTTCTAGTGAAGCAAATAAAAGAGGAAGCAAGCAGCTTAATGGAAGAAATTAAAACCGAATATACTTCTTAAAAATGTCTACTACTAAAGACTATAACTTTACGATAAGTGTTGTTGAAGACAATGAATGGTACAATAAGTTATTGGTACATACCTTAAGCTTAAATCCTGATTTTGTGGTGAAGAGTTATTTTAATGCCGCAGATTTTTTAAAGGAAATTGATACTACTGTTCCCGATATGGTAACCCTTGACGTGCGCCTTCCGGATATGAGCGGGGTAGATCTTCTGGCTAAAATTAAAGAGCATAATCCGGCTATACAAGTAATTATTATTTCCGAACAAGACGAAATACAAACAGCGGTAGATCTTTTAAAAAGCGGCGCCTACGATTATATTGTAAAACAAAAAGATATTAAAACAAGCCTTCATCACTCCATTAATAAAATTCGGGATAACAAACATCTTGTTGAAAAAATTGCCGTTCTTGAAAAGGAAGTAATTAAAAAATACGACCTTCATAAAACAATAACAGGCAACAGTGTTGCTTTGCAAAACGTTTTAAAGCTCGTTGAAAAAACGCTGGAAAATAATATTACCGTTGTAATTACCGGCGAAACAGGCACAGGAAAAGAAGTGGTTGCAAAAGCAATTCATTACAATTCATTACGCCAAAATAAAAATTTTATTGCTGTTAATGTGGCGGCTATTCCTTCTGAGCTTTTGGAGAGCGAATTATTTGGCCACGAAAAAGGTTCTTTTACCGGTGCTAACAATCGCCGCATTGGTAAGTTTGAAGAAGCTAACGGCGGAACTTTGTTTCTTGATGAAATTGGTGAATTAGATCTTTCGCTTCAGGCAAAAATATTAAGAGTGCTGCAGGAAAAAGAAGTGGTGCGCGTGGGAAGTAATACACCCATTAAATTTGATACACGTATTATTGTGGCCACGCATCGCAATTTAAAAGAAGAAGTAAAAAAAGGGAATTTTCGTGAAGATCTTTTTTATCGATTAATGGGCTTTCCTATCGAATTGCCTCCTTTGCGTTCGAGAGGACAGGATGTAATTGTTCTGGCTAAACATTTTATCGGTTTGTTTAGTGAAGAAAATAAAGTACCGCTTAAAGTTTTAAGTGAAGAAGCCAAAACAAAACTTTTATCTTATCATTATCCCGGCAATATCCGCGAGCTTAAATCCATTATAGATTTTGCAATGGTTATTGGCAATGGCCAACAAATTGAAAAGGAAGATATTTCTTTTATTTCCGAAGATTTAACGCCGGATAATATTTATCAGGAATTAACTATGCGGCAATACGAATTAAAAATTCTTACTTCGTTTTTAAAAAAATATGATAACGATGTAAAAACGGTAGCCGACAAATTAGAAATTGGTCAAGCTACCGTTTATAGAATGATTAAAGAGTTGCAGGGTATAACTCCTGATAATCCTGCTTAATCCCTGTTATTAAACATGTGAGGATATTGCGCACGAAGCACGAAGAAGGCAATGACCGCTAATACAAACAAGGTAAAAAATACCATCCTGTAAATCATAGTGTTTCGGTCTTCCACTCGCTCTTCAACATCAATGGCCGTTCTTCTTGCAATGTTTTTTAGTTTTGCAAATGCGGTTTTATCTTTTTGTACATAAGATGCGCCGTTTTTTATGGCGTCGGTAATAATGTTTAACTTTTCCTGCGCAGATAAAATAACCACATTAATTGCGTTGTTCATTGCCTTTGTTTTTTGAAGCAAATCTAAACCCGTAGTATCTTTTAAATTATAATCAATAATAGCCAAGTCGGGCTGTTTCTTTTTTAGTGCTCTTAAATAATCGGCACCGTTAGTAAATGATTTTACTTTAAAATGTATTTTTTCAAGTGAACTTGTAACAACGTCTTTATAAAAAGCGTCGTCCTCCACTAAGTAAATATTTGGCGATAAGGTTTCCATGGTTTCAAGGTTTTACGGGGTTTCACATATACTATGCAAGCCGTATGCCAATAAAAAATCCTCATAACTGCATGATTATGAGGTATTAAGAAAGGTATAAAAGAATGTGCAACCCCTTTATTTATCGCAGTGATAATTTCTTATCAAAATGAGAATTTATTTAAGTTTTTAAACGGGTAAATAATCTGAAAATAAGAATAAATCCATAAAAAATTGATACAAAAAATATGGCGTTAACAATAAATGAACTGTTTCCTTTAGCTCTTATATAAGCGGTTCCGGCAATAATAAAACCTATGAGTATGGCAAGAGCAATTGTTTTACCGGTTTGTTTAATAGAATTACTAAACATTTCCTGACTATCTATATTTATATCGTGAGTAAATTTTCCTGTTTTAAGACTGAAAATTATTTCATTAATATCATCGGGTAAATGTTTTCCAAGATCTATATATTTTTTAATAGATTTTAATAAAGCTTTGCCAATGCGTGGAACAGAGTATTGTTTCATTACCAAGGCCTTGGCATACGGGCGAATAAGTTTGGTAACAGAAATATCGGGGTCAAGATTCATCCCCACTTTTTCTATGGTGGCAATTGATTTTATCAAAAGAAAAATACTTCCCGGAATTTGAATGCCGTACTTTCTTATAATTTTAAAACATTCGTCGAGCAATTGCGACATTTTCATTTGATCATAAGGTACTGACTTATATTTTTTCAGCATTTCTCCCAATGAAAATTCAAGATCTTCGCGCTCACGGAATTTTTGGTTGGTATTCAATAATAAAATAGCTTCGGTTAACATGCCCGCATCTTTTTGATCCATTGATCTTACAAATTTTGCAAGAAACTCCATTTGCGAAGGCTTCATAGAACCTACCATTCCAAAATCAATTAACCCAATAACATTTCCCGGTAAAATAAACATGTTTCCGGCGTGAGGGTCTGCATGAAAAAAACCGTGTTCAAAAATCATTTTCAAAAATACATTTACTCCATTGTTAGCAATGATTTTCGGATCGAGCCCGTTCATATAAAGCTCATCTATATTGTCGGGCGAAATGCCTTCAATAAATTCCATGATGAGCAATTTGGAAGTGGAAAGCTGATCGTAAACCTTTGGAATTTTGCAATAAGGAACATCTTTAAAGATCTCTTCAAATCTTCGTGCGTTTGAAGCTTCGGTAAAATAATTCAATTCATTTCTTAAAGTTTCGCCAAATTCTTTTACAATACCTTCTAAATTCATCACAATAAATTCAGGATACTCTTCTGATATTTTACGGGCAATATAATCAAGTATCTGCAAGTCGAGATTAATTTTTTCTTTAATATGAGGCCGCTGAACTTTTATCACCACCATATCGCCGTTCTTTAAAACAGCTTTATAAACCTGACCCATAGAAGCGGAACCAATACATTCAAAATCAAAACTTTTAAATACATGCGCAATAGGCGCGCTGAGTTCTGTTTCAATCATGGTTACCGCCAAATCATGATCAAAAGGTTTAACTTTAGTTTGTAATTTTTTTAATTCTATTCTTAGTTTTTCTGAAATAATGTCGGGTCTGTCTGCAAGTATTTGTCCGAATTTTATAAACGTAGGGCCAAGTTTTTCAAGCATTAATTTAAGGCGTTCCTGTGGCGATAGAACAATGCCTTTGTGTTTATAACGTTTGGGTATAAAGTGTTTAAAAAATCTTCTAACGCTGAGCCAATTGATAATATAATAACCCGATACAATGTATAAAATATTTAATCCCCTAAAAAATTTAAGGAAGAAGTTGTGCAATCTTATAAAACCAAACATATATTTTCTTTTATCATGACACTCATATTTTAGTGTCGGTTAAATTATTTTAATCTATTTTCCCCCGTTAGCCTTTAAATCACTTTTACAGTTAGCATCCAATGCAGGAATGTTACCGCCAAGTAAGTTAGCAACTATATCTGTGGTTTCCACTGCAAAATACATCAGGCAATCTTTATTATTGCAATGCTTTCCGTGGGCGGCATCTATATGCGGGGTGGTCATACTTGTACCTGCATCCACTAATCCCAACACATGGCCAAATTCATGAAGCGCCACAGAGCTTTCTAATGCCGGAGTAGAAGGTTGACCTATACCTCCTGAACTAGTGCGTATGGTGTTTCCAAAAAGAACAATGGAAGCCCTGCCGTATTGTATGCCCAATGTTTTGTATTTGCTTTCACCCTCCTCATATTGGGCGTTGCATAAATATAAAAAAATGCCAATGGTGTTTCCGTTGGTAATTAAACTTCTGTTTTGTTTTTCAAGCAATGATATTTCACTTAAAGTGAGCTTTGGTTTTTGAAGCCCCGTAATTTCTTTATAGATAAGTTCAATACCATCAGGCTTATTTATTTTTTCAGATAAAAAAGTTTTTATTTGCGTGCTTGTTTCAGAAGTTAATGGATAGCCTTTATCGTACAATACTTCCACAATTAATTTGCGGTAGTTTTGTGCAGATAAAAAATCATTTGTGGTTAACGTATCGGTAATGGAAGGATCTGTTTTTTTCTTACAGCCACAAATAAATGTAGTGAGTAAAATAAGGGTAAGAATTATTTTTTTAAAATCCATTATTCTCTTTTTTTTTGTCGGCTCTGTTATTTTTTAAATTTCACCGCACTGTCTTATGAATCATTTCAAACTACATACCAAATCTAATACCCATATGTAATTATATGAATAACAAGTACTTAGAATAAATAAATTTCCAATCTTTTTTCGTGGAAAGGTGGGTGAGAAATTTATTACCCAAAAAGTAAGCGGATTGGGACGCGGTTTTTTATAACTTTGCAATATGCAAAAGAGGATTTTTAGCGGGATAGGCATATTATTTTTGGGTATAGGTGCGTGCTTTGCTCAACAAAATCAGTTGCAAACGCAGCTAAAAGTAAATCAGCTGATTGATAAAAAAGCCGAATATCACCGTTTAACCGGTGGCGAACAGGATGGCTACCGAATTAAAATTTATTTTGGTGTAGATAAGGATAAAATGAAGTTGGTTAAAACTAAATTTTCTTCCCGCTTCAATGAATTTAGAACTTCAGAAGATTATGAGCAACCCAATTGGGTAGTGCTTGTTGGCGATTTTAAAACCAAACTGGAAGCTTACGAAGCAAAAAAAAGAATTGAAGCAGAGTTTCCGGCTTTTATTGTTAAAGGAAAAATTAAAAAATAAATTATTTTTTAAGTCCAATTGCCAATCCGCGGGTGCTGTGACTTGGATTCAAAATCAAATTTCTTATCAAAGCAGGTTGTTCCATGGTTACTAAATGCCCGGTATTTTTAAGCATCATCATGGTGGTATCACAATTAATTAAATGTCTTTTCGCAAAACTAAAATTAGCGGTATCGGCAATTCTATCCGTTTCGCCTGAAACAACTACCGTAGGAACATATAAATTTTTCCATTTCGGAAGCATCATTTCCATTTGTTGTTCATGCGCAAATTTTTCGGCGGTAGCCACGTTTAATAATTCAGGCAAAAGCCATTGAACAGCTTTCCATTTTCCGGCGTTACTGAACCAAAAAAACTTTTCCTTATCTGGGTCAATTACCGGAGAAATCATAAATAATTTATCTACAGTTTGAGGATAATTAATAGCAAGCCACGCGGTAATAGGCGCTCCATAAGAACGACCAACCAATATCACTTTTTGATGTGTTGTATTTTCTTTTTCGATAATAGATTTAATACTTAAAGCTTGTAAAGCGGTAGAGGTTTCAGCCTGTCCGTACCCCGATTTTCCATAGCCTAAACGGTCAACGGCAATCATCTTATATTTTTTTTGCAATAACGTATCATCCATTAAATTCTGATAGCCGTACCAAGCTCCCGGCGCACCGTGAACAAACACTAAAAGCGGCAACGAATCATTTTTTTCCATAACGGCGTAATGCACTCTTTTCTTTAAGAAAGGTACTGAACGATAATTAGGTTTTACACCGCAATTAGCATAATGTTCGCCCAAGTCCACATCGCTGCGCATATATTTGCGAACAACATAACACCTTGTAAAAACAATGCCGAGAATGATAATTATAATAGCAACACTTAGTTTTTTTAACATGCGGTTTGGTTTAAATTAATAATTGGCCGCGCCGTAAAAAGGCTGAGAGGCATAGACTATAGTTATACGATTTTACACATACTAAAGTTACAGATTTTACTGTTAAGAAAGGTGAAGTTTCAATATAAAAATAGAGAAATTTGTTAAATATTTAACTAATAAGAAACAAAAAACCAACCAAAAGCAAGGTATTCTGTACCTGATGTAATTATATTAAGCCTCCACCGATTCGTCCATATAAGCCTCAATTGGTGCGCAGGAACAAACCAAATTTCTGTCGCCATAAGCGTTATCCACTCTGCCAACACTTGGCCAAAATTTATTGTCGCGCACCCAGTTTAATGGGAACGCCGCTTTTTCACGGGAATAAGGTTTTTTCCAATCATCACTCACTACTAATTTACTTGTGTGCGGCGCGTTTTTAATTACGTTATTGGCCTTCTCAAATTTACCTTCTTCAATTTCTTTAATTTCTTTTCGGATAGAAATCATGGCTTCACAGAAACGGTCAAGTTCGGTTTTTGATTCTGATTCTGTTGGTTCAACCATTAAGGTATTCACTACAGGAAATGCCACCGTTGGCGCATGAAAACCATAATCCATCAAACGTTTTGCAATATCGGCAACTTCAACGCCGCTTGCCATTTTAAATTCGTTACAATCCAAAATCATTTCGTGCGCGCATCTGCCATTTTTTCCGGTATATAAAATCTTATAGTGATCTTTTAGAGTATCCTTAATGTAATTTGCATTCAGGATCGCCATTTCGGTTGCGGCTTTTACACCTTCGCCACCTAACATTTTAATATAACCGTAAGAAATCAATAAAATTAAAGCGCTACCATATGGAGCAGCCGAAACAGCCGTAATTCCTTTATCGCCACTGGTATTAATAATTGTATGGGAAGGAAGGAAAGGAACTAATTTTTCAACCACGCCAATAGGTCCCATTCCCGGACCACCACCTCCATGGGGTATAGCGAATGTTTTGTGCAGGTTTAGGTGACAAACATCAGCTCCGATATTTCCTGGAGAAGTTAAACCAACCTGCGCATTCATATTTGCGCCATCCATGTAAACCAATCCGCCGTTATCGTGAATCATTTTTGTAATGTCCATGATCGACTCTTCATACACGCCGTGCGTAGAAGGGTACGTTACCATTAAACAGGATAAATTATCCTTATGTAATTCCGCTTTCGCTTTCAGATCAACCAAATCAATATTTCCTTTTTCATCACACTTTGTAACAACAATGGTCATGCCTGCCATTGCAGCGCTCGCAGGGTTTGTACCGTGAGCGGAAGAAGGAATTAATGCAACATTTCTGTTCGGATGTCCGTTTGCAATATGATAAGCGCGGATCACCATCAAGCCTGCATATTCGCCTTGTGCCCCTGAGTTGGGTTGAAAACTCATGCGAGCGAACCCTGTAATATCAGAAAGATCTTTATTTAACTGTTCAATTAATTCTGCATAACCCTGTGCCTGGTTAACAGGAACAAAAGGATGGATGCTTGCAAACTCCGGCCATGTTAATGCTAATAATTCAGACGCCGCATTTAGTTTCATAGTGCAAGAACCTAAAGAGATCATCGAGTGAACTAAGGAAAGATCTTTGTTTTCTAATCGTTTAATATAACGCATCATATCGCTTTCGCTGTGATACGTGTTAAATGTTGGATGTGTTAAGTAAGAAGATTTTCTTTCCGCAAAAGTTCCTTTAATTAAATTCTGAACATCGCAACCATTGTCTTTATAAGATTTATTGTTTATAGAAGCGAAGACTGAAAGAATATCAGCAACATCACCTTCTTCAACTGTTTGATCTAAAGAAATGGCAACATGTTTGTCATCAACTAAACGGAAATTTATTTCTTTGGCTTCTGCCGCAGCAATTACTTTTTTAGCATCGCAGGCAACAACAATTGTATCAAAGTATAATTTCGTTTTAATTTCGAAACCTAATTTTTTTAATTCGGTTGCCACAAAAGCCGTTGTGCCGTGAACGCTTTCAGCTATTGTACGAATTCCTTCCTGCCCGTGATAAACAGCATACATACTCGCCATAATAGCAAGTAATGCCTGTGCAGTACAAATATTTGAAGTTGCTTTGTCGCGTTTAATGTGTTGTTCGCGTGTTTGCAAAGCCATGCGTAAGGCCTGGTTACCTTCCGAATCAACAGAAACCCCAATAATGCGCCCAGGAATTAAGCGTTTGTAATCTTCACGACAAGTAAAAAACGCTGCATGCGGGCCGCCATATCCTAATGGCACTCCAAAACGTTGTGAGTTTCCCACTACGCAATCAGCACCCCATTCACCCGGAGGAGTTAAAAGAGCAAGTGCTAAAAGATCGGTTGCAACTGCTAATTGAATATCTTTTGCTTTTGCATCAGCTGCGAATTTTTTATACTCACTCACTTCTCCGTTAATATCCGGATACTGAATTAGAGCGCCGAAAAAAGAATCATCTAATTTAAATGTATTTGCATCTTCAATAACCAATTCAATTCCGTATGGCACTGCACGTGTTTTCACCACATCAATGGTTTGAGGAAAACAAGTATTGCTTACAAAAAATTTCTTAGCATTGTTTTTTATTTTGTCTTTACTGCGATTACTATAAAACATAAATAATGCTTCAGCCGCGGCAGTGGCTTCATCAAGCAGCGAAGCGTTAGCAATAGGCATGCCCGTTAAATCCATAACCATGGTCTGGAAATTTAAGATCGCTTCTAAACGTCCCTGTGCAATCTCAGCTTGGTAAGGCGTGTAAGCAGTGTACCAGCCCGGGTTTTCCAATACATTACGCTGAATTACAGCAGGTAAAATATTGTTATAATAACCAAGCCCTATGTAAGAACGATATACTTTATTCTTTTTGCCTAAAGCCTTTAAATGTTTGATGTATTGATATTCACTCATGGCAGGCGCCACTTTTAAAGGTTGCTTTAAACGAATATGAGAAGGAACAGTTTGTTCAATTAATTCATTTACAGAGCTAACACCAATTTTTTTAAGCATTGCTTTTACCTCCTGATCGCGAGGACCGTTATGACGGGTTACAAATTTGTCGGTTGCCATTTTTTTTAGGGAATTTGAAGCATTAAATGTAGTAAATTTTCGCATGCTTTTAATAAGAATAATCAGATATTTTGTGAAGAAAAGCTTACTTAAGGGTGTCAAGAGGCCTTTATTCTTGAAATTGTCAGAAAAGTTTAATGACCTTTTTGCCCGTAGTGATAAAGTAATTTGAAGCGGGTTCTTTTTCCAACAAAAACAATCCTGTTAAATAGCCAAATGCCGGCAAAATAAAATGCGTTTTAGTGAGATGAAAACAAGGTAGTTTTTCTGCTTGTTTGGCCATGCCCTCGATACGAATTCCGGGATGAATGTGGCCGCAAATGTTCAACTTACCTTCTTCTTTTAAAGGCTCATGTGAGAAAATAAAATGTTCGTCCTCGAGCAACTCAGCTTTTAAAAGATTCTGCATACTGTATTGATCATTGTCGAGAATGTCGTGATTGCCTTCAATTAAAATAAATTCGATATAAAAATATTGGAGAAGCAACGCTTTGAACCACAACCATTCTTTATTATAATCGCTGTGAAAAAGATCGCCAAGAATTAATACGGTTTGCGGTTTCCATTTATCAATAAGAAAATGAAGTTTATCAATGTCTTTTAAATGGCTGCTCGCAGGTAATGCTAAACCTTGTTTACGAAAATGCGTTGCTTTGCCAAGATGAACGTCGCTTAATATTAATTGCTTCTTTGATGACCTGTAAATGGCTTTCTGAGGCAAGAGGTAGAATGATTCGCCACACAATTCAATTTCAAGAAAACCTTCACTCATATCACCGAGTTTAAAATCTTATCAATCCTTGTTTGAAAATCTTCGTTGCTAAAACGTTCCCGCAAGGTATCAACTAATATCGGAAATGAAAATGGTGTAGGTTTATCCGGATTAGTAATTATAATTTTTTGGGAATTTATCCTTTTAAAAGCAGTTTGCATACGTGTGATCTCTAACTGAAAATCCAATGCCTCTTCATAAGCCTGCCTGAACAACAAATTATCTTTATCATAATCTTCAAATACTTTAAAGAACAATTGTGCGGAAGCTTGCAGATGCCTGGTCTTTTTCTGTTTGCCGGGATAACCTGTGAATACCAATCCGGCGATTGTTGCAATATCACGAAAGCGGCGTTTGGCCATTTCAATCGCGTTCATGCTTTTAAGAGCGTCATCATATAAATATTGAGGTGAAAACAAATTATTATCGATAACAGTTTGAATGTCGATCGGTTTATCGCTTAATAATTCAAAGCCATAATCGTTCATTCCAATTGAAAATGTAAATGGTTCAATGAGACTGATCCGGTACGCAAGTATTGCAGCCATGCCTTCGTGTACAAATCTTCCCTCAAAAGGATAAATGAATGTATGATATCCATCGCGTGTTTTAAATTGCTCTATCAATAATTCATCTTTACCAGGCAAATGCGAAACTTTTGATTGAAGATCAAGCAAAGGCGCCAATCGTCTTAATTCTTCGTAGTTAATTCCATTTCGCTTGTATTCGTCGAGCTGCATACGAATACTTTGCGATAATTGAGAAGATAGAGGCAAACGACCCCCTAAAAACGCAGGAGCCTTTCCTGATTTTTTTTTACTTGTTTTAACGCGCACCTCCATATCTTTTACCGAAACTACTTCCAGATTTTTACCACCAAACCAAAAAGCATCACCTATTTGTAATTGCGAAATAAACCATTCTTCCACCACACCAATTTTTTTTCCTCCCATAAACTTAACACCCATCATACTATCACTTACAATTGTGCCAATACTTAAACGGTGACGCATGGCTATTGCTTTATTCGTTACCTTATAAACGCCCTCTTCAATTATTACTTTGTGATAATCGCTATAAGCCTGTAGGGAAGAGCCTCCGCTACAAATAAAATTCAGGCACCAATTAAATTCCTCGCGGGTCATACTTTCAAAGCAATGGGTGTTATTTATTTCAGAAAATAATTCATCTGCTTTAAATCCGTTGGATACAGCAAGAGTAACAAGGTATTGAATAAGCACATCAAAAGAGCGGACATACGGAATGCGATGTTCCACCAACTTCTGACTGATGGCCCCTTTTAAAGCACTGCCTTCAATAATTTCTAAAGAGTTAGTGGGCACAAAATAACTTTTGCTTAAAGCTCCAGGCGAGTGTCCGCTTCGACCGGCGCGTTGCATAAAACGCGCAATGCCTTTGGAGGAACCCACTTGTATTACTGTATCCACCGAACGAAAATCAACCCCAAGATCTAGACTGGAAGTGCAAACAACGGCCTTTAAACTTCCTTCGTGTAATTTATCTTCTACCCATCGGCGTATATTATCACTGAGTGACCCGTGATGTACTGCGATTTTTCCGGCAAAATGCGGTGCGGCTGCCAATAATTTCTGATACCATATTTCTGCTTGAGAACGCACATTAACAAAAATTAAAGTAGAGTTGCTTGCTTCTACAATGGGTACTATTTGCGGTAAGAGTTGAATTCCTAGATGCCCAACCCACGAAAACTTTTCAATGACATCCGGATAAATAGTTTCAATACTTATTTTTTTATTGATTTTAGCTTTTATGGTGGATGAATTAGAATGACTTTTGCCAAGCAAAATATCTTTGGCTTCATTTAAATTTCCAATAGTTGCAGAGATGCCCCAGATTTTCAGGGTAGGATGCAAAGCTTTTAAACGCGAAAGGGCTAATTCAATTTGAACGCCTCTTTTGCTGCCCATTAATTCATGCCATTCATCTACAATAATAAATTCAAGCCCTGAAAAAAACTTGTCATACTCTTTGGAAGCCAATAAAACATGTACGCTTTCAGGAGTGGTGATGAGTGCGTTCGGCGATTTTTTTTTCTGTTTAGTTCTTTCGGCAACCGAAGTATCTCCAGTGCGCAAAGCAATCGTATAATCTAAAGCTAAATCTTTTGAAACTTGTTGCGTAGCTAAAAGTATTTCTTTGGAAAGTGCGCGGAGGGGAGTAATCCAAAGGCAATGCAATTGTTTTTGCTTTGGAGGACTTTTAAATTTTTTATAGTAGTGCTGCAACACACCAAACCATAAGGCATAGGTTTTTCCGCTTCCTGTAGGGGAGTTGAGCAACCCGCTTTTTCCTTCGCTCATGGCTTTCCATGTTTTTTTTTGAAAAGGAAAAGCATTCCAGTTTTTATATTGAAACCATTTTTCAGCGATACTCATTACACCGCATTTAATAATTGTAGTAGATCATCTTTGGTATTGATCTCATCTTTTTTCTTATCCTTGCGCCATCTTAGTATTCTGGGAAAGCGAACTGCTATTCCGCTTTTATGCCTCGGAGAAGCATTAATTCCTTCAAAGGCAATTTCAAAAACTAATTCTGCTTTTACACTTCTAACAGGGCCAAATTTTTCGATGGTATTTCTTTTTATCCAAGCATCCACTTCAATAAGTTCTTTATCGGTTAAGCCGCTGTAGGCTTTTGCAAATGGCATAAGTGTTTCTCCATCTCGAATAGCAAAGGTGTAATCGGTAAATAAATTCGCTCTTCGGCCATGTCCCGATTGTGCATAGATAAGCACTGCATCAACGGTAAAAGGATCTACTTTCCATTTCCACCATTTACCGCGCCGTCGCCCTGTTTCGTAAATACTTTCTTTATGTTTCAGCATTAGTCCTTCGCAACCTTGCGATTTAGAAAGAACTCTCAAAGTGTCAAGATTTTCCCACACATCGCAGGTTTGCAAAGGAGAAAGTTTTAAAATAGCGGAAGGAAATTCTTCCAACAACTCTTCTAGTTTCTTCCTCCGTTCTTGCATAGTTATGCTTCTCTGGTCTTCGCCGTTTAGTTCTAAGAGATCATAGCACATCATGCACAGCGGCGCGTCTTTTAAAATTTTAGAGTTAAGGTTTTTTCTTCCGATGCGTTTCTGCATTTCAGCGAAACTCATTATTTTATTATCTTTAAATGGAAGAATTTCACCATCAATTACAGTTGCATCAGGAAGTATATTTTTTAGAAGATTGAATTCAGGGAATTTCTCCGTCATCAGATCTTCGCCCCTACTCCAGATAAATATCTGTTTGTTTCTTACAACAATCTGTCCTCTAATTCCATCATATTTCCTTTCTATCTGCCACTCATTCACATCTCCAAGTTCTGTAAAAGGAACATCTAATTGATAAGCCAGATAAAAGGGATAGGGTTTTGAATCATCGAATGATTTGTCGGTATTAAACAAGAGTTCTTTTAAGCCAGATGATTGTGGCAACCACGAGCCCATTAATTTGTGTGCGATTAATTTATCATCGAGCTTGTAAGCTTTGGAAAGAGCTTTATAAACGAGTTGCTGTGAAGCGCCCACTCTAAAACTGCCAGTTATGAGCTTATTGAAAACAAACAATTCATCTTTTGAAAGTACATTCCAATAAGAAAACAGCCACTCTTTTTTTTTCTCCTCAGTTTTATTAACTATTTCTAAAATTTCAGTCATCACTTTATTTAAAGGAATTACAGTAGAGTTGTTGGATGTTGGAATAAGTAAACTGATCGTCTCCGCTAAATCTCCTGTCACACTGTAAGACTCTTCAAATAACCAAAAAGGTATTTGAGCAAGTTCAGTAGCCCATAATTTTAAATCGGCGGTACGTATTGGCCTTTTTGGGCGACGGCCGGTGAGTAATGCGATGGCCCAAATGGAATCAGTTTCATACGTATGCAAAAAATAATCTGCCATGATGTTGATCTTGGCATTTGTTTTGGTTGTTTGATCTAATTGAGAATATAAACTTGTAAAGGCTTTCATGAAGGAGTTTCTTTTGGGTTTGTTTCTTTGCTTTCATTTTCAATTCCATCACCTTCAAATAATGTTTCTACTTCCTGAGCATTTAACTTTTTTTCTTCCCTGAGCCATTTGGAGAAATTAGTTTTATACCCATGGGTTACATAAATGTTTTCGGCACCGGTGGCGGTAACCGCTTCATTTAATCCCTGCCAATCGGCGTGATCACTCATAACTATGCCTATGTCTGCGTTGCTTCGCCTTCGCGCCCCTCGTAATTGCATCCAACCACTACATACCGCCAGTTTATAGGGCTCAAACCGTTTCATCCAAGGCGAGCCTAAAACAGTACCGGTGGCTAATACAATTCCCGGATTTAATAATTCTCTTTTAAAATCTTGTGTGAATTTAATGTAAGGTGAATTATCAAAACCAAGGGCCTCATTGGTATTATAAATAGTGGTGTGAAGAAGAATTGGAAGATCTGTTTCAAGAGCCTCTAAGATACGCTGCGCTTTGCCTAAAGCATACCCGATTATCACTGAATTAAATCCCTCTTCTGCATTTTGATGAACCCAATTGTTTAAACTTTTGTTAACTACCTCTGCTTCGGGAAAATTATAAACGGGTAAACCAAAGGTAGACTCCGTTATAAAATGCTGGCATTTTACAGGTTCAAACGGAACGGTATAGTTATCGGTTTTTACTTTGTAGTCGCCTGACACCACCCAAATTTCACCTTTATATTCTAAGCGAACCTGGGCAGAACCAATGATATGACCGGCAGGATAAAGTGAAATTTTAACGCCGTTAATATGGATAGGCTGATAATAATCGAGTGTTTGAAGCGAGATGTTTCCCAGTCGGTATTTTAATATATTTTCTGATTGGGTATGGGCAAGATATTCCTTACTTCCAAGGCGCGCATGGTCGGAATGAGCATGTGTAATAACCGCCCGGTCCACCGGTTTCCATGGATCGATGTAAATACCCGCCTGTTTGCAATAGATTCCTTTATTTGTAAATTGAATAAGCACTATTTATATATACGATTCCATTAGAAAATCCTATTTATAAAAGAAAAAAATGTGCCTGAAAATGGAAAAGAGCTATTTTTCGGCTACTAATTCTTCCCAAAATTCAGCTCCACGACGTGTATGGGGAATAACGATAGTTCCTCCAACAATATTTGCTACGGCAAACACTTCGTATATTTCTTCGGTAGAACATTTTTGTTCGTGGCATTTAAGCAGATGATATTTAATACAATCATCGCAACGTAAAACCATACTTGCAACAAGGCCTAATAATTCTTTGGTTTTAACCGGAAGCACCCCTTCGGCATAAGTTTGTGAATCAAGGTTAAATAACCGTTTTATAACGAGGTTATCTTTTCCTAAAATCACCTCGTTCATTTTTGAACGGTAATCGTTGAATTCCTGAACTTTGCTTTCCATTTTATAAAACGTTTAGTTTATATTTTTTTATTGTCCAAACCGAAATAAATACACTTAATTCATAAAGAAAATACATGGGTACCGCCACTACCATTTGGGAGGTAACGTCCGGACTCGGAGTAATAATGGCGCTGGCAATTAAAATAATAACCACAGCATGCTTTCTGTATTTGCGCATGAATTGAGGGGTAAGTAAAGTCATGCGTGTTAAAAAATAAACTAACACAGGCATTTCAAATATAATACCCGATACTAATGTAAGGGTATAAATGAAGGATGTATAATTATCCAAAGTTTGGTTAGTGATAATTTTGGATGACATCTGATAATTGATCAAAAAATTATAGGACATCGGGAACATAATAAAATAACCAAAAGAAATTCCGATAAGAAAAAGAAACGAAGCGATGACAATAAATATTTTAACGGGCCCCATTTCTTTATCCTTTAAAGCGGGGCGAACAAATTTCCATAGTTCCCACAGGATAAAAGGAAAAGCGAGAATCAATCCGCTCATAAAAGAAAAACTCATGTGTGTGAAAAATTGTTCAGATACTTCAAGCGTTTGCAATTGAACGGGTTTAACGATCATGCACATTACATCGCCGACTCCAATTCTATGGCCTAAAGAACACAGAGTGCGGTAGGAAATAAAATTTTGGTCAATAGGACCCAGAAGAACAGTATCAATAAAAATTTCCGGAAGGCAGAAAATAGTTATAGCAAAAACAAATACAACTGCCGCACTTCTTACCAAATGCCAGCGGAATGCTTCAAGGTGTTGAAGAAAAGACATTTCCGCAGTCTCGGGAGTTGTGTTTTTATTGGAAGCAAAAAAGGCCATACGCGGGGCAAATTTACTTTAAAATAAGGGCTTTACAAAAAAAGACCGGCGATCTACGCAACTACAAAAACATATTGAAACAAATAGGATAAAACTATTTTTGTTGTGGTGGCGACTGTTTGGAAAAATTAGTGAGAGCTTTCACCAACACATCCAGATCTTTGGTGGATGTATACACATTTGGCGTGATGCGTACGCCGTTTACTTTTTCATGAATAATGGATACCACATGAATTTTATGTTTTTCGTAAAGGAATGCGTCGAGTTCATGCGCTTTCCAGCCTTCAAATCCTACGCAAGTTAAAGCGCAGGAATACTGAGGCTTTAAGGAAGTATATAAATTCAGGCCGGGCAGATTTTTTGTTTTTTCGATCCAGTAATTTTTTAAAAAACGCAATCGTTCTTCTTTTCGTTTAGCGCCAATTACATTATGAAAATCAACAGCGGTGCCAATAGCCATTTCGCTTGCAAAAGAGCGTGTCCCTAAACTTTCAAATTTGATAATATTTCCGCTGTCAGGTTCTACAGCAGAGAGCAAAGCCCATACATTTTTTATCTTCTCCTTTTTAATATACATTAACCCGCTTCCAAAAGGGGCACCCAACCATTTATGCAAAGAGGTAGCGAAATAATCGGCGCCTGTATCTTCTATTTTATAATCAATATGCGCAAAGGAATGAGCAGCATCAACTATTACCTCACAACCTTTACTGTGCGCCATGTCTGCTATTGCCTTTACAGGCACCATGTTTCCCGTCCAGTGCATCAAATGTGTAATGTGAACAATTTTGGTTTTAGGAGTAATGGCATTTTTATAAAGTTCTACAATGGCTTTATCGTCTTCAAGCGGTTGCGGAATGTTGACCCAGTTTAATTTAATGCCTTCGCGCTTTTCTCTTTGTTTCCAAGCATTCGTCATGTTAGGGTAATCAAAGGTGCTTAATACAACTTCATCGCCTGCTTTTAAATTTAAACCAAAAATAATGGTATTTAATCCTTCGGTGGCGTTACGGTTAATGGCTATTTCTTCTGTACTAACTCCTGCAAGATCGGCAAGTTTTGTGCGCAAGCCTTCTCTTCCTGCATCTAAAATACGCCACATGTAATAACTTGGTGCCTCATTGCTGTATTGGTAAAAACGTATGTGTGCATCCTGAACAATTTTAGGCTGCGGACTTACTCCTCCATTATTTAAGTTAATTAGGTTAGGGGAAACCGTATAACTCTCCCGAATCCAGCTCCAGAAATCTTCATCGCTAGCACTATCAGCTATACTCATATTTTCGAGCCTGCTGATTTGCTTTTCAAATGTTGAAGCAAAAGTTTTATTTATGGAACTAAGGAACGCTAAACCTCCTAATGAAAATGCTCCGCCCTTTTGTACAAAATCCCTGCGATTCATAATATTTATTTTAATAAAGGTAGAAAAATAATGGTTGCAAGCTAAATGTTGCGGATGCCAATAGAAGCAAGATCTGCCCAAAAAGAAGGATATGATTTTTTTACAACATCGGGGTCTTCAATATTTATATTGTCATATAAAAGTGCCAGTGGTGCGAAGCTCATAGCCATGCGATGATCATGGTAAGTTTGAATAGTAATCTGGTTAGTTTTACGCGTATTAGAATCTGAGCTTTCTTTATTTATATTTTGTAATGTGAGGGAATTGTCAGTAATGGTTACAGTAGCATCGAATTTTTCTATTTCATTTTTAAGTGCCGATAAGCGGTCTGTTTCTTTATGTTTTAACGTTGATAATCCGGTTAATTCGCAATCAATATTTAACCCCAAACAAGTTACCGCTACTGTTTGGGCAATATCCGGACAATTAGTGAAATCAAATTTAAAAAATGTACAAAGTTCGCCGTTTTTAGAAAGATGCAAGTTCCCATTTTTCATTTCTGATTTCACGCCAAAATTTTTATAAAGGTCAACTAGTGCCGAATCGCCCTGTGATGAATTCAATTGCAAATGAGGTAAGATTACGGAAGCTGTTTTGCTTAAAGAAACAATACTGAACCAATAAGAGGCGGACGACCAATCGGGTTCTACAAATACTGTTTGAGGAATTTCTGAAATCTTTTGTTTAAACTTTTTTACAGATATGTTTTCTTTTTCTACTGCAACTTCTACGCCAAATTGTTTTAATACGTCAATGGTCATTAATATATACGACAGCGAAACGGTTTTTCCTTTAAGTGTTAGCTGCAAGCCTTTGTCGAGCGAAGGTGCAATTAATAAGAGTGCGGAAATAAACTGACTGCTTACACCGCTTTCAATTTGGAGGGTGTCTCCGATTAAATCCTTTCCATTTATTTTTAATGGCGGATAACCGGGTTTTTCAAGGTAAGAAATTTCAGCGCCTAAAAATGTCAATGCGTCCACTAGGTCTTTAATAGGACGTTGTTTCATTCTATCAGATCCGGTGATAATTCTTTCACCTTTTTTTACAGAGAGAAGTGCTGTTAAAAAACGCATGTCTGTACCGGCATGTCCAACATCAATTGTTCCATTTAAATTGTTAAGCGCAAAAACAAGATCTTGTGTATCCTTAGCAGGAGAAATATTTTTGAGAACCAGGCTTAATTTTAAAGCTTCATTTAATATTAATAAACGATTACTGATGCTTTTAGAGCCCGGCAAATTAATGGTTACGGAAATAGGATAATGATTGTATTTAAGCGGCATTGCAAATGTTGTTGTTATAATAAAGAAGGGCTTTTTGAACCATAGCTTTACTCACTTTTATATCATAATCGCATTTACCTATTCCGTTTAATAAAGCAAAATTAAAAGAAGTGGAAGTGTGTTTTTTATCGTGACCGAAGTAAGTAAAAAAAAATGTCATGTCAGCTTCATTTATCGGAAGAAATTGAAAGTGCCGCCCAATGCATTGAATAATTTTTTCAAACTCATTTTTAGAAATTCGCTTTAATAAGCAGGAAATATAGCTTTCTACTGCCATTCCTATGGCTATGGCTTCACCATGCAACAAAGGTTCCGGTTTTTCAAAGAACAAACTTTCTACTGCGTGACCAATAGTATGCCCGAAATTTAAGATTTTGCGAAAGCCTTTTTCATCCGGATCTATTTTTACCACTTTGCTTTTGATTGAGATAGATTTTGAAATCACATCCTCCTCTGCGAAGTTTTTAATGCGGGCTGAATTAATATTGTCAAAAAATTTTCTATCCCGAATAAGTGCCGCTTTTATAATTTCGGCAGAACCATTTACTATATGACGCGCAGGTAATGTTTCTAAAAACCGCGTATCTATAAACACGCCTTTGGGTTGGGTGATAGTGCCAATAAGATTTTTAATCCCTGCAAAATTGATGCCTGTTTTTCCGCCTACACTTGCGTCTACCATAGATAATAAGGTTGTGGGCACATTAATAAAATCTATACCTCTTTTAAAAGTAGAAGCGACAAAACCACCGGCGTCTGAGACCACACCGCCTCCTAAATTTATTATAAGACTTTTTTTATTTGCGCCGAACTCGGTAAGGGTTTGCCAAACATGCGAAATAACGTGAATGTCTTTCGATTCTTCTCCAGGTTCAAGTTCTATTACTTCGGCATTTTTCAATTCCTTGCAGGAAAGTATAAGCTTGCTCAGGCAGTATTTTAAGGTATTACTGTCGCAAATTATAAAATAAGAAGTATAATTTTTGGTTTTTAGAAAAGCGTTTATTGACGACTTGTTTGACTCATCAATAAAAATGGAATTTTGATTTTTTTTTAATGAAGGCATTTATAAATTATCTAACCAGTTTTTAATCACTACTTCTCCGTATTCACTTAAAATACTTTCCGGATGAAATTGAACCCCTCGCACCGAATGTTTTATGTGTTTGATAGCCATTATTTCGCCGGATTTGTCTTCTGCAGTAACCATAAAGTGTTTACTCATTTTTGCTTTATCAATTACCCAACTATGATAGCGGCCAGCTGTAAAGTTAGCAGGAATATCGTTAAACAAAAAGTCGTTACCAAAGTGCAGGATAGGAGAAGCTATTCCGTGCATCACTGTGTTCAGGTTTTTTAGCGGAGAATGAAAACATTCTGCAATAGCCTGAAGGCCTAAACAAACGCCGAGAATGTTTTTAGTAGAAGAAAAGGCCTTTAAAAATTCAGGAGTAATACCTGCGCATGAAGGCAAGCCTGGACCCGGAGAAATAATTACGTTTTGATAGTCGGAAAAAGTATTTAGACTAACTCGATTATTAAGAAAAACATCCACTTTCGCATCACTTACTTTTTCGATAAGATGAACTAAATTATAAGTGAAGCTATCGTAATTGTCTATGAGCGCAATTTTTTTCAAGTGAAATAAATATGTGTTAAATTTATGAATTAACTTTTTAATATTAGTCTTATGTTAAAGCTCTTGTTCTTGACTTCTTGTCTGGTTATAATACGTCTGACGGGAGCTTTTAAGCATCAAAATGAAATAAAGTATTTGCCTCTTGGAGACTCTTACACAATATGTACAGGTGCTTCTGAAAAGCAATCTTGGCCGATTACTTTGACTCAACATTTAAATGAAGTTAAAATCAAAACAGTATTACTGGATAATCCTGCCAGGAACGGTTTCAGTACGCAGAATTTAATTGACAAAGAACTTCCTGTGTTTAAAAAGCTTAAACCAGATTTTATAACCTTGCTTATTGGCGTAAATGATTGGGTTAGACAAGTACCGATAGCGACTTTTCAAAAAAATTTCATTTTTATATTAGATGAGCTACAAAAGCAATTGCCGGACAAAAATAAAATTGTATTGATAACTATTCCTGATTTTGGAGTAACACCGGTTGGTAAAGGATACAGTGGTGGGAGAGATATTAGTAAAGGAATAACTGAATTTAATGAGATTATTATTAAGGAGGCGCAGAAAAGAAAATTGGCAGTAGTGGATATTTTTGAGGTTTCTAAAAAGATGAAAGACGATTCTTCTTTGGTTGCTGAGGACGGCCTTCATCCTTCGGCAAAAGAATATGCCATTTGGGAATCACTTATACTGCCTGAAGTAAAAAAGTGTTTAATTAAAAAAGGCGGTAATTAGCCGCCTTTGTAATAATTTCAATTTGCCTTAATTTCCCAAGTCTTCAAAGCTGACATTTGAAGTTGATTCAGGTGAAGCGGAAGGAAGAGATTCGTTGGTTTCTTCTATTGGCGGTGCATTTTCGCGGATGTGAACAACGGCTTCATTTAAACCTTCTATAAATTTCTCAAAATCTTCTTTGTATAAAAATATTTTGTGTTTTTCGTAAGAAAATTTACCGTCGTGTCCAAAACGCTTTTTGCTTTCCGTAATGGTTAAATAATAATCATTACCTCTTGTACTCTTCACATCAAAGAAGTAGGTACGCTTCCCTGCTCTTACCGCTCTAGAGAACAATTCACCACTCTCATTTTTTTCTACATCTTCTGACATAATTATTTATTTAAATCCAAACAAATATTGTAAAAATCCAGGCAGCTTTACCAAAGTGTTAATAATTTTTACTGAATTGTTAATACAGTAAAACTAACAGTTTAGCTTTACAATCCCTTTTATGAATTTGATTCTTTTTTTAGTTCTTTAATGTTTTTAGCGCTGTCAAACATTTTTTGTATAGCCTCCTTACCGTAAGGTTCTGTTTCAGCACTTTTGGTATCT
Source organism: Bacteroidota bacterium (assembly GCA_016185125.1). Classification (GTDB taxonomy): domain Bacteria; phylum Bacteroidota; class Bacteroidia; order B-17B0; family Aurantibacillaceae; genus Aurantibacillus. The sequence goes on from JACPOC010000011.1 coordinate 53,577, forward strand.
TCAATACTATATTCAGCGTTTCCTATTTTTTGATTAATCAGAAAATGATATTCAGGCTTTGTAATTTCACTTTCCCATAAAACAGCGTTAGGCTCTTCAGTTATGAAACTCTTAAATTTATTTACTTCATCTTCTTTTATATCCTTTTTTCTAAGCTCAAGGTCTGCGGGCTGTTCATTGATGCTTATTGCAAAGTTAGTGCCGACTTTTATGTCTAATGCGCCATAGGTTTGCTGAGTTACTTCAAGTTTAGCGGCAATAGTATCAGGAACAAAAACCGCAAATGGCTTGCCGTATTTTGTCAGATTCAACACATGCATTCCTTGGGGAGCTACAATTGCTTCCTGATCTTTCTTTTTATCGCCACAAGAGATAAGAGAAGCTGCTACTATAGAAGCAGAAAATAAAATGTTTAAGTTTTTCATTATTTATAAATTTTAGATATTGTAAATATATATTAAATTTTTTGTGGATTGTAAAGTTGGGAGAGAAAATTAACAGGAAGGAAGTTTGTTTATTAAGAGCGGGTTGAGCCCGAATACCTTACAAAGGAAAGAAGATGCTGTAAAACAAAAAACCCCGATTTCTCGGGGCTTTTTATTACTTCTTTTTAGAAGTTTTCTTAGCTGCTTTTTTTGCTGCTTTCTTAGCTGCTTTTTTTGGAGCTGCTTTTTTCTTAGCTGCTTTTTTTGGAGCTGCTTTTTTAGCTGTTGCTTTTTTTGCCATGGTTGTTTGTTTTTGAGATTTGTTGATACGAAGTAAATAAATTATTTGTTCTTATCTAAAGATTAGGCGTTTATTTTTTCAACATCAAATTGTTGAAATTGTTAACAACGTAAAACGAAGAGATGAAGTTAATGATGATTTATAAATTATAAAAGAGTCGTGAATTTTTACCATACTCTGAGTGCATTGATTTTACAGGCATTGCAGAGGATTAATTATAATTGTATAACATCAAATTAAAATTAAATACTGCATCAGCAGATTTTTAGAAAACAAAACACAAGATTTATTTTACCAATATTTCTTCTTCCATTTCCCAGTCTGAAAGTATTTTTATCTGTTTTGAACTAATAAACACCTTTTCTGACTGTTTATTTTTTAAATAGTTGCCTGCATCCCACTTATTATTTTCATTGTCGTCATAAACCACTTTAATGGTATATATACCCGGTGTAATATCAATAAAATCAACTGTTGCAGCGTTACTTGATGATAAGCTTAGGTGTAAAAATTTTTCACTGACAACTTTCTCTTTATCATTTATTAATTGAATAACGTAAGCTTGTTTTGTATTTAACAGCAGCTTCAAACTTAATTTTCCTAATTCTGTTCTGCTTTGAAGCTTAAAATTAATGTCTACGCTATCGTTATATCTTCCGCTTAAATCAAAAAAAGCCGCCGTATCTATTTTAAGTTTATAATCTATTCCCTCAATAAGCTTATTTAGAATTAAGGCTCTTACCGGATAATTATATTTGATAGTTAGCGGTTCTTGTATAGCAGCAACATCCTTTATATATGCAAGGTGAAGTTTTGAAAGATCGGTTTTTAGTGTGTCAATTTTGTTTAAAAAGGTAAGCTGCAGCGGAACGTTAACAGATAAAAGTTTGTTATTGACCGTAGAGGCGATTTGAAGATTTTTTTTTCTATTTGAATTAAATTTAGGCAATACTGCCTTAACTGTGTCTGTATGCTGACTTTGCTTATTGTAAATGATTAAGCCAAGTGTGTCTTTTAACTGGTGATAATAAAAAGTTAAAGTGTCTTTTTCTTTTCCGGGTTCTGCTTCAATTATCAGCTCTGACTCTCCGTTTTTTAATGTACGAGTATTAAATACTGATGGTCGGTTATAAATTACATTTAATGCGCCATAATAAGGCACGGTTGTTTTTTTAATAAAAATTTTTGGAGAGCGTTCCGGAAATATTTTTATATCGAATAGAGTATCTTTCTTTAAATCAATAGGCAATTGCCAAAATCCTATTTTTTCAGATTCGGGGTCGTACAGATTATTCTTATTTTTATCGCTGAAAGCAATCAGTTTAAATTTTCTTTCAGGAAGATTAGTGAAAGTGTATTTTCCATCATTGTTAGTTTTTGTAATATAATCGGGCCTGATTTTATAAATAGCAGAATCCGTTAAGGCAGTATTTATATTATATAAGCCAACTAATGCATCGGCGGCCGTGTGGTTATTGACTGCCTCTGTTACTGTTCCTGATAGTTTCAATGAATCAATATAGCTTCCGGTAGAGAAAATGTATTGAAAATTTGAAATGGCGTTTCCTTCAGTCATATCCGCTACGGCGGAACCAAAATAAATCCGGTAGGTTGTATTAGGGAGTAATTCCTCTGACTTGATTAAAACTTTAAGTTTTTTACCATCAGTGCTAATTTCAGGATCAGTCTTAATAGTAGGAGAAACGAGCAGTTGATTTTTTATGTCTTTAAGTTTTATATACTCATCAAATCGAAGAACAATTGTATTACTCTTAAAGTTCAGCGATGAAATTTGAGGCGAAGCTTCTAAAAGTTTTGGAGGCGAAGTGTCTCGAGCGCCTCCTGTTAATGGGGCTATCTGAGCGCATTGGTTAAAAAAAATCAGCGCTGATAGAAGTAGAATTGTATTTAAATAATGACGGATCATTGATTACCTTTGTAACGTGTGTACATTTTAGCAAAGGTATATTTTTAAACGTCGCATTGATACATTATTATATAAGCATTTTCAAAAAGCTGTCGGTTTCTAAAATACTTAACTATTTTAAGTTGTATTTTGGATTTCATTATTCTCGTATTATCAATAAACCTATACAATATGGATTGCCTTTCTCTGTTAGTATTGAGCCCACTACAAGTTGTAACTTGAGATGTCCCCAATGCCCAAGTGGTCTTCGCGAATTTAGCAGGCCTACCGGTATGCTTGACCCTGTTTTTTTTAAAGGCTGCATTGAACAAATAAGCAAGCATGTGCATAGTATGATATTTTACTTCCAAGGTGAACCTTACCTTAATCCTGATTTTCTGAAAATGGTGAAGCTTGCAAATTCATATAATATCTTTACCAGCACAAGTACAAATGCTCACTATTTAACAGAAAAAATAGCAGTTGAAACTATTGAAAGCGGATTGGATAAACTCATCATTTCAATTGATGGCATTACACAGGAAGTTTATGAACAATACCGGATAGGCGGGAATATTAATAAAGTAATTGAAGGCACAAAAGAAATACTTAAGCAGAAGAAGCTTTTAAAAAGTAATTTACCACACGTGGTATGGCAGTTTGTTGTATTTAAACCAAATGAGCACCAAGTTGAAATGGTAAAAAAACTGGGTAAAGAATTAGGTGTAAATGAAATTAAGATAAAAACAGCGCAAATTTATGATTTTGAGAATGGCCATAATTTAATTCCGGAAAATGAAATGTATTCGCGTTATGCTAAACAACCCGATGGCACGTATCATATAAAAAACAAGCTCTTAAATCAATGTTGGAGAATGTGGCAGGCCTGCGTGATTACCTGGGATGGAAAAATTGTGCCTTGTTGTTTTGATAAAGATGCAAAGTTTAAACTGGGAAATTTAAAAGAGCAAAATTTTGAATCTATTTGGCATTCTAAAGAATATAATCAATTTCGAAAATCTATCTTAAAAGGAAGAAACCAAATTGACATTTGCACCAATTGCACCGAAGGAACCAAGGTTTGGTCGTAGTAAATAATCTTGTGATTTTAATAATTTACGCATTGTAATCTATACTTCCATTGAAAAGATTTTATTGATTACCTCGCTATATTTAGCGGATATATTTTTTCTTTTTAAACTCAATTTCGGAGTTATTTCGCCGCTCTCAACACTCCAATTTCCTTTTACGATTTGACAGCGTTTTAAATGCTCATAAGGCGCTAGGGTGGCGTTTATTTCTTTAACATGCGTGTTTATTAATAGTTTTAATTCGTTACTGTTAAGCATTTGATCTGCGCCTAACCATTCAATTTTGTTATTCGAGCAATATTCTTTAAAATTTATAAGATGGGGAGTTATAATGGCTGATGCGAATTTCTGACCCTCACCCACCACCATACATTGGTCTACAAATTTGCTTTCCTTTAATTTATTTTCAATTGCCACCGGTGAAATATATTTTCCGGCGCTACTTTTAAATAATTCTTTTTTTCGATCGGTAATCTTAAGAAATTTATTGTCAATAAAAACTCCCACATCGCCTGTATGAAACCAACCTTCTGAATCTATTGCTTCCAGGGTGGCTTCTTTATTCTTATAATATCCTAACATTAAACTTGGTCCTTTCATTAAAATTTCTCCATCTTCTTCTGCAATTTTAACTTCAAGATTTTCAACCTTAGGGCCTACTGTACCGAACATAACATTGCCTTTCCCAAACTTATTTACCGCTACAACTACACAGGTTTCTGTTAAGCCATAACCCTGTAATAAAGTTAATCCTGCACAGGAAAAAATACGCTCGATCCTGGGATTTAATGCCGCACCCCCGCTTACAATACACACAATGTTTCCTCCAACTGCTTTGCGCCATTTGGAGTAAACCAAAATGTCGCAAATTTTTCTTTCAAATTCGTACCACAACCCATTCTTTCCATCCAGTTCAAATTTTTCTGCAATCTTTAAACTGTGACGAAACACTTTTCCTTTTATGCCAGTAAGTTTTTCTCCGGCAGCGCAGATCATTTCCAGTACTCTTTCCAAAATTCGTGGAACGGCAACAAATATCTGCGGATTAATTTCACGACAATTATCGCCAATCGTTTCAAAATTCTCAGCATAATATATACTTACACCATGAAACAAATAAAGAGTATTTAAAAAGCGCTCGTATACATGGTTAAGGGGTAAAAAGCTAAGTGCACGCCATTCTGGTTTAAAAGGAGCAAAATCCTTACAGGCTTTGACATTGCTAATCATATTTTTATGTGAGATCATCACGCCTTTTGGATGGCCTGTGGTGCCTGAAGTATACAAAATAGTGAGGAGGTCATCCTCCTGCGTTTCTTTTTTTATCGCATCTATTTTTGAGATTTGTGGATTTTGTTTTCCCAGTTCAAGAAATTCTGAAAAATGTTTAACCCCTTCTATTTTATTAAAGCTAAAAACAAATTTCAGGTGCGAAAGTTCATCTTCCATTTCAACTAACTTGGTATAAATGCTTTTTTCAGAAATAAAAATTATTTTCGCCTCGCTGTGGTTTAAAATAAATTTAAGATCTGCGCCACTGATTGTGGGATATATGGGAGCGGTGGGCATTCCAACCTGCTGAGACCCGAAATCTACAAAATTCCATTCAGGACGGTTGTTCGACATTAAGGAAACAATATCGCCTTTTTGTAAACCTAAGGCAAGAAGTCCGGAGCTAACAAGAGAAGCTTTTAAATGGAATTCCTGCACACTGTGCTTTACCCATTGCTTATTTTCCTTGCTGCATAAAATATCGTTTTTGGAGAAGTTAATGTTTAAACTATCCAAAATATCAAAAACTCTTTTTATTTCCATAAGTAAATCTTAAACTAATATCATTTTAATTTCACTAATAACAAAATATTTAAATACTAATTTTTCGCTAACTTTGATTTTATGATAGTAATTACCGGAGCGGCAGGTTTTATAGGCAGTTGCCTTATTTCTAAATTTAATTTGGAGGGAATTAAAGATATATTATTAGTGGATGATTTTTCTAAGGAAGCAAAGGAAAAAAATTATCTAAGCAAAGAATTCAGCATTAAAATTAACCGCTCGGAATTTTTGGAATGGCTTAGGAAGGATGCTTCCTTGGTTAAGTATGTAATTCACATTGGAGCGCGAACAGATACAACAGAATTTGATAAAAATATTTTTGATGAACTCAATTTAAATTACACAAAATCACTTTGGAATCTCTGTGCTCAAAATAATATTCCTTTTATTTATGCTTCATCAGCCGCCACTTATGGTCTCGGTGAAAACGGATATGATGATGATGAACAAAAATTGGATCTGTTGAAGCCTTTAAATCCTTACGGCGATAGTAAAAACGATTTTGACAAGTGGGCCATCAAGCAGAATGCTTTTCCACCGCAATGGCAGGGCTTAAAATTTTTTAATGTGTATGGCCCTAATGAATATCATAAAGGAAGAATGGCCTCAGTTATTTTCCACGCTTTCAATCAAATTAGTAAAACTAAAAGTGTAAAATTATTTAGGTCACACGATCCAAAATATAAAGATGGTGGTCAACTCAGAGATTTTGTGTATGTAAAGGATGTGGTGGAAGTTATTTGGTTTCTTTATTCAAACAATATAAAAAACGGTATTTACAATTTAGGAAGTGGTACCGCAAGAACTTTTTTTGATTTAGCCAAGGCTACATTTACAGCAATGGATTGTCCGGTAAATATAGAATTTGTAGATACGCCGGCAGACATTCGGGAAAAGTACCAGTATTTTACAGAAGCCAACATGCAAAAGTTGAAAAGCGCAGGCTATTTAAAGAAATTTACGTCGTTGGAAGATGGCGTTAATGACTATGTAATCAATTATCTTATTCCTCATAAATATTTATAAAAGTTTTAGTTGGTGTTGTTAAATCGTTCAAATAGAAGATGAAGAAACATCTGTTTATACTCATAAAACTAGTCTGGAGTAACGGGCAAATCACTTCCGATTCTGCTTTTAAAGCATTAAATTTAAGTCCCCAATTATAAAAAATTGAAAAAAGTTAAACATATTTTTTTTGGATTACTGCTATTCTTGCTTTTACTTCACACATTCAGTAGTTTTTCTCAGGATAAAAAGAAAATTCCGAACGATGAATTTGATATTAAAAATTACAAACTTGAACCCGCAGACCGTTTAATTATCGAAATAAATCATACTTCCTGGTTGGGTTATCCCACAACAATTAAACCAAAGCAACCAAGCCTAGGAATGAATATAGCGGCAATGTTTGATAAACCATTAAAAAACTCCTGCTTTTCAATTGCTTATGGGATTGGTTTCTTAAGCCATAATTTTCATAGCGATGCTGATTTTATTTATACGCGCGATAGTGTGAACGGCAATTTTAACACAAGCCTTCAACCTTTTTCTCGACCTGTAAGTCTAAATCGTTATGCGGAAAAAATACTGGAGATGCCATTAGAGATTCGATTTAGAACAAAAACCGATCGCCAATTTAAAATGCATTTTGGAGGAAAGATAGGATATGTAGTAAATAACTTTAGATCTATCCGAGACAATGATGGTAAAATCAGGGTGTACGATATAAAAAACGTAAATCCATTGCGTTATGGAATTAATTTTAGAGTTGGATTTGAGCAATTTGCAATAACAGCAAATTATTATTTAAGTGAAGTATTTAAAAAGGATAAAGGCCCCGGTGGGATTCATCCTTTTACAATCGGGCTTGCTATTATTCCTTACTAAATGAAAGGTGTAAATATTCAAAAGCAATTATGTAATTGCCGCCTTAAAATAAGGCGTGAAGAAGATAAGCTTATTCATGAAGCGGATAGAATACTTCATAATAGCGCATTCAATAAAAAAAATGTGCTAAATAATTTAAAAAATTACAGTCAGGCATTTGAGGTTATAGATGAAGAAGATGTAGATATGGATTTAATATTTACAATTTCAGAAATAAAAGAAATAGCAATTAAATACCGACTAAGGTTTATTGATAGTCAGTGTTACAAATACGAATTTCCGTATGAGTCTGTACTTAAAATCGATTACATGAATCTTACTCATAAAAAATCCTTAAAAGGATTTAAAATATTAAGCACCACTAAATTTTTCACTGATAAATCAAATAACGACAACGCTGTATTGTTTGCGCCAACAAATGGCGGTAATTTTTATTTGATACATACCTGGGGTAAAGAATTAAAGTCTAATAGGGCTTTTTTAAAGTGGCCGTTAAAAAATATCGAAACGCTTTTCGTTAGTATAATCGTTGTAACCTTTATTATAACAATGTGTTTGCCCACCTACCTTATAACGCTTGACCGAAAGGCAACCTATTGGTGCGCGTATCGGATCGGGATTTTTTTTCACCTGTTTATTTTTAATATGGGCGTTACTGCATATGTAACTTTTGCTTTTTCAAAAAACCTTAGCTCCAGTATTTGGGATAATGACAAGGAATTCTAAAAGGATTAACTAAGGCCATCGCCCATTATTTTAACAGTAAGATTATTCATTTGTTCATTTAATTTCAACTGACAAGATAAACGTGAGGTAGTGGTAACATTTGGAAGGATATCAAGCATGGCATATTCATCGTCTGATATTTCGTTGAGTTGATCAAAGCCCTGCAAAACTTCTACATGGCAGGTAGCGCATAATGCCATGCCGCCGCACGTGGCCATAATATCAAATTCGTTTCCTTTTAAAAACTCCATCAGGCTTAAGCCCATGTCAATTGGTGCTTGTAAAGTAGTTATGGTATGGTCGGCATTCTGAATATTTATTGTTATATCACTCATATTTTTTTAATTGCATAAAAATTAATTTTTTACTTCCTCACATAATTCAACTAATACACCATTTGTTGACTTAGGATGTAAAAAGCAGATGCGTTTATTATCTGCTCCGTTTTTTGGATCGGAGTTAATCATTACAAATCCTTCTGTTTTTAAGCGGGTAATTTCTGCATCTAAATTATCTACTTCATAAGCAATGTGATGAATGCCTTCGCCTTTCTTATCAATGAATTTTGCTATTGCACTGTTTTCAGTAGTGGCTTCCAATAATTCAATCTTTGTTTCTCCAAGCATAAAAAAGGAAGTGCTTACACCTTCACTTTCTACATTTTCTATTTTGTAATGTTCCTTGCCAAACAATTTTTTAAAAAGTTGGTTGCTTTGATTAATATTTTTAACGGCAATACCAATGTGTTCAATTTTTTTTATCATGTGTTTTCTTTTTTAAAAAATTCGGCGGCGCTAATTACCTCAAACCCCTGATTGGTAAAAGGCATTAATGTAATTTCATTTATAGCTCCCAATTTAAACGGCTGAATGCTTTTATAAAAGGTAAGATGCTTGGTAAATATTCCTTTGGTTTTTATATTAGCAATAGATTTGCCGGACTCCCATTTTTTACCCGACTCATATCTTATTTCTAACGAAGAAGAGGGAAGCTGGGGAATAGCTACATAAAAAGCATTCTTAATAAAACAACTTCTTACGAAATTACTCTCCGAAAAAAGACAGACGATTAAATCTGTACCGGTATTATTTTTTATATTTAATGTTTTTGGTGAGCTTGTGTTGTATTGAGCTTGTCCGAAGTATTCAGTATATGGCGCATCGCCCATTTCTAGGTCGGCTTGTTGGTTTTGAGTTAATAGGTTTAATTCTTGCGGAGAAGTTATAGTTCTGTGAGAAGGAGTAGCAAAATGTATAACCACTAAAAATAAAATCACGGCAACAGGCGTGGCATAAAGCATGTACTTATATTCGTTATAGTTGCTTTTTAACTCAGCATGGGCAGTTTGTGTTTTTTTTATTTTTTCGTATTTTTTTATATGCTCATTGTAATATTGCCGCCGTTTTAATTCCTTTTCTTCAAAACTCCATGTTTTTGTTTTGGTGTGATAAGGGTTTTTTGCCGAAGCCTGATGATAATGTAATTTCAGATCGTAGGAAGATTTTCGGTGTGGGTTGCTTAATGTTTCATAAGCACGAAGTATTTTTTTAAACTCTTCTTGTCCGCCAGGATTTATATCCGGATGATATATTTTAGCCAAGACCCTGAAAGCACTTTTTATTTCACTGGCGGATACAGTTAAAGTAATACCTAATATGTCGTAATAATTGGTCAAGCAAAAATTACAGTTTTATGCAGACATTTTTTGGCTCTGTAAAAAAATCGAGGGCTTCAAATCCGCCTTCGCGTCCAACACCACTCGCTTTAACTCCGCCAAAGGGTGTTCGGAGATCCCGTAAAAGCCAACAATTGATCCATACAATTCCTGCATGAATGTTGTTCGCTATTCTATGAGCGCGTGTTAGATCTTGAGTCCATAACATACTTGCTAATCCGTAAACGGTAGAATTGGCCATCATTAAAACTTCTTCTTCGGTGTCAAATGGCGTTAAAGTAACCACAGGGCCAAAAATCTCTTCCTGATTGGTGCGGCAATCAAACGGCAGTCCTTCAATTACGGTTGGCTGAATGTAATACCCCTGGCTTAATTCACCGGAAAGTTTAACAGCTTTGCCTCCGCATAATATCTTTCCGTTTTCTTTTCCGGCTAATTCAATGTAACTAAGAATCTTTTCGAAATGTGGTTGTGATACAATTGCTCCAATTTTTGTTTTTTCATGGCGAGGATCACCAACAACAAGTTCTTTTGTGCCTGCAACAAAATCACTTTTAAATTTCTCGTAAATTTTTCTCTCTATAAAAATACGTGAGCCGCATAAACAGATTTGTCCTTGGTTAGCAAAAGAAGAATGCAATGTAGTTGAAAGCATTTTTTCGTAATCACAATCCGCAAAAATTATATTTGGGTTTTTTCCTCCAAGTTCAAGCGATAATTTTTTAAACATGGGGGCGGCAATAGAAGCAATCTGTTTTCCGGTAGTTGTGCCACCTGTAAATGAAATCAACGGAATATCTTTATGGCTCACAATAGCGTTACCAACTTTAGCGCCCAAACCATGTACTATATTTAAAACTCCCGCAGGAAGTTTGGCCTCCATACAAATTTCTGAAAGCAAATAAGCTGTCATTGGAGTTACTTCGCTTGGCTTGGCTACCACGGTGCATCCTGCAGCCAGGGCAGGAGCAATTTTCCAGCTAAATAAATACAAAGGCAAATTCCAGGGCGAGATACAGCCGGCTACACCCATAGGTTGACGAAGTGTATAATTAATTGCGGTTTCTTCCATAGAATGCGCGTGCGATGCATAATGTAAAATGCCGGTACCGTAAAAATGGAAGTTAGCAGCCGCTCTTGGTATATCTACTGTTCGTGCTAATTTAAGAGGTTTTCCATTATCAATACTTTCGGCCCAAGCAAGTTTGTCAATATTTTGTTCTATTAGTGCTGCTATTTTTAAAAGATATTGAGACCTCTTTTCTTTAGGTAAGATACTCCATTCTTTAAATGCTGCTTTGGCGGCAGAGTATGCAAGTTCAACATCCGTATTATCACTATCCGGAATAAACGAATACACTTTACCTATGGAAGGGTCGATGTTGTCTAAATATTTTTGTGAATTGGGGCTGGTAAGTTGGCCGTTTATATAATTTTGAATGTGAATCATAATAGAGAGATTAAAGATACAAAAGTGAATTGTGTTTTTATAATTATTTTTTTTTCGGGTTTTAATGCAAAACTTATAGTATCTAATTGCTTTGTAGGCAAAAATATTTATCTTTAAAAGTGGTTTAATATCCAATTTATGATAAGCAAAAAAGAAAAGAAACAATTAAAGGTTGATACTACTGTACAAAGCCAGTTTATTGCCCGGCTTAAGGAAGTGATGCCCCAGGGTATTGGACTTGCAGAAGAAATTGCAGATATTTTGGAAGTTAGCATAGATAGTGCTTATCGTAGAATAAGAGGTGAAACCGAACTAACAATTGCGGAAATTTACAAAATGACAAAGAAATACGCTATTAGTGTAGACGATGTTTTCAGCAATCAAAGCGGCACAGTTACATTTGCGTATACCAAACTTACTGATAGTGTTTTAAATTTTGAGGAGTATTTGACACGGATACTCAATCAGTTAAAAACAGCGAATAAATTTGAATTAAAAAAAATATATTATGTAGCTGAGGAGATTCCTATTTTTTATTCTTTTTGTTCTAAAAAACTCACCGAGTTTAAATTGTTTTATTGGCAAAGAAGTGTACTTAATATCGCAGACTATCAACAGCAAAAATTCGAATATGGAATTATCCCACAAAATTTAATAGACATTGCTCATCAAACCTATAAAGAATATTTAAACATCCCAAGCGTGGAAATATGGACCTCAGAAACAGTATTAACGGGGCTTCGGCAAATTAAGTTTTATTTTGACAGCGGTATTCTTAATCAGGAACAAGCTCAAGGTTTGTTACAGGAATATAAAGCCATGATTGAAGTGGTGCAAAAAAACGCAGAAACGAGGCAGAAGAATGTTAGCGATAAAACCGAAAGTTATTTTTTATATAACAGCGAAGTTGTTTTAGGAACTAATTGTATTTATGTTGTAATGGGTAAAACTAAATACTCGTACATTTCTTTTAACAGTATAAATTCTTTAACCACCAACAATCCGGAGTTTTGCGATGAAACGGAACATTGGGTAAGAAACCTTGAGAAAAAAAGCACTCTTATTAGTGGTGTAAGTGAAAAACAACGGTACCAATTTTTTACAAGTATGTATAAAAAAATAAATGAGGTAACCGAAAAAATTAAAGCACTTAATTGAAAAAAACACTCTCGATAGTTGGTGGCGGTGCATGTGCTTTGTTTCTTGGTTGCGCGCTTGACGCAGATAAATACGAGATAACCATCTATGAAAGAAACGTAGCTTTAGGGCGCAAATTTTTAGTTGCCGGAGACGGCGGGTTAAACCTCACGCATTCAGAAAGCCTTGAAAGCTTTATAAAAAGATATACTCCTGAAAATTTTTTACTAAAGCCATTGCGAAATTTTACGAATGAAGATTATATAAAATGGATAAACGAACTTGGAATTAAAACTTTTGTAGGCACAAGCGGCAGAGTTTTTCCTATAAAAGGAGCTAAACCCATTGAGGTTTTAAATGCCATTATAGGTAAATTAAAAGATAACTCTGTAAAAATAAACTACAAACATTATTGGCAAGGATTTTCCGAAAGTAATGAGCTTCTGTTTACAAGCAACGAGCAAATTATAAAAGTAAAAAGTGATGTCACAGTATTTTGCCTCGGCGGGGCAAGTTGGCCAAGTACAGGAAGTAAAGGCGAATGGTCTTCTTTATTCAGCAATAAAGGTGTAATTGTTAATCCTTTTAAAGCAAGCAACTGCAATTTTAAAATAGAATGGAAGGATGAATTTATCGATAAAGCACAGGGTAAAGCATTAAAAAATATTTCGTTGAGCTGTAATGGCAAAACACGTTTGGGCGAAGTGGTTATTACTAAATTCGGAATAGAGGGGAGCGGTATTTATCCTTTAAGTCCTGAAATAAGAAATCAGTTAGACAAAGAAGGAAAAGCGGATCTAACGATTGATTTAAAGCCCAATCTTTCACTTGACACATTAGAGAAACTATTCGTTAAACTTCATCCAAAAAAAAACATTACAGAAATACTAAAAACAGATTTAAAATTTTCGCAAGTGCAAGTACATCTTTTAAAGTATCATGTTTCTAAAGAGAATTTTGTTAATCCACATAAAGTAGCGTTCAGAATAAAAAATATAAATTTAAGTATAACCGGAACTGCTCCTCTCGAAGATGCCATATCTACGGTGGGTGGAATTTCACTAAATGAAATAAACGCAAACTTTGCTCTAAAAAAAATGTCAAATGTTTACGCTATCGGAGAGATGCTGGATTATGATGCTCCAACCGGTGGCTACTTATTGCAATCATGCTTTTCAATGTCGAAATATTTGGCAGCTTATTTAAATAAAGAAGCATTTAACAAGTTTTAAGGCCTTCATAGGATTTGTTAAGTGGTTTATTTAATGAGGTCAATTGCGTATATTTGCATAACTAATTAAAATTATAAGATGGTGGCTGTAAGTGAATTTATATTAAGCGAAATAAAAAACGGGGTGCTGATTATTACTATTAACAGACCCGATAAATTAAATGCGCTTAATAAGCAAACGATTGAAGAATTACATGACGCGTTGGTTGACGCTGAAAATGAAAACGATATTCGCGCTGTTATTTTAACAGGATCAGGCCAAAAAGCATTTGTGGCCGGAGCTGATATTTCTGAGTTCGCTAATTTTTCAATTGAACAAGGAAAGCAACTGAGCTCTATCGGGCATTTCAAAATATTTAATTTTATTGAAAATTATAACAAACCTATCATAGCGGCCGTAAATGGATTCGCTTTAGGCGGAGGTCTTGAATTAGCCATGGCCTGTCATATTAGAGTAGTGAGTGACAATGCTAAAATGGGTTTGCCGGAAGTGAGCTTAGGTGTAATTCCAGGCTATGGAGGAACGCAGCGTTTAGCGCAATTGGTAGGAAAAGGTAAAGCTTTTGAAATGATTGTAACAGCAGATATGATCAATGCGCAGGATGCGTATAAATGGGGATTGGCTAATTACGTTACCACACAGGATGAACTTTTAAATAAGTGTTTTGAAATTACTGCTAAAATAGCCACTAAAAGTCCTACCGCTATACGAACGGCTATTAAAGTTATTAATGCGGGCTATAACAACAATCTTAACGGCTTTGAAGTGGAAATTGAAGAGTTTGGAAAATCATTTGGAACTGCTGATTTTAAAGAAGGTGTGGGCGCTTTTTTAGATAAGCGAAAAGCCGAGTTTAAAGGCAGATAATTAAATATAGTTTTAACGATTGTAATAAAATTGAAAATAAAAAAAAAATATTTTGCACTAATACTTATTGCATTGTTTTTTGTTTTATCAATTAATAATTTAAGCGCACAATGTGCCATGTGCAAGCAGGCCGCAGAAAGTTCTATGCGCTCCAATCCAAATTCTATGGCCAGAAGTTTAAATAGCGGAATTTTATATTTAATGGCAGTTCCTTATATTATGATCTGCTTTATTTTCCGAAAGCAGCTTTATCAATTGTGGAAGAGAGTTCGGGGAAAAAACGCAAAATTCAGCTCTGCTGATCAATCACCTTCGGAACTTTAAAATAATCACTGTCTTTTTTAGGAGCATTTTTTAGTGCCTCCTTTTGAGTGATGGTGGTTTCAGCAACGTCTTCGCGCATAATATTTTTTTCATTTGTCATGTAAATCAGTGGCTCTACGTTATCCGTATTTATTTCATTCAATTTGTCAACAAAGCTTAA
Source organism: Bacteroidota bacterium (assembly GCA_016185125.1). Lineage (GTDB taxonomy): Bacteria > Bacteroidota > Bacteroidia > B-17B0 > Aurantibacillaceae > Aurantibacillus. The sequence continues at coordinate 68,594 of JACPOC010000011.1, forward strand.
CATCCTGTTTATGTCGTTCATGATTTCTTCTTTTGCATCGTCCTTAAACTCAAGGCGTGCAAGATGCGCAATTTCATCTACGGTTTTAATATCAATTTTATTTGCCATGAAAATTATCTAATTCTTGTTTTGTAAAGTTAAACACTTTCTCTTTAAGTTTATTAATATTATCCTGGGTCAATCCTTGTGTTTCAAAAACATTTCCTACAATAATTCGCGGGATACCCGGCCTCCCATAACTTTTAAAAAAACCCCCGTTTTGAAGATAGTGCCAATTATTAAGATTAACTGCTGCTACAATAGGCACTTGTTTTTCAATGGCAAGTTTAAAGGCTCCGTTTTTAAAAGGTTTTAATTTTCCTTCCGAAGAGATGCTCCCTTCCGGATAAATAACTACACTTAGTCCTTCATCAATTTTTTTACCTGCGTCAATAAAGGCTTTATGCGCATCGGTCATGCTTTTTCTGTTAACAGGAATATCTAAATACACGAAAAAATATTTAAACAAAGGGATTTTAAGAAGCTCTGCTTTGGCCATAAAAACCGCCGTATGATCAATATATAAAGTGCTCAAAACAATGTCTAAATACGATGTGTGATTAGCGACGATGATGCATGGCTGAGGAAGTTTCTGTTTTTTTGATTTGTATTTAATTATCGGGTACAGAAAGGAGCCTATACAAATAATTCGTGACCATAAGCGTTTTAATTTAAATGCGAGATGAGGATTTCGTGTTTTAAAACAGAAATAAAAAAATGGAAACAAAAACAAAAACGGAATCACAAACCAAAAAGCGAACCAAAGTTTCCATAGCGGATATAATATGTAATTGAAAATTTTCAATTCTGAAATTCGAAAATATTAAGAAATGTGTAATTTAAAAATAAGAAAATTAATTACTAAAAAGAGGCGTTTATTTTAGCTTGGTAATTAAAAATTCTGTCCTTCTGTTTTTAGTATGTTCCTCTTCAGGACAAGTTGGGAGCACTTTTCCTTCGCATGCGCAATTGTTCAACAGTTTCGATTCACCAAAACCTTTTCCGGTAATTCGTGTTTTTTCAATTCCTTTTTTTACAATATAGGCCGCACTGGCTTTAGCGCGTTTGTCGGATAAAGCAATATTAGCCTTGGCATTACCTCTACAATCTGTATGAGAACCAAGTTGAATAAACATATTTGGATATTCTTTCATAACAGCTACTACTTTGTCTAATTCGGCCGCAGCATCTTTACGAATGGCAAATTTCCCAAGATCAAAATAAATAGGCTTTATATCTATCATTTTAGCCAGATCCATACCTACTTCTACCTTCCCTAACTTCAAATCCATGCTTTCGTTAATATTAATTTCTCCCGGCTTTTTTATGTCGTAAATAAAGGTTACGGTTTTTGTAAGATATTTTTCTTTTTCAAGCATGATAGAATAACTTATTTTATCTCCTACCTTTTTTCCTTTTAAAGGTTTGCGATAATCTCCTGCAGCAGAAGTAGTATAAGTATCAAAAGGCTCGTTGCTCGGAAGTTCTTTCAAAGTAATTTTTACACCTTCTAATGGTGCATTACTTTTTGCATCGGCCACTAAAGCTAATAAAGAAAGCTTGGGGTCTTTTTCTAATAATAAATTTTTAGTAAAGGTGTCGTCCGGCGAAGTTTTTGTCGATACACTATCCTCCAGTTTATAATAATCTTCCTTTTCAACCAATAAGTTATAGTTAAGATCTTCCTCTACCGTAGTTGCGTATTCACCCTTCTCGTTAGTAGTAACTGATTCGTTATTTATTTTTATTATAGTATTTGGAATGATATCTCCGCTTTCTTTATCTTTGGTAACTATCAATATTTCTTTTCCGCGTTTTACTTCGCGTAAAATTTGAAAATTATAAATATCATCATCCATCCCACCGTTTTTCCGGTTAGAGCTAATAAACCCTGTTTTGTTATCCGATCCTAAAAAAATTCCGAAATCATCGTTTTTACTGTTAACCGGTTCGCCCATATTATAAATGCGGCCGGCTTTATTATCTTTTAGTTTTGTTTCGTAAATATCAAGCCCGCCCAAGCCGTCGTGGCCATTCGAAGAAAAATAAAGCAAACCGTTAGAAGCAATAAAAGGAAAAAGTTCGTTTCCGGCTGTGTTTACATTATCGCCCATGTTTTCGGGTTTGCTCCAGCTCCCATCCGTTGATTTAATGGATCGGTAAATATCCATTCCGCCTTTTCCACCTTCCATATCTGAAGCAAAGTAAAGTGTGGTTCCATCAGAAGACATGCAAGGATGCGCACAATTAAAATCGTTATTATTAAACGGAAGTACGGTCACTCTATCAAACCCATTTTGGTTCATATTCGCCTCAAAAATTTTTAATTTGTAAGTACCATCTTTACTAATGGATTTTTTGCTGTAATTGTTTCGAGTGAAATAAACAGTATTAAAATCTTTTGAAAAGGAAACGGGTCCGTCATTAAATTTAGAATCAAGATCGGCCATAAAAACAACCGGTTCGCTATCAATATTTTCAATTTTTTCGGTGGAATATAAATTAAGATAACTGTCATTGGTCCACGCATGTTTTACGTTTATCCACTTTGTTTTATTTCTGGAAGATGCAAACACCACAGTATTATTAAAATTAACAGCGCAAAAATCATTTTGTGGTGAGTTGAAGGCCGCTATTTCAACTTTATAAGCATCGGCGTTTTTAGTATATAGTTTTATTTTTTCATAGGAAGAGGATAACTCTTTTCCACGCGCATCGTCGGTGAATTGATCCAAATAAATTTTCGCTTCGCTGTTTTGTCCACTCTCCATTAAAGCCTGGCCATAATATAATTTATGTACAGGCTCCGCTTTTCCATATTTAATTAAACCCCCATAGCATTTCAATTGCCCTCCGGTGTTATTGGTAAGTCTGTAGCAATCGCCAAGATTAGATAAAATTAGTTTATTGCTGCTGTCGGTTTGGTAAGCTTTTTCATATAAAGGAATAGCTTGTGCGTATGCTTGCGTACCATAAAACTTATTTGCTTTTTTTAAAGCGGCAGTTTGTGCAGCGGTATATAATGTTAAATACACCGCAAAAAACAATATTATATATCTTTTATTTTGCATAATTTTTCTGAATCGATTAAAAATATCTTGGTGTAACTACTTTTTTACCTTTATAACTGAATAAATAATTCAACGCAATTTCATGCGATCCTTGCGAATAATTTTGGATGGCATTTAAGTGATAATCATACGCATAACTAACAAGAAATTGGGCGTTCACCTGCATTCCAAGAATTGCAGAGATGGCCGAGCCGTTTCGGTAAGAAACTCCGGCCCAGATTATTTCCTTAATTAAAAAATTAGTGCTTAAATCATATTGAATGGGGGCGTTTTGAACAGCCTTAACCATTGCTTGCCCTTTAAGTTTAAGATCTTTAGAAAGAGTAAACACATTGCCAATTGTAAAATAATAATGAAAGTTATTGGGATTAATCTTTGTACTTACCTCAACCGCTCCGTTTGTACCAAACTTAACCTTATCTTCAATCATGCGCGGAACAGATAAGCCTGCAAAAAAAGTTTTATTATTAAAGTAGAGTCCTGATCCAAAGTTGGGAGCTATCGTACTTGCCGAACCAATAAAATTAGGATCAGTACTTCCATCATTATTTACTTGCAATTCATTAAATTTATTTACCTGATTATGTATGCCACCCATTAATCCCAAGGCCAAAGTGCTTTTTAACCCGGTCTTTATCCTGTAGGCGTAGCTTACATAGGCCATGTTACGATTAAGAACACCTATGCGTTCATTTAAAACACTCAGGCCTAAACCCATTTTATTTTGAAGCAAAGGTCCGTGTAAAGAGAAGGAAGTAGTGATGGGTCTACCGGGGAAATTAACCCATTGCTGCCTGTGTAGTAAAGTTACATTCATTGCTTCTTTGCTTCCTGCATATGCCGGATTAATAAACATTTCGTTAAACATATATTGAGTAAACATATAATCAAATTGAGCTTTCCCATTAAATGTTGTTAGCAGTATAACTGCTATAAGTGCTACACTTTTTATTTTAAAATTTTTCATCTTCCTTCCTATTATAAAAATTAATACTGAATTACAATAAACCCTATCATAGGCTTAATATCTGAATTCTTAAACTCAAGGATATAGTAATAAGTTCCTTGTGGTAAACGTTGGTTTCCTAAAGTGCCCGACACATTCGGGTAACCACTCCAAGTATTATCATAATTATCTTTACCGTAAACCTTGTTTCCCCAACGGTTGTATACTGTAAAGGTATTATCAATTGTTGTGGATAGTCCTTTGATTACAAACAGATCATTTTTTCCGTCACCGTCAGGAGAGAATCCCCCCGGAATAAAGAGAGAGGTACTCGGTATAGTTATAAGCGTAGGTATATTATCCACAGGTTCATTACAAATTCCATTATTGTTGCTGTCAGGATTGCTTCCTGCATTGGATGTGTCGGAAACAATAATACTCGTTGTATTGATCGCTTTTCCAAAAGCACTGTTTTTTACAATCGTTACCGTATCAGGATTAACATTGATTGTAAATATTATAGAGTTGATAGCCCCGGGAGCTATTTTACTTTGTGCGCTTATTAATAAATTAATGTTACCGTTGCCATTAAAAGATGCGTTGGGAACAAGATTTCCAGTGGCAATAGGGCCTGATTTAATAAAATAAGTTGCCGGATATTTAATGGTGTTATTAAACAAGCTGTCTTTAACCGATACATTGCGAAGCGTGTCGTTTCCTAAATTGTGAACAGTAATAGTGTAGGTAATATCCCAAGTATTATCAGAAAGTTTAGAACTTAACGTAGCGGCTTTGGTTAAACCAAAAAACAGATGAGGTGTAAGATTTAAAATAGTAGGAAGATTATTATTGGTAGGGTTTCCGTTTAAATCAGGGTCGGGATCGTAACCCGTGTTGGATGAGTCTGCAAAAACAACACCAACTGTTGGTGAAGAAAAACCAATTACGGTATTTTTAAATGGTCCAAAATTACCATTATGTGTTAAGTTAACCGCAAACATTATTGTATCTGTTTTACCTGCTGCTATTTGGCTGGTGGTATTGGTAATTACCGTTTGCACTGAGCCGTTGAAAGCAGAATTAATTGTAATGCTGGAATTTATACTTGTTACAACAGGCACCCCTAATAGACTATAGGTTGTTGGCAATGGGAAAGTAGTTGACAGATTTTCGATTAGCGTTATATTATTTAATTGCTGACTCCCAGTATTTTTTACGATTATATAATAGTTAACATCATAAGTTCCATTTGGTTTAAGAGTTGGTGTACTTACCGCTTTCGCTATTCCAAAAACCGTGTTAGTTACACATGATGTTGGTATTAGGAAAAGGGTAGTGTCTTTTGTACAACCGTTAGTGCCAAAGAACCTAACCGTTATAGGCACAATGGTAATGGGGTTATTAAGGGTGCTAATCAACATTCCACTGCCGGGAATAGAAAATGCAGTTGTATAAGTAGCGGTTCCTGTGTAACTGGTTCCTGGTGTAATATCATATTTATCACCGGCAATAAAACCGCCCGCTAAAATAGAGCCATTGTTATTTGCCATGGTTCCGGAGCAAGTGGCTGGTATAATTGTGGCGGTGATAGGAACAGCCGTGTTTGAATTCACAGTTACTAAGGCACTTGCCTGACAGCTGTTTGTAAGATCAGTTAATGTTACTGTATAGGTGCCGCCGGTACTTGTTGTAAATGATGAATTTGAATTGGTAAAACTACCAGGGCCGTTCCACATAAAAACCGCATTAGTAGCAGAAGATGCGGCAGATACAGTAGCTGTAGTATTACTACAAGTTAAAGATCCGCTAACTGTTGCTGTTAAAGTTGGCACCGAAGTGTCCGTTGTAATAGAAACAAACGTACCTGAAGAACAACCTGTAACAACATTAATAACAGTTAGCGTATAATTTCCCGGTATTGCAATGCCGATAGGGTTTTGCACGGTCGTAGTATATCCGCCGGGGCCATTCCAAAAGAAGCCCGAATTGGTAGCGGATGATGTTGCCGATAAATTAACAGATGGTGTAGTACAGGTTATTGAACTGCTTACAGATGCTGTAATAGATGGTAGAGCATTAACAACTACATTTTGAGTCACGCTTCCTGTGCCACAAATGCCATTCGCGCCTGTTAAGGTATAAACGGTGCTTGAAGTAGGAGTTACAATTATTACTGAGCCTGTAAGTGTACCCGGCTCCCAAGTATACGTAATGGCACCATTAGCGGTGAGCGTAGCAGAACCACCCGAACACACCGCTGTTGAGCTACTTACAATGGTAACGGTTGGGTTAGGTTGAACTACTAGTTGTATAGTTTGTGTACTGAAGCAGCCCATACTGTTAGAGGCTGTAGCACTATATGTAGTGGTAACAGTTGGCGTAACCGAAATAGTATTTCCTGTTAATGATCCCGGATTCCAGGTAAAAGAACTGGCGCCACTGGCCGAAAGGGTTGACGTTCCTCCTACACAAATGCTCGTTGGCGAAGCCGTTGCTATAATAACAGGAAAGGGGTATACAGAAACAGTAACCATGGCAGTGTTATTACAACCATTGGAATTTGTACCGGAAACAGTATAAGTAGTGTTCATTGTTGGATTTGCGGTTACAGAACTTCCGTTCATATTACCCGGTTGCCAGGTGTAAGTGGAAGCTCCACCCGCCGTTAAACTTACCGACGATGCCGCGCAAACCATAGTAGAGGAAGTGCTTGCCGTAAGGGTTGGAAGGGAATTAACAGTTAGCGTAATGGCGGCAGTATTGCTGCACATACCATTTGCGCCTGTAACTGTGTAAGAAGTTGTAACCGATGGCGTAACCACAACGCTTGTTCCTATAATCACTCCTGGATTCCAGGTATATGAAATAGCCCCGCTTCCAGACAATATTGCAGAATTACCCGAACAAATAACAGAAGTATTTGCACTCGCTGTTACTGTTAGCGTCGGAGTTACATTCAACATCAGTGTTTTGGTACTTACACATCCTGCAAGGCTTCCTGACAGAGTATAAGTGGTGTTCGCAGTAGGCGAAACAACAATAGTCGGATTTAAAACCGCACCGGGATTCCACGTATAGGAAGTAGCACCGCTGCCGGTTAAGGTGGCAGAGTTTCCGCTACAGATGATAGTTGAGGAAGGCGTAATAGTTAAGTTCGGACTTGGATTAACAATCACGTTTACAGTGCTTGTTCCAACGCATCCCGCAAAATTACTACCGGAAACAGTGTAAGTTGTTGTAACGGATGGCGTAACAGTTACATTGGCACCTGGTAATCCACCAGGATTCCATGTATAGGAGGATGCTGCCCCAAAGGCACTAAGGGAGGAAGTTGCACCTGCGCAAATATTACTCGGGTTGGCAACAGCGAAAATAATTGGACCGGGAGTTACATTCACATTTACGGTTTTAGTTGAGCTGCATGATCCGTTAACTCCTGTAACCGTGTAAATTGTGGATGTAGTAGGCGATACGATAATGGTATTGCCGATTATCGCTCCCGGGTTCCACGTATAAGAAGTAGCGCCTGAAGCTGTTAAGGTAGAAGATTTTCCTGCACACATAGAAGTTGGGTTTGCTACTGCAGTAAGTGTGGGGGTTAATGAAACACTCAACGTAATCATAGCTGTATTGGTACAGCCGGCTGCCGATGTGCCGGTAACCGTATATATGGTGGTAACCGATGGTGTTACTGCAAGTGAGGCGGAAACAGATCCGCCGGGATTCCATACATAGGAAACACCGCCGCTGGCATTAAGAGTAGCGGAATTTCCAGAACAAACACTCGGCGAAGATGAGGTGGCAATAATTATTGGTGTAGGATTAATTATAACCGAAATCGTTTTTGTATTAATACAAGTTCCGTTTGATCCGGTTACCGTATAAGTAGTGTTAACAGCAGGGGTAATAACCACGCTGCTTCCTGTTAAAGCTCCCGGATTCCATGTGTAGGAACTAGCGCCGGTAGCAGCTAAAGTTGCTGAGTTTCCTGAACAAATGTTGGTAGCAGTGGCAGTTATGCTTAATGTTGGAAGTGGGTTTACATTCACTAATACCGTGGTTGATGCTGTACAACCTAAAGTATTTGTTCCGGTTACTGAATAAGTTGTGGTAATAGTTGGCGAAACTGCAACCATACTTCCTGTTAAAGATCCTGGCAACCAAGTATAGGTTGAAGCCCCCGCCACCACCAATGAAGTTGTATTACCTGCACAAATTGTAGACGAAGAAGCGGAAGATGTTAATGTTGGCAAGGAATTTACATTTACACTAACGGTTTTGGTATTGCTGCAAATTCCATTTATTCCGGTTACAGTATAAATGGTGGTGGTTGCAGGTGTAACAACTACTACACTTCCTGTTAATGCGCCGGGATTCCACGAATAAGTAGCTGCACCGCTTGCTGTAAGGGTTGATGAGTTACCGACACATACTACAGAAGGGTTTGAAATGGCAGTAACAGTAGGAACCGGCGTTACACTCAGAGTAAAAGCTAAAGTATTAGTACATCCTGATAGGTTTGCTCCCATTAATGTATAAACGATGGTGGCCGAAGGGGTAACCGCAATAGTGCTGGTGAAAATTCCTCCGGGATTCCATGTATAAGAGGTGGCACCACTTGCTGCTAAGGTTGCAGAATTGCCGGAGCATACGTTTGTTGCGGTGGATGTTATGTTTAGGGATGGCAAAGGATTAACCTGAACACTAACGGTTTGGGTATTGTTACATCCAAAGGTATTGCTTCCTATGACAGTATATGTTGTACTAAGGGATGGAGAAACTACTACATTACTTCCGGTTAATGCGCCCGGATTCCATGTGTAGGATGAGGCTCCGGATGCGGTTAAATTGGTAGATTGGCCTGCACAAATTGTTGGCGAAGACACTGATGCCGTAATGATGGGCAAAGGATTTACAATTAAATTTAAAGTTTGAGTAGCGTTACAAATGCCCAAAACGCCAAAAATGCTATAAGTTGTTGTAACACTTGGCGATACAATAACATTGCTTCCCGTTAAAATACCCGGATTCCAGGTATACGAGGCAGCTCCTCCTGCTGTTAAAGTTGATGAATTTCCATTACATATTGCCGTTGGATTTGCAACAGCTGTAATGGTAGGTATCGGCGATACTATTAAATTTATTGTTGTTGTATTTAAACATCCGAATGCATTGCTGCCCGTTACGGTATAAATAGTTGTGGCGCTTGGTGTAACTGCAACAGATACTCCATTCAGGTTACCCGGATTCCAGGTGTATGATACAGCACCATTGGCAGTTAAAGTTGATGAGTTTCCGGCGCAGATATTTGTTGGCGATGCAGAGGCTGTTACTGTTGGGGTGGGGTTTACAATTACGGTTAATGTGCCGCTTGCTGAACACGCGCCTGTAGCGCCTGTTACTGTATAATTAGTGCTTGTACCGGGTGTTACTATTACGTTACTTCCTGTTAGTGAGCCGGGCATCCATGTATAAGAAGTTGCTCCAAGAGCTATAAGTGTAGAAGAAGATCCGTTACATATTACTGAAGGGGTTGCGGCTAAGGAAAGCGAGGGCACAGAATTTACTGTTACAGTAATAATTGCAGTATTTGTGCAACCAAAGGCAGAAGTTGCGATTAAAGAATAACTAGTTGTAATTGTTGGAGAAACGATAACCGAGGTTCCTGTTAAAGAGCCCGGCATCCAAGTATAAGTTGCTGCGTTACCGGTTGCGGTAAGAGTTACGTTTCCTGCAACACAAATAGCAGAAGGAGAAGAAGAAGCGATAATTGAAGGTGTAGGATTTACTAACAATGCAATCGTGGCAGTTGATGAACAAGATCCATTATTTCCTGTTACAGTATATGTTGTACTTACAGATGGTGAAACAACCACATTTGCCCCGGATAAAGAACCGGGCATCCAGGTATAGGTTACAGCACCATTAGCGGTTAATGTAGCCGAACTTCCGTTACAAATTACGGTTGGGTTGCTGATAGCGGAAACTGTAGGAACAGGAACTACATTTATAGTAACAGTTGCTTGTGAAGAACAGCCCAGGGACGTTCCGGTAACTGTGTAGGTTGTATTAGTGACCGGATTAACTGCCACAGTGCTGCCCACTAACGAACCGGGCAGCCACGAATAGGTAGTGGCCCCTGATGCGGTTAAGGTAGCAGAACTTCCAATACATACAGATGCAGAAGAAGCTGCAACAGTAACCGTAGGGTTGGGATTAACCGTTAAACTAACGGTTTGCGTTGTTGTACATCCTAACGCTGTACTTCCCGTAACGGTATAAATTGTTGTAGCAGGTGGTGTTACAACCAGGGTGCTCCCGCTTGACGCGCCAGGATTCCAGGTATAACTAACCGCTCCAGAAGAGGTAAGTGTTGAACTATTTCCCGGGCAAACAGCAGTAGGATTGGCACTGGTTAAAAGTGAGGGGCCGTTATTTACCGTTAGGGTTAACATTGCATTATTTGTGCAACTGCCTGAAGAACCAATTACCGTGTAAGTTGTTGTTATAGTTGGCGTAACTACAATCGAAGAGCCGGTTAATCCTCCCGGGTTCCAAGTGTACGAAGTAGCTCCGGCAGATGATAGAGTGGCTGATCCGCCCGAACAGATTGAAGCGGTAGAGCTTGAAGCACTTACAATAGGTATAGGAATAACGGTAATTGTACGCACCGCTGAATTGGTGCAAGTGCCATTACTGCCAACAACAGTATAAGTAGTAGTTGCTCCCGGAGAAACCACTACGGTTGCTCCAGTTAATGCCCCCGGATTCCATGTATAAGTTGCAGCACCTACCGCTGATAGGGTAGCGCTACTTCCGCTACATATTGTGGAGGATGAAGCTGATGTGGTTATGGTTGGAGTTGGGTTAACGCTTAAATTGAGTGTAGCAGTTATTAAACATCCAAAAGCACTATTACCTGTAACTGAATACACGGTGGTAATTGCAGGACTTACAACTACACTGCTGCCAGTTAAAGCCCCCGGATTCCATGAATAACTGAGAGCACCCGAAGCTGTTAAAGTGGAACTGTTGCCTGGACATATAGTGCCTGGACTTGCCGTTGTAGTAATGGCCGGTCCGTTATTTACAGTTATTGAAATTACCGCACTATTTGTACAAGATCCTGAAGATCCCAAAAGGGTATAAGTGGTTGTAATTGTTGGAGTTACTATTACACTACTTCCCGATAAGTTGCCAGGATTCCAAGTATAGGTAGAAGCACCTGATCCGCTAAGCGTTAGAGAATTTCCGGAACATATCGATGTGGTAGAACTAGAAGCACTAACGGTTGGCACAGGTACTACTGTTAAAGTACTGGTTGTAGAATTGGTACAAGAGCCGTTACTTCCTATAATAGAGTAGGTTGTAGTAACAGATGGCGATACTGCAATAGATGAACCATTTAACCCGCCAGGATTCCAAGTATAAGTACTCGCTCCTGATGCGGATAAGGTGGCCGAAGAGCCGATACACACTGAAGGCGTTAAAGGGGAAATGGTAATGTTAGGAATAGGAATTACATTTAATGATATAGTTGAAGTGCTGGTGCAGCCGAATCCATTTATTCCGGTTACAGAATAAGTGGTAGTTACTGGAGGGGAAACAATAATTGAATTAGAAATTGTTCCGCCGGGATTCCAGGTATAAGAAAGTGCGCCGCTTGCTGAAAGTGTTGAAGTGCCTCCCGGACATATTGCCGTGGGTGAAGCAACAACAGTAAGCGTTGGGCCGTTACTCACTGGTACTAATACTGTAGTTTGCCCCGTACAAGTACCTATTGATCCAATTACAGTATAAGTAGTATTGGTAGTAGGGGTAACAGTGACCACGTTCCCCGTAACCGAACCAGGAAACCAAGTGTAGGTTAAAGCACCGCTTCCCACAAGAGTAGCCATTGTTCCGGCACATACAGTACCACTTAAATTAAATGCCGAAATTATCGGCGGTGGTGTAACTAAAACGGATATTGTGGTTGAACTTATACATAGGCCATTAGCACCGGTTAAAGTGTAAGTGGTACTTACTGTAGGGGAAACAATTGCTACTGCGCTGTTAATGTTCCCCGGATTCCAAGTATAGGTAACAGCACCGCCTGCTGTTAAAGTTGCTGAGGAACCGCTACAAATATTGTTTGAACTTGCGCTTGCAGTAACCGTAGAATTAACTGTAACCTGACTTGTTGTTGTACCTGTGCAGGTGCCTAAAAGCCCTGTTACGGTATAAACGGTTGTTGAAGCCGGACTTACAGTAACACTTGTACCTGTGAGGTTTCCGGGCTGCCAGGTATAACTTGTTGCTCCGCTAGCCGTTAAAACAGCAGAACCACCCTCACAGATTGTTGCCGAATTAACTGTTATAATTGGAGGAGGGCTTAAATTTACCGTTATTGTGACTACTCCGTTTCCGGTATTTATTCCGGGCGCACAAGTACCTCCAGCGGGAGTAAAGCTGGATCCCCCGCCGCCCCCGCCACCGCCGCCGGTGCCGCCTACAAAACAATCGCTACCACCGCCGCCACCGCCATAATAGCCGCCGCCACCCCCGCCACCGGGTCCGGTTCCAAAACAAGGATCTACTGCGCCTGGTCCGCCTAAACCAATACTTCCGCCGCCACCCGCGTTGCCGCCACCCCAAGGCACACCTCCGGCGCCGCCTGAAAATTGAGTACCGCCGCCGCCGCCGCCGCCAAAGGTAGTTGCTCCTGGTAATCCAGTTAAACAACCACCCGAACCTCCTGCTACCGAAACAGTTCCGCCCCCTCTTCCCCCGCCACCTGCGGCTATAAGAGCCATGCCTAATCGGCTCAACCCTCCTCCGCCACAAGATGCGCTGCTTCCTGATGCGCCTGGACCACCGCTGTTAAATCCGCCACCTGGACAATTGCCTGCGCCGCCCACTATAACCTGTAAAACCTGCCCCGGGGTTACCGCTAAAGTACCGGTAACAGAAGCCCCGTTTCCTCCATTTGCTCCACCACCTTTGGCTCCTCTAACATTAACGGAAATACTTCCAGCACAAGGAGGCACGGTGAAATTTTGAATTGTACCTGTAAAATTAAATGTATACACTGTAGTTTGGCAAAATAAAAATGTTTGCATCACTATGAAAAATAGAGCCAGAGTAATTTTTTGGGAAACCAACTTTATTAAAACTCTTGGTAAATTATTTAAAACCATTTTCACTTGTATTTAAATTATAGGTAATTAAGAATATTGCTTTTAACAACCATGCGATTCTTAAATTTTTATAAATGTAGTAAAAAAATTAAATTATCAACAGTTTCTTAACTAAAACTGTCTCACAAGCAAGTAATTGCAGTAAAAAAAGGTTTAATTACGACTTTTCTGCGGAAATTTTTTATAAATTTTAAAATATATAAAATCATTACTTTTGAGGATAAATGTCAAACAACATCATTGCCCTTTTACCGGATCATGTAGCGAATCAAATTGCTGCGGGTGAAGTAGTGCAAAGGCCTTCAAGCGTGGTGAAAGAACTGCTGGAAAACGCCATTGATGCCAAAGCTACTCAGATTAAACTTATTGTAAAAGATGCCGGAAAATCGCTGATTCAGGTTATTGATAATGGTAATGGCATGAGTCCGTTTGACTCAAGAATGTGTTTTGAACGCCATGCAACTTCTAAAATTACTAAAGCGGATGATTTGTGGGCTCTTACTACAAAAGGATTCAGAGGCGAGGCATTGGCAAGTATAGCCGCGGTGGCGCAGGTTGAGCTAAAATCAAAACAAGAAAATGATATTGTGGGTCAGCATATAGTTATTGAAGGCAGCAAATTTATATCGCAATCAGAATGTCAGGCAGCTACAGGAACTACTTTTATTATAAAAAATCTTTTTTTTAACATTACTGCCAGACGGAATTTTTTAAAAAACGATCAGATCGAACAAAAGCATATTATTGATGAGTTTGAACGTGTGGCCTTGCCGCATTGTGATATTCATTTTATACTAATTAGTAACGGAAATGAAATATTAAATCTTCCGGCAGGCAATTTAATGCAGCGTATAAAACAATTATATGGAAATTATATGCTTAAAGATTTAGTTCCGGTGGCTGAAGATACTTCTTTCTTGAAAATTGGAGGTTATGTAAGTTTGCCCGGCGCGGCAGTTAAAACGCGTAAAGAGCAATTTATTTTTATTAATAACCGTTTTATTAAAAATCCGTTTTTAAATCATGCGGTTTATGAGGCTTATAAGGAACTGATCAGTTATCAATCACACCCCAAGTTTTTCCTTTTTCTGGAATTAGATCCTAAACATTTGGATATAAATATTCATCCCACAAAAACAGAAATTAAATTTACCGATGAACGCTCGGTTTATATGCTTCTGTTAAGTGTAATCAAACGCGCTTTAGGCAAAGCCAACGTAGCACCCTCTTTGGATTTTGAAACAAGCATAACCTCCAGTCTTGTAACTACAGACAGAGTTTACGCCCAGCCAAAAGTTAGTTATAATCCCGATTATAATCCATTTAAAAATTCAGGATCTTCTTTTGCAGGAATGGATTCTGAACTACAGAAAGTGAACAAGCAAAACTGGGAAACCCTTTTTACCGGTTTCAAACAAACCTTTGAACGTGAAAACACAACATCTGATAATGCGCAACACGCTATTGAAGTTTTAAAAAAGGAAGCGGTTAACCATAGTGTTTTTCAGTTAAACTATAAATACATTATAACTTCGTTTGATAAAAACGTTGTTATTATTGATCAGCAACGAGCACATGAACGCGCCATCTATGAGCTTTATTTAAGAACCATTCCTGAAAACAAAATATCTTCTCAGCAACTTTTGTTTCCGGAGCAAATTGAACTAAGTGCTAATGATTTTAATTTGATAAAGGAGTTAAAATCAGAATTTAATTTATTAGGATTTGATATAGAAGAGTTTGGTAAAAATAGTATTGTAATTAACGGTGCGCCGGCCGACATGCAGGATATGAATGTTGTGGAAACCCTTGAAGGGATTCTGGAAACTTTTAAGCTTAACACGATAGATGCGAAAATAGAAAAACACGATAATTTATGCAGGGCCATTGCTAAAAACACTTGTATTAAATACGGAAAAATTCTAGATGAAAAGGAAATGCGGCTAATTGTTAGTCAGATTTTATATTGCCAGAACCCCTTATACACCCCAGGCGGAAAACCGGTGATGATGGAAGTGGAGCTTAACGAAATAGAAAAATTTTTTAAACGCTAAATGAACTTCGGCAATAATCAATACGGCAACAGCGCTTTTGGAGGCCTTCCGGTGGTAACTAAAAACATCATTATAATAAATGTAATTATGTTTGTTTTAACTATGCTTCTGCAGGGGCAGGGCATAAACCTTAACGATTATTTTGGATTGCATCATCATCTGGCGCCGGCGTTTAAACCCCATCAGTTTATTACCTATATATTTATGCACGGCAGTATTACACATTTATTTTTCAATATGCTGGGTGTATTTATGTTTGGCCGTGTTTTGGAGCAAGCCTGGGGGCCAAAACGCTATCTTATTTTTTATATTGTTACCGGTTTAGGAGCAGCCATAGCGCAGTATATCATTTTGCACTTTGAAATTACTGATTGGCTGGACATGGCTAACGAACAAATAAATCAAACGGTAGACGCTGCAGATAGAGCGTCCCTCATTAATCAAAAATACGCCGCTATTAATAGCCTTAACGGAAATGTTATTGTTGGCGCATCCGGTTCTTTATTTGGATTACTGGGTGCTTATGGCATGCTTTTTCCTAATCAAATGCTATACATTTATTTTCTTTTTCCGGTAAAAGCAAAATGGCTGGTAATTGCTTATGGTGCCATTGAATTGTTTAGTGGCATCAGGAATAGCCCTACCGATAATGTAGCGCATTTTGCTCACTTAGGCGGTTTATTTGTGGGAATAATATTGGTATTGTTATGGCGTAAGAACCGGTCTCATTTTTATTGATATATGAACTTTTTTCAACGAATAGCTTCCACTTTTCAGCAGCAGGGAAAGCTCGCGCAAATCATCATCATTAACGTGGCTGTTTTTTTAATGGTTAATATTTCTGATCACATTCTGCGCATTCCCGTTCTTAAATATTTAGCCCTTCCCATTGGAGGTTATGAGTTTATTTACAAATTCTGGACGCTGTTCACCTATATGTTTACGCACGCTTCTCTAGGTCACATCTTCTTTAACATGTTATTGTTTTATTTTACCGCCCAGCTTTTTTATCTCATTTTGGGCGAAAAAAAACTGTTTTACGTGTACGTAATGAGCGGTCTTTCCGGTGGCGCTTTTTTACTTATTTGCGGCTTAATTTTTCCCGATTCGTTTTCAGCTTCATACCTTATTGGAGCCTCTGCGGGGGTTATGGGAGTAGTAATGGTTATGGCCTTATATGCGCCTAATTATGTGGTTCATTTATTTGGTGTTATTCAAATGCCTTACAAGTATTTTGCAATGCTCACCTTTGTATTAAGTACGGTTTTAGACTTCTCACTGAATACCGGCGGTAAAATATCGCACATTGGAGGAGCCTTATTTGGCCTGGCTTACGGTTATTTTTTAAAGAAAGGAATTGATATGTTTGACTTTAGTTTTATGACTAGAAAAAAGACAAAACTTAAGATAGTTTCCTACAATAAAATGCCGGATGAAGAGTATAATTTGATGAGAGCGAACGCCGAACGCCGCATGAACGAATTATTGGATAAAATTTCAAAAAGCGGCTACGACAGCCTTACTAAAAAAGAGAAGGATGAACTCTTTAATCTTTCACAAAAAAAGTAATTAATAGCAATTATTTACTTAATTTAGTTCTATAATAATGTTAACCCGGTCGCTCTATATTCTTTTGCTTTGTTTTTTTGCGTTAGATTCTTTTTCGCAAGCGAAAGGGCTGCCAGGCACAATAGATGATGCTGACCAACATTTTGATCATAAAAATTTTTTAATGGCTATGCCCATTTATAAAGCGGAGTTAAAAAGAGTGCCCGATAATAAAGAACTTTTATACAAACTGGGGTTGTGTTATCTTAATACCAAAATTAACCGCGAAGAGGCTGTTAAATATCTGGAGCAATATACAAAAGATCCTAAATGCAAAGAAGAAGCCTGGATTGACCTTGGCAGAGCATACCATCTGGTAAATAAAATTGATGCTGCGTTAGGTGCTTATGCGAAATATAAATCATTAAAACCAAAACGTGAAAGCGAAATTGCACATTTTGTGGAGCAATGCAACAATGCTCAAAAATTAATGAATAATGCGGTGCACGTTTCTTTCCAAAATCTTGGAAAAGAAATAAATAGCGAAGACCCTGATTATTATCCTTTTGTTAACGGCGACGAAACTTTTTTAACTTTCACTTCAAGAAGAAAAGATAATGTGGGAGGGAAGAAAATTGAAATTGACGGATACCACAGTAGTGATATTTATTACAGTAAAGTGGAGAATGGTAAATGGGCTAAAGTAACTAACGCGGGCAGAAACATTAATGGCGCTTTAGATGAACAAGCAGTGGGCTTAAAAGCAGATGGCCTTGAAATGTATGTTTATCTCGATCACATTGATAAATTTGGCGATATTTATGTTTCCAAACGCGCAGATCTTGCATCAGAATTTCCAAAACCAAAAATCTGTGATCCTATTATCAATGAAAAAATTGAAACCAGCGGCTGCTTAAATGAAGACGGTACCATTATGTTTTTTGCCAGAAGAGAAAAGGTAGAAGAGACAAGTGATTTGTTTGTGTGCAGAAAATTACCTAATGGTAAATGGGCGCTTCCTCAAAAACTACCCCCTTCCATCAACACAATTTATAATGAAGATTTTCCGTATTTATCAAGTGATGGCAAAACACTTTATTTTTCCAGCGAAGGCCATAACAGTATTGGGGGCTACGATCTTTTTAAAACCACTTGGGATGTGGAACAAAACATTTTTTCAAAGCCTGAAAATCTTGGTTTTCCTATTAATTCTACCGACGATGACCGCAATATATGTGTAACGCCCGATAATAGAGTGGCTTATATCAGTGCTTTTAGAACGGGAGGTTTTGGAGATTTGGATATTTACAGAATTAAGTTTGATGATAACGAGCAGATCAGTAAAATTTATACTGGAAAAGTCTTTTTAGGAGATACGGCAGCGGCTGTTCAACCTAAAAGTTATGTAGTGTCGATGAATGTTACAAACACGCAAAGTAATATTGACTATTTGTTTACCCCACATTCTAAAACAGGCAAGTTTGTAATGAGTTTGCCGGTAGGTAAATATGAGGTAGTTATCAGTGCCGACGGATATCAAGACTATAAAGAAGTTCTCATTATTTCAGATATCGGTAGAATTGATATGGAAAAAAACAAAAACTTCGTGCTCAAAAAAAAGTAAAAGGTTAAATTATTACTCAGCTTGCGAAATCTCTAAGGCCTCATTTGCGATTGATTTTTTTACCGTTGCGCTTACCCCTTCACCCAACTCTGCAATAAACAAATTGTTTTTAAGAATGTAATCTCGTTGAAGTAACAGTTGATTGATGTTAACTAAAGCTACGGCGTAATGATAATCCTCGCCGGTATATTGTTCAAAAATTTGATCGGCTCCTAATACCTCAAGGTTTATCAACGTATTATAACGTATATAAGCTTTAATAAAAATATTATTATCGATAGTATTTTTTAAAGTTTGATTTAATTTTTTAAACGCGTATTTGTATTCGTATGATAATGCGGATATATCGGAAAGCACCGCCGCACCAGTGGGATGCCCGCCCGCGCCACGACCTTTAAGAAATTGTTCGCCACTAAATTCCCCTTCAACAATAACTCCGTTAAATTCATTTTCTACAAAAAATAAAGGATTTTCCTGTTTAATAAATTTAGGCAAAACATACATTGATACTTTATTGTCGGTGTGTTTAATGGTAGGAACCAGTTTTATTTTGTACCCCTTTTCAGAAGCGTATTTTATATCGTTGTCGTGCAAAGTGGTAATGCCAATATTTAAAACATCATTCGGTTTGGCAAAAACGCCAAATGCATGCAAGGCAATTATAATGGCTTTATATTTTGAGTCAAAACCTTCTACATCGCTGGTAGGATCAGATTCGGCGAAACCTTTTTCCTGCGCTTGTTTTAAAGCAATTTGATAACTTATTTTATCTGTAATTGTTTTGGTAAGTATGTAATTGGTAGTACCGTTAAATATGCCCGACACTTTATTCAATTGCTCGTTATCAAAGTATTCTTCAAGAGTTCGGATGATTGGAATACTTCCGCAAGTACTGGCTTCATAGAGTAAAGATACATTATGCTTTTTCTGCAATTCGTATAATTCCTGCAAATGAGTTGCAACAAGTTTTTTGTTGGCAGTTACCACATGCTTTCCTTTTTGGATAGCATATTTTACAATTTCAAATGCTTCGTCTGCATCATCAATTAATTCAACAATTACATTAATTTCAGGATTATCTAAAATATCATATTTATTAAATGTAAAAATATCACTGCCTAAAGTGCGCGGCTTGCTTTTATCTTTTACGGCAATTTTTGTAATGTTAGAAGTAAATCCGCTGCTGTTGTTTAACACATGATAAAGCCCCTGCCCTACACAACCAAAGCCAAACAGGCCTATGTTTAATTTGTTTGCCATAATTTAATTGATAAAGCTCAAGGCCAGGTTTTCGTTTATAAAAGATTGTTTAGAGTTTAAAAAATCGGAAATTAATTTAGATATTTTTTTTGTTTCAATTAAAAATCCATCATGTCCGTAAACAGAATCAATTACTTTAAATTTACTCTTTTTAATATGACGTGAAATAAATTCCTGCTCGTGAGGCGGGAATAAAAGATCGTTGCTGATGCCAACGATTAGTGTATTTGATGCAATTGTATTTAAGGCTTTTTCAACCGACACCTTGGCGCGCCCCACATTATGCGAGTCCATGGCTTGCGACAAAGTAACATAAGAATAAGCATTAAAGCGCTTTACCAATTTTTCTCCCTGGTATCTTTGATAACTTGCAGAATTAAAATCCGATAATTTCTCATCGTGCTTTTCCGTTTGCGTTTCTTTATAAGTAGCGTAATTTCTATAACTTAACAAAGCAATGCTGCGGGCCGCTGCCAACCCTTTTTCGCCTCCGTTTTCGGTATTCGAATAATAGGTTCTATCTGCTTTAATGGCCAAACGCTGACTCTCATTAAAAGCAATGCCCCATGGAGAGTGACGCGCATTGGTTGCTAAGATAATTGTGTTTTCAAAGAGATTGGGTTTTAAAATATTCCACTCCAAAACTTGTTGCGCACCTTGTGAGCCTCCAATTATCGTATTTATTTTTTCAATGCCAAGATATTTTCTTAAAAGTTCATGTACGTTAACCATGTCGCGGATGCTTATAGCAGGAAAATAACTGAACCATTTTTGTCCGGTTAATTTGTTTTCACTTAACGGGCCGGTGGTGCCGTAACAGGAGCCGAGATTATTTGCGCAAACAATAAAATGATCGTTGGGATTAAAATAATCGTTGTTGCCAAATAAACCCGGCCACCATTCAAAAACGTTGCTATTAGCTGTTAGCGCGTGGCAAACCCAGATAACGTTATCTTTGTTTTTATTAAGTGTGCCGAATGTGTGGTAGGCGATTTTAAGGGAGGGCAGAGTACCGCCGGCCTCCAGCTTAAACGGTTGATTGTATTTAAAAGTTTTAACAGACATGTGTTTAGTTCTTACTTGTAAATAAACTTTGAACAAATTCTACTTTTTCTAAGGAAGAAAAAAGATTAATCTTGCTTACCAAACGTTTCTGTTGATCTTTTGAGTAATAAGCCGGTAAATGTCCTCCTTTAACAATGCCTGCAAATTCTGTTTCAAATTTTAAACTGGCTATAAAATCTTTGTCTTTTAATAAATTGATATTTAATGATCCTATATTGATGTTTTTATTTTCCATTTTGTTTTTTGTTTGTCTTTTCAGACAGTAATTAATTGATTTTTTTTGATAAGAATTCCTGCAGCGTTACTGAGGTTCTTGTTTTAAAGCAATAAGTTTTACGAAAAACTTAGCACATACAACAACAGCATATATGCATGTTGTAATGATGTACAATGGAATACTGAATTGAACTTCCTTGAATTTTTTTTACTCTGTTTTTTTGAAACTGTGCGTTTTTCATGTTTTTATTTTTTTAATTTATCTTTCCTCGTTTCTTCGTCCGAGGTGGGAATTAGCACCGGTTTTCCAATTTTCATTTTCATGAAAACTTTTAGTTGGTTGCCTGCGGGTCAATGAGCCTATTCTCTCGCCGCATCTTGATAAATTAAAACGCACTTTTTTGGAGGTGAGTTTTAATTCGATACAAATTTAAGGTATAAAAATCATTACTTCCAAATTTATTTTAAAAAAATGGCAATTTGTGAGGATTAGCAAGGGTTGCAAAGGCGCCGAATCAATGAAGAAGGTTGGGTCTGCGGAGTTTTGTTCGTTCAATACTTTGTTCATGACGCCACTTATCAATGTTGGCTCCGTGCCCGCTTAATAAAACGGGAGGAATACCCCAGCCTTTATATTCGGCCGGCCGGGAATACACCGGAGGAGCCAATAAATTATCCTGAAAAGAATCACTCAACGCTGAGGTTTCGTCGTTTAAAACCCCGGGAAGCAAACGTATAACCGCATCGCTTAAAACAGCAGCAGGTAATTCTCCGCCACTTAAAACATAATCCCCAATACTAACTTCGCGCGTTATTAAATGCTCTCTTACTCTTTCATCAACTCCTTTATAATGTCCGCACAGAATTATAATATTTTTTACCAGCGATAACTTGTTGCATAATTTTTGTGTGAGCAATTCGCCATCGGGACTCATATAAATAATATCATCGTAAGTGCGCTCGCTTTTAAGTTGCGAAATGCATTTATCAATTGGCTCTATCATTAACACCATTCCTGCGCCGCCACCAAAAGCATAATCGTCAATTTGTTTTGATTTGCCTCCAATAGCATACTCACGAAGATTGATAAGATTAACTTCCACCAATTTATTATTGATAGCTCTTTTTAAAATAGAATGGTTAAAAGAACTGTGCATCAAATCAGGCACTGCGCTTATGATATCAATTCTCATGAGCTAAAGATACAGTTTTAATAAGTGAAATAATCACTTGTAAAAGGAAAATCAAACGCAGAACATTCAGATTATTTTCCTTTTAAAGGCTGTAAAAGGTATTCCAATCCATTCAACTTTATTTCATAAATAGTTTGAAGTTGCATGCCTAATTTACCTTTCGGAAAACCTTTGCGGTTAAACCACTCCAAATAACTTACCGGTAAATTGCAAAGAACAACTCCTGAAAATTTACCGAAAGGCATTTTTACTGAAACAAGATCAAGAAGAATTTGAGAGTCGGGGAGCATGAAACAAAATAACAAATAAATTATGGGATTAAATAGAATTACTGATGCTGACCAGATATTATATTCCCCAAATCAATACAAATTAGAGTATAATATTACCCACTTAAAATAAGTTTTTAAATTGCCTAAACAGTCTGAAACCCTTATCAACAAAGGAAATTAATAAATAGTTATTTAATTGGTACAAACATTTAATACATATAAAACAGAACATTATTAAAAGAAACTATATCCATGAAGCAGCCGAACTTTCCGTGACGCTGTGTACCCGAACAGTATAATTAAATTTATACCTTACGTGTACCTTTTTTTACAAAGCATGGAAGAAAGCCATCCTTCAACGAGGATGGCTTTTTGTATTATCATAAGTTTAATGATTACTTTTACCGATAATGAAAATTGATAAATACATTGGGCAAAGCGGCTTTACTTCGCGCCGGAAAGCGTTTGAATTAATAGAAGAAAAACGTATTACTGTAAATGGTAAGGTTGCAAATTTTAGCACTAAAATAAACGAAGGAGATGTGGTAATGATTGACGGCGTTGAACTAAAAGCCAAAGAATTTAAACCTGTTTATATTGCCTACAACAAGCCTAAAGGAATTATTTGCACAACAGAAAAAATCAAGAACAACATTGTAGATGCTATCAAACACCCTGAAACAATTTATCCGGTTGGGAGATTGGACAAAGAATCGGAAGGATTGATCTTGCTTACCAACCACGGTAAACTGATTGATAAAATTGCTAATCCTGAATTTGGGCACGAGAAAGAATATATCGTTACACTCAACATGCCTTTAACAGATAAGTTTGTAAAAACGGTTTCTGAAGGAATGGAAATTCATGGCGATGAAACATTGCCTTGTGTTATAACCAGAGAGCCGGAATCGAAACGAATTTTCAGAATTATTTTAAAACAAGGCCTCAACCGTCAGATCCGGCGCATGTGCAACGCTTTTGATTATCAGGTTTTAAAATTACAACGTGTGCGTGTGATGCATATTACATTAGGTAAATTAAAATTGGGCGAGTGGCGTAATTTAACGGAAGAGGAATTAAAAATACTGATGGAAGAAATTCAAATTAGCAAACCCTGACAAGGTTTCTATCACCAAGCCGCCGAAACCCCGGCAAGGTTTACGATCGGGTTCTGTTACTTGACATCTACCAAATCAATATCAAATATTAATACAGAGTTTGCAGGAATTTTTCCGGTGGCTTTATCTCCATATCCCAATGCCGAAGGAATTAATAAAACACCTTTACCGCCTTTTTTAAAATAGGGAATTCCTTCCTGCCAACCCTTTATAACACTGTTTAAACTAAAAGTAGCGCCGGTGGTGCTTTGGTCAAAAATAGTTCCGTCCTTTAAAGCTCCTTTATATTTAACAGTAACAGTTGAATTAATATCCGGTTGAATACCGGTGCCTTGGGTAGAAATTACATAATACAAACCAGAACCCGTTGCCGTGCCATTTAAATTATTATTGGCCATATAATTTGTAATTACTTTTTCGTCTTCTTTAGCTTGCGTGCTTTTTTTCTTACAATTTGTAAAGCATAATAACAGCAAAATAAAGGGTACTAGTAAATAATATCTCATAATTATACAAAGATATTCGTTTTTTTGAAGACTAAAAACTGAGATTAAAACACCCCATTTAACATTGAGAATGTGGGATTTACATATAAAATAGGCATTATAGGGCATCTAATTCCCCATAATTTTACTCCTAATTATTTCCTTAATTGTTAAATTTAAAGGAACAAATGTTAATTTATGAACCTTTAAATTAGATTTTTAAATTAGCTTAATTTCTTAAATAAGAAATGCAAAAATTTTTGCAACAAATAAAAATACTGTTTTAACGATACATTAGTTCGCTTAAACCTAATTTTTTAAAATCACACGCATAATTTTACATCTTTAAATATCAACAGCTTTAATTGGTATTTGTTAAGGAATTTAAAAATTACTTTTTATAAATTTTTTCAGAGAACGTTGGCATGCAAATGGAAGGTATTAATGTAGAAGGAAAAAAAAGAAATTATGAAAACGAGAGAAGATTATCCGAAAGAAAGCAGCACTAAAAATTCTAATGCTGTAGATGGAAATGATACTCATAACGAGAATTCTAACCAGGAAGTTAACCAAGAAGAAACAACATCTACTTACGAAGATGCCGACAGCAGCCACTACAGCGTGGGTGGAGATAACGGCTGGTAAACATATTTTGGCAACCGGATGAGGACAATACGGCCCTCATCCGTTTCCCGGATGGAGTTTTTTTAAATAATTACAATTGCAGTTTTGTTGCAATTTTTTTTTGCTTTTTTTCTCCTCAAAAATTCCTTAGAGATTTTAATTTCCCAAAAATTTGTTTTAATTTTTATGAGAAGATGCACTTTTATAAAAAAGTGAGTAGTCAAATTCCACACAATATTACTCAAATGAGAAAATTTTCCCCAAAACGCATTACCCAATTATTTGTAAGTTATTGAAATTCAATGCAAATACTTTTTGGCTTACTTTTTGAATATTATAAAGTGTTGATACTTACAAAAACTGTTGTGTTAGCCAAGTTAAAAAGCTGTCCGGGATAGCTTGAAAAAACAAGAAACTAAAACAACAGATTTATGGGGCGGTCCGGGATAGCTCCGAGTAACAACACACCACAAGCCGGCACCAAAAACTTAAGTTCAGGTGGGACACGGTGGTTAAATTCATAATTAGGGGAAAGATTTTAAAGGTAAATGGGGGTTTACCTTTTTAAAGGCCGGATTGTTAATTCAATCTGGCTTTTGGTTTTTATGTACTAACGGTTTGCGTAGTTGTATCTCCTATCATTACAGCTATTTTTATCCAAGCAATTCTTTGGTAAGTTTTGAAAGCGTTGCTTTTACCTCAGCCAATTCATACTCTACAGCGGCAAGGCGGGCTTCAAGGGCGTGGGGCGTAACATGTTTCGGCTCTTCGAAAAAATCATTCGTATCTTCATTTAAATGTTCGCCAAGTAAATGCATAAAACGCGGTTCTTTTTGTCCTGGACGTTTAGCTAATTCCGTAACAAAAGGTTCAGGGGCGTTCATTAGTGTTTTTAATGCATCGTGAATTTCCTCAAGCGATTCAAATTCGTATAATCTTTCAGAATTAGTATGAAGTTCGCCGTGGGTTTGTGGGCCTCTTAAAAACATAACGCATAATAATGCCAATTCTCCCTGAGAAATTGGATACACGGTAGTAAAATTATGCTTGTATTTTACAGAACGAATGCTTCCGCCAACCGCGGTGGATACTAAGCTTTTGGCCTTTAAACTATTTAAGCCCTGTATCACGGTAGCCTCGTCATAATCTACCACAGGCTTGCGCGAAGTTTTTTGATTACAGGCAACAGTAAGTCCGTTTAAGGTCATTGGGTAATAGTCAGGGGTTGTTTTACGTTTTTCAATCAAAGAACCTAAAATTCGTAATTCAACATCGTTTAACGCGGGTAAATTTTTTTCTGAATCCATATTATAATAAAAATGTTTTAAGAGTTCACCAAGTTTAAGTCAAAATTTATACCTGATAAATGCTATTACTTAGTGATTTTATGTTTCGCAACTTTCGCTCATCTTTTCAGCGATATAGTATGTGCGGCTTTATGTTTTAAGACTTAGTCATAAGCCGATTTAAGCTTCATTTAGGCGCTAATAATTTTTCTATTTCGGCAATTTTACCCGTGGCATAAACATCATCGGGTTTGTATTTCAGCGCGTCCTGATAGGCGGTTTTAGCTTCGGCGTAACGTTTCATTTTAAAATAACCATCGGCGCGCATAACAATTTCTTTATATTTATTTCCGCCAATAACTTGGGGTACTTTATATTTGGCGTCACCTTTATTTTCATCTTTTTTATTGGCTTCATTGGCCCGGCGTTGCTCCTCTTCTTCTTTTTCATGTGTAATACGCGCGGCCTCTTTTTTTTCTGCTATGGCTTTTGCTTCCGCCTCATCCTCTGCCTTTGCTTTTTCTAAACCTTCCTTTTCTTTTTGTAATTTTTCAGCCCGGGCTTTTTCTTTTGCTAATCGTGCGGCTTCTTTTTTCTCAGCGTCCGCTTTCATGGCTTGTTCATCTTCCTCCTTTGAGTTTTTTTGCCCTTCACGTTGCTTTGCAAGTTTTTCCTCTTCTGCTTTTTGTTCAGGAGTTTTTTCTTTAACAGGCTTGGCAAGGATTATTGCTTTTTCTTTAGCCATTTTATCGGCCGCGGCTTTTTCAGCTTTTAATTTGTCAGCATCGGCTTTATCAGCAATAGCTTTTTCTTTGGCTAGTTTATCAGCCTCTGCTTTCTCGGCAGCAGATTTTTCTTTAGCTAATTTATCCGCTTCCACTTTTTCGGCTGCAGCTTTTTCTTTGGCAATTTTTTCAGCAGTAGCTTTTTCAGCAGCAGATTTTTCCGCTTCGGCTTTTGCTGCTGCTTCTTTTTCTTTTGCTAGTTTATCAGCGGATTCTTTTTCGGCTGCGGCTTTTTCCTTTGCCAATTTTTCCGCTTCTGCTTTAGCGGCCAATTCTTTTTCCTTAGCTGCTTTTTCTGCAAGAGTTTTTTCTGCTTCTGCTTTGTCGGCTTGAGCTTTATCCGCCAGAGCCTTATCTGCCGCCGCTTTTTCTGCAAGTGCTTTTTCTGCAGCTGCTTTGGCCGCGGCATCTTTTCCTGCAGCTTCCTCCGCTGCTTTTTTTGCCAACTCTTCTTTTTCCTTTAAACACAATGCTACTTTTGCTAATTGTTCAATAGGATAAGGTTCGTTTGGTATCATTGCCTTCGCTTTTTCGTAATTTATTTTAGCGGTAGGACAATCGCCTTTTTCCAAAGCCATATCTCCTATTTTATTGGTAGAAGTAAAGCGACTAATCAAGGCATTTTCTGATTCAGAAATTTTTACCATTTGGCCTAAGACCTGATTGGTGTGGTTATCATCATCATCAAATTTTTTACCTCCCGGAAAGTAAAGTATTTTTACTAACGGTTGCTGCAAGGCAGAATAATCAACTCCCGGAAAGGCTTTTGCCATAATAATTCCCCCAATAGCAAAGCCGGGTTTAAATTTATCTTTCCCAACTTCATCCGGAACTCCAACCGTAGAAATCGAAAACTTTTTGGTATTGCAGCCGGGATAAGAAACTACCAGCATAAAATCTCCATCGGCGGGCACATCAATAGAAAAATTACCATTGGCCTCACTGGTTAATTGGCTAACCATAGAGCCGCTTTTGTATAAAGAAATAGTTGCCCCGCTCACGCCTTTTTGTTCTTTCTCGGTCTTACTTGTGAGTTTCCAGGTGCGTAATTCTACATTGCTGCTTAGTCTTAAAAACCATTGTGCTTGGGTTAACGAAGTGCTTAAAAGAAGTATTAGAGGTATTTTTATTAAATGCTTCATGCTGTAGTGGTAAAAACCTTTAAAAATAAGCAAAATTATTGAGCAAATAATGAACAAATTAGTGAAAAAAATGCCCAATATGGGGAATTAATGTTACAGTGCGACTTTTTCTGTAATTATAACTAATTGATTATCAATACAGTTATTTTTTGGCTTAGTTTTTGAATATTTATAAATGTCTACTTATAAACACACTTGTTGTTTCGGCAGGCACGAAAGCATGAAAAGAAGCTGATCATGAGTGCGGAAACAACAGGTTTTAAGAAAACATACCACAAGCCGGCGTCAAAAACTTAAGTTAAGGCGGGACACGGAGCAAAGAAAAGACTTAAAAGTAAATGGGGGTTTACTTTTATAAAGGCCAGGTTGTTAACGCGATCTGGCTTTTGGTTTTAACATAATTAGGCCACAGATGAAAAAAGTATTTATTTTTATAGCAATTGTTTTATTTTGCGGATGCCTGCAAGCACAAAAACGCAAGGGAGAAAAAAAAGTAGAAATAGTTACCAGTAATAAGCCGGGTTGGCAAAAAATTGGTCAAATGACTGCAGATTTTAAAAAAGAGCGCGATGTAATGGTTATTACCGGTGAAGATAGGTTTGCAGCCTTAAAAATAAAAGTTACCGACGCGGATATCAATATCACAGATATGAAAGTTCATTATGAAAACGGAACTTCACAGCAAATAAAAGTAAGTCAGGAAATTAAAAAGGGAACAGAAAGCCTCCTCATTGATTTGGATGGGGGCGAGCGTAAATTGAAAAAAATTACCTTTATTTATAAAACCATAGCAAACAGCGACCATGAAAAAGCCGAGCTGGAAGTATGGGGATTAAAAATTGACACCGGTAAAAAATAATGTAAATGAAAAAGATTATTGCCCTTTTTATTTTCCTGTTTTTTTTGCTGAACGGGTTAAATGCTCAATTAACTAATACCGTTCAGTTTAAATTAGTGCATGGAATTTATAATAAACCAATTAAAGCTTCTAATGTAAAAGTTATAGTTAACGATTCGATGGTAAAATATCTGGTTTCTAATCAAAAAGGTTTAACGGGTTTTCTTGAAGTTCCTGACGGCATCTATAATTTTATAATCAGTATTCCGGAGTACAAGGAAGTGGAAGTAAAAAAATATAAAATAAAGGGCAACGGAGCCAACGGAAAACATATAAAACTAAAACTTTCAAAAGATGGCTCCTCGGAAAAAGGGAAATAATTTTTTAAATTTGTTACATATTTAAATTGAGAATAAATCTTTTTTTTAATAGATAAAAACACTTTTATGAATTGGAATAAGCTTACCGATATAAAACAACTGGATCAGATAGATGCAGAATCAAAGGAACAAAAAATATTGATCTTGAAACACAGTACGCGTTGCAGCATTAGTGCCGCCTCACTTAACAGATTAGAACGAAAATGGAAGGAAGACAACGCTAAACAGTTAAAACCTTATTTTCTCGATCTTTTAAACCATCGGGATATTTCTGATGCTATTGCGGCGCGTTATAAGGTGGAGCACCACTCTCCGCAAACCTTAGTAATTTCGGATGGTAAGTGCATTTTTACTCAGTCGCATTCCGAAATTACATTGCAGGATGCCTTGGAAACATAAGCGCTGGGTTTTTTAGAAATCTTCCAAAAAAACAAAAACGTTTTATTTAATTGCTTTATTGGCTTGCAATGCTTTATCTTTGTAATAAGCACCGCACTATGAACTTGTTTGAATTTAATGCTCTTGATATCACTAAGAAATCTGACTTTGTTTGGGAATGGGGCCATTACCTCACTTCTCGTAAAACACAAACACATAACCTTATTATATTTGCTGTAAACGATTTTTTTGCCCAAGTTCAGGTAGAGCTTGCTACAAGCATAACTACGCAAATAAACGGCATAACAAAACAAGATATACCTGTGGAATATCTTTCCGCATTAAACCCCGAAAACCCTTTTGTTAAAATTTTTTTAAAGGACAATATTATTCCTGTGCGGCCTTAAAGTGGCGTATTATTCTGTAAATTTTTATATCCTGTTTTGTGAGCTTAGGCATAAAATTTTACTGCTTAAATAGTAAAAACATTTTATGAAAAAGTATTTTATCCCGGCATCTTTATTAGGTTTTATGGCTCTAAATTTAACCTCTTGCCAAATTATAGGCGATATTTTTACAAGCGGTATGTGGCTTGGGGCTGTAGCGGTGTTACTGGTAATATTTTTGATTTTTAAATTTTTGAATAAGGGGAAAGGGAATACATAGCTTTATAAAGGCCAAACTATTACCTTAAAATTTAAAACACCATCTAGTAAAATACGTTCTGTTTTTTTTCATAATTTTATTGCTTAAATATCAATAGGATTATTAATTTATTTGACATTATCTGACCCCGATAAAATTATTTCTAGTATTCTTGGTATTACGGTTTAACGAAAGCCTTTTTTAAATCGATTTAACCATTCTTAAAACCTTGTTTTTTAACAAATTTATTTTTCGAATAAAGTTAAGAACATGTTAATAAAATTTGTATTTTCGTACAACTCAAATTTTTTACGATGAAGAAATTAATGCTTAGTCTGGTTTTATTTTTAATTGCGCAAAATCATTTTTGCCAATCTGAGCGTCCGGTAAGATCCAAAGATATTGTACTAGCTGAGCCTCCCATGGCCGTGCATAGCAAATCTGCGCCGGCAGAAGCAAGTTCTTACTTTGGTTATGACAATAAACTAAAGGAAATATTAATAAAGGAAACATTTTTAAGTTTGGTTCCTCAGAAGGATCAGAATCAGTCTAAAGCAGATTATCTGAATATTTTGAATAAGTGGATTAAATCTCATCCGGATCTAATAAAACCTGAGCTTCAGACTACTCAATTAAATTAATTTTTTTAAGAATCAATTATGAAAAAAATAATATTTATAGCCTTATTGGTTTTTGTGTGCAATTGTGCAACCTATGCGCAAGCCTTAACCTGTTTAACGCCTACATTAGTTTTTACTGATCCTTTAAACGCCAACGCTCCTGTTCCGAGTACACTAAATTGCGATTTTCCGGGACTTGTTCGCATTCAATCGAGCCCTGGTTTAAATGGGCCTCTCACTCAAGGGAATACACCTTGTATCCGTTTGGAAACAGCCTTAACCAATATGAATTCTGCAACCAATAATTCGATTGCAATTTATCAAGGAACACTAAATACTTCGAATATTTGTGGTACTTGCCCCTTAAGTGTAACCAGCAACTCACTATATACTTTATATATGCCCGGGTTAACACCTTCTTTAACCCATAGTTATACTCTTTGCCATAGTGCAGTGGCCGCTAATTTTACCTATACTTTTTTTAGTTGTTACTCTAATGTTATTTTAAACTCAGGTACATGGAACAATGCAAGTGCACCAGGCTGCCAATCTATCACCATACCGGCCAATACGGCTATAGGAAGCGCATCATTTGTGGTTAGCCCTGCTGTACCCCCCGCTGCCATTATACAGGATTTTGGTTCGGGTTATATCACACTCGATCCTTGGCAAATGGGACCTGGGCTCTATTCGATAACCTATAATTTCAACAGCCAAAGTGGATGCACAAGTACCGCAACCAGAACTCTACTTATTACTAATCCTTTTGTTACAGGAAATTCAAACTTTACACCCCCGCCCAATCTTTGTCCGTATGGCAGCTGTGTTAATTTATTGGGAGCTGTAACGGGATATACGAGTCCAAATGGCTATCCTTTATTCTCCGGTACTGGAGTAACTACCAATTCTTTTTGCCCGGCAACGGCCGGAGTAGGTACTTTTCCCGTAACTTATGAAGTAGGGCCCACGGCAGTGTGCGGAAGAACGGTTACTAATAGCGTTATTGTTAACGCTTTACCAGCGGCCAGTGCAGGGCCAACAGCCAGCTTTACCTGTAACAGTCCATTTACTGCAACCTTAACGGGCAGTGGAGGGCCTCCCTATAATTGGACTGGTCCCAATATTATTTCCGGAAACGGAACTTCCAGTATTGTTGTTGGTTCAACCGGAAACTACTCCGTAGTAGTTACTTCGGCGGCAAATTGCACCGCACAGTCTGTTGCCTCCGTTGTTCAAAACACCACCTCACCCAATGTTATTGCCAATGCGGTCAGTAATATAATCACTTGTACCAATCCGCAGGCGGTGGTATCCGTGCAGCCTGTTAGCGGCGCAACTTATTCCTGGACGGGTCCTGGCATCTCAGGTTCATCAACAGGCTCTTCTATAAACGTTACGGTTGGGGGTAATTACAATGTGGTGGTAACAGATCCCACTAACGGATGCTCAACCAATTCTGTCACCATTAATGCCGCTCAAAATAAAACTGTAACCAATACCCCAAGCACCGCAGGTTCTGTAGGATGTGTTGCCAGCGCCATTTCTTTATCAACTACTGCCAGTGGCCCTTATACCTGGTTATGGACTGCGCCGGCGGGTTCTACATTAACATCAGCCAATAACGCTCAAACTGCAACTGCCAATTCAACTTCAGGCGGTAATTTTACTATTACAGTAAATAATCAAGTAAACGGCTGTTCAAGTACTTCGGTTATTGCGCTAAACGTTAACCAAACTCCTCCTCCGGCTAACGCATCCAATTCGGGCGTGGTAAATTGTACGAACACGGCGGTTAATTTAACTTCTACTTCAAGCGGAGTAACTTATACCTGGACGGCTCCTGCGGGATCGTCTGTATCCTCCCCGGGCACTGCCAATTCAGGTGCTAACGGAGGAGGAACCTATACTTTAAACATTACCAGTACTACCAATGGTTGTACCAATACCGCTGTTACCGCTGTTACTACACAAACCACAAAACCAACCGCTTTGATCAGTAATACTCCTGTAATTACTTGTTTTAACCCTACCGTTACTATTAACGGCGGGCCTGCGAGCGGTGTAACTTATAACTGGAGCGGCGGAACCATTTCAGGGGCTTCAACTAATGCCAATGTAAACGTTACCAGCCCGGCAGTTTATGCATTAGCGGTAACCAGCACCAGTAACGGATGCGTTTCTAACCCTGTGAATGTGACTATTACTCAAAATAACAGCACTTCTACATTAACCGCTGCTTCACAAACAGCAGCTTCGGGCTGCGGCTCAAGCAGTGTGGTTACTTTATCGGGTAATGCTAATCCTGCTGGAAGCACTTATACTTGGACCTCCGGAGGAAGTTTTGCCAGCGGAGTAAATAGTTCTACTGTATTGGCCAATAGTGCTACCACTTATACTTTAAATGCAACTCACCCGGTGAGTGGTTGTATCTCTTCATTGGTTTATACCGTTGTTCCTTCGGCCAATCAGCCTACTTTAACTGCTAGCACTACTAACGGCACTATTACTTGTTTAAATACAACCCAATCTACCACAGTTACCTCCAACCCTCCAAGTAACGTTACATATACTTGGACAGGTCCGGGCATTGTAGGGGCATCAAACACTAATACGGTAAACACAAACTTAGCCGGAACTTATAACTTGGTAGTTACCAATACGGTGAACGGCTGCTCGAACAGCGTTTCTTATATTGTTTCGGCCAATAACACGCCGCTAACCGTTAGTGCGCCAAACAAAACGGTTACCTGTACTAATCCATCAACTAATTTAACTACAACGGTTACTCCGGCTTCGGGATCTTTAAGTTATACCTGGAGCAATGGATCTACAGGAACATCGTCGATTATGGTTAGTCCAACCACCAACACCATTTATGTGGTAAACGTGTTTAATTCTTCTAACGGATGTTCGGGTTCAAAAACCATAACTGTAATTGCTAATAAAAACCCACCAAGTGCGGTGAGTGTTTCACCTAATAATTTTACCATTACCTGCGGCACGCCAACTACTGTTTTAACGGCTAACGCCACAGGCGCTACCTCTTATACATGGGTTAATTCAGGAGGAAGCTTTATCAGCCCAACCAACCAATCTACGGTTGCTATTTCAGGCCCGGGTAGTTACAGTGCAATTGCTACTAACTCGGTAAACGGCTGTTCCGCTGCTGCGGCAGTGGCTACTATCACTCCGGATAGCAATGCGCCTACTTTTAACATCAGTAATTCCTCGCCAAGCATTACCTGTAATAACGCAGCTCCAGGAGTAAGTGTTACCG
The DNA here is from genome assembly GCA_016185125.1 of Bacteroidota bacterium. Taxonomy (GTDB): domain Bacteria; phylum Bacteroidota; class Bacteroidia; order B-17B0; family Aurantibacillaceae; genus Aurantibacillus. The sequence continues at coordinate 102,639 of JACPOC010000011.1, forward strand.
TAACTTCAACTGTTCCTATTCAATCTTATTCTTGGTCGCCTACTGCCGGTATTGCGGGAGCAACTAATTCAAGCGTGGTTACTTTTACCGCGCCGGGTAATTATACAGGGGTTATTACCGCTACCAACGGCTGTTCTTCCAACACCATCATTGTGGTAACAAGCGCTACTACGGCCCCGGTACCTGTGGCGGGCTCTGCTACTGCTCAGGCAATAAGCTGTACCAACCCTGTGGTTAGTATTTCTCCGGTGTTTTCACCTTCTTCTAATTTAACATACGCATGGAGTGGCCCGGGCATTGTAGGAAGTAATTCGGGAAGCAGCATTCAGGTGAATCAAAGTGGAACTTACAGTTTAATTGTTACCAATACCTTAACAGGCTGTTCTACTTCATCCATTTCTGTTCCGGTTAACGGTTCTAATGTAGTGCCTTCTTTAAGTGTTACTTCATCTTCCAGTATTGGTATCAGTTGCCAGCCTAATACTTCTACTGTATCTTTAAATGCGCAATCGAGTTCAACCAACGCATCTTACAGTTGGAATACGGGAGCTACGACTCAAAACATCTCTACTTCTACTCCGGGAATTTACTCCGTTACTATAACCGATAACAACACCCAATGTGCCTCATTAGCTACCATTGCTGTGGCCAATAACACTACTCAGCCTAATCTTAGTGTATCTTCTGCAGGAAACTTGCCTTGCGGAGCGGGTGGAACTACTGCCTTAACTGCCAGCAGCACCAACTCCAACGTATCTTTTACTTGGACAGGAAATGGCATTGTGAGCGGTTCTAATACGGCTTCTGCAGCCGTTAATCAGCCGGGTACTTTTACGGTAAATGCGTTTAACAGTATTACCGGATGTTCAGCTACAAGTACTGTTAGCATCAATCAAACTACGGTAAATGCGCTGGCAACTGCCAATGCCACTACAGGGCCTGCTCCTTTAAATGTTAATTTCACCAATCAGAGTTCTGGCGCGGCAACTTACTCTTGGTCTTTTGGCGGCGGTGGTTCTTCTACGCAATCCAATCCTTCTAATACCTTTGGATCAACCGGAACCTACACCGTTATTCTTTATGCCATTAACGGAACCTGCAGCTCTTCTGATACCATATTTATTAAAGTGCTGGAATCTTTGGGTGCTATTCCGGAAGTGTTTACTCCTAACGGGGATGATAAAAACGATAAGTTTGTGATTGAAGGACTTGACTCTTACCCAAATAGCAGCCTGCAGATCTTTAACCGATGGGGTAATCCGGTTTATTCTGCCAAGCCGTACAAAAACGATTGGGACGGGTCGCCTAATGTGTCGGGCAAAACCGGGTCGGGTAAACTTCCTACAGGAACATATTTCTATTTATTGGAGTTAAACGATACCGATAAACAAAACTTTAAAGGATTTATTCAAATACAGTATTAAAAAATTAAATAAGAGAGATCATGCTAAAAAAAATACAAATTGCCGGAATGTGTGTGTTGTTAAGCGGGGCATTATCCGCGCAGCAAGAAGTGCAGAATTCGCTGTATATGTTTAATGGTTCTATTTTAAATCCTGCTTATGCCGGAAGTCGCGACGCTTTAAGCGTGGTGGCAGATTACCGCAACCAATGGGCCGGCTGGAAAGGAGCACCAACTACCAGCAGTTTTATTATGCATACGCCTTTAGTTCGCGAATCAATTGGCGTGGGTATTAATGTTGTTAACGATGTGGTTGGTCCCACCAACCGAACCGCTTTATACGGAGATTTTGCTTATCGTATACGATTAAATAAGGCAAATGACAGATTGTGTTTTGGCTTAAGAGCCGGGGCAGATTTGATAAGAAATAATCTGGCTACCTTAAAAGTTAACGACGTAAGCGATCCCTTAGTGGCTAATAATCTTAATTTTAACACCAATGCCTTTAATACCGGCGCGGGAATTTATTATTATGGGAAGCGTCATTTTATTGGAATAACGGCTCCAAAAATTATAGCCAATAAATTAAGTACCGATCCTAATTTTTTAAATTCAAAACAAGTACTTCACTATTATTTAATAGCGGGGTATGTATTTAAATTAAACAGCCTGTGGGATCTTAAGCCGGGAATGGCTTTACGTTATACACAAAACGCGCCCCTATCAATAGATGGCAATTTATCTGTTTTATTTAATGAAAAAATATGGTTTGGTTTATTGTACCGCCACGGTGCCGCTGCGGGAGCCAATATTGTTTACAACGTTACAAAACAAATGCGCATTGGTTACGCTTATGATTATTCTTTAACTAATATGAGCCGTTACAGCCCAAGCACACACGAAATAATGATAGGATTTGATTTTTTATCTAATACTAAAGCTTTAAAATCTCCACGTTATTTTTAATTAATCCCCAATAAAAGTTATGAAAAAAATTATATTAGCCCTGTTACTACTTAGCTCAGTTATTTTTAAAGCGCAATCATTCAAAGAAAAAATTGCCGATAAAAAATTCGATAATCTGGAATACGCATCAGCATCTGAAATGTATGAAGAGTTATCGTTGAGTAAACATCCTAAAATTAAATATTACGTGCGTGCCGGCGAGTGTAACCTTAATTCAGGCGATTACAATAAAGCGCAATTGTTTTATGATAAAGCATATACCAATACAGGTATGACGGATCATGACCTTTATCAATACTATCAAGTTTTAAAATACAACTCTAATTATTCTAAGGCCAATGAGGTTTTTTCGAAAATTAATGATAATCAGTATAAACTTATTCGCGACAACTTATCTAAAAAAAGGCTTGCGATTGAAGAGTTAAAAAAAGATTCAAGTAATTACACTTTAAAAACTCTGGATATAAATTCGGAAGAAAATGATTTTTGCCCTTATGTTGTGAATAACGAAATGTATTTTTTATCATCGAGAAGAAATACTTCGGTAGCAGGTCGTAAATATGGTTGGGATGATTCGTATTTTTTAGATGTTTACAAAGGATATATAGAAGGGGAAACGGTAAAAAACGCGGAAGCCGTTAAAGAAGGATTAAAAACTAAAGTTCATGAAGGTCCGCTTTGTTTTACAAAAGACGGTAATACCCAATTTGTAACCAGAAACAATTACGTGAATAAAAAGATTAAAAAGAGCAAGGAAAACAAAGTAAACCTAAAAATATTTATGCGAAAAAAAGAGGGGGAAAAATGGTCGGATTGGACTGAATTTCCTTTTAACAGCGATGAATATTCAGTAGGTCATCCTGCGGTAAGTGGTGATGGTAAAACTTTATATTTTGTATCGGATATGCCCGGAACTTTGGGTTTAACCGATATTTGGTCAAGCACTTTGGAGAACGGTACTTGGACAAAGCCTGTGAATCTGGGCCCATCAGTTAATTCGGAAGGGCGAGAAATGTTTCCAAGTTTATTTGAAGATGAGGTATTGTTTTTCTCAAGCGATGGTAAAGTAGGATTAGGTGGATTGGATGTATTTTACACCGTGCCTGCCGGAGACGGATTTTTTGAATCGCAGAACCTGGGATATCCTCTTAATTCTAATTTTGATGATTTTGGCTTTTTTGCTAAAACTACTACAACGGGTTACGTATCATCCAACCGCGGAAAAGCGAAGGATGATATTTATAGCTTTGTATCAAAACGCCCTATTATCAGCAGTGCCATCAATTTAATAGTTAAAGACAAGGAGTCGAAAGAAATTCTTGCCAACGCGGATGTTGCCTTAATTGACGAAACCGGAAAACCTGTTTATCAAGGTAAATCAAACGAAAACGGAGAAATTAAATTTACAGTTTTACCAGGTAAAGATTATAAGGTAAAGACTACTAAACAAGGATATAAAGAAAGTGTTGGCGTAATTAAGGAAGATGAAATTGCAAAACTTGCCAACAGTAAAAAAGAGGTTTTAGTTGAGAAAAAAATTATTGGATTACTTGGCCTTATAGCTGATGCCGACGACCTTAGCCCGATTGAAAAAGTAACCATTACCATTACTGACGCGTTTAATCCGAAGAATGTTTTAAAGTTTACAACTGACAAAGAAGGGGATTTTAGACATATTTATAAGGATAAAAAAATTGGAGATGACCTTTCATACATTATAAAAATGGAAAAAGAGGGTTATATAACTAAAACGCAAGCTACTGATATAACCATTAAAAAAGAAGGTTACATTTTATTACACGATTATCTGAACACAAAAATGTATAAGATTAAACTTGGTGCAGACCTTGGTAAGATGATAGACCTAAAGCCTATTTATTTTGATTTAGGAAAGTCTGTTATTCGTCCGGATGCGGCGGTTGAACTTGCTAAAATTGTTGATCTGTTAAAGCAAAACCCATCCATGACTATTGAATTAGGTTCTCACTCGGATTGCAGGGGAAGTGCCGCTAGTAACTTAGCGTTATCTGACCGTCGCGCTAAATCTAGTGCCGCCTATATCATTTCAAAAGGTGTTGACAAAACCCGTATTTATGGAAAAGGTTACGGTGAGTCGGTTTTAATTAATGATTGTAAATGCGAAGGTAAAGTAGTTTCTACTTGTCCGGAAGAGGTTCACGCGCAAAACCGGCGCACAGAATTTAAGATCGTTAAGATCAAGAACTAATAGAAAAGTAAATTTTTAAAACCGCTTCTAAAACAGAAGCGGTTTTTTTATTTTTATACCTCATAAAACTTTAATTTGAATGATACCGAATATATCCAATAAAAATGTAATGCTGACGCCACGAAGGATTGGAAAGACAAAAATAGGACTATTGCTAATTAGTTGACCCTCAAACAGTCAATTTCAAGCCTTGGTTATAAAACAAAGTTTCACAAACGGTTTTTAAATAAGTTAATGAGCCTCTGTTTCCAGAGGTTCATGACTCGTTTAAAATTCATTGCAACGTAAACCTTCGGGCATCGTCGTATTGCATATCCGCCTTGCTATTTGTGTTACTTTTTTTCATAATTCTTTAATTTTCAACAGCTTTCCCCGCGTTCATTTTTAAATACAAATTTAAATTTTTTCTACATTATTTTTTAATGCTGAAGTTAAATCGGTTTAGTTAAAAGAGCTCGTAACGGTATTATTTTATTACAAAAATAGTATAGCTTTGTAATTAAAAACCAAGCTTATGAAAAATCAATTAATCAATTTTATATGCATCATCATCTTTCTTTTTTTTGCCGCATGTAAAAAACCACAGGGCAATTTAGGCGTGAAACCACGGCAAAATAAATCTGAAGTTAATTCTGTAGAAAATAAAGTAAGCAATATTTCCGCTGTTAATTATTCTAATTGCCCAACTCCGGTTAATTGCTCACTCACTTTAAAAGCTACCATCGAAACATTTAAAGTATATAAACACAATTCTTCGGGTTATATAATTTATAAAGCAAAAATGGCTATTGATGCCGATGGAAGTCCACAAGCCTACGGCCCTAATAATTCAGGCTTAGATTGGACCGCCAATGCAGGCTATCCTGGCAATTGGTGGGGCGTAGTTACCGATTCAAATGGCAATCCTATTATTCAAAATTCAGGCAATCCTTTCCCCGGGATGTATGTTTCCACAACCTCATTGGTAAACTCTGCTTACGCTACTACTAACCCTTTACGTTATGTAGATTCGGGAAACATGCCTTTTTTTGCTTTACCGTCGGCTATTACATCAACTAACGGTATTGCGCTTGGCGACGTGGGATTTGTTTATAATACCACAAATGGAAAAGGGTGTTATGCGATATTTGCCGATGGTGGTCCTGCCGGTAAATTAGGAGAAGGCTCCATGTACTTGGCACTAAAACTCGGAATTAACTCCAGCCCTAAAACAGGTGGCACCAGTTCCGGAATCATCGATTACATTGTGTTTCCTGGTTCCGGCTATGGTCAGGGTACCATTCCAACCATCCCGCAAATAAACGCCATTGGCAGCGCAAAAATGAAAAAAGTAGGCGGTCTTGAAATTGCAACTTGCTTGTGATTATGAAAAAGCTGCGCCTCTTAATTTTTTGCGTTCTTACGGTTTCATTGCACGCGCAAAATGGAAAATTTTGTCCCGCATCTTTTGCTGAATTTAACGCGACTCAGCAAAGCGTTTATTCCCAAAAAAATACAGCCTCTTTTCAAACCGATACTCTAAAACCTGCTTCTTTTTCACTTGCGTGTTATACTACAAACCCTTCTTCTGCTTTGGTTTTGTATTATGCCGATGTTAAAGTGCCTCACGATTCCGGTTACGTGAGCGGAACCAATATATACGGCGATCTTGAAAAAGCGCAGCATTATTTGGTTAGTTCCTCCACTACTATAACAGGTTGCGCCGTTTTGCTTAAACGTGCAAATTCAAGCACAAGTTTTACAATAGGAACTAAAGTAAAATTATACAACTATTCAGGCGGAGTGCCTAGCACCAGTGTAATAGCCAGCACCAATCTGATTCCGCAATACCAATTGAACAACAATGGCCTTACGATATTTACCTTTAGCGCACCTATAGTTATAACAGGAAATTTTGTAATGTCGGTTGTGTTGCCAAATAATGCGGGAGATACTACGGCTATTTACAGCACCAAAACTTCTTGTAATTCTTCAGCTTCTGAATCCTGGGAAAAAGCGATAAATAATGTCTGGGGTTCCATTCATAATAATTGGAATTTTAGCACAGTGCAAAATATCGACTTAGCTATTTTTCCACTGATAAAAGGCTCATTTATAACCGGTTTTCCAACGCAATATTATTCTATCCCAATTTTATTTGATAGCGAAAACTCTATTTTAAAAACACAGTTGCTTACCTCTCCTCTAACGGTTTCTGTTATCGATCTTTCAGGCAACATTCGCATAAATCACAAGATGGGTTCAAATGATGACCTGGAGATAAACACGCTGCCCAACGGGGTTTATGTATTACAGGCAGTTGACTTAAAGAATAATTTTTTTATTAAAAAGATAGTTGTTTTTCATTAATATTAGAGAAACCTGATAAAATTTACTCCACCCAACTCTTATAATACTTGCCATCATCTATACCCATGGCATCTTCTGTTACCATCAAAGGCCTGAAAGTATCTATCATAACGGCCAGCTCTTGTGTTACAGTCTGTCCTATACTGCGCTCCATTGCTCCGGGTGCCGGGCCATGCGGAATTCCTTTAGGGTGTAACGTTATATAGCCTTGTTCAATATTGTTACGACTCATAAAATCGCCATCAACATAATACAACACTTCATCGCTGTCGATATTGCTGTGGTTATAAGGGGCGGGAATACTGCGCGGGTGGTAATCGTAAAGCCTTGGACAAAAACTGCATACTACAAAGGAGTTTGTTTCAAAGGTTTGGTGCACCGGCGGCGGCTGATGAACACGCCCTGTAATTGGCTCGAAGTTGTGTATGGAAAATCCCCAAGGATAATTATAACCATCCCAACCTACAACATCAAAAGGATGTGTGGCATACACCATTTCATGCATCATGCCTTCTTTTTTTATCTTGATGATAAAATCTCCTTTTTTATCAAACACTTCTCCTTGTACCGGTAATTTATAATCACGTTCACAAAAAGGCGAATGTTCTAATAATTGCCCTTGTGTATTCTTATAACGTTTGGGGGTGTAGTATGGCGATATGCTTTCGCAAAACAGTAAACGGTTGTCAGTGGTTTCAAAATGCATTTGGTAAATCATGCCTCTTGGAATGATCAGGTAATCGCCATATTCAAAAGCAATATCACCCATAAAGGTTTTTAAAATGCCTTTTCCTTTATGAATAAAAAGCATTTCGTCACTATCGGCGTTTTTATAAAAATACTCGGTTTGGCTTTTTGTGGGCGCCGCTAAACCAATCTGGCAATCGCTGTTAACCAAAAGTGTTTTTCTGCTTTCCAAAAAATCGGCAGTAGGCTTAATGTCAAACCCTTTTAAAAGCAAAGCCTTTATGTTTTTATCTATGGCAATTTTAGGCGCTACCGAATAACTCTTTAGTATTTCCTTAACCTGTGTAGGCCTGTGAACGTGATAGAGCAGAGAAGACATACCATGAAACCCCTCGGTGCCAAACAATTGCTCGTAATAATATTTTCCCTGAGGATTCTGAAAAATCGTGTGCCTCTTTTGAGGAATTTTTCCCGATGAATGATATATGGGCATAGAAATTTTATTTTAAAGATAGATTATTTTTTAAGATCTCGCCCAAATTAGGCCTCAACCTGCTTTTATAAACCGAAAGACATTCCGATCCGTTTTTAACGCGACCTTTTCTTAATTCACGTTGCTCTTCAATTGGTAAAGCGGCAATCGTAACGCACTCGGGCGTGCAGCAACCTTTCATGTTTTCAGCGCAGCTTTCACATTGAATAAATAATAAATGGCAATCGTCATTCTTACAATTAACATGTGTATCACAAGGCTGTTGGCATTGATGGCATTTAGATAAAACATCTTCTGTAATGCGCTCACCAATCCGTTCATCAAAAACAAAGTTGACCCCTTTAAATTTACTTTCAATGTTTTGTTCCTTCACTTCCTTGGCGTACTGAATAATTCCTCCTTGTAAATGATTAACATCTTTAAAGCCTTTATGCTTAAAATAAGCACTTGCTTTTTCGCAGCGAATACCTCCCGTGCAGTACATTAATATTTTTTTATCTTCCTTGCCTTTTAAATGTTCAATTACTTGTGGGAGTTCTTCGCGAAAGGTATCGGCATCCGGGCAAAAAGCGCCTTCAAATCTTCCTACTTCACTTTCGTAATGGTTACGCATATCCACCACAATGGTTTCGGTATCTTGCATAGCGTTATTAAATTCGGAGGCGTTTAAATACTTCCCCGTGTTGGAAGGATCAAAGTCAGGATCATTAATACCATCCGAAACAATTTTGTCTCTTACTTTAACAATCAATTTATAAAAGGATTTGCCATTCCCATCCACTGCGTGTTTAAAATCTACCCCGTTAAAATAATGGCTAGAATAAACACTGTTTACAAACGAATCCCAACTATCTTCCGGCACACTCATTTGCGCATTAATGCCTTCGTGAGCAAGGTAAATCCGCCCGAAGCAATTTAGTTCGATCCAGTTTTTAAAAAGTTGATCGCGTAGTTGGGCGGGATTTTGTATATTCACATAACGGTAAAAGGAAATGGTTTTGCGCGCAATGCTTTCTTCCTTTAACCGTTGCTTAAGAATGTTTTTGTCTGTTCTGTTTACTAATAAGGTCATGATAAAAATAATTGCAGGTTATACTATCAGGCCTAATATTTTTTGAATTTTAGAGTCAATGATTTTTAGAAGTAAATCTAGAGATCAACAATTCTACAACTCAAAAAATTTAATTAGGTTTGTAAAGGTACAAAAAAATGTTTTAAAGATTAAATCACCCATGGTTACAGACATCCAAAAAATACTAATAATCGGTGCAGGCGGACAGATAGGAATTGAATTAACCGCTAAACTTTCGGAAATGTACGGAAGCAGCAATGTGGTGGCCTCCGACTTAAAAGGCGCTTCGGCTTTTCCAAACAATCCATTCGAAATATTAGACGCACTCGATAAAAAATCGCTTTTTGAAATTGTAAAAAAACACGGCATTACACACGTGTATCATTTAGCGGCAATGCTTTCGGCTACCGGCGAGCAAAACCCAATGTTTGCCTGGAAACTGAACATGGAGAGCTTGTTTAACGTGTTGGAACTGGCTAAAGAAAAGCATATTGAACGCATTTACTGGCCAAGTTCTATAGCGGTGTTTGGCCCAACCACGCCACAGGTTGGAACTCCGCAGTATACTGTAATGGAACCTTCCACTATTTACGGTATAAGTAAACAGGCCGGCGAACGTTGGTGTGAGTGGTATTTTAAAAAGCATAATGTGGATGTGAGAAGTTTGCGTTACCCAGGTTTAATTGGTTGGAAAAGTGCACCGGGGGGCGGAACAACAGATTACGCCGTGCATATTTTTCACGAAGCTTTAAAGAATAGTAAATACGAAAGTTTTTTAAGTGAGAATACAGTTTTACCCATGATGCACATGGAGGATGCCATTAGAGCCACTATTGAAATCATGCATGCTCCTGCTGAAAATATCAAAATAAGAAGCAGTTACAATTTATCGGGATTAAGTTTTAGCCCTAAAGAGATTGCTAAAGAAATTCAAAAACATATTCCTGACTTTACAATTTCGTATAAGCCTGATTTTCGTCAGGCTATTGCCGATAGCTGGCCAAAAAGTATTTTGGATAAAGAAGCCCGCGCTGATTGGGGCTGGAAGGAAACATACGATTTGCCAAAATTAGTGGAGAATATGCTTGATAATTTAAAAAGAAGTAGGCCAGCCGGATGAAAACCCTAACAAGTAAAATTTATTGTACTTGTATCTTTTTTCTATTGATGCTTAACCAATCTTTTGCACAAAGCTTTAACCGAGGCGATATTGTATTTGGAGCCAATATTGGCGTTCCGCATTTATACAAAGGCGTTATTAAACTGGCAACACAAACCCAAGCTTTTAAAAATCAATTTACAGGATATTTCGAAGTGTCATCTATTAAGGGAATAAACCCCGTGTGCATACGAACAGAATTTGGTATCAGCGAATATTTTGGGCTTGGTTTAAATTATTCTTTCTGGAACATTCGTTTTAATGTTACGGATAAATACAACGTGCTAAAAGCGGGCGCAGTAACCGGCACCGATGAAACGGATACTTACAAATTTAATATAAGAAGCGCATCTATAGGTATTCGTCCTAATCTACATATTCCTTTCAAAAACAAAATGAATGATTTGTATTTAGGAGTGGGTTTAGGCTTTACGATTAATAGATTGCAGATAGATTTCAGCAGTACCGATATTCAGAAAGTAAATAAAAACACAGCTTATAATCTTTCCTTGCCCGGAACAGTATATTTTGCCCCTACTTTAGGGTACAGACATTATTTCAGTTATTATTTTGGCAGCAACCTTGAAATTGGCTATGAAAAAGGCGCCGTTTTGCAAGCGGGTGTGGTTTTTAAGTTTAATGTAATGGATACCAAAAAAGACAAGCAAAATTAGACTTCCACTAAAGAAGCGTTTTTAATGGCTATTTGTTGCGCTACATTTTGTGCCAACTCCATAAACGCAAGAGCTTGCGGGGTGTTTTCCTGAAGTACTGCCGGGCGGCCAATATCAGAAGCTTCGCGTACACTTTGAACTAATGGTAACTGCGCTAATAAAGGCACTTGTAATTCTTCCGCGAGTTCTTTTACGCCGTCTTTTCCAAAAATATAGTATTTGTTTTCCGGTAATTCGGCAGGTGTAAACCATGCCATATTTTCTACCAATCCTAAAATAGGAATATTGGTTTGCGGTAATTGAAATAATGCAATTCCTTTTCGGGCATCTGAAATAGCCACGGTTTGAGGTGTACAAACTATTACGGCGCCCGTTAAAGGCACCTGACTGCATAAGCTTATTTGTATATCTCCTGTGCCAGGAGGAAGATCAACGATGAGATAATCCAACTCTCCCCAAACAGTATCGTAAAATAATTGTGAAAGAGCTTTTGTAGCCATGGGTCCGCGTAAAGCAATAGCTTGGTTAGGCCCTGCTAAAAAACCAATGGAATTTATTTTAACGCCATAGCTTATTACGGGAGCCATTTTTTTCTGGCCGCTAAACTCAGCAGGGCCGGGCATTTCTCTATCCACACCAAACATAATGTGCTGCGAGGGGCCGTAAATATCGGCATCCACAATACCAACTTTTGCTCCTTGTTGCGCTAGGCCTAAAGCTAAATTAGCGGCAATGGTGCTTTTACCTACTCCGCCTTTTCCGCTGGCTACAGCAATAATATTTTTTACATCGCGTAAAGTAGTTTCGTCTTTTTCTTTTTTGGAGGTAACGGTTGCCGTCATGTTTATTTTAACAGCGGCATCTTTATCCACATAATGTAAAATGGCATTCATACACGCGTTGTGTATCATGTCTTTCATTGGGCAGGCGGGTGTTGTTAATACCACGGTAAACGAAACGTTTTTTCCGCTTACCTGCACATCCTTTATCATGTTTAATGTCACCAGGTCTTTTTTAAGATCCGGATCATCAACATATTTTAGCGCATCTATAACCTGTTGTACAGTAATTTCCATTTGAATTGCAAAGATAAGCTAATTGCCTGTATAAGAGTTTAAAGCTCTAATTATTAATTCCCATTCTTCCGCTTTTTGCAAAGGCGGCGGAATAGATTTATTTAGGAGTGTTAGTTTGAGTGGCAGCGGTGGAAGTGGCGGCAGCTGTATTAACAGGCTGGGCAACCGGTCCGGGAGCCGCGGCTTCGTCCATTGAGGTTTTAATTAAATTGGCAATAGAGTCGCCTATGCGTTTTGCGTTGGAGTGCATGGTAGCACGATCTTCGGCAGCCGGGCCGCAGGAAGTGTGACTTAAAGTGATTGCCACAATGGCAAGTAAAAAGATTTTTTTCATCTCTGTAAAAATAACAATATTCTATAAAATAGAAAAACCCCATGCGCAAGGCACGGGGTTTTCACAAACTAACTAACTAATAAACACAAATATTAGTGGTGAGCTTCTTCAGCAGTTGCAGTTGGAGCAACAGCAGCAGTAGTATCAACAACAACTGATTCAGTTGTAGCAGCGTTCATTGAAGAACTGATAGCGTTTGCAATTGAGTCAGCTACAATTTTAGCTCTTTCTTCCATTTTAGCTTTTTCTTCAGCAGAAGGACCACAAGATACGAATGTAGCAGTAAATAAAGCTACAGCGATAATTGACATTACTTTTTTCATTTTGTTTAGATTTTTTGTTTAATTTCCTATTGATACCGGATTTTGGAATAGGTAACCCACAATTTTTAAATTTATTTTAAAATTGTTATAAGTAATTGGTTATTAGCTGATTAACTTTTTGTTTTTGAGCTCACACGCCAACTAAAAACTAAAAATCAATAACTTGCAACTAAAACAGGTTACCTTTATAAAATATCTGTATTAATTTAAACAAGGTCTAAATGTCAAAACCAAATTTGCAGTTCAGCGATAGCCAGTTTTTAGAGGGCTTACGTTCAGGGAACAGTGAAGTTTTGAGGGCTTTGTACAAAAAGTATTATAATATCGTTCTTAAACTTGTTGTAAATAATAGCGGCTCTTCAGATGCGGCGCGGGATATTTATCAGGAAACAATAATTGTTTTATTTGAAAATTCTAAAAAGCCTTCATTTGAACTTCATTGTCAATTGCAAACCTATATTTATTCGGTTGCAAAACGGCTTTGGTTAAAGCATCTGAAAAAGAATAGCAATACCTTTTTGATGCGCGAAGACAGTGAAGGAGAGATTGCGGATGTGAGCGAAGATATTTCTTTACACGATAAAAAGGAAAAAGATTTTGAAAAGGTAAATCAAAGTCTGGCTAGTTTAGGAGAGCCTTGCGCTGCATTGATAAAAGATTTTTACGTTCATAAATTAAGTATGGACGAGATTGCGGAAAAGTTTGGTTATACCAATGCCGATAATGCTAAAAATCAAAAGTATAAATGTTTACAAAGGCTAAAAAAGTATTTTTTTGAAAAAGATTTGGTAAAGAACAGTGAAATAGAAAGAAAGAATTAAAATGAGAAGTACAGATTTATTTGATGATTATCTTGAGGGTAAACTCAACGCAAACGAAGCAGCGGATTTTGAAATCCGTTTAAACTCTGATGAAGTTTTTGCAAATGCTGTTAACCAGCACAAAAGTTTAATAGATTCCCTTACAGAAAATAACGAAATTGATAATTTAAAAGCTCAACTCACTAAAATTCATGAGCAGGAATTTGGTGGAGATGCTAAGATTATTTCGGTTAATAAAAAGGAAACATTTATAAAGCGTTATGGTAAAACCGCCATGGTTGCTGCGGGCACGGCTTTAGCGGTTGTGTTTGGCGCTGTGGCTGTATTAGGTTTGGGTATTCAAAAAACCAGCAATCAAATTACCGAATTGGGTTTAAAGTTAACCGCCACCAACGAGGCTATTGTTGAAGGAATAAAAGAAGGCAGTCAAAAACCGGTTCATGCCCCGGCAAACATGGAAGGCAGCGCTTTTGCCTTAAATAATTCGGGTTACATTATTACCAGTTTGCACATGATTAACGGTGCTGATAGTGTTTTTATTGAGAATAAAGTGTTTGACCGAACATCGGCCAAGGTAATACTTACCGATCCTAAATTAGATTTGGCGGTTCTTAAAATAGAAAATAAAGAACTTTATAAAAACTGGCAGGTTCCTTATTCACTCAATACAAAACTGGCCGACGTTGGTGAAAAAGTGTTTACATTGGGTTATCCCCGCAAAGACATGGTTTACGGCGAAGGTTCCTTAAGCTCATTAAGCGGATTTTTTAACGACACCACCATGTATCAGATTTCTATACCTGTAAATCCGGGTAATAGCGGCGGGCCTTTATTAGATGATCATGGAAATATTATTGGCGTTATCAGAGGAAAAATTACCAACGCTGAAGCTACCGGTTTTGCTGTTAAATCGGGTGAAATTATTAACTCCATCCGCACTATTGGCGGAGACAGCATTCTTACAGGCAATAAAAAGCCCGTAACCAAAGGCTTGAAGCGAACCGAGCAAATTAAGCGCATAAATCCTTATGTGTTTAACGTTTTGGTGTATAAAAAAGATTAATCGAATTCCGCCCTTAAATTCGCCACTTTTATCGTTTATTTCAAAAAATCTGAAACGTTTTAATGTGAATAAAATGTGTTTGTATTTAACTGATAACCAATATATTATAGCTTATTAACCCTTAATTAACAGCTTTTAAACAAATTAGCAACCGCTTATTAACGTTTATTAATTATTAATCAATTTTTATTCGTCTAAAAAATAAAGTTATTAACAGCTTTATCACTATCTTTATAGTCCAATAATTTATAAGAATCATGTTTGAAATACTAAAACACTTTGAGAGCAAGTACGGAACCTTAAAAAAGAAAGGTTTACGCATTGAAGGATTATCTATGATAGATCCTAAACGCAAAAAGCATGTAATCATGGTGAGCAAACCATTCATGTTCGATAACCGTCAGTTACCAAAAACTTACGAAGGATTGGATATTAAATCTAAAATTGAAGGCGATCTTCCTAAGGAATTTGCGTTTAAAAAAGATGCTATTAAAAAGGAATACGTTTGGGCTCCTTTAAAATTTGAAAAGTATGTTGACCGTTGCTCGGAAGATATCCGCAAGCAATTTGGTAATCCGGATATGACACGAAAAGAAATGCTGGACGCTTTAGCTTTCGGCAGCTTCGAAGAACATAAAAAGAAAAGTTTACAGTTAATGAAAGAAGGAAAAATTCCTCCTTTTAAAATGAACTAGTTGCTGCTCTGTTCTATTGTTTATGAGATAAGCTTCAATTGTTATAATTAAGGGTTAAACGATTGGTTGCTTTGGTTCAAAAAATGCCGGTTGGTTACCGGCATTTTTTGTTTTCTCCGATCTTCAATTTAAAGCCACAAATTACAAAAGAACACTTAATAAACGCCACCAATTACTCTAAAATGCACTAATTAGTATAATTAAAAATACGTTTGTAAAAATTGTGAAATTGATGGCCAACTAAATCTCCGGTTTTTTGCCATCTTATGCAGGTAACGAATGGCAAAAACATCAATTAATTATCCAAAATTCATTATTGAAATTCGTGTAATTGGTGGCTCACTTAATCCACCATTTGCAACAAGGTTCTAAACGCCGTATATTTTCCCTCAAATTTCTTTTTGTAATCAGCCTGCAAAGCCGGAGCAAATTCTTTCTGATATTTTTCAATATCCTGCATTTCCAAATATTTGTATTGTATGCAATAAGTGTGGCCCTCATCCTCCACATAAAGCAGTTTTAATATCTGGCTGTCAATAAAACAACCGGTTTTCATCACCTCCGGAATATGAGTTTCCTTCATCCAATTTAACCATTCGGTGTGCACATCATCGGTAACATTTACGGTAACATTATAAATAAACATGCAACTAATTTACAAAATCTTTAATTGTCCGCCACCCTTTAAAAACAAAGAATATTTGTAATTTTAAGGCTGATATGTTTAACTCATTTGTTCAAGAACTCAGGTGGCGTGGCGTGATGCACGACATCATGCCGGGCACCGAAGAATTATTAAGTAAGGAAATGGTAACCGGCTATATTGGCTTTGATCCAACGGCCGATTCATTGCATGTAGGCAGCCTTACGCAAATAATTACCCTCATCCGTCTGCAAAAAGCCGGTCACAAACCTATTGCGCTAATTGGCGGTGCAACCGGTATGGTGGGCGACCCAAGCGGTAAATCGGCAGAGCGAAATTTGTTGGATGAAACTTCTCTTGCTAAAAACATTGAAGGAATAAAAAACCAACTGCAAAAATTTTTAAATACCGATTGCGGAGTTAACAGTGCCGAACTCATTAACAATAACGATTGGATGCAAAACTATTCCTTCATCAATTTTATTCGCGATGTTGGAAAATTTTTGACGGTCAATTACATGATGGCCAAAGATTCTGTAAAAAATCGTTTAGAACAAGGCATGAGTTTTACCGAATTCAGTTATCAGTTATTACAAGCCTACGATTTTTATTTTTTATACCGGAACAAAAACTGTAAAATTCAATTAGGTGGCTCCGACCAATGGGGAAATATTACCAGCGGAACAGAATTAATTCGTCGCAAATGCAGTGGCGAAGCGTATGCCATTACCACACAATTAATTAAAAAATCAGACGGCTCTAAATTCGGTAAATCAGAAAGCGGCAACATTTGGCTTCACCGAAATAAAACTTCTCCTTACAAATTTTATCAATTTTGGATTAACACACCCGATACTGATGCGGAAAACTTTATAAAGATCTTTACATTTTTATCAGAGGAAGAAATTAACGCTTTAGTGGAAGATCATAAAAAAGATGCGGGCAAACGGGTTCTTCAAAAAGCTTTGGCAAAAGAGCTAACCGTTATGGTGCATGGAGAAGAAGATTATATTGCGGCTATTGAGACCAGCAAAGTTTTGTTCAACGGAAACATTCAAGATCTTTCTAACCTTGATGAAGCTACTTTTTTGGATGTGTTTGAAGGCGTGCCACAGTTTGAAGTGTTGAAAAATGAAATTGAAAGTGGGGTGAGCGTGATCGATTTTCTTTCTGAAAAAACAAAAATCTTTCCAAGTAAAAGTGAGGCACGTAAAATGATACAGGGTGGCGGAGTGAGCATTAATAAAGAAAAAATAGAAAATCATGAAG
The DNA here is from genome assembly GCA_016185125.1 of Bacteroidota bacterium. Taxonomy (GTDB): domain Bacteria; phylum Bacteroidota; class Bacteroidia; order B-17B0; family Aurantibacillaceae; genus Aurantibacillus. Next base: position 119,892 of record JACPOC010000011.1, read on the forward strand.
CTGTGGTAAACGCTTCTTCATTAATCAATAATAAATACATTTTAATTCAAAAAGGTAAAAAGAATTACTTTTTATGTTCGGTTAATTAATCATGGCGCTTAAGCAATCACAAAACCTCAGGTTATCGCAAAAGTTATTGCCGCAACAAATTCTATTAATGAAATTGCTGCAGTTGCCCACCATGGCTTTAGAAGAGCGTATTAAAGAAGAAATGGAAGCAAATCCCGCACTTGAAGAGGGAGAAAGTGAGAATGAAGAAGAAATAGATCAGAACGAAACGCTTGATGAAATTGATGAAGAGTTTGATGAGAATGGCGATGTAACTGAAGTAGAACCTCCTCCCCTTAACGATGTGGAAATGGAGGATTATATGGATGCCGAAGAACTCGACTCCTATAAATATGAAATTTCAAATAAAGGTGCTGATGATGAAACCCGCGAATTTGTAGTAGTGGAAGGTATTGGTTTTCATGAATTGTTAGAACAGCAATTAGGTATGCGCGATCTGAGCGATCAGGAATATACCATTGGTGTTTACCTGATTGGCTGTATTGATGAGGACGGCTACATTCGTCGTGAGCTTGAGTTGATAGTAGATGATCTTGCTTTTAATTACAACATCACCACTACTATTCAGGAAGTTGAAAAGATGCTGTTGATCATACAAGGTTTTGATCCTGCAGGAGTGGGCGCACGCAATCTGCAGGAATGCCTGCTTCTTCAACTGGATCGTAAAAAAGAAAAAACAAAAGAAATAGTTTTGGCCATTGAGGTTATTAAAAACCAGATGGATGAATTTTCTAAAAAGCATTACGATAAAATTTTACGAAAACTTGGCATTGATAACGAAGACTTAAAAGATATTATTGAGGTGGTGAAACATTTGAATCCAAGACCCGGCAGTAACGACAGTAAAAGTGGCGGAGTGAGCGAAGTGGTTCCTGATTTTTTGATTACTGTAAATGATGGTATTGCTGAATTAACGCTCAACGGAAGAAACATGCCCGACCTGAAGATTAGTAAGGAGTATGTAGAAATGCTGAAAGAGTATTCTAAAAATAAAGATAAGCCGGGTAAAGAAGCATCGGGTTTTATAAAAAATAAAATTGAAAGTGCCGAATGGTTTATTGAAGCTTTAAATCAACGTTACACAACATTATTATTATGCATGCAGTGTATTTTAGAATATCAGGAAGAATATTTTATTACAGGAGATGAAAGCAAAATCCGCCCGATGATATTAAAAGATATTGCCAACAGAGTAGGATTAGATCTTTCAACCGTGTCGCGCGTTGCTAACAGTAAGTATGTGCAAACTCCTTATGGCACGTTTTTATTAAAAACTTTTTTTAGTGAAAGCATGAGTACCGATAGCGGCGAGGAAGTAAGCAGCCGCGAAATAAAACGGATTTTAAAAGATTATGTAAACGCCGAGGATAAATCAAATCCTTTAACAGATGATGAACTTTGTATTAAGCTAAAAGAAAAAGGATATAACATTGCCCGCAGAACCGTTGCCAAATACCGCGAGCAACTGGATATTCCGGTTGGAAGATTGAGAAAAGAGGTATGAGGATGCTTTGTTTATAAAGGTAAAACCCTTATTTTTTTCCCCCTCACTAAACATTTAACAATTAATTCTTTTTTATTCTTGCTTTTTTAACTTTTGTTTTTTACGTTTGCCCCGAGCCATTAATTTTATAAAGCTTTACAACTTATTAAAATAATGAAGGCAGCCTAAAGGCTGCCTCATTATGTGTCTCAAACGGTGTGGTATTTCGACGTACTTAACTGTTCTTTGACATCTTGTTTAATTTACTATTAGCTTCTTAGTTTGAATGGCTGTTTTCTTTGATTCATCAACTAATTCCACAAGATACAAACCTTTTGCAAAATGGCCTATGTTTATTTCATGATTACTGGCCTTCGCATTTTGCAGTTGAACGGTGTAAACGATTTGACCTATGGCGTTTGTTATTTTAAGATTGTAAACATGGAAAGGTAAATTTGAGGAAATAGTAATGTTTTGCGTAGTGGGATTTGGGTATATTGTAAAAAGATCCTCTTTTATATCTTTTTTAATAAAGGTAGGCATATATCCATTATTATACTCTGCTATAAACATTTGATTTTGATTTCCGCCAACAAAATTTAAAGTTGAGCCATCAAAGTTAACAGTAGTATTATGTTGTCCGGTAAAATAAATATTACCGGCAGCATCTGAAGCCATTGCTATATTTGCAACTCCCTGTTTGTAGTCTGACAATAAGTAATTACCATTTCCGTCAAACTTTGAAAAAAAAGTACCTGTGCGGGCAAGATAAATATGGTTTTGATTGTCAACACATACTCCGGTCGCAAATTGACTTCCGGGGCCACCACCACTTTTAGCCCACATGCACTTGCCGTTTACATCGTATTTGGCTAAAAACCAATCGTCTTCGCCGGTAGTGTTAAGGGAAATTGCATCAAAGGATGTAGTTGGATAAGAAGTAAAGCCGCAGATATAAGGTTGGCCGGCTGCGTCAAGGGCCAGATCATACAACCCAGATGCATCGCCTCCACCGGGTCCCCCACCAATATGTGTAGCCCAAAGCCAGTTGCCGGAAGAATCTATTTTTGCGAGATAGGCTTCTTCAAAATTAGCACCCCCGTAGGCATTAAGGGTATATGTACCAAAAACTTCTCGGGAAATGAATGAGCCCCCCACATAACTGTTTCCCGCAGAATCTGTTTCAAGGCCTAAACCCCAAAAGGAGCTATTCCCAGTATTAGTTCTTTTTACCCATTTCAAGATCCCGTTATTGCTGTATTTCGCAATGTAATTACATATGCCGCCCGAAGCAGTGATATTAATATTCGTACTATCGAAATTATTATTTCCTGTTAGATATCCAATAACATAAATATTATTGTTTAGGTCACTACTAAGTTTCAACGCGGCCACACCATTGCCAAAGGTTCTTTTGGACCACTGATAGTGCCCTTGAGTATTATATTTTATCATAATCATAGCAGAGGAAGCTCCAGCATTGTATAAAAAGAGTCCGTTAATTTTTATTGTATCCATAAAAGATCCTGTAAAAAAAATGTTACCTAACTTATCGGTTTTCAAATCGAACCCTCTATAAGTTAAAAAATTATTTCCTATTATCTTTTGAACCCAAACTATATTATGATTTACATCATATTTGATAATACTGATACCTCTAGTCCCAGTTTGGGTAAAGGTTTGCGCAACTACTAAGCTTCCATCAGCATTTTTTTCGATCGCAACGCCTTTACACTGCATTGTATTATCGGTAACGGCCCAAGTGTAGCTTTGTCCGCTAAGATGGTTTAGGAGTAATGTAAAGCAGAGTATAATTATATTTTTCATATGGGAGTTTTCAAATATACAGCCAAAGTTGTGCCAGCTTATTAAAAGACATTTTGGCTACAAGCATTCTTATCAAATTAAATATTATGAGGCATTAAATGCCCACACTATAACTGACCTGTGTAAAAGTAAAAGAAAGTATCCAAAATGGATGACTTAAGGATTTTAACCCCAATTACATTTAAAACCATGAAATTTTTCAAACTAAACCTAATTATCGCTGGTATCGTACTACTATCTAACACTTCGTCGATTAAAGGTCAAACCACCCCTGCTGGTTTTTACGGACAAAACGCCTGGATGCCCGATACTCTGGGTACCACATTCTTCAACGGTTATTTACATAAAAACTGGGGGAACATCAAAACCAGTAATGTAAAAATCGTTCGATTAGGTGGTACGGCGGCCAATAATAATAAACCTTCGCCATATCAATACCTTAAGATGGTAGATTCGGTAAGGGCAAAAGGCATGGAGCCGCTATTACAGGTGCCAACGGGCAGTGGGTATGATTCATTAGACGCCCGAAACGTTGTAAAATATATCAATAAGACAAAAAATCGTAAAGTTAAATACTGGAGTATAGGAAATGAACCTTCCTTTAATGCAATGGCAATTTCTGCGAAAATTAAAAAATATGCTTCTGCCATGAAAAATGAAGACCCCACTATAAAGATAGTAGGTCCTGAAACCACTTATATGCCCGGCGACCAGAATGACACGTATGCACGCCCATGTATGGATTCCTTAACTTCTCTTTTTGGTGCAGCAAGTATTATGGGCACAATAACGGGCTTTGGTAACGCTAACGGCAAAGCATTCGTGGATTTTTTCTCCTACCATTTGTATAATTTTGAAGGTGTTTCCACAACTCCCACCAAGCAGTCTTTAATAGCGCAATTAACAGCGCCTAATAAAGATACTACTGCAATGGGATATATTAAAGCAAAATGTGATGCAGCAAATGCAAACATAGTTTTAGGTCGTTCATCACAGCCCATTTCTCCAGTAATAACTGAAGCGAATATTTGTTGGTATAATGGTTCAACTGCATCAAACGATAATTTTGGCGGAGTAAAAACTAGTAGTTTTTTTGGCGGCCAGCACATAGCAGAGCTTATGAGTTGGGGTATATACAAACGTTTCCAATGGATTAATTTATGGAGCAGTATTGAAGGATATGAAAGTGGATATTTATCAAACTCTACTACACCAAGTAAAAAAAGCACTTATTATCACATGGAACAAATGGGCAAATGGTTTACCGGTACACACTATGTAGCTACTGTTGATACTGGTAACAACATTAAAGCATTTGCAAGTAAAACTGGTGCCTATATTGCCGTAATGGTGCTTAATCAGAACGTTTCAGGCAGTGCATCCAAACTCTATAATATTTCCTTCGATAATTCCACAAACGGCCCTAATGTCCACGTGAAATTTAATGCGGGAGTTACAGCAAATTTTGATGACACTAGTTACGCATCCTCCACCAATCTTTTAATATTTAATTGCAATGGTTCGTTAGCATATAAATATCGTTATAAGCAATCGGACGCAAACCCAGGTTTTAAGTTATATAACATTACTTCGCCCGCTTCAATTGTTTCTGTTGACATTGGTGCCGACCAATCTTCCTGTTGTGCGGGTTGTACACGCACCTTCTACGCTACTGTTTCACCATCGGGCACTTACACTTATGCATGGTATGTAAATTCTGTTTTACAAACGGGCAGCACAGGTAGTTCATATATAGCAGATGGTTCTAACGCTAAATATAATATTAAATGTAAGATCACTTCTTCCCCTGGCGGCTGTACCGCTATTGATTCAGCATTATATACTGTGGGCAATGGTCCTCCGTGTTACGGTCCTTTACTTGGCCGTTATGCCTCAACGGTGGAAGACTCTCCAATGCAAAATGTATTATTTACTTCTGCCATACAATCTTTAGAACCAAATCCAACGGATGGTATTGTAAATGTAAAATATACAATTGGTATTGGTGCACAATCTGCTCAATTAGTACTTGTAAATTACAGTGGCCAAACTATCAGCACTGTTAATTTAAAACCTCACGAATCTCAATTACAAATTGATTCGGAATCATTAGCACCGGGTTTATATTTTACTACTCTAATAGTTGATGGTAAAAAAGTAAGTACTAAAAAATTAATAGTTACAAAATAAAATTGTTTCTTCTTTCATTAAAAGTCCGGCCTATTAAAAGCCGGACTTTTTAATTAAGCCCGGATAAAAAACGTTTACTTTAAAAGATTTTGCTTAATTGTTTTAACATTATCCAATTATTTTTTAAATTCGTATTAAAACCTAAAAACCTTATCGCTATGAAATCAGACAACATTTTGCATGCCCTTACGCCGGCACAAAAAAAAGCAATTGATAAAGCACTCGAAACTATTGCCAAAAACCGTGAGCAATTAGATATACCTGTAGGAAGATTACGAAAAGAGGTATGAGGATGCTTTGTTTATAAAGGTAAAACCCTTTATTACTCCACAACAACCTTTTTTACTTCTCTGCCCGATTTTGAATTTAATTCAATCAGATAAACTCCTTTAGCTACACTTCCTAAAGAAATTTGCTTGTTTAAATTACCGCTAAAATTGCTTACAGTTTCGTTATAAATGG
>JACPOC010000009.1 GCA_016185125.1 Bacteroidota bacterium
ACGTGAACGCTCAACTACATCAACATCAGAAATATCATAAATAGTTTTTAGCAATAAATACTTGAACATACGAATTGGACTTTCTGCAGCACGTCCATTATTGTGACAATACTTAGTTACCAGTTCGTTATAAACAAAGGTAAAATCTATCAGATCATTGATTTTCCGCAAGAGATTTTCTTTTGGCACAATCAAATTATAAAGGGAGCTATAAGCACTAAATTGAAATTCTACCTGTTGTATCAGCATCTGCATTAAGTTTTTGAATCTGATACAAAATACAAAAGGGGAGTAAAAAACTTTCGTCTTTTTACTCCCCTTTGTTAATAAGTCTTAAATGACTTTTTCAGTGCCCTCCAATATTGCAGGACTTTTTTATTTCATCAGTTTAATCACCAGTACACATAGTTGTATTCCTGACGATTGTTACCCATCACCTTGAACTAAATCAGCTTTCACCTTTTTTGAGCTTTCTAACTTCAGAGCATTAAAACAAACGTTATGAAAAGTACAGAGACCGTGGAGCTGGACCAACCAACTGCCACATCAAACGCATCAAAATTATCCAAACAATATGTTTTTTCTTTTAAAGAAGGGGATGGAAAAAACAAACAACTACTCGGCGGTAAAGGCGCCAATTTATGTGAGATGACCCAGATTGGATTGAACGTCCCTCCCGGGTTTGTAATTTCTACTGAAGCCTGCTTAACTTATTTAGCAGATGAAAAAAGATTATTGCCTGCCGGTGTTATTGAACAGGTAAAAGAAAATATGAAGCTGGTAGAAAAGAATACCGGTAAAAGTTTTGGCGACCCTGCTAATCCTTTATTGGTATCTGTTCGCTCCGGTTCTGCTTTATCAATGCCTGGTATGATGGACACTATTTTAAACCTTGGTTTAAACAGCGCCACATTAAAAGGAGTAATTGAGCAAACAAAGAATGAACGTTTTGGTTATGATGCTTACCGCCGCTTTATTCAACTCTTTGGTAAAGTTGCTTTAAGTGTTCCTGATGAAAAATTTGATAAGGAATTTGAAGCCGTTAAACATAAAGCCGGTGTTAAAGTAGATATTGGTTTAAGTGCTGAAAATTTAAAAGACATCAGCAACCGTTTTCTTGATGTAATTAAAAATCATACCGGCAAACCATTCCCTGAAGATGTATTTGAACAATTAGAAATTGCTATTAAAGCCGTATTCAATTCATGGATGGGCCGCAGGGCAGTTG
>JACPOC010000018.1 GCA_016185125.1 Bacteroidota bacterium
CCTTAAAAAAGCCAAAGTCCGCAGTTGGAAATAATTTTACGACTGCTAATAAAAATCAAAAAAATTAACTAATTTTAAAAAAGAAAATGTCCAAAGTTATTTAGGCTTAAAAGTACAGATTGGTTTGACTACATACATACACGCGAGTATCAGGAAAGAAGCAATTTGATACTAATGATTCAATAGATAACCAGAATAAAACCATTGAGGATTTTGCAAAGAGGTACGGCTTACAAATTGTAGCTGGATTCGGAGCGACATACGAAAGCGCAAAGACAGACGAAAGAAAAGAATTTCAGCGAATGATTGAGTTCTGCAAACGAAGCAAAGGAAAGGTAAGTACGATTCTTGTTTATAAAATGACAAGATTTAGCCGTACAGGTGGTAAAGCAATTTCCATAGCAGACGAATTAAGAAACAAGTACGGCATTCACATTATTGCGGTTACTGAGCCAGTAGATACAAGCAATAGCAGCGGAGTGCTTATGCAGGACATTCAACTCATTTTTGCAAAGTGGGATAATGTGCAGCGTCAGCAGATCACTCAGGATGGCTTAAAAAGAAAATATAGCCAGGGTGAATGGTGTATTCCTGCGCCCATAGGTTATGATTCTATTAAAATCAACGGAGTAAAGAAGATTGTTCTGAACGACTACGGAAAAAAACTGCGTAAAGCCTGGGAGTGGAAACTTCAGGGTTATAAAAACGAAGACATCATTAAGATGCTTGAAAAGATCGGTATCAAAACTTACAAGCAGCGCATCTACAAAATTTTTAAGAACCCTTTTTATTGCGGATTAATAGCTCACGGAATTTTGGATGGTAAAGTGGTGGAAGGTAAACATGAACCAATGGTTAGCAAGGAGGCATTTTACAAGATCAATGATATTCGGTTAAGTTCAACAAAGTATGGAGTGCCGCATAAAAGAGAGAATGAAGGTGTGCCTTTGAAAGTATTTTTGAAATGTTCCGACTGCAATGATCCGCTTACTGGATATATCGTAAAGAAAAAGAACCTGTATTACTACAAATGCAGGAAAGTAGGATGCAAGTGCAATAAGAGCGCAAAAGACATGCACAAACTTTTCCTTGATGAACTTTCAAAATACCAGGTCAGGGAAGACCTTACGAGCGCCATCGTGTATAAAATGGTTCATGCCTATGACGATGCCAATAAAGATAATAATGAGAAGCAGGAACGATTTGAAAAGCGTATTTCGGAGATAGATGCAGGTATGCTGAATCTTCAAGAAAAGTATTATGTGAAAGAGGAAATGACACGCGAAGTATTCGACCGCTTGATGAGTAAATTAATTGCTGAAAGGGAGGAGATAACCAAAGATTTAGGCAAAATGGGCTTAACCATTTCGAACCTTGAAGAAAAGCTAAAAGAAGTTGTTGCTTTCTGCCTTAAACTCCCGTCAATATGGGCTTCTGCGGGTATCAGCATAAGAGAGAAAATCCAAAAATTGATATTTCCGTCCGGTTTAGCCTATGATAAAAAAATACAGGCATTTCGAACCACTCAGGTAAATTTCGTGATCGCTGAAATCGCTTTACAATCAATCGATTTGGGGGAAGTTAAAAAGGGACTTCCCCCTTTTTTATATGGGAAGTCCCTTCTTGCGGAGAAAGAGGGATTCGAACCCTCGGTACGGTTGCCCGTACGCATGTTTAGCAAACATGTCCTTTCGGCCACTCAGGCATCTCTCCGAAATTAAGAATGCAAATGTAATTATTTTTTTTTAGCTATATTAATTATATAAAATATTTTATTTCCTCCAATTCCACAAAATCACCTTTTTATAAGACTAATTTTCCTATTATAAAAAAAAGCCATTCTCAATCTGTGTAACAAACAATATCTACACAAAATATTTAGCTTAAAATAACTGGAGTTTCCCCATTTTTTCAATCAAAATTAAAAAGGAGTTGAAAATCGTTAGGTGGCATAGTTTTTTTGTTGATAGGTGTATTGTATGATTTGAGGAGGTTGTAAATTCCATCTGCCATAGAGTAGCAGAAGAATACCGGTATTGCAAAGAAAAGTTTGCTCATCACCGTCCCATATTCCACAAAGGTGTTCCATATCTTTGGCATAAGGTTTATTTATATCTCCGGGGTAATGGCGATCACCTCCTGGTTATTTACTTTTGCCCGATGACAACCTCCATAGTTGTTGGTTTATATGTTCGCTTAAATCAAAATTCATCATGTTACGACTTAATCTGTTTTCTGTTTTATCAAAGTTGTCTACCTAAATTTTAGCACATCTTTCAGTTTTTTTATTCTCGTTAAATAGTTATTTTTGTTTCTATGATCATAGAACGCAGCAAAGAAGAAATTCTTGCAATATATAACACTCCTTTATTAGAACTCATAAGCAAAGCTGTCGAAGTTCACGGCCAATACCACAAAACCGGCGAAGTTCAGGTGAGTTCCTTACTTTCCATAAAAACAGGCGGTTGTCCCGAAGATTGTTCTTATTGTCCGCAGGCTGCACGCTATCACACCGAGGTTAAGGTTCATAAATTAATGGGTGTGGAAGAAGTTAGTGCTTGTGCCGATAACGCTAAAAAAGGAGGCGCCAGTCGCATGTGTCTTGGTGCTGCCTGGCGCGAAGTGCGCGATAACAAAGATTTTGATAAGGTGCTCGACATGGTTAAAACCATTAACAGCAAAGGCCTGGAAGTTTGCGCCACTTTAGGCATGGTTACCGAAGATCAGGCAAGACGTTTGGCCGAAGCGGGATTATATGCTTATAATCATAACATTGATACTTCTGAAGAAAATTATAATAACGTTATTTCAACCCGAACTTTTGATGACCGCTTAAACACCATAAAAAATGTACGTAAGGCAGGCTTAACCGTTTGTTCCGGCGGCATCATTGGTATGGGCGAAAGTGCTGAAGACCGTATTGGAATGTTATATACTTTAAGTTTATTGCGTCCTCAGCCCGAAAGCGTTCCCATCAACGCGCTGGTTGCCGTAGAAGGCACGCCACTTGCAGATCAACCCCCTGTGCCTATTTGGGACATGGTGCGCATGATTGCTACTGCAAGAATCGTGTTGCCAAAAACCTCCGTACGTTTAAGCGCGGGACGTTTGCAAATGAGTATGGAAGGCCAGGCTTTATGTTTTTTAGCAGGCGCTAATTCTATTTTCGCAGGCGATAAATTATTAACTACCCCCAATCCTAAATACAACGAAGATATGGAAATGTTTAAGCTATTGGGACTTACTCCTAAAAAAGCGTTCGCAGAGAAACCTGAAGAAATTTTACAATCAATTTATGTCAACACTTCAACTACCTGATCACTTGCTCAAATCGCTTATGGAGCGTGAGCAAAAAGGCTTGTTGAGAAAATTAAATAAGAACACCCCCGCTATTGATTTTTGCAGCAACGATTATTTAGGCTTTTCCAAATTGGGATTGCTTACCAAAACATTAAGAACAACAGAATCTGTAGAAGCGGTGCCTTACGGATCAACAGGCTCACGGTTAATCAGCGGAAACTCTGAACTGATTGAAAGTGCCGAAAAACACATTGCTTTATTTCATCACGCCCCCAGCGCGCTAATCTTTAATTCAGGTTACGACGCTAATGTAGGCTTGTTTTCATGCATTCCGCAAAAAAAAGATCTGGTGTTGTTTGATGAACTTATACATGCATCTATTTATGATGGCATTCGTTTAAGTCATGCAACACATTATAAATTCAAGCATAACAACATCGGCAGTTTACAGGAACTAATTGCACGGCATAAAAGCAGTTACGAAAACATTTATATAGCAGTAGAAAGTGTGTATTCCATGGATGGTGATACTGCTCCATTATTGGAAATGGTTGACATTTGTAAAATGAATGCACGTACTTACTTGATGGTGGATGAGGCGCATGCTGTGGGCGTTTTCGGCAAGCAGGGCAGAGGCTTGTGCAGCGCCTTGAACATCGAGAACAAATGTTTTGCAAGAGTTTATACCTACGGCAAAGCTATGGGTTGCCACGGCGCCACGGTGGTGGGCAGCGAGGCTTTACGTAATTATTTAATTAATTTTTCAAGAGCCTTCATTTATTCAACCGCGCTCCCGGGCCATAGCATTGAAGCAATCACAGCAGCTTACCGTTTATTGATTGAAACCAATCAGCAGGAAAAACTTCAGCAAAACATTGCTTATTTTTATTCAAGAACTTCCGGCTTAAAAAATATGATAAAGAGTCAGAGTTCAATACACTCCTTAATTGTAGGAAATAATATTCGAGCGCAGGAACTTGAAATAATTTTCGCTAAAAATCATATTTGCGCAAGAGCTATTAAAAGTCCAACCATTAAAGAAGGCACAGAACGAATTCGATTTTGTTTGCATGCTTACAATACTAAAGAAGAAATTGATCAGTTAATGGTATTGCTTAACGTTATTTAAAATGGGACGTTTTTTTATAACAGGCATTGGTACAGGTGTTGGAAAAACAGTTGTTTCGGCTGTATTAACTGAAGCATTAAAAGCAGATTATTGGAAACCTGTGCAATGCGGCATTGCCGAAGGAACAGACAAAGAAAAAGTGGAAAGTTTAATATCCAATTCAACGTCAGCATTTCATAAAGAGAGTTATTGCTTTCAGGAACCTGTTTCGCCGCATTTAGCCGCCGGCCTTGAGAATATAAAGATTAAGATGGATGGCTTTCTGATTCCTGAATCCGGTGAACATTTAGTCATTGAAGGGGCGGGAGGTTTGTTAGTGCCATTGAACGATGATGCTTTTGTAATTGATCTGGCGCGTGAATTTGAAGCAGAAGTTATATTGGTAGTAAGGAGTTACTTGGGCTGTATCAATCATTCGTTGTTAAGTATTGATTATTTGGTGAAGAATGATTTTCCTGTAAAAGGTATTATACTGATTGGAAATTTTGATAAGGCAGTACGCTCGGTGATCATTAACTATTCTGAAATTCCGGTGCTTGCCGAAATGCCGGAGTTATCTGAAATAACTAAAGAAGTTGTTTTGAATCAAGCTTCTAAAATTGATGCCGAGTTGTTTAAGGATTGAATTTGTCTTTACGAGAAATAATTCCTGTGGAACATGAATAAATTGACGAAAAAGGTAGCAATTGGTTAGATAGTGCTCAAAATATGTAACCACATTGTCTAGTACAGAGGTTCAGAGAAAAAGAGAATATAAGAAGCACAGAGAAATATTTTCCTACGTGAAATATTTTAAAACTGGGATAGTTCAAAATTAAGTAGATAATAAAAACGTCAATGGTAGTAGAAGCGACTTAAGGAGATTCGTATTGAGAAAAGACAATCCCGCAGTTGTTCTCGATACAAAATTCAAAGAGGCAGAATTTTTTACTCGAACTGACAGTGGTTATTCTTTGTCCCTTCGAGTAGAACCAACGGTAGGAGGTTGTATCGAGAAGAGGAATCTGTTTGTGTCGTTCTTAATATAAATATTCAAGAAAACTTAATTTATATTTGAATTGACAGATAAATTAATAAAAATGAACATCTCTGAAAAAGATAAACAATACGTGTGGCATCCTTTTACGCAGCAATTAAACGATAGAGAAGTTGTTAATATTGTAAAAGGACAAGGTGTGTATTTGATTGATGAGCACGGTAATAAATACATCGATGCAATCTCCAGCTGGTGGGTAAATTTACACGGCCATTGCAATGCTTATATTTCAAAAAAAATCAGTGAGCAATTAATGCAATTGGAGCATTCTATTTTCTCAGGTTTTACTCATCCCTCCGCGGTTTTGTTGGCAGAAAGATTGTTGCAGCATCTCCCTTCTAACCAAAGTAAAATATTTTATTCAGATAATGGATCCACAGCGGTGGAAGTCGCTTTAAAAATGACGCTCCAGTACTGGCATAATAAAGATATAAATAAAACTATGTTTATTGCCTTTGAAAACGCCTATCATGGCGATACTTTTGGCGGCATGAGTGTGGGCGCGCGAAATGTGTTTAACAATGCATTTGAAAATTTATTATTTGATGTAAAACACCTTCCTTTGCCAACAGCAGATAATTTTGAACGGGTTAAAGCTCAGCTCAGAAATTTGATTAAGCAAAATGCGATAGCGGGTTTTATTTTTGAGCCGCTGATACAAGGTGCTGCCGGAATGCTGATGTATAGTAAGAAATATCTGGATGAATTGATTGAGATATGCAATGAGAATAATGTAATAACAATTGCTGATGAAGTAATGACCGGCTTTGGAAGAACCGGAAAGTTTTTTGCCTCTGATCATCTTAAAAACAAAGCGGATATTATTTGTTTAAGCAAGGGCTTAACAGGCGGTTATATGCCTTTGGGTGTTACAAGCTGCGCTCAATTTATTCACCAAGCTTATTTAAGTGAAGATAAAACAAGAACATTTTTCCACGGACACAGTTATACCGCCAATGCTACTTCTTGCAGCGCGGCATTGGCCAGCCTTGATCTGATGGAAGAAAATAACACATGGCATCAGATTGAAATGATAAGCACCTCACATCTTGATTTTAAGAATAAAATTGGAAACGCAAAAAAATTAAACGATGTTCGCGTTTTAGGAACCATTATTGCTTTTGAATTAAAAACTGAAGAACATACACATTATCTCAACAAGGCTTCATTCTCCATCAGTTCTTATTTTTTGAAAAAAGGAATCATAATCCGGCCGCTGGGAAATATCTTTTATTTGATCCCTCCTTATATTATTACTAAGGAAGAGCTTCAAAATATCTATGGGGTTATTAAAGAATTTATTGACGAAATCTAAGAAAAACCTAATCTGTAATAGTTTTAACTGAGCCCAAAGTGGATTTAAGTTCTTGTCTTCTTCTTATAAGTTTATCAATATACCACGTTAAATAACCGGCACCTACCCCAACAACTATGCCTGCTAAAATATCAGTAGGATAATGTACGCCTAAACGCATACGCGAATAGGAAACAAAACCTGCATAGACATAAGCGGGAACCGTTATGTACCATTTGTTGTAACTAAGGCTTAACGCGGTTGCGCTTACAAATGCGGCAGTAGCATGGCCACTGGGAAAGGAGTAGGAGCCTACCTCATAATCTCGTTGTGTGATTTGGGTCGGGTATTGCGCAAAGGGTCTCGTTCTGTTAATGGCAAATTTTAATCCAGTAGATACAATAGAGGCAAACGTTATAGCAATGGCGCTTTTGTAGCCGTTACGCATTAAGGTTTTATCTTTTTTAATAAATCCGTGTGTCCATACTGTTAAAGGCACCGCAGGCATTACCGGATAAATGGAAAACGAAGTGCCTCGCATAGTTTTGTCCCAGCATGGAAGTTCGGTTTGATTAATGGACTTTAAAATCTTGAGATCAATATTTTGAGAATAAGATAAGCCTGTAAGGAACAGTAAAAGGCTGCAATACACATTTCGAAACCTCATACCTTAACTATGTATATATGTTTTTAGCCACTGGAGTGCTTTTTCACGATCATCAAAAAAACGTGTTGGTACAACAGGCTTACTTACCTTAATAAACAGATTACTTAAAATTTTAAGGGTTAAATGGTTTGTGTATAAAGCGTGCGCTTGCACGTGCTGAGCATATTCTTTAGAGGCACCGGCGTGGCGCGCCCCCTGTGTAACTTTAAATTCATCCTCGGCTTCGGTTAATACAACAAATTTTTTCCCGGGTAACTGTTCTGTTGAAATATCTCGCGATAGCCATACATCAGATTCTGTTAAGGAAACTCCTTTTTTAATTTTGAATTCAACAAGCCCGTTGTTGTGAACATTCATTGTAAAATTTGGCGAATCAAAGTTTTTCATTTGTAAAATAGCTACGTATTAACAATAATGTTTGTACAACAAAGGTTATAATTAATTATAAATGTATTAAAAAAAATTAAAAAAATTAATCTAAATAAGCTAATTCTCTTTACAAAAGTTACCTTTACGTGCAAATTAAAATTATGGCAACTACTACAGAACACATTACTTGTTTAATAATAGGCTCCGGTCCTGCCGGTTATACAGCCGCAATATACGCTGCGCGTGCCGATTTAAAGCCTGTGCTTTATACGGGATTAACACCAGGCGGCCAATTGACCGAAACTACAGAGGTGGATAATTTTCCGGGATATCCGAAAGGCATTACCGGACCGGTATTGATGGATGATTTAAAAGCTCAGGCAGAACGATTTGGAACGCAGGTAAGGTTCGGTTTAATTACTAAGGCAGATCTTAAGTCGACTCCAAAACGCTTTTGGGTAGATGAAACAATAGAGATTACAGCGGATACTGTAATTATTTCAACCGGGGCAAGCGCTAAATGGATAGGCCTTGAAAATGAGAACCGTTTGCGCTTGAATGCCGGCGGCGTAAGTGCCTGCGCGGTTTGCGACGGTTTCTTTTTTAAAGGACAAGATGTGGCCATTGTGGGTGCCGGAGATACGGCTGCGGAAGAGGCTACGTATCTTTCAAAATTATGCAAAAAAGTATATATGATCGTTCGAAGAGGTGAAATGCGAGCAAGTAAAGCAATGCAGCACCGTGTAAAAAACACCGCGAATATTGAAATATTATGGGATTCTGAAACCAAAGATATTTTGGGTAAAGAAACTGTTGAAGGAGCTGTTGTAACAAACAATAAAAGCGGCGAAGAAAGAACACTAACGGTTAGCGGTTTTTTCGTTGCTATTGGCCATAAGCCCAATACCGATATTTTTAAAGGGCAGTTGGATATGGACGATTTGGGATATTTGCACATACAGCCCGGAAGTACAAAAACAAATATTGATGGCGTGTTTGCAGTTGGTGATTGTGCGGACAAAACCTATCGCCAAGCTGTTACAGCTGCTGGCTCGGGATGTATGGGTGCCTTGGATGCGGAAAGATATTTATCAGCAGTAGGTGCGCATTAATTTTAATAAAGAAAGAATTTAACAAGAATAAATTTTGACATTACAAATTATACAAGGCAAAGGGTTTATTTTTGTTAATCTGACGAAGAAGTTACTGATTTTTTTACTAGTACTTCCCATCCTCATTTTCGCGCAAAGCTCAAAGAAATACCCTGCATTATTGTGGAAAATAACAGGGCAAGGGCTTAAAAAACCATCTTACTTATATGGAACCATGCATGTAAGTAACCGTGTTGCCTATCATCTCTCCGAACAGTTTTTTGAAGCGCTGAAAAGTGTTGATGTTGTTGGTTTAGAAACCAATCCGGGAGAGTGGCTTCAAAATATGGAGAAGACCGGTGAGTTAAATCAGATTAATCAATTTAGTAATCCTTATGCTTACAATCAAAGCTTTTATAAGTCCACTTTTTCACTCACGCCACCGGATAAACGCTTGTTGCAGGGTATTTTAAGTTACGATCCTGATATTATAAATGGTTTACTTTACCGACATAACCGCAGCAAAGAAAATTTTGAAGAAAGTACCTACATAGATCTTTTTATTTATCAATCTGCTTCTAAATTAAACAAGCAAGTGATAAGTCTGGAAGATTTTGTTCAGGCAGAAATCAAAGCAAGGCTGTCTGCCATACCCGATGATGCTTCGGAAGAAAGCAACGGCTATAAAGATTATTATTCTGCCGCTCAAAAAATAGAAGATGCTTACCGTGATGGAAATTTGGATATGCTAGACAGCCTAAGTAAATTAACTACTACACGAAATACTCAAAAATATTTGATCGTTGATCGAAATGTTTTTTTTGCGAATACAATAGATTCGGTACTAAAAACAAAATCATTATTCAGCGGAGTTGGAGCTGCCCATTTACCGGGAGAAGAAGGTGTGATTGAACTTTTGCGTAAAAAAGGATATACCGTTGAGCCTTTGGTTTCAAAAAACACAAACAAGAGCGACAGAATTAGGGACGATTTAGAACGCAAAGTTAAGGCAGTTTCATTCAGCAGGCAATTTATATCAGACTCTTCCTTATCTGTAAACCTTCCTGGCAAAATAACGCAGATAGTAAATTTGGAGAATGTAAAATATTATATTCACGCGGATATGGTGAACGGAAGTTTTTACACCATTGTGCGTTTGAAATATTTTGGCCCTCTGTTTAATGTGAGTCCGGCTCAAATGATGCAAAAAATCGACAGTTTACTTTTTGAATATATTCCTGGCAAAATAATTTCCAAGAAAGAGCTTGTTTCCAATAATGGATTAAAAGGAATTGAAATAATAAATAAAACAAGAAGCGGCGATGAGCAGCATTATCAAATCTATTTTTCAGATATTGAAATGATCTTATTTAAATTGGGGGGTAAACAGCAATACGCTACAGGCAGCGAGGCAAAGCAATTCTTTACTTCCATTCAGTTTCAAACCAAAAGCGATGAACTGCTTGAATTTTCGCCCAAAACCAAAGGCTTTAGGTTGAAACTACCTGCCAATTTTAGTTATGTAAAAAACGAAGGCTCCTCTTTAAAAGGATTAGTTGAAGATGTTTATGCTTATCAAAAAGGCAGTAAACAATATTATGGATTAAAGCATTCGGTTTACAACGATTTCGATTATCTTGAAGAAGATACGTTTGAATTAAATCAATTCGCTAAGAATATTACGGTAAACTTTAATTATAATGAGAGTGTAAAAAATGAAATTACTGAGGATTTGGGCTTTCCCTGCATTAAAATAAAATCAAAGAATAAGGCAGGAAACAATTTTTCTGCTAAGCTTTATATTAAAGGGGTTCACTATTATCTTGTTTACCTGATATCTGAAAAAGAAATTGATTTTAATAATGACTATTTTACCTCATTTAAATTAATTGATTTTGAACTTGCTAATCCTGTAAAGGAAATTACTGATCAAAGTTTTTATTTTAAGGCAGTGGATGAAGTTACCAATAATGCCCTAAGTCGATTTAATGATTATTACGCCAGGGAGTTTGAACGATCAAAAAGCGAAAAAACAAAAGAAAGCGAGCTAAAAATATTTGATTTTAATTATAAGACTTCCTCAAAATCTTATTTTTCACCTTCCAGCAATGAATATGTAAGTATAACTTACGAAAAGTTTAATGACTACGATCATAAAACCATTAAAGAGTTTGAGGAGTTTCTCTTGAAAAATATAAAGGAGCAAAATTCTTTAGTTCCTACACACATCAAAATTGAGAATAAGAATGGCTTATATTCATTTAAAACTATTTTGAAAGATACTGCTACACGCAGGGCTATAGATTTGCGAATGCTTATAAAAGGTGGAATAAGGTATGAGATAAGTACCGCTTTTGATACTGTGATTGGCTTAAAGAATTGGGCAAAAGGGTTTATGGATTCATTTACATTAAAGGATACTGTGATAGGCAAGAATATTTTCGAAAATAAATTCGCTAAATTATTAGATGATCTTTGCAGTTCTGATACCACTGTTCGCAAGGAAGCTAATTCCTCATTGTTAGGAGGAGTAAGCATGCAGAAAAAGTATGGTGAAGATTTTGTGAAGTTTGTGACCAGTAAAAAAATTGATCTTGTTAATGAGGATAGTAAGGCTCAGTTGCTTGTAAATGGTGGAACTCTTGAAAATGATAAGATAATTACTCCGTATAAAAATCTTTATAAGCAATATACGGATAGTTTTTATCTGCAATTGTGTTTACTAAAAGGTCTGGCTTATTTAAAAACACAAAGATCTTATGATACTTTTCTGACTTTGATAATGGCTGAAACACCATTAGTGGGAGCTGAAAGTACGGTTAGTGATGTGTTTGCAGCGCTTAATGATTCTCTTGAATTATGCAAAGGTTTTTTTCCTTCGATGCTTACACTTACTCGTTACGACGAATATAAATCGTCCGTTTATACACTTCTTGCAAGCTTGGTAAATAAAAAAATCATTTCAGCTTCGGTCTATAAAGATCAAAAAGAAAATATTCTTGCGGATGCAAATCTTGCTTTAAAGCGTTATAACCCCGGCAAGCCTTCTTCTGCAACTGATTATTCTAAAGAGTATGAGTACATTGATAAAAATGTAAAGGAGCTGGCAGAATCTATTCAGAATAGTTTGGATGGCTTAGCTAACAATAATCAATACAAAGGCACGAATTATTTGAAGAACATGGAAGCAATAAACCGACCGCAATTGGTTAATTACGCTTATGTTATTGCGCCTTGGTATAAAACAGATGAAAAGGCAAAGTTGTTTTTTACCAAGTTATCAAAAATAAAGGCAGAAAACATTACCATGCCTGTACTGATTAATTTACTTAAACAAAATATTGTAATTAATGATACACTGATTGATTATTATTGCCGTAATAAAATTACCCGTGCGTTTTTTTACAGCGAACTTGACAAACAAAAACTGCTGGAAAAATTCAATAAAAAATATCTTAGTCAGGAAAGTATTGTTCAGTCGGTTGTTTACAGTGAAAAGCAATTGGCAGGAATATATAAATATGATAAAGATAAAAAACTAAAAGATAGTCTTGTATTTATTAAGCAGGTTGCGGCTAAGAATAAATTTCAAACCGGTAAATTATATATATACAAATCATCTAAATCAAAAAGTGAGGATGAAACCTGGGCAATTGCCTTTGTGGCTAATTCAAAAAACATTATAAATCCTAAAGTGGATGTAATTAATATTGCTTTTATTGTTGACACTTCAAAAAGTGAGGAGGAGAATCTGAACCAAGTGCTGAGTGATTTTTATTTAAGCTTTAGGAAAAGAGCCGTTGCGCCCAATAACAATGTTTACCTTCCGGGGTATAATTAATTTTTGTTTCTTTTTAGTAAATCACGGTAAAGTAAATCCATATCGCTACACAATCTTTTGTAACTGAATTTTTGCGTTATGGCTTCACTGATTTCTTTTGAACTAACATTTAATTTTCCAAGCTCTGAAACTGCCTTTAGCAAATTTTTTTTATATCCCTCATCATCCCCTAATTCTGACAGCAGCCCTGCTTTAGGAATGAGAATATCTTTTATTCCTCCTACGTTAGTACTAACAATATAACAGCCGGCGGCCTGCGCTTCAATTAAACTAACAGGAGTTCCTTCATTTTTTGAAGTAAGGCAGATAAGGTCTAAGCCGGGCAGCGCTTCATCAACTTGTTTTATCCAACTGGTAAAAACGAATGTAGCATTTTGGTCGTTGGCTGTTGTATAAGAAATTTTTTTTGCTTTTATATATGAAAACAATTCTTCTTTTGTTTCACCATCTCCAATGATAACAGCTTTTATTTTTTTATTTGTATTTTTTAAAAGGTGTTCGATGCCGTCAATAAACAATCGATGATTTTTAATAGGTGCAAGTCTTCCAACAATTCCAATAGCCGTTTCCTCATCTTGTATATTATATTTTTCTCTGAAAAGCTTTCTTTTTTGTTCGCTGTTATGTGTGAATTTTTCGAGGTTAAATCCAAGCGGAATAACAAATATTTTTGCAGGATCGCAGATTTTATGGATAGTGGAAATTTCTTGTTTCTGAATATTGCTTATGGCCACAATGGCAGTGCTTTTTTTAGCGAACGCGCGTTCAATTATTTTAAAAATATTGCTCTTAAAGTTAGAGAAATAATTATTAAAAACATGTCCGTGAAAGGTGTGAACAATTACCGGAACTTTACAATGATAAGCTGCAAGTCGTCCAATAGCACCAGCTTTACTGGCATGTGTGTGAACAATGTCAGGCTTAAAATCACGAATAATTTTTACTACTTTTTTGTAAGCGAAATAATCATTTAGCGGGTTAATGCTTCGTTTAAGCTCTTGAATAATGATGGGCTTTAATCCTAAGGAGTGTGGTATAAATAAAGAACTTTCTTCACCTTCTTCTTGTGGTCCTCCAATGAGTAATGTTTCATAATCAGCCGGCAAATATTTGCTGAGGTAAGAAACGTTATAAGTAATTCCACCCAGGTTAAACCGATTAATTATCCTCAGAACTTTAGGCATGAGGTTTAATATATTCGTTAAAGTTTTGTAGCCACTGTTCAAATACAATAACGGCCCATAGCTTGGCGGCACTGTCCCCCGGGTTGTCAGAAACAATTTGTTTATTAAGGTCAGCTATATAATTGTAATTCAAATAACCTTCATTTTTTATTTTATCTTTATTAAGCCACTCGTTCATAACCTTAGCATTAAGGGATGTACTCAGCCATTTTTGCAGAGGGAGTTCAAAACCTTTTTTACTTCTTTCGAAAATAGCTTTGGGTAATAGATAACTGAATTCTTTATGTAAAATAACTTTTTGTTTATTTGAATTGATCTTTAATTCTTTATTCAGATTCAGGGCATATTCTACAACCCTATAATCCAAAAAAGGATTTCTGATCTCGATGCCGTGCTGCATGCTAAAACGATCTGCTTTCACTAACATGTCATCTGCTAGAACTATCTTTAGATCCAACAGATCTTCGCGGTTAAATTTGGTCCCGCCTAATTTAAAAATCGAATCAAAATATTCCGGACTTGATTTGCCCAATAAAGAAACTACTTCGCTATCGGTAGAAATAGAAGCAAGGTATTGAAAGGTTTCGGTTTCATTTAGATTTTGAATGGATTTAAATTTTGTAATTCTTCTTTTAACATTGCCCAGGCGGGAATTTCTGGAAGAGTTGTTAAAAGATAATAAAGGACGTGCAATATCAGCGAGAAATCTATATTTAAAATCGGTTTTTAAAAAAATGGCTTTGTGTTTATGATAACCTTTAAATAATTCATCCGCGCCATCTCCGCTTAAAGCAACTTTAACTTTTTGCTTGGTGAATTTGCTGAGCATGTAAAAATTAAACGCCGAAGAATCGGCAAAAGGCTCATCAATACAAGCTAAAAAAGGTTCTATGTTTTGAATAAAATCTTCTTCTGCCAGTTTAAATGTGAGATGATTGGAATTGATATGTTTTGCTACTAATTCTGCATAATTGCTTTCGTCAAAAAAAGATTCATCCTTAAACCCTATGCTGAATGTTTGAAGATCGGGTTTATGTTTTATAGCCAGGGCCGAAATTATCGACGAATCCATTCCTCCGCTCAAAAAACTTCCAACAGGAACATCCGCCTGAAGCCGCATTCGAACAGAGTTATCAAGCAAAGTGTTTAAATTTTGTGTTATAAGTTCTTTTTTTGGCTGATACCATTTTACCAAATCTACTTCGCCGTTTTTTATAGTAACATAATGGCCGGGGAGTAAGCGATAAATGTTTTTAAATATTGTTTCGTGGCCGCTGCAATAATTTAATCTAAAATAAGTGTAAAGCTGATGATGATTAATTTCCTGAGCACCCGTTAATTCTAACAGAGGTTTTAGTTCAGAGGAAAATGAAAGTTTTTCTTTATCCAAATGAAAATATAATGGTTTAACGCCAAAGCGATCGCGCGCCACTAAAAATGTGTTTTTTAATTTGTCATAAAAGGCAAATGAAAAAAAGCCGTTAAGTTTATCCAGGCAATTAGTATTTTCATTAATTAAAAGATTAAAAAGTACTTCCACATCGCCTTTTGCGTTGGGCTGTAACTCCTTATAATTGAATATTTCACCGTTAAAAACCATTGCGTGTTTATCTTCAGCATCTATAAAAGGTTGGTTGCTGCAGGAAGTGGTATCAATAATACTTAGCCGTGTGTGATAAAAAAGACAGTTTCCCACTTCGCGAAAGGCCTGATTGTCAGGCCCGCGATGTTGAAGTAGGTGCAGAATTTTTTGGTGGTTGTTAAACCTTTTGGAAACGTTGGTGTTTAAATAATATACTCCCGCAATGCCACACATTTGTTTGCAAATATACTTGTATAGAATGGTAAATAATAATTATATTTAAAAGCTATTTTGAAAATAAAGCTATTTATATTTTTTTCGTTTTTAATTGCTTTCTGCGGCATCTTTAATGCACAGC
The DNA here is from genome assembly GCA_016185125.1 of Bacteroidota bacterium. Lineage (GTDB taxonomy): Bacteria > Bacteroidota > Bacteroidia > B-17B0 > Aurantibacillaceae > Aurantibacillus. Next base: position 15,852 of record JACPOC010000018.1, read on the forward strand.
AATTGCGATTTAAATATATTACCAGCGAAGATGGTTTAAGCACCAATTACGTTACTTCTATCATTCAAGACGAAAAAGGATTTATGTGGTTTGGCACGCAGGATGGTTTGAATAAATACGACGGCTATCAGGTTAAAGTATTTAAAAACGATCCTACCAATGTTAATTCTTTGTCTTCTTCTGAAATTACGTGTATCAGGCAATTAAGGCCGGATTTAATAGTAATTGGTACCTTGGCAGGCATTAATTTTTTTAATCCCGTTAATCAATCTTTTAGTAGATTAAAGCATAAAGGGTTGGAAGTAAAGATTACAGCAATTTGCCCATTGGATAGTACCAAAATTCTTATAGGCACCGAAGAAGGACTTTTTTCTTTTAATATAAACACCAAGGAAATTATTCCAATTTCGCAACGCAATGGTAAAATAAATATCACAGCTCTTTATTACGATGGAAAAACCGCATATATAGGAACCTTTGATAAAGGATTGTGGACATTTAAGAACAATAAACTTGATAAAGTTAATTTGATTAAAATGGATTACAGCGATATAAAGCTTGAAGAACTTAATCACATTACAGAAATAAAACATTATGGCGGAAAATTGTATTTGGGCACATTTGGCAAAAGTATTTTTGTAGCAGACCTACATTTATTTGAAATAGAAAGAAAACTACAGTTAAGTGACTTTGAAGAAAGCGATTTTATAAATAACTTCATTGTAAAAAATAACCGTTTGTATATTGGAACAAATTATGGATTTATAATTTATAATTTATTAAACCAAAGTAAAGTGTTTTATTCTAAAAATGAAGTAGAAGTTAGTCCCTTAAACCATAATAAAATTAAATTTGTTTTCTTAGATAAAGAAGAGAATGTTTGGTTAGGGACAGAACAAGGCGGGGTTAATGTAGCGTATAAACAATCATTAAAATTTCCAAATTCCAACTCTAAGTACGAATCAAATTTTACCAATGTTTTTTCATTTTTGGAAGATAATAATGGAATTGTTTGGTTAGGAGGAGTAAAAATTTTCCACGCTTTAAATACTCAAACCGGAAAATATATTGATTACTCCCATTTATTAGAAACAAATACCGCGCTGAGCCTAATAAAAGAATCTGAAAATATTTACTGGATCGGTACTTGGGGCTTGGGTCTTTTTCGATTTGATAAAAGTTCTGGAAAAATCACAAATAAACTTCTCAGTAAAGAATTAGGTAGTACCGTTTTATGTTTAAATATTGTAGGTGATAATCTATACGCAGGTACAGTTGGGGATGGCTTATTTAAAATAAATTTAAAATCTTTTGAGACTAAACGTTTTACAGAAAAGGACGGGCTTCCTAATCCAAGTATAAATACAATGTTCATAGATTCCAAAAAAAATGTATGGTTGGGTACCTACGATGGCGGTTTGGTAAAAATGAGCGGATTTGATAAAAACGGAAAGCTGCCTATAGTGCATAAATTCAGAAATGAAGGAAAAGGCGGTCAAATAGCCTCAAATATTGTACTTGGAATAAATGAAGATAAAAATAGTACTATTTGGGTTACAACTTCAAACGGCCTAAGTAAGTTATTGCCTGATAATTCATTTTATAACTTTTACGAAAAAGACGGCTTAATAAATTCCTATTTATATTGCATTTTAAAAGATAGTTTAAATGATTTTTGGATGAGCTCTAACGGAGGGCTTATCCATTTTAACCCTCTATTACCTGAAAAAGAAATAACTTTTAAAAATTACAGTATTAAGGATGGCTTGGTTAATAAAGAATATAATCAGGGTTCCGGTTTCTCAAGCCCTTCAGGTATAATGTATTTTGGAGGTGCCCGTGGGTTTAATCTATTTAGGCCTACCGCAATTAAAGATAATCTTCAACCTCCACCCGTGTATGTAGTAAATTATAAAAGAGGTGGAAAAGATGTAGTAACCGATTCTTCCATCACACACAAAAAACATTTAAAGTTAAGCTGGCGCGAAAATTACTTTCAGTTTGAGGTTGTTGCTTTGGATTATACAGATCCTTTAAAAAACAAATTCAGATATAAGTTAGAAGGATATGACGAGGATTGGTCGTCACCAACAAATGTCCGCTATGTGTCTTATACCGAACTACCCGGAGGCGAATACGTGTTTAAAGTAAAAGCCGCCAACAATGATGGAATTTGGAACGAAACTCCCTACGAAATTTCTATTACCGTGGTGCCTCCTTTTTGGAAAACAAAATGGTTTTATGTACTCATCATTATTTTTGCCGTGGGAGGAATCTATGCGTTTACACAATACCGAACCAAGGCCATCAAAAAAGAGAATAAAATTCTTGAAAACAAAGTTGCCGAACGCACTAAAGAATTGGAAGAAAAGAACAGAGACATTACCAGCAGTATTGAATACGCAAAACGCATTCAAGAGGCTATACTTCCCTCAAAAGATCATATATTTTCACGCTTCGAGCGCGCTTTTATTTTATATAAACCTAAAGATATTGTAAGCGGAGATTTTTATTGGTTCGGAGAAAAATCAGGGGTTAAAATTTTTGCCGTTGTAGATTGCACAGGCCATGGGGTACCCGGTGCTTTTATGAGTATGATTGGCCATAATCTCCTGCATCAAATCATTAAGGAAAAATCTATTGTTGATCCGGGCGAAATTTTAAATCAACTCCACAAAGGCGTGCAGCTAGCTTTAAGACAGGGTCAAAATGAAATCAATACCAACGACGGTATGGATCTGTCTATTATAGCCATTAACGACAATTTGGGAGAAATAAAATGGGCCGGCGCAAACAGACCTTTGGTTTTAATAAATACCCAAGGAACAATGGTAAAATATGATGGAAATAAATATCCCGTTGGAGGAGCCCAAATGGATGTGAACAGGGTATTCACTACCCACACCATAAAAAAAACACTTCCCGCAATGGCCTATATGTTTACCGATGGATATGCCGATCAATTTGGCGGCGATAAAGGCAAAAAATTTATGGTTAAACGATTTAACGAAGTGCTGTTAACTATTTATTCGCAAACAAGCGAGAATCAAAAAAGAGAATTGGAAAAACACCTCGAAGACTGGCGAAGGAATCACGAGCAGGTAGATGATGTTTTAGTAGTGGGTATTGCAATTTAAAAACTTAATACTATATTTGTATATCATAAAATAAAGTGAACATGAAAAGATCAATTAAAATATTTTTATCGGTTAGCTGCATAGCCGCCCTTATCACTTTTGGTTGTAAGAAAAAAGAAACTACCGAAGTAGATAACGAAACCCAATCAGCGGTGGATAACGCCGTAGCAGATCAGGAATATAGCGCTGTGGTACCAAACGTGCAAAATTTTGCAATTAACACTAAAGGAACCGGTGCAAATTCCGGAAAATTAGCTGCCGCGCCTTGCGACACCTTAACCTGGTTAAATAAAAGCACTTCCTATACCTATCCCGGTTCAACAACTTATCCTATGGCAGATACAGCCTTGAATACCACAGGCGATCTTACAAAATATAAAAAAGCTCCTATTTATGAATTAAACCTTGCCACAAATTGTGCTCAGGGCTTTACCGATGGAAAAATCCGTTCCGGTAAATGGATTATTAGAATTACAGGTCCTTTAAAAACTGCAGGCAATCAAATGATAATTAAATTGCTTAATCATAAAACCAATAATGCAATAACTTATGCCTGTGATAGTATGGTCATTACAACGGTTGCATCTAGCACATTATCAACCACTTATAACATTAAACTGATAAATGGGGTTTGTCAAAGCTCTAGTTGGGTTATTAAATACAGCTCCGACAGAACCATTACGCACTATGCTAAAGGAAATCCGTACGGAAGCGACCCTGTAACTGAGCTATTTGGAAGTGCAAACGGAACTAACCGCCAGGCAAGAGCATTTACAGTGAGCATTCCATCCTCTTCTCCTTTAATTAAACATAAAGCTTGTCAGTTTATTGATAAAGGAATAATGACTTTAACCCCCGAAGGCTTTAAAGAGCGTATAGTAAATTTTGGTCCGGGAACCTGCGATGATGACGCAACCTTTACAGTTAACGGAAACACCGTTGCCTTTAAACTTAAATAACAAGGGCTCATTGGTAAACCCTATCATGGTGGATGTTTTTGATATTTATGATAAAATGGAGCGGAATAATATTCTGCTCTCATTTAAAGGTGAAATAACATCCGATCTTCTCACTTCCATCCTCCAGATAATGGAAAATAAAATGGATAATATGCAGGAAGAACCTAAAATGAAAAAAAAGGTTTACAATGTATTAGTGGAATGTCTGCAAAACCTTTATCACCATTTAGATGATTGCGCCGATGTGGCCGGTATAAATGAAAAAGTGCGCTCTGCTATTTTTATGATAGGCAAACTTGAAAACAAATATTCAATCTTTACCGGTAACTATATTTTAAATGAAAACATTCACGGCCTTAAAAGCCGTTTGGATGAAGTTAATTCTTTAACAAAAGAAGAGTTAAAAGAATATTATAAAAAAGTGCTTAATAATGGCGAAATGTCGCTTAAAGGCGGCGGCGGTTTAGGCATGATTGATATTGCACGCAAAACAGGCGAAAAATTAGAATATAATTTTTTGGATATTGATAATAAAGTTTCTTTCTTTACACTAAATATAAAAGTATCACAACAACAATAAGTACAATATTAAAAATTAAAAATTATGGATAAATACGCAATTGAAGGCTCTCCAAAAACCCCAAGCATCACGTTTGATTTAAACGGCGGAGTATTAGAAATTAAAGGTCGTTCAATACCTGAAAATTCTATTGAATTTTATAAACCTTTAGTAGATGCTTTAGATAAGTATACATCGGCTGCAAAACCTGCCACCACAGTTAACGTGCAGTTAGAATATTTTAATACTTCATCCTCAAAATGTATTTTAGATGTATTTAAAAAACTGGAAGGAATTCACAAAAGCGGAAGCGCAGTTACCATTAACTGGCATTACGAGGAAGATGATGAAGATATGTTAGAAGCAGGCGAAGATTATCAAGCCATCATTAACGTGCCATTTAAAATGGTAATGGTTAACGAATAAATCTCTTTAGGAAACTTCTAAACATGTTTTTAAAAACTTGGAATACTAACGTATTTGAGGCTTTTTAAAAATGAAGTTCAACAAAAAAGCAATTTATTGAACCTCCTTTACTTATTTTATATTATACCTCCTGCCAAAGCAGGGGGTTTTTTTATTATATTTACATCCTAAAATTTACACATTATGTCATCTAATATCGTTGAGTTATTAGGCACTCAGGCCAACAGTTTATTAAACCATTCCTGTAAAACAATTTTAAAAGAAAATATACATTTACCGGGTAATGATTTTATTGAAAGAATATTTTCACAAACTAACCGCAGTCCGCAGGTTTTAAGAAGCCTGCATCAGCTTTACAACACCGGCCGCTTATCGGGCACAGGTTATATGAGCATTTTGCCGGTTGACCAAGGAATTGAACACAGCGCCGGCGCCAGTTTTGCGCCAAACCCCATGTATTTTGACAGTGAAAACATTGTAAAACTAGCCATTGAAGGCGGTTGTAACGCCGTTGCATCCACTTACGGCGTGTTAGGTTCAGTGGCGCGAAAATACGCTCATAAAATTCCTTTTATTGTAAAAATAAATCATAACGAAATTTTAAGTTATCCTAATAAGTTTGACCAAATTATGTACGGAAGCGTAGACGATGCCTGGAATATGGGTGCTGTGGCTGTTGGAGCTACCATTTATTTTGGTTCTGCCGAAAGCGGACGACAGATTATTGAAGTTTCACAAGCATTTGAGCGTGCGCATGAATTAGGAATGGCCACTATTTTATGGTGCTATACCCGAAATAACGCGTTTAAAAAAGACGGGGTTGATTATCATACTGCAGCCGATCTTTCCTCGCAGGCAAATCACTTGGGCGTTACTATTCAGGCAGATATTATCAAGCAAAAATTATCTGATAAAAATGGTGGTTATACAGCAGTTGGGCATGGTAAAACGCATCCGAAAGTATATTCCGAATTAACAACCGATCATCCAATAGACCTTTGCCGTTATCAGGTGGCCAACTGCTACATGGGCCGCATGGGTTTAATTAACAGCGGCGGCGAAAGCAAAGGCGCCAGTGATTTGGGAGAGGCAGTAACAACAGCGGTAATTAATAAGCGTGCCGGTGGGCAAGGTTTAATTAGCGGAAGAAAAGCCTTTCAAAAGCCTTTAAAAGAGGGTGTGGCCTTATTAAATACCATACAAGATGTTTATCTTGATAAAACAATTACAATAGCCTAAGGGCAGTAATTAAATTTTTGGTGTTTAGTTTTTAATAATCTCGGCTTTTTATTAATAACTAAAAACTAGTAACTAAAAACTTTTTAGAATGGGTTGGTTTAAACGATTAAAAGAAGGTATAACAACATCCACCAAGGAGAAAAAAGAAACTCCCGAAGGCTTGTGGTACAAATGCCCGTCATGCAAAAAAATTCATACCTCGCAGGATCATGTAAGCAATAAATACGTTTGTTCTGAATGTAATTATCACGAAAGGATTGGCAGTAAAGAATATTTTGAGATCATTTTTGATAATAATCAATTTACGGAGTTAAATGAGAATTTGGTGAGCGGCGACCCCCTAAATTTTAATGATACTAAAAAGTACACCGATCGATTAACCGATACTATCCAAAAAACAGGTTTAAAAGACGCTTTACGAAGCGCATACGGACAAGTTCATGGCCAGGCATTGGTTGTTTGCTGTATGGATTTTACCTTTATTGGCGGAAGCATGGGAAGCGTGGTAGGCGAAAAAATAGCGCGTTCTATCGATTTTTGCATTCAAACAAAATCTCCCTTATTAATTATTTCAAAAAGCGGTGGTGCCCGCATGATGGAAGCCGCATTTAGTTTAATGCAAATGGCCAAAACTTCAGCCAAATTAAGTCAGCTTGCAAAAAAAAATATTCCCTATATATCTTTATTAACCGACCCTACAACTGGCGGAGTTACAGCAAGTTACGCTATGCTTGGCGATTTTAACATAGCCGAGCCCAACTCACTCATTGGTTTTGCCGGGCCACGAGTGGTAAAAGAAACCATAGGAAAAGATTTGCCAAAAGGCTTTCAAACAGCCGAGTTTGTGCTTGAGCATGGCTTTTTAGATAAAATTGTTCCCCGTACCGAATTAAAGGAAAAACTTGGCACACTGCTTAAAATGTTAAAAAACTGATCCTTCACTCATTGGTTAAGGGCTTTGGCTAAAATAGAGGCAAAAAAGCCAACCTTTTAGTATCTTTATTCGTATTAATTATTAGGGAATCCCTGTTTTTATATGAATATTCAGCCTCAGATAATTGCCCGGTGTATTAAGCGCGAGCGCAAGGCCGAATATGAGCTCTATAAAAACACCTACAGTTATCTGATGAGCATCTGTTTAAGATACACGCGCAATAAAGATGCCGCTTCTGCTTCCTTAAATATGGGTTTTATGAAGATTTTATCTAATCTTGATAAATACAATCTGTCCATTCCATTTAAAGTTTGGATACGTACAATTATGGTAAACACCTTAATTGATGAATACCGTAAAAATAAACGCGAGCGCGAAAAAGTAACTTATGTAGAAGAATATTATGATAATGCCGGTTTTTCTGAAGCCAATGACGCCATAAGTAAAATGGATTGCAAGCAGATTTATCTTCTTATTGATAAATTGCCCGAGGCAACCAAACAGGTTTTTAATTTGTTTGTAATTGATGGATATGCGCATAAAGAAATAGCGGACATGCTAGGCATTAGCGAAGGAACTTCCAAATGGCATGTTAACGCGGCTAGGCAAAAGTTAAAAGAACAAATAGATAGAAAAGTATTAATCTCCAGTTAAAGAAATGAAACCTGAACAACAATTCGATAAAAATTTAAGAAAGAAAATGGAAAGCGCCGAGGAGGAGTTTGCCTTTAATGAAGCAGACTGGCAAAAGGCAAGCAAGATGATGGATGCGGAGCGAGCAGCCCTTGGAAGTAAACTTAAAAAAGTTCTATTGTTATCTGCTTCTGTTTTTTTAATACTTGGCTCTATTGTTTTTTTAGGATATAAATATATAGGCACTGAAACCAACAATAACCTTGCGCAATCTTCCTCGCAAAAAACAAATTTTAATGAAACAAGAACAACGGCTTCCGTTGATTATTTACAAGAAATCAATAATGAAAATTCAGATGCCTTGCCAAAGAAAGAAAATTTTATAGATGCTAAACTTATTAATTCCTCGGCTAAAGAATTAAATAAAACCACAGGAAGCAATTCTGATGCGGAGTTATTAAGCAATCCATCTTTAAATAACAGTACTTCAAATTCAGGTAAGATAGTTGCATCGAAATTAGAGAAGGTTTATAATTCTTCATCACAAAAATATGCTTTCGCTAGCTATGAAGATAATAATGTAAGAAATCAAGAGCAGCAGACTTCTTTAAATAAAGAACAAGCAGTAAATAATAGTGAAAATGCCGGCTCCAACATGTATGAAAATTTTTATCTTAAAACAAAAATTTCTGTTTTGCCCGAGCATTTGATAGAGGGAGATATTAAAAATACGTCTTATGATTTTATAAGAATTTATGATGAAGATTATTATAAAACAAAAAAACGCAAGCTGCATTATTTTGAAGCGGAGGCCGGCACCGCTTATATGTTTGGATGGAACAATCCGAAAGGAACAGATGCCAAAGGATTTAACGCTTACGCCGGTTTAAATTATGGCTTCCTTATCAAAAAACATTTTAGCGCAAGCATAGGAGCCCAGGTTTACAACATTGGCAATGTAACCAAACCATTTTTTACCGCTTCTGATGTAAGTTATGATTTTGGGTCTAACGGAACTTTTACAACTGTTACTACTAATTCATTAATATATTTTTCACTGCCTGTAAAAATCAATTACGCAATCAACAAACGCAATAGTATTGGCATAGGTGTTAACACTGCATTTCTTTTTAACGGAAAAAATACCATTGAAACCTACAACATGGCCGATGGTGTAAAGTCAAACGTTAAACAAATACATAATACCGGCTTTTATGAGGGAACCAATACCACTAACGTAATGCTAACGGCAAGTTATTCGCGCGCTGTTTCAAGCCGTATTAAGTTAAACACCGAATTGGTATTTGGCCTTAGTGATATTTATAAAAATACAGAATCAAATGTTACTTTTGAAAACAGCAAAGGAATTCGTATCGGACTTCAATATATCTTATTCAAATAATGAAATTTTTAGCTTTAAATATTTTTCTTTTACCGCTTATTTTTTTTAGTGGATGTAAGAAGAACGACCTTCCTCCAAAATTGGAAAATGCTTCCTCTGTTTTTTACATTAAAGGAAATATTAATAACACCGCCGTTGAATTAAAGGCCGGAGAAAACGGTTATTATATGTCATCCTCTTATTATCAAGATGCAAATAATGTATATGTTTATAAAGGTGAACTTAATCAGCGCTCCTGCAACGGACCTTGCGGTTATGGAATTACTATTTTAATCAACGATTTTAAAGAATCTCCCTCAGGTGCTGTTATGAAACCCGACAGTGGTTTATACATCGGTTCGTTTCAATTTAACGATGGCAGCCTAACACCCGTTATGTACTCAGGAATATTTACACCCATCATTGGAAACAGCAATACCAGTTATACATGGACGTACAGCGATGGTCAGGTGCAAACAACCCAACAGGGAGCGCGCAAGTTTAATGCCGGCCAAACATACTCCATTGGCTTAACATTAAACAATAACGGTTGCGTTCAATCGCACACCAATGAATTTAGAATTGGCAGCCCGCTTCAAACAAACATAAGCGCTTTGTGTAACTGGACAGCCACGCCTGCAACCTACAGTTTTTACGCTTCATCATCATCGGGTTTAATACCTCAATGGAATTTTGGTGATCTTGCCACTTCCTCGGCTATAACGCCGGTGCATACATACGGCAATTTTAATAAATATTATACAGCGCGTTTGCGATTAACCAATAGCAATAATGATACCTGTTACTCGTATTACCAGGTTCCTGTTTCCATGTCTTCGCCGGTTTGCCATGCCAACTATAACAGTTTTTTTACGGCCGTGCCAAATAGCAAGGCTTTATCAAGCATTACCATATTGGTTACCGATCCTTCGGGTAAAATTTATTCTTCGCAAAGTATCAATCAATCTGTTGCTAATAAAATTGAAATTGTTTGGGTAGAAGATTATAAAAATAACGCACAAGATCAACGTACTAAAAAAGTGAAGATCAGATTTAACTGCGATGTTGCAAATGGTGCAGATATGCTAAAGATCAGTAATGGCGAAGCGGTAATTGCGGTGGCTTATAAATAATAAATTACACTACGGCTTCACACTTTTAAGCCAGCCGGTAATACTCAGTCGGTCAACGTTGCTCATCACCACCTCGTGTTCCAATTCGCTTTCAAAAACAACCAGGGTTCCGGCTTTGGGAGCTACTGTTACTTTGGCGTTATCGAGATAAATCTTCAGCTCGCCGCCATCATTTTGTTCCCAGTTTTTATTTAAATAAACAATTACTGAAACTTTACGTGAATCATCCGTTTTAAAAGCGTCCTGATGCTTTTTGTAAAAGGTTCCCGGTTCGTATAGCGCAAAATGAAATTCAGAATTGTTAAGACCCATAAAACAACGTCGGTTGAGTTCGAGTTGAATTTCGTCCATCACTTTAAAAAAGAGCGTATCGAGTTCATTGCTTTCTCCCTTATTAATCCAGGCTATTTTATCGCCTCTTACAGATTTATTTTTTTTTAAGTCTAATTTTTTTCCTGTTCCTGCTTCCTTAAACAACTTTTGTTTATTTTGAAAGGCAAGCAAAAAAGCATTCACAGAATTTTCATCAAAAAAATCTTCAATAATGGCATAACGGCTGCTATAAATACCTGAAACAGCTTGTTCAATTTTTAAGGTCATCTTGTAAAGATAAAATACTTTCGTTTATAAAGAACATTTATCTTTGCTTTCCTTAAATGTTAAAACTCTTTAAAGATTCCCATACCAAAGAAACTATACACCTGGCATGGCCGCTGGTTATTACGCAGGTGGGGCATATTATCACCGGGATGGTGGACAATATTTTTTTGGGTCAAATTGGACCAACAGAACAAGCTGCCGGTATTTTATCAAACAATTTATATGTTCTGGTGCTGGTTTTTGGTATTGGTGTAAGCTATGCCTCCACGCCATTGGTTACCGCGGCTCATGAAAAGCATGATATTCTAAAAAAAGCCTCTCTTTTTAAAAATTCACTTTTCATGAATTTATTTATTGCTTCTTTTTGTTTTTTGGTATTGTTTTCGAGTGCCGGAGCTTTAAAATACATGAAGCAGCCCGCGGAAGTGATTGATCTTGCCTTACCGTTTTACGATGTACTTATTTTTTCAATTATACCCGTTTCGCTGTTTTTTACCTGTAAGCAATATTGCGAAGGCATGAGTAATACGCGTACCGCTTTGGTGATAAGTATTCTTGGAAACCTCCTCAATTGCGTATTAAACTATTGTTTAATATATGGCAAATGTGGTTTGCCTGCAATGGGTTATATGGGCTCTGCTTGGGCTACTTTTACTGCCAGGCTTTTTATGGGAATTGTTTTTTTGATTGTTATTTTTAAATCTTCGGCTACCAATCAAATTTTAATAGTATACAAACTGGTTAAGGTTAATTGGGTTGAATTAAAAGAACTATTGCGGATTGGCATAAATTCCGGGCTCCAATTTACCTTTGAAGTGGCGGCCTTTGTGGTGGCGGGTTTAATGGCAGGCGTGTTTGGCAAAGAACAAATAGACGCTCACGGAATTGCCCTGAGTTTGGCCGCGTTTACATACATGTTTGGGAGTGGCATCAGCAGCGCGGCAACAATTCGTGTTGGTATTTACAAAGCACAAAACGATTGGGTGAGTATTAAAGATGCAGGAATGTCGGCCATAAAACTGGTTATGTTTTTAATGGGTTGCTGCGGCATATTATTTTTAATATTAAGATCAATATTGCCTTTAACGTTCACAAAAAATAAGGAAATTGTTGAAATGACATCAAATTTACTGATTATTGCCGCTTTATTTCAGTTATTCGATGGATTGCAGGTAACGGTAACCGGCATTTTACGGGGCCTGGAAGACGTAAAAGTGCCAACCGTTATCATACTTATTTGCTATTGGCTGATAGCCTTGCCTTTAGCCTATTTTTTAGCTTTTAATCTGCAAATGGAAACGGTAGGAATTTGGATTGCTTTATTAGTAAGCTTAATTATTGTAGCTATTAGTTTGTACTGGCGTTTCAGGTTTATTTTAAAGAAGCATTTGAATTAATACAATCCCTCAATATAAAACCGTCCAATAAACCTGTTATTTGTTTTAGGATTTAAACGTACCTTAATAGGTAACAGCATTAATTTTTTAAATTGTTTTTGGGCATTCTAATTTTAATTTAAAGTAACTGAAAATGAAATACTTATGAATATTAAAACGAGAATGGAGCAGGGAAGAAGGCGCGGTAAAATAATACAAAAAGAGTAAAAAAGGGCAATAAAACCTATTTTTGGCCGTAGCCCTTGCCATAACCGTAGCCATAACCGTAGCCATAACTGTAGCCGTAACCCTGGTAATAGTACCGATTGCCCAAAGTTTTAACACCATTGAGTAAAAGTGAAATGTTTGTAAGATTGTTGTTTGCAATCAGGTCTTCAATAAAAGTAATTACGCGTTTGGTGCTTGATCGTGTGTTTAATACAAAAATGGAGGCATCTACATATTGTATGAGGTAAACCGAATCGGATAAGAGGCCGGCCGGAGGTGTATCAATGATAACGTAATCAAAATTAGCTTTGGCATATTCGATCAATTCCTTCATTTTTTCAGCCAATACCAATTCTGAGGGATTGGGTGGAATAGGGCCGGCGAACATGCAATATAAATTAGGAATATTAGTTTCAGTAATAATCTCTTCTAAAGAATTTTGACCGGTAATAAAAGTAGTAATGCCTTTTGTTTGAGCCGGAACATTGAAGCGTTTAAAAATCCGTGGTTTATGAAGATCGAGTTCCAGTAAAATGGTTTTTTTACCGCTTTTGGATAAGGTGGTGGCCAAATTGGTGCTGGTAAAGGTTTTCCCTTCGCCCGGTAAAAAAGAAGTGACTAAAAAAGTTTTGGCATTAACGCCCACATTGGCATATTGTAAATTAGTACGGAAGTTGCGGAAGGATTCTGAAACGGCGGAGGTGGGACTATTTTCCACTACAATTCCCTCGTCAGCTCCCCCTTTAATGTAAGGTAAAACCCCTATAAGGGGAAGATCGGTTAATTCTTTTAAATGTTCAACAGTTTTTATTTTAGAAAGTAAAAATGTTCTAATTACAATAATTAATAAGGTTAGTAAAAGACCAACTGTTAAAAACTGTTTTTCAAGGGCGGGTTTATTAGGGGAGTCGATTCCTGCAAAACGGGGAGATTCAACAATTTTAATATCCGGTATAATGCTGGCACGTGCAATTTTTGTACTGGCTTTTTTCTCTAAAAGAAAATTATATAATTGCTCACTTACCGTGGCCTTGCGTTGAATATTTAAAATATCGCGTTGTTTGCCGGGAATTGTTTTGGCGTTGTTGATGTAATTGGTAATTTCCTTGTTTACACTTTCCGTTTGCATGGCAATGGCTTTACGCGTATTATTTATGTAAACCAATAAATCCTGTTTGGTTTTTTTAATACTGGTTTTAAGGTCGGTTATTAAAGGATTTGTTTCCTTTACTACATTATACAACCCGTTTAATTGAATCTGTTTATTGTAAAGATCATTTACCGCCTGCAACATAAAACCGCTTTTTTCTGTAACAAAAATGTTAGGCGGAAGAAACTGCGGATCTTTATCTTCAATAATGTATTTTTCAAGGTCGTTTAAAGCGTCTTGCTGAAGCTTTAAAGAAGATTTTTGATTGTCGTATTGGCCAATTTTGCTTAAAAAATCACTCTGCTCCCAATCTAAATTAATAATAGATTTTTTTTCCTTATAATTCTGCATGGTATCTTCAATGCTTTTAAGGGCAAAGCTTATTTCGCTCAATTGCCTGTCTATATAAGAAATTGTGCGGTCATTCAAATCATATTTTGATTGTAATTTGCTTTCGGCATAAACCGTGTTAAGGGTATCTAAAATAAGAACCGCTCGTTCCGGTAAAACATCTTTTAAATCAATTTTTAAAATTTGCGTATAATCAGGGTTTTCTACGGTAAGATTTTGTCTAATGTTTTGAATCAAGTAATCTTGGCTATGAATACTGAACTGGTAAAAAATATTTTTGAGAGCATCGGCTGTTTTTTCGGCCAGGTTTTCCGATTTTATTACTTTAATGGGCAAATCAAGGTCTACCAATTCAACTCCAAATTCACCCTTTTTTTGTTGTTTAACCCCGTTTTGCTCGTAACTTATTTCATAATGCTGAAAATCAATAACTCTGAAATCAAATAGTTGTTCGTAAAAAGCAGGATTGATGCTGTTTACCACTATTTTATAAGGCATGCCACTAAATTGCTCAGTAGTTCTAACCTTGCCAACAATAAAATAGGAAACCTGTATTTTATCAAGCAGTTTATCCACTACTTTTTTTGAGAGATCGTATGATTGCAGAATACGTGTTTCGTTGAGGTTATCTACATAAGAAGCGCTTGAGTAAAAATTAGCATCGGTAACTACATTATTCTGGTAATAAGTATCGTTATTTTTTAATAAAAATTCGGTAGAAGCCTTATAAATATTGGTTAAACGGTAAACATAAAAGGAGCCCGCGGCATAAAAAAGAGGTAAAATAACTAAAGGAACCCACCAGTTTGATTTAAGTATACGCAAGATAAGACTTACGTCCTTTTGCGATAATATTCCTTGTTTTTTTTTTAAATTAGCCACATCAATATTTAATCACCGCAAATATAGGTTTTATAGCTTAAAGATGATATTTTTTATTCTTCATATATCTATATCGCTGTAAATGTAAAACATAAGTTGATTAGTAAATATTACCGCAGAAAAAGAAATTAATAAGAATGGATATTGATGGAATGCAATAACTTTTGTATATTTACAATTTTTAAAATGAAAACATTTAAGGCAGGTATATTATTTTTAGTTTTTTTTTGTTTGAGTCAGGTTGTATTATCAGCCCCACCACCGCCTCCGGCAGGAATGCCCGGTTGTTGGCCTCCACCTTGCATACCAATTGATGGAGGTATTTCTGTTTTAATTGCCGCCGGTGCTGCTTATGGCGCTAAAAAGCTGTATAATTCCCGTAAAAAGCCATCCAAAATCTCTTAATTTATGCTTTAAATGAAGGCTCTTTTAAAGCAAAACGCCTTTACGAGATTTATTTGCATTTCAGGTTTTTTATATCTTTTTCTCTATCTTATTTATCAATTTGTTGTAAAAAAGTATACTTATTACGATCAAAAATTTATAGGTTCCATTATTCAAGCTGCAGATTATCTTGTTAAACTTGTTGGATACCATACGTTTATGGTGTTGCAAGACCGTGATTTACAGGTAATTGGCTTGGATGGCGGAACCGGCGTTTGGGTGGGTTCCAATTGCAATGCCATCACTTTATTTAGCCTTTTTGCCGTGTTTATTATTGCCTATCCCGGACATCATAAAAGTAAATTATGGTTTGTTCCGGCGGGTATTATTGCCATTCATATCTTAAATATTTTAAGGGTTGTGGCTCTTATGTTTATTAATTTAAAGGCTCCTGAATATCTTTCCTTTAATCATACCTATACGTTTACCTTCCTTGTTTATGCTTTTATTTTTTGGCTTTGGATGGTATGGATCAATAAGTTTTCGCACAAACAGAATTAGGTTAAAAATGAGATATTTACATCCCCATCACTCATTCAAAAACCTCCTTTTATTCACACAATTACCTTAAATTTATAGTTCAATAATTGCTATCTGTTCAATGAATATTAAGCGACTTATTATTTTTATGCTTCTCTTTGCTTTTGCAGGTTATTTTCGCGAGCGTTTTTTTGAACACATGAATATTATTTTGGCAAGCGTTTACCGAGGCACGGATGAATATGCCAATTTACATATCACCATTCCGCTAATAATGAAGCCTTTTAGGTATTGGTCGTACCCTGCACTGTATTACTCAAAATATGTATTTACATTTTTATGGACAGTCTTGTTTTTTTTATTGAGTTATTATACCATCAACTATACTTCCTCAAATAAAATTATTAATAAATATCTGGTGGGTGTTTATCTTAGTTTAATAATCATTGCAGGCTTGTCAATGGGCATAGGCTATATCATTAACAGCACTTTAAAAAACGATGAATACACCCTCAGCCGATGGTTATTAGGCATTGCACAATCTCCAATTATTTGCTTAATTTTATTGGCTGCAGAAAACCTTTATACAAAATCATTTTATTCACATCATAAAAATAAATCTCTATGATCTCAAAAGATACTACCGTTTTTAAATTAATAAAAGAAGAATTACACCGGCAAACAGAAGGCATTGAATTAATTGCCAGCGAAAATTATGTAAGCGACCAAGTGATGAAAGCCATGGGAAGCGTATTAACCAATAAGTATGCCGAAGGGTTACCTTTTAAACGTTATTACGGAGGTTGCGAAGTGGTAGATAAAGTAGAACAATTAGCCATTGACCGCGCAAAGGAATTATACGGCGCGGCTTGGGTAAATGTGCAGCCTCATTCGGGCGCGCAGGCAAACGCGGCAGTAATGCTTGCCTGTTTAAAACCGGGCGATACCATTTTAGGTTTAGACCTTTCGCATGGCGGACATTTAACGCATGGCTCTCACGTAAATTTTTCGGGTAAATTATATAACCCCACTTTTTACGGAGTTGAAAAAGAAACGGGTTTAATTAATTACGATACTTTAGAAGCAACCGCTAAAAAGGAAAAGCCTAAAATGATCATCTGCGGAGCAAGCGCATACTCTCGTGATTGGGATTATAAGCGATTAAGGACGATTGCCGATGAAGTGGACGCTATTTTATTTGCCGATATTTCTCATCCCAGCGGATTAATAGCCAAAGGAATTTTAAATGATCCTATGCCGCATTGCCATATCATTAGCACCACCACACATAAAACATTACGCGGGCCAAGAGGCGGAATGATTATGATGGGAAAAGATTTTTTAAATCCCTTCGGCGAAAAAACTCCTAAAGGCGAAACAAAAATGATGAGTACTTTATTGGATATGGCTGTATTTCCTGGAACACAGGGCGGACCGTTAGAGCACGTGATTGCCGCTAAAGCAGTTGCTTACGGCGAGGCATTAACAGATGATTACATGCATTATTGCGTACAATTAGTAAAAAACTCGCAAGCCATGGCTAAAGGTTTTACTGATCTTGGTTATAATATTGTTTCCAAAGGCACCGATAATCACATGTTTTTAATTGACTTGAGAAATAAAAACCTTACCGGAAAAGAAGCGCTGGCTGCTTTGGAGCAGGTAAATATTACGGTAAATAAAAACATGGTTCCTTTTGATGATAAATCAGCTTTTGTAACATCCGGCATCCGCATAGGTTCGCCTGCTATTACAACCCGGGGTTTAAAAGAAAAGGAGTGTTTGAAAATTGTTGAACTTCTTGACCATGTTTTAATGAATAAAGATAATCCTAAAGAATTGGCAAAAGTTAAAAAGAAAGTAAATACCATGATGGTGAAATATCCTTTGTTTAAAGGGTAAGTGAAGCTACTCACGATCATATTATTTCTGAGTGCTTTCAACCTCAGTTCAAATACCGACTCTACAAAAAAGTTGCGAAAATTTTTATTTCTGCCCATTGTATTTAAATCTCCTGAAACCGGATTGTCCGGAGGAATTTCGGCAGGGTATAATTTTAAAACTACAAATAAAGAAGATACCCTAACCCGATCATCAATTATACAAGGTGTTACTTTATTTACAAAACGAGGACAAAATGTTCAGGCATTGGATGTTGCCATTTATTTTCCGCTCGAAAAGAATATCCTTTACCTGCAGAGCTCTCATGCTTATTACCCTGATAAATTTTGGGGTTTGGGCCCTAAAACAGCAGATAAATGGCAGGAACGTTATATTTTTGAACAGTTTTATTTTTTTCCGCATTATAAATATCAATTTAAAAAACACTTTTTTATTGGGGTGCTGTATGAATTTCAAAAAGTATTCAACATTAGTTATAAAAAATATGGCATTTTTGATACAACCTTTTTTCCGGGAAAAAGTGAATACAAGACTTCCGGAGCAGGGGGGCAGCTTTAGTCATGATACCCGAAATAAAGCGTATTGGCCTACCAAGGGTTTATTTTCGCAGGTTACTTTTACAGGATTTAATACAGTTTTTTTTAGTGATTTTAATTATGGAAAGATGATAATTGACATTAGATATTTTAAAACGGTTTTTAAAAATCAGGTTTTCGCCTTTCAGTTTTATTCTTTTAGTACATTTGGCCGGCCACCTTTAAGAGACTTGGCCGCGCTTGGTGGCCAAACTAATTTAAGAGGTATTTATAATGGCAGGTATCGTGATAATAATTTTTACAGTTTTATTGGGGAGTACCGAGTGCCTGTATATAAACGTTTTGCCTGTGTGTTTTTTGCGGGTTTTGGAAGCGTTTACAATTCTATTAATCAAATAACAGCAGAGGATGTTAAAGGTAGTTACGGCGGAGGGCTTAGATACGCCTTGCTTAAAAAAGAAAGACTAAACCTTAGGCTCGATTATGGTTATAGCAACCGCCACAACAAAGGATTTTATTTTACAGTAGCGGAATGCTTTTAATCAAAAGAATTCCTCGAAGCTTTGCTTCGGGGTTTGTGTTGCTATTTTGGCCACAAATTTCACGAATTAACAATGTCGATTTATTATTGATAGGTGAAATTAGTGAAATTTGTGGCGAATATTACACCGATACCTCGAGGCTCGCCTCGGGGTTATTCATTACATTCAGATTTTTTTTACGAAACAAAAATTATTCTAAATTTCAAACTCCATCTTAGTTAATTCTTTCTCCTGAGATTTTAATCCAATGGTATATTTTCCTTTTGCTAAACCTTTAACCGGTACATTTAACTCATAGTTTTCATTGGCGCATGCTTTTAGCCATTGCGATTTTATTAAACAAACTTCCTTCCCGTTTTTATCCAACAGAAACAAAGTAACATACCCATCGCTAGGATTGCTGTAATTTAATTTACCTTTTAATTTTTGAGGGAAAGTAACCATGGCTCCCGATTGATATACAAATACTTTTGATAGAATAGTATACCATGGCAGTGGTTCGTTTTTTAAGCCCGCTACTAATTTCCTGAGCGGTAACGCCAAAGAATCATTAACTCCCGCAATATTTGCAGTTAGCTTTTTATCGCTGATAGCCCAAATGGCTTGCTGCTCTATGTTTTCATCAAATGTACTCACGTTTAAAAATCGCGCAAGCGTTACCAGGGCGCTATCAGCCAGTTTATTTATTGCATAGCTGGCGTTTTGCTGGGGGCTGTGATTGGAAGCCTGACAGCAATAACCTTTCACCTTCACCCATTTATTTTCTAACGATGAAAGTAAAATGGTTTCTTCCTTTACAATTAATATATCCTGATTTTTATCATCACAGGAATTTAACCTTCGCCCCGCTTCCACAACCACTATTAATGAATCCGGGCTACTATTAATTAGATTGAGATTGATGCAATAGCCCTGATAGCCTCCCCTGCTGAGGGCCTTTGCCTTTACCAAGCGGGCATCAATAGCCTTTTGCAAGTTTAATTTTTTGTGCTTCGCATTCATTGAAAATGAAAACAAAAGCGCGCTGATAATAATTAAATAATTCATAATTCCCTCCTTTTAAATAATAAGTCAAAACAAATACTTTGGTTACATATTATTTATTAGTATTTTTCTGAAAAGATTTACAATGGAAAGATTTACAGGATTGATAGGCATAGTTCTTATCTTCGGCATTGCGGTTTTAATGTCAAATAATCGTAAGGCCATTAATTTACGATTAGTGTTCAGCGGGCTGGCTTTGCAAATAGTTATTGCCTTATTGGTTTTAAAAGTTTCTTTTATTACAAGATTCTTTGAATTCTTAGGAAGAGGAATGTCTAAGATTGAACAATTTGCTACTCAAGGCGCATCATTTGTTTATGGCGGTATTATGGTTGATACCCACGATGGATCAGCTGCCTCCTTTGGCATGAAACATACCTTTGTATTTGCTTTTAGTGTTACCTCTACCATCATTTTAGTTTGCGTATTAGTTGCCATCATGTATCATCTTGGTATCATGCAACGCGTTGTAGCTGTAATTGCAAGAGCCATGAATTTTATTATGCGTGCCAGCGGTGCAGAAGCGTTAAGTAATATTGCCAGCGCCTTTGTTGGCCAAGTAGAAGCTCAGGTGATGATTAGGCCATATTTACCAAGTATGACTAAATCTGAATTACTTTCTTCCATGGCCGGAAGCATGGCTTGCATAGCAGGAGGAATTTTAATTGTATATGTGAACATGGGCGCTAAGGCGGAATATCTTTTAACTGCCAGTTTAATGGCTGCACCCGCGGCAATAGTTATCTCTAAAATAATTTTTCCGGAAACCGAAGAGCCTGTTACAAAAGGAAAAGTAAAACTTGAAGTAAAAAAAGAACATACCAATTTAATTGATGCTATATCACACGGTGCGGCCGACGGAATGAAAATAGCCATTAATGTTATTGCCATGCTGATTGGTTTTATAGGTTTAATTGCTTTGCTGAATTATTGTTTGGGTTATATTTCTTGGAATGAAATTATAAACGGGCAATTAACTACCGTACATTTATCGCTTGATTATGTTTTCGGAAAATTATTTTATCCAATGGCTTGGGCAATGGGAGTTCCGGTGCAAGACGTTCAGCAGGTAGCAACTTTAATGGGACAAAAATTAACTATTAATGAGTTTGTGGCTTTTGATACAATGACCCATCACCTGGCAAAACCTTTGAGCGATAAAGGATTGATCATAGCCAGTTTTGCAATCTGCGGATTCGCTAATTTCAGCTCGGTAGGAATGCAAATTGGCGGTATTGGCGCATTGGCTCCCGAGCGCAGGGCAGATCTTGCCAAGCTTGGCTTACGCGCATTAGTAAGCGGAACACTGGCAAGTTATTTATCTGCCACTATTGCGGGTATGCTTTTGTAAGTATCATATATCAAATGCAGTACCAAAAAAACTTTAACAGTTATTTGCATATTAATAAATAATCTTTAAATTTGGTATAAACAATAAACAACACCGTTTATATTTCCACTACAAAGGGAGTATTTACTAAAGACTATTCTAAATTTTATAATTATAAATAAATTAAATATTAATTAATATAAAAAAATTATGTTTCATTGCTTTAATAATTATAAGCCATTATAGCTTTAAAGAAAGCTAAGTAAATTAAATCGGCAATTTTATTATGTTTAAGCTTTTACTAAACTATTTTAATAAG
Source organism: Bacteroidota bacterium (assembly GCA_016185125.1). GTDB lineage: Bacteria > Bacteroidota > Bacteroidia > B-17B0 > Aurantibacillaceae > Aurantibacillus. Next base: position 37,437 of record JACPOC010000018.1, read on the forward strand.
TAGTGGAATTGGTTTTGTGTGCTTTAATAGCAACGGTGCGCAAATTAAATACACTATAAAAGGAAATAGCAGTACTATAACTTTTAGTGATACCAATAAGGTAATTAATGTTTGCGATGCTTTGCATACTGGTATTGTAGCGGGCAAAATGTATACCGTTACTTTGGTTGTAAAAAAAGATTTAGGGGCTTGCGGCACTTATAAAAGCGTTGATAGCCTTACCAAATATTTTTATATGTGGCCCGTTTTACAAAACAATACAGTAAATGGGTGCACTTATAATTGGCTGCCTGGCTATACATACCCTTATAATTATTATTACCGCCCTATTTGCGGTACATACATTGGCACTTTTAAAAGTAACCCTACCCAAACCGTTGCGGTTACCTACCAGGATACTGTAATGCTTATGCCAACAACTAATGGTGTCGGTTCAGCTTGTGATGTGGCCTTTCCACCAAATCATTATGAACGCACTAGCTTTTTAAAAAACCTACCTTATAATAATTGGTCGTCTTTAAATTTTAGAAAATATAATGATACGTATAATAGTGATAGTTGGGCAGCAAGTGTGGCTTTATTTAGTGGGAATTCTTACGACCCAAATTATATTTGCAATGGCTCTCATTGGATACCACTTAACGGTTATGGTGTTTTAGATATAAATAATACGAATAAAGTAACTTTTGTGTATAGCTATCCTGATACCTTAACAGGTAATTGGGTAAATGATAGTTTTACCGGAATTAGAAGAAATTAAAATTAAAAAAATTATGAGAAACATAAAATGGACTAAACACAAATCCATTTGGTATAAATCATATCTTATTCGTTTCTTTGTAAATACAAACGAGTTTTCGGCTGACGAATGCCCGGTATTAGAAGCCTTAAAGAAGCTAGTTAAGGATAAATAAACTTTTTGTATTTAAATATACAAAAAATAAAATTATGAAAATCACTTATAAACGGACTATTTTAAAACTATTAATTACAACTCTTGTAATTAGTAGTTTATTTACTAATTGCCGTAAACCAAAAACAGTTGAAGTTGAAAAAAAAATCTATGAGCATGATACTATTAAAACCAGTTGGAGTGAATATAAAAAATTACAATTTGGATATAATTTTCAGAAGATTATAGCCTCAAGTTTCTCCAATCATCCTTTAATACTTTTTTATTCACCTGACTTTAGTTTTGTTTATGATTCTATAACTAAACAATGGGGCAGTTATCCTTCACCAAATTTTACTTTTGCTGACCCTTTAGTTAGAGCACCCCAAATAAATAAAAATGTTTGTTTTTCTACATCTGTTGTAAGTGGTAGATTTTCAGTATTCTGTCCATACCAATCTTCCGTTATACCATCCTATGGGGTGCCACCTTTTAGCCAATATTTTTCTACTATTGACACTTCATTTTCTACTATAGTTTTTAATAGTGGGGGCGATGGTTGGTTTAATTCTTCTGCAGCTATATTAAGTGATAGCGATAGAGTAATGGTACCTGTTAGATCTAAACAAAATAATAATGAGTTTTATGTATTTGATATTAATCCAAATAATAACATTAATTATGCCGTGCAAAATTTTAATAAAATAACTTACACTGGGTCTAATTCTATTTATGTAATTGGAACGTTTGGAAATAGATTTTTATTTCAAACCCCTACTAATGGGCCATCCTTAATGCGTAGTAATTTTACGGTTAAAAGTTTAGGTATGCCAACGGTTATTTTTATTAATCCTTTTGTATTTGAAGGTAAAGTGTATTGTGCAGATTCAAACTCAGGTAAAATGTATGTTTCATCTGATTTGGGTGAAAACTGGACAGTTATATATACTTACGTGCCAACAAATATAAAATACTTTATTATTAAAAATAAGATTATTGGGGTATTTTTTGATAAACTATACGATGTTACAATGAATAGTAGCTTTATTGAATTTAAAGAATTAAAAAATGATGGTTTTGAGAATAATAAAATATCATCTATAATAACAATAAACAACACCGTTTATATTTCCACTACAAAGGGAGTATTTACTAAAGACTATTCTAATTTTTATAATTATAAATAAATTAAATATTAATTAATATAAAAAAATTATGTTTCATTGCTTTAATAATTATAAGCCATTATAGCTTTAAAGAAAGCTAAGTAAATTAAATCGGCAATTTTATTATGTTTAAGCTTTTACTAA
>JACPOC010000030.1:0-9919 GCA_016185125.1 Bacteroidota bacterium
AATATCCTTAATTAAACTTTCGGCTGATTTTTTGTTTGAATTTGTTTCCATTTTCTTTCTGTTTTTACATTAGTTAAACTTAAGAAAATGTCTCTATTCTTTTATCTTAAATCAGTACACTTTGGTTTGAAACGAAACAGTGTCGCCCGTGGGTTGGAAAAAAATTAAAACACCGAAGGGAGGGAAGAAAAAAATAAAATTCTTCTTGGGTGGAGAAAAACACACTCTTTTGCAAACTTTGGTCTGCGTGGTGGCTTGTAGCGGTTTGCAAATGTGTGTGTTTTTGTGTGTGTCATTCGCTAAGGTCTTTTACAGTGGTTACTTGTTTGTAAACAACTCCGTCAAACTTTTTAAAATGTTCTTTCCCACATTTGATTTTTAACTTTTCGCTTTTCAATAGTTCCTGTCCTTCGCTTTTGGTCTCTGCTACAAAATATATTTTCTTCTCCCCTTTGAAAACAATTGCCCAGTCTGGATTATAATTGCCAATTGGTGTTGGTATTTTAAACCAATTTGGTAGTTTAAAATAGAATTCGATATTTTCACTCGTCTCACAGTCTTTTGCAAATTGATTCTCTACACCACTGTCAAGCGGGATATAGTTTTCGTATATGGTCTTGCTGGGGTCAGTAACAGTATGTGTAAAACTGTCAAGATAAATTTCAAAGCCATCATCATCAAACAAGGTCATTTCGTAGAGTTTGTTTCCGATTTTCTCATATTTAATTCCGTCAATCATCAACTCATATAAAACGCTTTTAATTGTCTTTGTTGCGTTATCCATAAACATTTGAGGATTGATAAGTAGTTCCGAAATTTTGTCTGACTTCTTTACAATGTCAAGAATTGTTGTTCTTGTTAATTCCGTTTTTCCTTGTATGTAAGCAAGCATATCTGGAATTTCAAAACTTCTTCCATAGTTTGGTGAAATCGTATCACTAACTAATTGCCCAGTAATTCCTTCGTCAGTTAAAATTACTTTCTGTTTGTTGCTTGTTACTGATGGCTTTTTTGTTTCAACCATTTCTTTCATTGCTTTTGCAGCCAATGTAATTAGGTCGGTTGTTTGAAAATCAACACTGTATTTTGTATGAAACTTTATTTTCTCCCATATCTGCAAAAATTTCGGGTCAGCTTCAAAACCTTTTCGGTAATTCAATTTCTCTCGCTTGTTTTTGTTTTTTATTCTTCCAGTAAAATTCACTCCACAATCTTCTTCAATCTCCCTTTGTAGTGCTTTTGCAAAATCATCATAGCTTTCATTTGCAATAACCGTCAAGCGGTTGATATTTTGGTCAAAAATTCTTTTCCCGTCTTGGTTTACAGATAAACGTAACCCCCTGCCAATTTCCTGACGTTTCTTAATGTCCGATTTAGTTTCGTTTAATGTGCAAATCTGAAAAACATTCGGATTATCCCAACCTTCCCGAAGTGCGGAATGGCTGAATATAAATCGAAGTGGTGTATTCAGGTCAAGTAACTTTTCTTTTTCTTGCATGATGAGTTTATAAGTATCATCATCGGCTTGCGTTTCTCCGCCTGTGTCTTTTACTCGACCTTTGCTATCCTGTGAAAAATATCCATTGTGGATTTCATCTATCGAATGAGAATTTAGACTTTTATTTTTGGGTTTACTTATTTCCGTTTGATAAATTTCTTCAAACCACTTCGCAAATTTTCCGTGTGTCGCTTTTCCATTTTCATCATACTCACGATAATTTTTTACTTTATCTATAAAAAATAATGTCAGAACTTTAATTCCTTTTTCTTTATAATCTCTTTCTTTTTTTAAATGCTCCTCAACGGTTTTTTGAATCATAAATCGCATCACTTCGTCATTCATTCCGCCTTGCGATTCCCCTTCCGAAAGCATAATTCCATTACTCAATTCAATTTGTTTATTGCCAAAATCTATTTCATAAATTTTCAGCTCATCATATTTTTCGTTTTTACCTGATAATTCAAATAAATCTAATTTATTCTTGTTGGCTGTTACTGATTTTCTCTTTACGCCTGATGTTGAAGCAACGTCAATTTTGATTTTGGCGGTAATATTATTTCCTGTTCGGTTTACGCTTTCCAACTGAATAAAACTATCGTTGAAATCATTCTCGCTCATTACACTATCTACTTCAATTTGTTTTACTAATCCCAAATCATAAGCTTTCACAGGATTGAGTGAATACATTAAGTTATATAGGTTTGTATGTGTGGCTGAATAACGCAATGTGCAAAGCGGTTCTAAGTTTTGAATCGCTTTTTTACGAATCTCAGTTTCCATATTTTGTGGCTCGTCCACAATTACGATGGGTTTGGTGCTTTGAATAAACTCTATTGGTTTTTTGCCTGTAAGTTTGTCGTTTGGCTTGTTGATAATATTTTCATCTTTCGCAAAAGAATCAATATTGATTACCAAAACTTGAATAGCATTACCCGAAGAAAAACCTCTAAGATTTGAAACCTTTTTGCTGTCGTAAATATCAAAATTGATGGAGGTTTTATCATACAATGATTGAAAATGTTCGTGTGTGATTTGTAAGTTTTTCAAAACTCCTTCACGAATGGCAACCGATGGAACTACAATCACAAATTTCTTGAAACCGTATAATTTATTCAACTCATAAACTGTTCTTAAATAGACATACGTTTTTCCAGTGCCTGTTTCCATCTCAACGGAAAAATTCATTCCCTGTAATTCTTCAACAGAGTTTGTTATTTCATTTCTTTTCTGAATTGTTTTTACATTTTCTAAAACCTGCTCTGCCGATAAAGTGAGATTATTTCCAAAACCATTTTCAGAAAGCAATGCACCTGCATTCGATGTTGTGAATTCAAAATCGCCACTATTCAAAGGTTGTCCTTCAAAAATGTCAGTGATGGATTTTATCGCATCCCATTGGTATTCCTGATTGCTATCGAAGTGTAATTTCATTATTTCTTTTCAGGTCGTGGAATTTTTACAATAAATTGTTCGCCCTCAACATCATTAATCAATTCAATATTTGGCTCCTCTTCCAAAGCTCTCTTTATTCCTGAACCTAAACCACTAAAAGGAAGGGTGTGTGTGCTGAAAGCCACTAACTGGTTATTTCTGATTACAGGATTACCATATTTAATATCTTCCACTGTCAAACTATTTGGAAGTTTTCCCGGACTTATAATTTCAACACGATTATCAAAAATAAGTAATCGAATAGGTGAATTCTTAAAATAATCTCTGTGGACTAATGCGTTTTGAAGTAATTCTTCCAATGCAATTTTTGAAATCTCTAATTTTCCTTGTGAATTAAAACTCTCACCTGATTGAATTGAATCAAGATTACTCATTAAAAAATCAAGGGCTTTTTCAAATAGTTGTGGAATTGTTCCCGTCAAATCTTTTGGTTTACTACGATATTGATTCCCTGCACTATCATTTCCAAAGTAGGAAACGGCTTTAATTGTAAAGGCAGGTTTTACACTTTGTGGTTCTTTGCCAAAAAAAAGTAAACCCGAAAGAGTAAGTTGATTATTTCTTAAAACTCTTTTGGCTCTTAATGCTTGCTCAAAGGTTAAATCTTTTTCCTCAAAAGATTTCTCAAATTCTTTTTTAAAATAATCTGCAAATTCTTTTTCGTCTATATCATTAATCGAAGTATGATAGACTTCCATTTCATCTGCCAATAAGTTGCCGCTGTTTTGAAATAATCTCATTATTTCAGCATTATCAGTAAGCAGTCTTTTATTAGAGCCTTGCTTTACATAGATTTCACCTTTTGCAGTTTTATATGGCTTATTTACACCTTCCTGAACATGTGCAACCAATACATTTTTCCCTGTATTGTTGTCAACAACTTTTATAACCTCAGTCGTCAAATAAACAGGTGGTTTAATATTATCTCCAATTTCAGAAATTACCTTGTCATAACTTTCAACTTGTTCAGGTGTTAGTCCAATAACTTCACCCGTAACGTCTTTTACTCCAAGCAAAATTACACCACCCAATGAATTTGACATGGCAACAATTTCTTGCGCCACACTGTCTCTGTGTGGTAATTCCTGTTTAAACTGCACCTTGCTTGTTTCGCCAGTGCTTATTATTTCAAGTAATTCTATTGCGTTCATTTTTATTTATTTTCAATGTTCCAAATACTGTAAATGTTTTTTCTGCGATTAAACGCTTCATCTCCGCCTTCCATGATGTCCACAATGAACCGTTGCGTTTGATGATTGTCTATTGTTCCTGAATGAACGGATATTTTCTTTTCATCATAACTACAAGAAACTACTTTTTCACTATCACCTAAAACTGGAATATTGGCGTTATGTGTTGCAAATATAAATTGCATATTGCCTTTTATTTTTTTCAATTCTTTTATCACTTCATCATAAATGGTTTGGTTATCCAAATCATCTTCGGGTTGGTCAATAATCAAAACATTATTTTCCTTTTGCGCCAATAGGAAAAGAATTAAAGCAGAAGCACGTTGACCCAAAGAATGCTTATCTAAAGATTTACCATTGTAATTAATGATGATTTTATTGTCAACTTTGAATGTTAAAAGGGATTCAAGATTTTCAGAAAACCTATTTTTAAATTCAACCACCTGATTTTCGTTCAAAATATCATTCAGTTTTGCAGAACCTTTGTATATTTCTATGAAATCTTTAAATGTAGATTCTATTTCCTGATATGCTGCCTCGCGAATACCTGAACCTCTGAATACTTGTTTCAGCTTGTCCAAAAATTTATCCCTTCTGTCTTTAAATAAAACTTCAATGGTTAATTTGCTTTCAGCTTCATTAATTCTGTCGACCTCAACTTTTAGCAGTTTGTATTCTTCAAGCCAAAAATTATTTAATTCAGTTAGCTTTTCCAGCAATAAAGTTTGTAATTCCTTTCGCTTTTTTTCTGACTTTTCAATCTCTTTTAATTTCAATTCCGCTGTATCAATCTGCCTGTTTATTTTCAGGAAATTATCGGGGTTGATTGTATCGGTATTTATTTCCCTTTTTATTTTCGCAAATTCTTCTTTTAGTCCTTCTTTCTTTGCATTTATTTTTTTCAACACATCATTAATCTTTATATGAATTAGCTTAGATGTGGACTGAATCTTTTTTACTTTCTCAAACTCCGCTTTTAGCTCAATTAATAACTTACTTGCTTCTTCAAACAACTCTTTATTTAATTCTGAGCCTGAAATTGTCTGTTGGAAGAAGTAATCATGATTAACAATAATAGAATTTAATTCTTCAATGTAAGCCGAAACACCGCTTGTGGTTTGAGAAATTTTAGAAACATCTGTATCAAATAATGTTTGCTGCTTTAATTTTTCTTCTACACCTTTCTTCTTGTATAATTCAAGTTGATGTTTTGAATTCTCAATTAGAGTTGTGGTTTCCTTTTTTAGTTGATTCAGGTTTTGCAGTTTTCCAATTTCGGATATAAGATTTCCAATTTCTCTTTTCTTTGCTTCAATTTTTGATTGCACGGGCTTTAACCTTGTGCCAATCAATCGTTGTATCAAGTCGGCTTCAAAATCCGCATCTTTATTTGATAAATCTTTTTGCCCGAAGTAAACAGGATAGTCAAAAAAACCGTCTATTGAAATACCTGTTTTTAAAACGCCATCTTTGTAAATATCTTCCTTCTGTCCGTAAATTTTTTCTATCCTGTATTCTTCCTTATGTTCGGTAACTATCGTAACAATAGACTTTCCGCCACTTTTAAGCACATGCTCAATAAGTCCGTCCTTGTATCGTGGGTCAACGGAAGTTTCCGACAAAGGAATTCCTAAAGTATATCTGATAATTTCAAGAATTGAAGATTTTCCGCTGCCTCTTATTCCTATAAGGGTATTCAACTCGGGTGAAAAATCAATGCTAGTCTGGTCTAATAATCCGCCTTCAAATTCTATTGATTTAATATAAGAGTTTGTTATTTCAGGCTTGTCTTTTGGAGATACTCTGTAATCCAAATCTGTAAGAGCATATTTAATTGCTTCAAAATTAAAATCACCAATTTTTAAATAAGTAATCCTACCGCCTCCAATAGCTTCAATTCCTCCATGTGCATTGTCTGAACCTTCTACATAAGCAATTTTACGTTTAGCCAAATTGCATAACAGTTTATAATTTTCTGCATTAGCACTTTTCTGAACAGATAAAACCTTTCTAAATGCTTCTTGTTCAATAAATGCATCTCTAGTTCTTCCTTGCAATACTGTAAACAAGCCGTTTCGGTCATCAATGTGAGCAAGGGCAATGAAATAATCAAATCCAATTTCATCCAATGCCTCAACTGTTTCCTTTAAATCTAATTTTGAGTTTGGATAATCGGGCTTATCATAATTGGAAATACCGTAAAATGCTTTATCAAGAAATTTACTGATGTTATCCGTGTCGCCCTGATACCATTTATCATCAAAGACAATCAAAATATGAATCCCTTCTTTAAGCGAAAATTCAACACCTGCAAACAATCCTATACATTCCTTTTTTGCCTTTTTTCTCAGAGCAATAAATTCCCCTTTGTCAAATTTGTTGTGATTGGTAATTATTCCGATACCAATTTTCTGATTTTTTAATTGCTCAATGTATAAACGAACAAAATCGTTATCCGTGCCACTATAAGCAAACTCCTTATCAGCTTTAGTATGCAAATGGAAGTCCGCCCTAAGCCAGGTTGCTCCATTTTGAAAAACATTGTTTGTTGTTTCTTCCATGTTTATATTGTTTTAAAATCAATTCCTACATCCTTCATTTGCAAGACTGTGTTTGTTTTCAACTGGTCGTTGCCTGTAAAAAGATTATCAAGGGTTATTACTTTTTTAGGCTGAGCTGAAATAATGTTACCGATTATTTTCTCATTCATTTCTTCCAATGCAATAATTAACTCGCCATTATTTACAGCATAGAAATTTTCTTTCACTTCAATTTTGTCGGTCAATAAATATCCTGCTTTCAGAATGAGTTCAAAAAGCATATTGTCTTTTTTGCTCTCTTCTCTTACGGGGTTTGTAAAAGCATCTAACTGTTCAACTAAGTTTTCTTCCGTTATTTCGTTGCCTCTCCAAATTTTAAAATTGCTTGGTGATAGTTTAAAAACTTTGAAACCTAAATCAAGATTTTCCTTATCCTTAGAATCTGTTTCTAATTGCTTCTTTGTTTCTTTTTCTCCTTTAATTTTTGCAATTGCTTTTCTTATTCTGTCAGAAGATAAATCGGCAATGGTTTTGTAACCTGCTTTTAGAGCTTCTGTTCCTTCTTCACACAATTCGGGTAGTTGAACTAAAATAAATTTTCTGCTACCTCCATCTTCTTGATTTAATTCTAATACCGCTTGCGCTGTTGAACCTGAACCACCAAAAAAATCCATGACTATTGAATCAGAAGCAGAACCAATTTTTAATAATTTTTTTAGTAAAGATGTCGGCTTCGGATATGTGAAAACTTCTTTTCCTAAAAGTGCATCAACTTCTCTTGTTCCGACTTCGCCTGTTCCAACTTCTTGATGCTTCCACAAATTAACTGGCACTAAACCTTGTGGTAACTCTGCTAAGAATCGTTTTATCCTTGGAAACTTCTGAGTTCCCTCTTTTCCCCAATAAAGTCTATTATCGTTTAATAGCTCATTGTATTTAGTAAAGCTATACTTCCATGAATTTACCGGATGCTCAAATTCTGCTTTGCTAATAGGGTTAATTATTTTGTAAGCAAGGTTTGGTCTTTCTTCTTTTGTTCTTTGGCTGACGAATGAAACACTTGTCCAAACACCTCTTGGGTCGTTGTCTGGATTAGTATAAATTTCATTGTTGGATTCTTCTCTTGGCTCACGAAGCATTGATAGATTGCTTGTTTTCCTGTAAAGAATAATATAGTCAGTAACTGACGAAAAGAACTTTACATCATTACTTCTTCCATATCGCTTTTCCCAAACAATTTGTGCAACAAAATTTTCCTCACCGAAAATTTCATTCATTAACAAGCGAAGGTTATGAACTTCGTTATCATCAATATGAACAAAAACAACTCCATCTTCTTTCAATAAATTTTTCGCTAAGAACAAACGGGGATACATCATGCTTAACCAGTTGCTATGATAGTGTCCACTGTCTTTGCTGTTCTTTCGGAACAAGCCCTCTTTCATTAAATATCCTTCTTCGTCTTTGTCGCCAACTCGTTTTTCGTATTCTGCTTTGTTCTCTTTAAAGCTGTCGGGATAAATAAAACTGTCGTTGCCTGTATTGTATGGTGGGTCAATAATGATACACTTTACTTTTCCGTAATAAGATTTCTGCAACACTTTCAATACTTCCAAATTTTCTCCTTCAATAAAAACATTTTGTGTAGTGTCAAAGTTTACAGATTGGTCAGGTTGTGGTTTTAGTGTTGCGGTGGTTGGTATTTGCAACACTTTAAAAGCATCGCTTTTACCTGCCCAGTTCAAAACATATCTTTCGTTTACAAAATTGATGTCGTCAGAAAAAGTTGCCTTAAACTTTTCCATATCAATTTTCCCTTCAGTGAAAATATCGGGGAAAAGAGTTTGGAGTTTATCCAAATTGTCTTGTGTTATATTTAGAGATTCTCCGTTCATTTCTTTTTCTTTAGGTATTCAACTTTTTTTTCTGCTGCTTTTAGTGCTTGCTTTGCCAAATCTTCATCTTGAACTTCGTTCGCCAGTTTGTCGCTTAACCAAGCAACAATTAGTTCGTCTTCATTTACCTTAAAATATTTTGCAAGTTGAAGCACCTGTTCACGGGTTGCCTTGCGATGACCATGTTCAATTTTACTAAGAACCGCTTGGTCAATATCAAGATAGGCAGCGACTGTCCGCAATGGTAATTCCAGTTTTTCTCTAAGTTGTTTTATTCTGTTTCCTAAACTGTCCATCTTTGAATGAATTTGCTTTGACTTATTTTGTCAAAGATAGGACTAATTCTTATAACAAAAAGCGAAATTTTGAAAATAATTGTCGTTACGAAGCTAATGGCGGGTGGGAGATTGCACTCTTTTGACTTTGCCTTTGGGTGGGCTTTGTGTGTCGGCAGGCAAAGGCAAATGTGTGCAATGTGCGGTGGGCTTAGAATTTTATTTTTTTGTGCGGTGGCGGTGTTTTAATTTTTTTGAAGGGTCGGCTTGAGGGTCGGAAAACAGGTCTGGTCTGTGTCGAATTACAGCGAAATTGTCTACCGAGATAAAGTCGCCCGATAGTTTGTTTAGAAGTCAAAAGTTTGGTCGTTTAGAAGTCAGCCCGATAGTTGTTGTGTCGTCCTTTACGCTTGCTGGTAACGTTTGCGGCTTGGCGTCCGGCGGGTTATTGAAACACCCAGGCGTCTACACCGACAAAAGGTTATATCGAAGATAACTCTTTTTTAGAGAGGCGCAAAAAAGACCGGCTGTCAAGCCGACCAATTGTCCATGCGCCGAACGATAACCGACAAAGGCCCGCTGGTCGCCAAGCTGCTGTTATGCGTTGCCAAGCCTTGTTTTGGTTAGGCTCTTACGTCGCCCGTTAAAATTATAAATGTCTGAAGGAAATGAAAACTCTTTAGTCAGCCGAAACACAAAACAATTACTTACCTAAGCGTCCGCTTGTGTGGTCCGCTTTTGGAGCTAAGATTTTGTTGTCAAACAAAAGTGCGGTCCGCCAGATGCGTGTCGCCAAAAAACAATTATAGTAATGTCATCGGGTTAAGCGTTTGAGCGTTATGGTGTCCCCGTGAAATTGTTTTTTGATGTGCGGTCGCCACGTGCGTGTCGGCTTGTTTATTTGTGTCGTCCGGCTTGGTTACGCATAACGTTTTGCAGGCTTGCGCAGGGGGATTAAAAGCACTCCTGTGTCTACCCCGACAAAAGTTTATTAAAAGTACAAATGTTTTTTAGTGAAGGCAAATAAAAATAAAGCGCGTCAGCGCGCCAAAACTTGCCTGAACGA
>JACPOC010000030.1:9942-11994 GCA_016185125.1 Bacteroidota bacterium
TTGTCTTAACGAAATAAAACTTGCTTTACCGGGGGCATTCGTCAGCCGAAAACTCTTTTGTCAGCCGAAAATACAATTAATTTGGTGTCACTCTTTTGTCAGCAATGTGGGCTAACGGTTTCGGGGCTTGCGTTCGGCGGGTATTGAAACTCAAAACTGTCTACCACGACAAAAGTTTATATAATGCACCAACGCCGCCTCTCTTTTTTGCTTTATTAAAAATACTAAATTCTGCGAAGCAGGCAAAAGAATAAAGCAAAAAACGCCGACTTCCGCCCGCTGACGCAAATGCCCCGTGTTAGTGGCTGGCGTTATTTATGCGAGTCCCAGTAGAGTCGATAACCAAGTTTAGTTTCACTAACATAAATATCAAACTTGTATTCGCCTTTTAGAAAAAGTTCCTTTCCATTACCACAAAAACCAAAAAATTCACTATTACGTCTTTTGTCTTTTATTACACCATCAACAGGTCCAAACGGAACATAACGATCTTGAAGTATTATTCTTTTACAGTCTGTTACAATTATAGAGGAGTCTTTTTCAATTGTCCCCACGAATTTTTCGCCGATGGAAACGGAATCAAGGTCATAATTTGTCCTGTTAAAGATTTCTATTTTTAGACTTTGTCCGAATGCGAACACTGTCGAAAACAGAAATAAAGTAATTGCTATGTAAAATACTAATGTTTTCATGTCTGGTTCACGCTTGCCACTAACGGTTTCGGGGCTTGCGTTCGGCGGGTATTGAAACTCAAAACTGTCTACTTACGACAAAAGTTTATATAGTGCACAAACGCTGCCTCTTTTTTTGCTTTATAAAAATACTAAATTTCTGCGAAGCAGGCAAAAGAATAAAAGCAAAAAACTACTCGTCCGCCCGCTGACGCAAATGCCCCGGGTTAGCACCAGTTATTAGATTTGATGTGATCCGTCCGATTTGGTCTGCTTTGGGATCGAATCAGTTCTAAATTTTATTTCGATGCCTCGCTTTTTAAATTGTTCCTCACATTTATAAGCATGCTTGTAGGCGTCCTCGTCTCCATACTCCATTGCTTTCAAAAGACAATCGCATGCTTTATCAATTTTATTTTCGTTGCTTAGGATTATCGCCATTTGAAAGAATACGTCACCATTTGTTGGATCTAAATTTAAATATTTATTGAAATACTCTTTTGCTTTCGCATTTTTCTTCTGATAGGAATAAATAAAGCCAATGTATTTTATTGCATCTAAATTATCGGGATGTCGATTGTATACTAGTTGGTAAAGTCCGAACGCCCCAGATGTATCACCAATATCAAATGTGCACCGGGCCCGATAAAGAACATTATTCACAGAACTATCAATACGGAGCAGACGATTCGCGTCGTCGAGGGCCAGAATAGGAAGTTGATTGTCAATGTAATATTTAGTTCGGGCTCTCAAATATCCCTGGTTCAAAGTATCTTCGGCAATTGCTCGGTTGAGACAAACAATGGCGCTGTCTTTCATATTCATTGCACCATATCGCTCCGCTAGTAAATAATGAATTGCTGCTTTTTGTTTGCTTACTCTTAGTGCTAAACGTAAATAATGGATGGCTTCAGATTGTTTATTCAAATGAGTCTTAACATTTGACATCAAATAGAAATAGTCTTGATCATAGATGTCACGTGCGCGAATAGTCCCTAAAAGTTTTTCAGCGTCATCATATTTTAGATTCGATGTCAGCTCATTAACTTTGAGATAGATGCTGTCCCGTGTATGATCACTAACCGCGAACGGGTCAACTACAATATCTTCGTCACAGGAAATTAAAGTCCCAAATATTAAGAATGTCAGAATGTATTTCATGTCGTCATAATTGGTGCTAACGTTTTGCAGGCTTGCGCAGGGGGGATTAAAAGCACTCCTGTGTCTACACCGACAAAAGTTAATTAAAAGTACAAATGTTTTTTAGTGAAGGCAAATAAAAATAAAGCGCGTCAGCGCGCCAAAACTTGCCTGAACGATGACCGACGTCCGCCCCCTTGCGCAAATGACTGCTGTTAGCCCCCGTTGCTTTGTCCCCGGC
>JACPOC010000032.1 GCA_016185125.1 Bacteroidota bacterium
AATATCCTTAATTAAACTTTCGGCTGATTTTTTGTTTGAATTTGTTTCCATTTTCTTTCTGTTTTTACATTAGTTAAACTTAAGAAAATGTCTCTATTCTTTTATCTTAAATCAGTACACTTTGGTTTGAAACGAAACAGTTCTCCTATAATTACTGTGCTTCTTTTAGTACGTCAACATTCAATACTTCTCTCGCAGAAAGACGCTCTTTTAGAAGCTTCATGTCAGTACTAACTTTCTGTTCAACTACCTTTGCATAAATTTGTGTAGTCTTTATGTTTTTGTGACCAAGCATAGAACTCACTGTTTCGATGGGCACTCCGTTTGATAGTGTTATTGTGGTTGCAAATGTATGGCGCGCAATGTGGGTAGTAAGATGTTTTTTAATTCCACAAAGAGATGCAATTTCCTGGATGTATTCATTGTATTTCTGATTACTCTTAACAGGCAACAGTTTATTGTTGGCAATACAAAAAGTACAATCTTTGTATTTTTGAATGATCTCTAAGGCCTTCGGTAATAATGGAACACTCTCTTTTACCTTACTTTTCTTTCGGGTAGTAGTTAACCAAAATTCTCCATCAAGGCCTCTTATTACCGCATCGTGTTCAAATTTATGAATATCAGCATACGCAAACCCGGTATAGCAGCAAAAAACAAATACGTCCCGAACCTGGATCAATCTCTCGGAACTAAATTCTTTGTTAATCAGAAGGTCAATTTCCTCCTGGGTTAATACTTCACGATCTTTCCAATGATACTGTGATTTAAATTGCATGAAAGGATTTTTACCCATCCAATCATTATTCACCGCCATGGTTATGATCTTTTTGAAATTTTTGATGTACTTATAGGTGGTATTATTATGAAGTTTTTGGTTAGTCAGGAAGTAATGCTCCAAATCAGTTATAAAGGAGTATTTCAAATCGTTTAACGATCTATCGCTAACATTATATGTCACTTTCATAAAATCAACGATTTTATTTTTAGTGATTTTATAGCGTAGCAAGGTTTCAGCTGATAATTTACCGGCTTTTACTAGCTGTTCCACTTTTATGTTGTGGAAATCAAATGCTTCGCATATTGTTTTATAAAGCGGCTTATCATCAACCTTTAAATACTTCTTTTTTAATTCCTGCACAGTTACAGTTCTTTGAGTAGCTGTCATTAACAAAAACTCTCTTTTGATTTCGGACTTTATATCTCCTAATTTGGTATTATAATGAAGGTATTCCGGATGTGCCGATCTTATCTCACCAGTGGCATTATTCCAAAATTTTGGGTTAATGGAATATCCGGTGGCAATTTCAAGACGCTTTGAATCCACATATATTTTTACATAAATGGGTGCCTCACCATTTTTAGACCTTCTCGTTAGAATCCTAAAGCTTACTAATAGTTTTTGAGTGTTTTTCATAACATTTTTTTTAATTGTTTTTATCTCTTTTTTCTAAAGAAATCGCTGAGATTTAAAACAATTATATAAACGCCAAATGCCTTATCTATAAAGGGATACAAGGATTTGAGTGAACAAAAATAAGGTGAAATATCTGTTCACTCAATTGTTCACTGCAAATTTGATTTTTTTAGATGCTTTTATAACCTGAAACCGGCTATAAAATAAAAAAACCCCTTGTTTCCAAGGGGTTTAGTGTTCTTTAGTGGGAATTGCTTTCGCAATCGTGGACCCGGAGAGATTCGAACTCTCGTCCAAATAAGGAAGAAATAAGCTTTCTACACGTTTATCATTAACTTAATTTTCGATCAAAGCCAGGCGTTAATTCAAACCAAACTTTAACTTAGTTGCTATTATTGTAACACCCCGCAACATTGATATTACAAACTACACATTTATGATGCTTTACCCGGAGCGCAGAGCAGTTTAGCTCCCCGGAAAGCAAAGGTCACTTAATTCTAAATTAAGCAGCCATAGCGTAAGAGTTATCTTCGCCGAATAAAAGTTTTGAAAGTTCAGTTTAAAGAGCTCGTCTTACAACGCTCTACGTGCTTACCTATCTAATGCGCTTACTGTCAAAACCGGTCGGACCCATTTAATTTTAGAATTATTAATTTGTTGATTTTATGACTGTATATCAGAAAATATAAACCATTGAAATTCTAAATTATCTTCAAAGAACAATATAAAGATACGAATTTTAAAACGAAAAAACTACTGTTTCACCATTTTTAACGAAGGAGTTACTTTATTAATTCTTTTACTTTTTGCATTTCCAAATCCTTCTTCGCCAATATATCATTTATGGTATATTCAATTTTATAATCCGGCATAATTCCGCGGCCTGTTATCATAGGACAAACATCGTTCACAATTCTAAAAGCAGGTACTCGCAATCGGAGCTTTGTATTCGGTAATTTATAATACGGAGTGATGCCGGCGTTACATCCTTCAGCGGCGCCGGCGGTTTCTTCCCCAACAAAAACAGCCCGATTATTATACTTTAAATAAGCGGCCACCAAACACGAAGCGGAAAAGGAGCCACCGTTTATAAGTACAAATATGTTGTTTTTATAATGATATTTTTTTAAAGGTTTAATAGTGTACACATAGTTATCTGTATCGTTAATAGTTTTCTTTTTAGCAATGATCTGAAAACCAAATTTCATTAATTTAAAAAAAATATTTCCTCGGGTGTATTGCTTGTAGGGATAAGATCGAATACCCGTGCGCAGGGTTTGATTGGCGCTGCTATCCAACAAATAACTTAACAACCGATAACTATTCTCCAAACTTCCGCCCCCGTTATTCCGCAAATCAATTATTAAATTCTGTGAATTATTTTTATGCAATTTTTTAAACACCCGTCGGTAATTTTTACCGAATTTCTTTCGTGAGAAGCCATCTATTTTTAAAATCATGGTCTTTCTTTCTTCATCCATAAATCTGAATTTCATTCTTGATTTTTTATAGATAGTATATAATGAGTCATCATTAGCTCCTAAAGCAATGGAAGGGATTGAACGGGCTTTAAAGGCGGGATAAGATATTTTTAAAACCGAATCCTTCTGTTTATACTCTATTTGAAAAGTATCGGGCCTGCCAAAAATAGAAAGATAGTAGGTGTTAAACGATAACTTTATATAATGTTCCTTTCCTGTAACATTATAACCATCTGTAGTGATAAAACGTTTGCTATGCCTTAAAATAGAATCTGCAGCGATGCCATTAATTGAAATTATTTCAGCACCCTTTTTAATTAGAGTATCCTTTTTTTTATTAAGGCTTGCAAACAAATAAACTTTATCTTTTACAGGGATGAAAAAATAAGGGGAATAATTATATTTTAACTTGCTGCCGGCCATATAAAATTTAGCAGAATGTATTAATTCAGTATGTCCGCAATGCAAACCATCTATTGCTAGTTTTAATCTGAATCTAAATTCTTTTTCTGTTAAACTGTCTGTAAAAGATGACTTTACACTGTCAAAATAAGTTCGGTAGTAATTGCGACTCTTGTAAATACCCATTACCGGATGCATGGCAAGTACTACATTTTCAAGCAACTGAACATCTTCCTGAAGCTGCGCAGGACTGTACTTTTTGGAAAGAACACTTATTCTTTTACCCTGCGAAAGCATTGAAAAAGAATAAATAAGAAAAATAAGCAGAAATAAAAATCTTTTCAAAATACGCATTAATGTTATCTTTGTAAAGCTACAAAATAACCCTGTTTCATTAACATGTCTTTTTAAGATATAGAGTGTAAGTTTATAGATTATGCAAAAAATAAAAATTGGTGTATTAAAAGAAGATAAAAGTCCGCCTGATAAACGGGTGCCTTTAACCCCTCTTATTTGTTCTGAATTAACACGCAAATATCCCAATGTGGAAGTGGTTGTTCAGCCAAGTAAAATACGTTGTTATTCTGATGAAGAATATACTTCTTTTGGAGTAACACTACAGGAAGACATCAGCGATTGCGACGTTTTAATGGGCGTTAAAGAAGTTCCCGTTGACAAACTGATTGCCGGCAAAAAATATTTTTTCTTTTCTCATACTATCAAAAAGCAGGCGCACAATAAAAAGCTCATGCATGCTTTAATTGAAAAGAAAATTCAAATGGTAGATTACGAAACTTTAACAGATAAAAATAACAATCGAATTATTGGCTTTGGTAGATTTGCAGGAGTTGTTGGCGCTTATAACGGCATTTTAGGTTATGGGCTAAAGTATGATCTTTTTCGTTTGAAGCCCGCGCACCTTTGTCGCGATAGAGCCGAAATGGAGGAAGAATTAAAGCGTGTTAAATTACCAAACATAAAAATCGCATTAACCGGTGGAGGACGTGTGGCCAACGGAGTTATTGAAACATTAAGCGCCTTAAGAATACGAAAAGTTACTTCGGAAGAATTTCTTACCATGAGTTTTCGTGAACCTGTTTATTGCCAGTTAAATCCCCGCGATTATGTGGAGCGTCCGAATGATCATAATTTCGATTTAAATGATTTCTTCTCGCACCCTGAACATTTTGTTTCGAGGTTTACCGATTACACCAAAGTAACAGACCTTTATATGTCTGCTCATTATTGGGATCCACGCTCGCCAAAAATGTTTACCGTTAAAGATATTCAAGCACCCGATTTTCATATTTCCGTAATTGCCGATATTACCTGCGATATTGACGGTTCCGTTCCTACAACCATTCGTTCCAGCACAATTACTGCACCTTTTTATGGCTATAATATTTTAAAACACCATGAAGATCTTCCCTTTAATAAAGACACCATTTGCATTATGGCGGTAGATAATCTGCCCTGCGAATTGCCCCGTGATGCCAGCGATGATTTCGGAAAAGATCTTACCGAGCGTGTGCTGCCACATGTTTTTAGTGGCGATGCGGATGGGCTGATAGAACGCGCAAGCATCTGCAAGGATGGAAAATTAACCAAGGGATTTGAGTACCTGACAGATTACGCTTATTAGTTAAAGAAGTTTTGATTTTTAGAATTTACGGAATTTACGCCGCTCTAAAAAATTTCAAAATCAAAAATTCTACAACTGTCTACTTCATAAACTTCTGTTTCACATCGGTAAATGATGGGAAATTATTATGATGCCAGTTTTGAATGACCGTTCCATTCTTCATCAGCATTAATCCCGGATTACTTCTGATCATTGTTTTTAATACAATGCCGTCAACCGTTGCAAAATCAAACAAGGCATTGTGCTTATGTTTAAATTCATCAATTTCCTTCGGACCGCTTGCTGTTAAAGCTATAAATTGATACTTTTCTCCGGTGGCCAGTTTATAAAAGTCCTTTATCTGCGCCATTAATGTTTCATCATCTTCCGTTTTTCGAAGATCATACATCACCAACCAAAAACTGTAATTTTTATTATTTAAAAGAGAATCGCTTATGGAAGAACCCTCCAAATTGTTTACTGTAAAATCAGTAATTTTCGGGGCATTCACCGCATCCTTCACCACCACATTATCCGTAGCAAACCATTTCCAATTCAGCGTATCCTGCCACGGATAATTTTTAAGATCGAAATGTTTTTTTTCTTTGGTCTTTAAATTCTCATAAATAAATCCGGTTTCAATCACCGGATCGCGGTAACTCGTATCGCGCTTCATGTTTTCTTTAATATTCATTCCGGGCGCGTAAGCCCTGAAATCTAGTGGCGGCAAATTACGGTATGCATAAATAGGAAAACCAATTGAAAAAATAAGTGCCAGTAAAAACAAAGCGCTTAATACCATGGGCGAAGTAAACGGTTTAATATTTTCCCTGCCGGAGAATAAAATGGCAATGGCTATCATTAAAATTACATCCTTCCAAAAACTTTCCCAAGGCTTAAGTTTTAAAAAATCGCCGAAACAACCACAGTGAGTTACTTTGTTATAGCAGGCTGAGTAAAAGGTTAAAAAAGTAAAGAATACGATTTGAGCCAGCAACAACCATAAGGTCAGATCTCGTTTCATTCCCAGCAACAGCATGATGCCCAATATAATTTCACTGGCACATATAATAATTGCCAGTGGTAGAGAAATATGAGCGAAATATTCAAAGAAGACCATGCCAGTATCATTTTTAAACACTTCAAAATATTCTTCCAGCTTATAGGAAAACCCTAAAGGGTCGTTGGCTTTTATAAATCCTGAAAAAATAAATAAGCCCCCTACAAAAATTCTTACAAATTGTGTGAACCAATAATATGTGGCACCTATTTTTCCTTTAGCAGCAGCCACGTATGGAAAAACGTTGACAATTACAAATAAGGTAATCAGTAAACTTCCTAAGGTGCTTTTACTAAAGCATGGAGGGCAATTAATATATAAAAGTATAGCCAGACCGCCTGACCAAAAAACCCGAAATAATTTTGAAGATAAAAAACTTTTCATAAAGTGTATATTTTTTAAAGTTATCCAGGAAAACTTTTCAAATGCAAAAATTTTAAATTTTTAACGAATAAGCAAATGTTAATACTTAAATCTAAATTCCGCGTTAGTTCTATAAAACGTTATGTATTTCCAATTAATTTTATCAAAGCAAAAACCGAATAATTGATCATGTCCATATAATTAGCATCTACCCCTTCACTAATAATCGTTTGGCCTTTATTATCTTCTATTTGCTTTACCCTAAAAATTTTCATTAGGATAAGGTCTGTTAGCGAACTCACCCGCATATCCCTCCAAGCCTCTCCATAATCATGGTTTTTATCCAGCATCAATTGCTTTGTTTCGGCAAGATGTTTTTTATACAATGCCTCTACTTCTTCATAAGGTAAATCCACCCGCGTATCATCCAGCAAATCCAGTTGAATTAGTGCAATCACGCAATAATTAATAATACCAATGTATTCTCCGCTAATATGATCATTTATTTTCTGAGTTCCTTTTTCTTCAATACTTTTGATCCTTTGCGCTTTTATAAAAATCTGATCCGTTAATGAAGTAAGCCTTAAATTGCGCCAGGCTGTGCCATAGTCCTTCATCTTTTTTAAAAAGATATCTTTGCACTTGGAAATTGCCGCGTCGTATTGCTGAGAGGTAGTTTGCATAAAATTATGAGCGTTAAAAATAATGAATTAAAACCAATTGATTATGCCGTTAATGGCAAAAGTTTATTATTTAGTAAACCTTTGGTAATGGCTATTATTAACCTTACTCCCGATAGTTTTTACGATGGAGGAAAGTATCAAAACATCAAAGATATTTTAATTGATATTGAAACTAAAATTGAGGCGGGAGCGGATATTCTGGATATTGGAGCAGCCTCGTCACGACCCGGATCCACTGAAACTTCCGAAGAGGAAGAGTGGAATCGTTTAAAGGAAACATTGCCTAAAATAAGAAAAGCTTTTCCTGAAATTTTTATAAGTGCGGATACATACCGCGCCACAATAGCCCAAAAAACAGCGGATGAGGGAGCGGATATGATTAACGATATCAGCGGAGGAAATTTTGATTCGGAAATGTTTGGCACCATGGCAAAACTCCAGCTTCCATACATTCTTATGCATATCCAGGGCACGCCGCAAACCATGCAAAAAGCCCCCTCTTACACCAATGTGGTTATCGAAGTGCTTGAAATTCTTAAAGGAAAAATTCAACAGCTGCAACAACTAAACTTTAACAAAATCATTCTTGATCCGGGTTTTGGCTTTGGTAAAGAGACGCAACATAATTATAAATTACTTAAGGAAATGAAGCTTATCGGTGCTTTGGGTTTTCCGCTACTTGCAGGAATCTCACGAAAGGGTATGATCAATAAAGTTATTAAAACCAATCCGCAAACAGCTTTAAACGGAACTGCCGTTTTAAATACCATTGCTTTGCTTAACGGTGCTTCTATTTTAAGAGTGCATGATGTTGCCGAAGCTAAACAGGCCATTGAATTAGTTCAGTTTTATAAAAATAGTTAACTTTATAGGATGCCAAACTCGTTTCTTAAAATAGGCTCATGTATTGCGGGAATTGCTTTTTTCTTTCTCTCTTTTAAAACCATTCCTCCTTATGCCTACCAGATTGCTGTTTTAAAATATAACGGCGGCGGAGATTGGTATGCTAATCTTGAAACTTCTGTTCCTAATCTTATTAAATTTTGTAACGAGAATCTTAAAACAAATATCAATCCCGAACAGGCTACCGTGGATGCCGGAAGCGCCGAGATATTCAATTATCCTTTTGTGCACATGACAGGGCACGGCAATGTTATCTTCTCTAATCAGGAAGCAGAGAATTTGCGTAATTATTTATTGGGCGGGGGCTTCCTCCACATCAGCGATAATTATGGCATGGATAAATTTGTTCGTCCCCAAATGAAAAAAGTTTTTCCTGAACTCGACTTTGTAGAGTTGCCTTTCAATCATCCTGTTTATCACCAGAAGTATGATTTTGCTAACGGATTGCCTAAAGTGCATGAACACGACAATAAGCCGCCGCAAGGTTTTGGTTTAATTTATAAAGGCAAACTCATTTGTTTTTACGATTTTGAATGCGATCTGGGTGATGGTTGGGAAAGTGCTGAAGTGCACAACGATAGTGAAGAGGCTCGCGCCAAAGCCTTGAAAATGGGAGCCAATATTTTATCTTATGCTTTTTTGGGATTTGATAAAAAAAACTGAGAATATGCAATATTTCTATTACCTTATACGCTTTAGAAAGGCAATATGAAATACATTCTTCTGATTTTTTTAATTTTTACAAGCATTGTCTTTAAAGGACAAACTTTTATTTTGTCAGGAAAGATTACTGACAAAAAAGAACCTCTCCCATTCGCTACAATTATGGTTAAGGGCACTACATTTGGCACCAATAGCAATGTTGATGGCGCCTATGCTTTAAAACTTCCCGCAGGAACTTATGAAATGGTCTATCAATATGTGGGCTATAGCAAAAAGATTCAGAAAATTGAGCTTACCGGCGATAAAACTGTAAACATAAACCTTTCCGCAGACGGTGTTTCTTTATCGGAAGTAGAAGTTAAAGCGGGTGAAGATCCTGCTTACCCTATTATACGAAAAGCGATTAAAAAACGAAAATACTATCAAAAACAAATTGATGCATATACCTGCATAGCTTATATAAAAGGACTACAGCGAATTAAACAAATTCCTAAAAACTTTTCAAAACTAGTGAAGCTCTCTGGTGGAAACGCTTCTGATACCGCCGATATTAAAGGCGTTGTGTATTTATCGGAAAGCGAAAGCAAATATCATTACCGTGCTCCTGATGATGAAAAAGAAATTATGTACAGCAGTAAAGTGAGTGGCGACAACAAAGCATTCAGTTTTAACCAACTTAGCGACATGAAAGTAAATTTTTACAATAACCTAGTTGAGCTTGGCAATTTAAGCGATCGCCCTTTTACTTCCCCCATTAACGAAAACGCTTTTTTATATTACCGTTTTTATTTACTCGGTACCATTAAAGGAGATGGAAAGATCATTAATAAAATTAAAGTTGTTCCTAAAAGAAAAACAGATCCATGTTTCAGAGGCATTATTTACATTCAAGATAGCACATGGAGAATTACCAGCGTGGATTTAATGCTTACTAAAGAAGCGAAGATTGATTTTGTAGATACACTTTTGATTAAACAATTACACGCGCCCGTTGCGGCCGACAGCATTTGGTTGCCAGTAACACTCAATTTTTATTTTGACTTTAAAGCATTCGGGTTTAAAGGAGATGGTTATTTTAATGCCAACATTAAGGACTACAATCTTCATCCCGAATTTCCTAAAAAGTTTTTTAAAAATGAAGTTTTAAAAGTGGAAGAGGGAGCCAATAAAAAAGATACAGCCTACTGGGCCACTAATCGCGCGGTGCCATTAACAAACGAAGAAGCAAAGGATTACAGGACAAAAGACAGCATTGCCATGATAAGGGGAACAGACCGTTATAAAGACTCTGTAGACAAAAAGCGAAACAAATTTAAATTCAACGATGTTTTTATGGGGTATACCTATAATAACACAAAAAAGAAATTCACCGCTTCTTTACCAGGCATAATTACTAACGGCGTTCAGTATAACACCGTTGAAGGACTTAATCTCAGTTATAAATTAAGTATTCATAAAGAATATGAAGACCATCGTTTTATAAATATTACAGGTAAATCGCGGTATGGTTTTTCAAATAAACTGTGGGGAGGAGAACTTGGAGCCAGCTATTTATTTAAACCTGAAAAGTTTTCGAGCGTGGGTATTAATATAAAAACCATTACAGAGCAGTTTAATGAACAAGATCCCATTTCGCCGCTTATTAACTCCGCTTATACTTTGTTAATGAATGAAAACTTTATGAAACTTTATAAAGAAAGTGCCCTTAGCGCATTTTATTACACTGAACTGGTAAACGGCATTTACTTTAACGGGATATTAAAATATGCCGAGCGCGCTCCGCTAAAAAACACCAGCGATTTACTTTTGATAGATGATAAAAATAAATTATTTACTTCCAATGATCCCCAAAATCCGGCCAACGAGGCAAATATGTTTACACTTAATAATGCCTTAACTGCCGAAGCGCTTTTTTCATTCAGATTCAAACAAAAATATTACACACTTCCGCATCAAAAAATAATTAGTGGCAGCAAATACCCACGCCTTTCTATTGGATATAAAAAAGCCTTCCCCTATTTAAATTCAGTTGCAGACTATGATCTGGCCAGCATAAATATTTCCGACAAAATAAAACTTGGTCTCTTTGGAAATTTAAATTATCGCTTACGCGGTGGTTATTTTTTAAATACCGGCAAAATGTATTTTATGGATTATAAACATTTTACAGGTAATCAAACTTTTTTTAATACCAATGATTATTTAAGCAGTTACAGGCTTTTACCCTATTATACTTACAGCGCGGATAAATGGTTTACCGAAGCGCATGCCGAACATCACTTCAACGGCTTTATCATTAATAAAATTCCATTAATTAAAAAATTAAAAGTACAGGAAGTTGTTGGCGGACACTTTATGGCCAGTAACAAATTGGATTATTATTACGAAATTAATTTCGGGTTGGAAAAATTATTTAAGGTAATCAGAATAGATTATGTATTGGGTTACGCACCTGACGCTAAAATAAAACAAGGCTTCACAATAGGAATAAACATGGGCTTTTAAACTAAATAACGATGAACAAACTAAAATTACTTGTATTATTAATGTCGCTCTCTTTTATGAGCAGGGCTATTGATTATCCTACCAAAACAAAAACACTGGCTAATGGTTTAAAAATTATTGTCTGCGAAAAAAATACCAATGCCATGGCCGAAATTCAAGTATGGTACCGCGTAGGCAGCAAAGACGAATGGGACGGCGTGCGCGGCATGGCTCATTTATTTGAGCACATGATGTTCAGGGGATCTAAAAAATTTCAAGGTGAAGAAAATAAGCCTTTTAAAGTTATTGATAGACTGGGAGGATCGATTAACGCTTATACTACTTACGACAGGACTGTTTACCATGAAGAAGTGCCAGCGAAAAATATTGAAACAGTTATTGAAATGGAAGCCGACCGGATGGAGAATTTAATCCTTGACCAAAAAGTTCTTGACACAGAAAGAGAAGTGGTTGGAGAAGAATTGCGCCTTGGTCTTAACGATTGGTACAATAAAATGGCGAGTGAACGGTATAAAATATTATATCCGTTAAAACATCCTTACCAAGTGGATGTGATAGGCAACTTGGATGAAATAACTTCTTTTGCCACTAAACAATGCCAGGATTTTTATGATAAATTTTATAGTCCAAACAACGCTTTTGTTGTTATTAGCGGAAATGTAAAATCGGACGAAATTTTTGCCTATTGCGAAAAGCATTTTGGCTCTGTAAAAAAACAACTTCCGGTAAATACAAAAAAAACAGAGCCCGATATATTTACGCATAACATTACTACTGAAGAAATGAGCATTGATTTTCCGGTGCAAATCTATTCTTACATTATTCCTTCTCCTGCATTTGGACATAAAGATTTTTACGCGTTTAATTTATTATCTGAATTATTATTCAGTAATACCAATTCGCTATTAAACAAGCGCATTGTAAATAATAACCTCGCTTATCAAATTAGTGGCGAACAGTACAGCGCGCGTATGTACAGTAATTATACCTTTTTTGATGTAATCATGCAGGCAGGCGTTGGAAATGCTAAGGTGAAAAAAGAAATCAGCAAGGAAATAAATTCATTGATTAAAGAAGGCCTGGAGGAAACGGAATTGAAAAATTACATCAGCAACCTGGAAACTCAGATTATCTTCAGTAACTATTCCAACGGGGACATTTGCGCAAGATTAGGACAAGCTGAATATTATTACAACGATTATAAAAAATTTAATGCCACACTTGACGAATATAAAAAAATAAAACCCGCCGATCTAATTCCTATCGCGCAAACATATTTTAATCCTGAAAAAATGAAGGTGATAAATATTAAACCCATTGAAAAAGAATAATTAAAAACCGGAATCATGAAATTTATTACCTACCTACTTATAACAATGAGTATTTTAACTGCCACTGCGCAGGAAACGCCTGTGCTGGAAAACTACACGTTAAAGAATGGGCTCAAGATCTATTTTATTAAATATGGTAAAATAGAAGCTATGAGTATTTCTGTGATGATAAACAGCGGAAAAAAAAATGAAGCTCCGGGTCAGCAGGGTTACAATAATCTTGCGGCAAACCTCCTTTTAAAAGGAAATAAAAAATACACTGAGGATGAGCAGGCAGATAAGGCCTTTGCTATAGGAACTGAATTAAAGGCCGGCGCAGGATATGATTTTACCACTATTGAAGCCGATGTGTTAAGTAAAGATGCCATCACAGCATTTGATTTGTTAAGTGCGGCCATTCTTCAACCATTGTATAACAAAGATAAGGTGAGCCAATATGTATCTTACTTAATTGATTACAACAACCCTGTGAAGATGGATATTTCGGCAATGGCGCGAGTGTATTCCAACCTTGGCCTTTATGGTGTAAATAATCCATTGGGCAGAACGGTTTATAAACAGCATTTGCAGCAGGTAACGCCCGAGAAGCTGATAGAGTTTCACCAGTTCAATTACACGCCTAAGAATACGCGCGTGGTTGTTTGTGGAAACTTCAATAGCGAAGAAGTAAAAAAAATTATCGATAATAATTTCGGCGCATGGCAATCTACGTATGGCGAAGTGAACGGCGTTTCTTTAGATGAACCCTCTATTAAAAAAACGGAAATTGCTTTTGCAAACAGAACCGGTGCCACCCAATGCGCCCTAGAGTGGAATAAAACTGCGCCTTCAACCAACGATAAAGATTACGCCGCTTTTTACATTGCCAATCAACTATTCAATCAAACACTTTTTAAAGAGATTCGTGAAATTGGCGGTAAAACTTATAGCATTGGAAGTTCGCATGTGTCTGCTAAATTTGCCAATCTAATTTCAATTGCTTGTTCCGTTCGCAGTAACGAAATGCTAAATACGATTAACCTTTTTGATAAAACCTTAGCTGGCTTTGCAAAGGCGGCGTTTACAAAAACCGAATTTGATAATGAAATAACAGGTTACAAAGCGCGCTTAATGTCAATGGAACATCCTTCAGCCGTGCTTGATTTTTATAATCCCGTTCTTTACAATTTTGAACAGCGCAAAAACCTTATCAAACTGGTGGACGCGTTAAAGATGGAAGACGTTCAGAAAATAATTAAAAAATATTATACGCCCAATTCATATATGTTGGTCATAAGCGGAGATGAGATCACCGTAAAAGATCAACTGGCGCAAATTAAAAACCTGAAGAAATACTCCCCCGCGGATTTGGAAATTAAAGTTGTAAAGCAAGATTAGTTTTTAGCAGACTCACGCATTCCGCCCGATACGCCCTGTCAGGGTTATCCGTCAAAAGTAGCTTGACATGAAACTAGAGTTTTGCCTTATTACTTCCAACTATTAAAGGCATTTCGATACGTTTTACGGTAATACTGTTTGGTTTTAATTTTTTCCAGAGGGACACTAACCCCTATTAATTCCCAAGCCCTTCCAAAAAACCACAGTAAGCGGGTTTTACTCTGTATCGCACATCAAAAAGCAATGGCCGTGAGCGTGGATGTTTTTCAGTTTGCCACGAATCATTATCAGACACTCCCCATAAGGTAATTCCAAATTGGTACTCCGGTTTTAATTTTAAATAGCCTTCAACAATTTGTTTCATTCTTTCTTTTTGCATTTCAAACATTTTTTTCTTCCCTGTAAATAAGTATTCTCTTCCGCTTAAAATAACATCCAACTCAGAGTAATGCACCAAAAAACCTTGCGCCTGAATACTTAAAGCCGAAAGATTAATAGCCGTAACGGAGGGATAATCCACGCTTACATGCATTTGCATACCAACGCCGTCCACTTTAATGCCTCTTGCTTTTAATCCGCTAAAGTGTTTAAGAACCTTATCAAGTTTTTGTCCGTTGGTTTCTAATGAATAATCATTATAAAATAATTTAGCTGTAGGATCGGCTTGCGACGCATAAAGAAAAGCTTGCTCAATGTACGTTTCGCCAATATGATTAAACCAGATATTCTTTTTGTAAGTTCCATCATCATTAAAGGCTTCATTTACTACGTCCCAGCTTTTAATGTAACCCTTGCAATGGTTTATTACCGTTTGAATGTGATCTTTCATCAAGGCTTCCCATTCAGTTTTATCACCTTTAAATTTTTCAATCCAAAGCGGCAGAGATTCATCCCACACCAATGTATGGCCGTGCAATCGCTTATTATATGTTTTACAAAAATCTATCAGATGATCTGTTTCTGTAAAGTCGAATTGATCTTTTTTAGGGTGAATATAAATGGGTTTCAGTGTTTTTTCGGGAGAGAGGCTGTTAAATTGCGAGAGTACAAGCTTCCAATATTTTTCTTCGTTCTTTAATTTTTCCGTATTTACTGCCACTCCAATAGAAAAATTCGCTTTTTCATATAATTTAATTTCTGCGCATGGAGGCTCTTGTTTCATTTTAAAGGAAGATATAATAAGTAAGAATAATACACTATACAAGTTGCGCATAACAATATCTATATAAAATTTACGCCGATTAATTTGCGGCAATTAGTGCCCCATAAATAGAAACTAAAAAGATTTGAAGATCAAAAAATGTATAACAAAAAATTTTATTCAACAATCAGTTTCTTGCTCAATTTAGTTCCGTTTAAACTAAGCGTTACAAAATAAATTCCTTTTTTTAATTGGTTATTGGAATTTAAAGAAATAGATTGCTCGCCATAATTAAATTGATTTTCAATCGGAGTTAATACATTTCGGCCCAGTACATCCGTAACGTTTACTTTAATAAAGGCAGCATCGCTCAAAATAAAATGCAGGGTGGCTTCGTTTTTTGTGGGATTAGGATAAAGAGATAGTTGAATATTTTTACTTATTTCATTAACACCTACCAATGATGCGCCTGAAAAATTAATATCATCAATATATAAATTATTGCCAAAACCTTTAGTAACATCCTGTGTAAATGAAAAACGTATCATTACATTGGTCGAATTGGAATAGTTACTCCAGTTCGGGTAATTGCTTAGGTTAATGTGTTTCCATTGAGATAGAGTGGGCACAAAAAAATTGCTGTCTACTCCACCAGAACCATTCGCCATATTAGAAGCGGCAGGATTATATAAAAGGCCCCATGTTCCACCGCAGTTTTTTGAAGCTTCAACTTTAAAATTATCAAAATGGGTAGTGGATTTACGCGCATAAGCCAGTTTAAATGAAAGCGTATCGTTTGGGTTATTCAATAAATCAAGGATTGGCATTTTTAAAATATCTACATCGCCCGGGGAGCTGGTTGCTCCATTAAGGAAAAAGGAATTGAGCCCTGTTTTAGCGGCATTGCTTGTTAAAGACCATGTGCCTGAGCCACTGTTTACATTGGTAATACTCCAGTTTGCCGGAATGCCTGCTTCAAAACTCTCAGCATAAGGCATAGCCTGGGCGGTTCCTGCATTAGTTACATTAATAATAATAGATGCCGAGGCTCCGCCATTTATTGTAGAGGCAAGGCAGGTAACCGTTGTGCTCCCCGCGTTGGGAAAAGTTATAGCAGCATTTGCAGCATTCGGATTAGCGATGGTTGCGCCATTGGTAGCCGACCAGAAATAAGAAGTGGGTGCATAGTTTGAAGTATAAGAGTTAATGGTTAAAGTACTTCCCTTACAAACCTGTGCGGCATTTAATGAGGCTACTTGTACAAAAGGTATACAATTGGATGTGGTGGTGGTAATTCCTGTAAGAGCAAGATTGGCCGGTGTGCTTAAATTATTTCTACCGGATATGGCAGCGGCCATGCAGTTTTGCATCTGATTGGATTGACCAAGGGTAAACATTTTTGAACAATATGCGTAATCCATGTAATTTTGAACATTTTCCTGAATTCCCGAAGTGCAAATTTGAGAATTATTTAGTGTACAGGAAGTATAGCCCTGTGTAATGGGCGTATCACTCACGCCATCATCCCCGCAGGAAACCCCGGGCTGGTTGGTTCCCCCCCAAACATGCGGAAGGTTAAGCCAATGGCCAACTTCATGAGTAAGAGCCCTGGAAACAGTAACATTTGCTGTGCCAATGCTTCCTACATAAGAACTTAAAATAACAATGTTATCCATATCGTTAGGAATACCGGAACCGGGCAAATAAGTATATCCCGCGGCACCACCATCCATAGTTTTAACTACATAAAAATTTAAGTATTGATTGTTTGGCCACGAATAAGCATACTCGTTAAAGGCGCCCGTCCAATTGGTATTAACATCCCAATGGCGTATAATTCCGTTGGTGCAATTACCGTTAGGATCTATTTTTGCAAGTACAAATTCTATCCCCGTGTTGCCGATAATGTTTTTAAATGCCGGAACAACAACGGAAGTGTCGGCGTTTAGTTTCTGAAAATCGCGACTTAATATTTTAACGGCATCTTCTACTTGGGCATCGCTTATGTTTTCGCTGCCCCCCGTATGTAAAATATGAAAAACAACCGGTATGGTAAGCGTAGCCGCCGCTTGCGTCCGCGAATAATTATTCCCAAAGGAGGCTTTATCAGCTTTTAATAACATTTCTTGGCGTTGGTCGAACGCTTTTTTTAATTCAGGATGTGTGCTAAACCACAGATTGCTTGCTTCAGTGGTATTACAAAGCCGCCGATCTTGAGCGCTTAAGGTTATAGTGATGATATACAGAAAAATAAAAATAATTATGCGCATACAAATGGGTTTTAAAGTAAAGATACAATAAAATCACTATTTTTTTTGAAATTATTTTTAAACATAAATTTTCTGTATTTGCCTTAATCTATTATATTTGTATGATAAGGCTTTACTATGGGAAAACAGGACAGTGCTGCAAAAGCTAGCAATTTAAGTTTCGATGATTTTAAAAAGATTGTTCTTACCGATTTTAAATTAATAAACGAAAGCCGTCAGGCAAGTTTATTGGGAAGAAAAGAAGTATTAACCGGTAAGGCAAAGTTTGGCATCTTTGGCGATGGAAAAGAACTGGCTCAGATTGCCTTAAGCAAAGTTTTTCAGAATGGCGATTTTAGAAGCGGATATTACCGCGATCAAACTTTTATGTTTTCTATTGGCGCGCTTACCTTACAACAATGGTTCGCAGGCTTGTACGGCCACACCGATCTTGCCTTTGAACCCATGAGCGCCGGAAGACAAATGGGTGGGCACTTTGGCACTCACAGTTTAAACGCCGACGGATCTTTTAAATCCTTGGTAGATCAAAAAAACAGCAGCAGCGATATTTCTCCCACCGCTTCGCAAATGCCCCGATTACTTGGCTTGGCCTATGCGTCTCACTTTTACCGAATAAATAAAGATCTTCATCAAGAACCCTTTACCAAGTTCAGCAACAAGGGCAATGAGGTAGCCTTTGGCACCATTGGCGATGCTTCCACCAGCGAAGGTTTATTCTGGGAAACCATAAATGCCGCGGGAGTGCTACAAGTGCCTATGCTTATCAGTGTTTGGGATGATGGCCATGGCATTTCAGTACCAAAAAAATATCAAACCACTAAGGAAAATATCAGTGAAGTACTTAAGGGTTTTCAACGGGATACCGGAGGTCAGGGATTTGAAATTTTCAGAACCAAAGGATGGGATTATACACACCTTTGCGAAACATACGAAAAAGCGGTTAAAGTGGCACGCGAAGAACATGTTCCTGTTTTAGTACATGTAGAAGAGGTAACCCAACCTCAAGGCCACAGCACCAGCGGTTCGCACGAGCGTTATAAAAGCAAGGAACGCTTGCAGTGGGAGCTTGATTTTGATTGTATTAAACAAATGCGCGAATGGATTATTCAAAACGCGCTGGCCAATGAAGAGGAACTAAACAAGATTGAAGAAGACGCTAAAGAGGCAGTGAAAATTGCCAAGAATGCGGCGTGGTCAGATTATCTTAACCCAATAAAAGAAGAAGTTTCGCAAGTTAGTTCTTTGTTTGAAGAAATAGGAAGCGATGAAGTTCTGGCGATAAAAAAAGAATTACAATCTATTAAAGAACCAATCCGGAAAGACATTCACGCGGCAGTAAAAAATGTATTACGATTAACTGTTAAGGAAAATAGTTCCACGCGTAAAAAACTAATTGCCTGGCTCAATAACGCCCGTATTGAAAACGATGAGCGCTACAGTTCTAATTTATATTCTCAATCAGCCCAAAAAGTACAAAACATTGAACCAAGGGATGTAATTTACGGAGATGATAAACAATGCGACGGACGCGAAATTTTAAGAGATAACTTTGATGCTATTCTTAAAAAATATCCTGAAGTGATGATCTTTGGAGAAGACTCCGGAAAAATTGGCGGGGTTAATCAGGGATTAGAAGGCTTACAGTTAAAATACGGTGAACACCGTGTGTTTGATACAGGCATCAGAGAAGCAACTATTATGGGCCAAGCTATCGGCCTCTCTATGCGTGGCTTGCGTCCCATTGCCGAAATTCAATACCTTGATTATTTATTATATGCTCTGCAACTCATGAGCGATGATCTGGCAACCGTTCAATGGCGTACCAAAGGCATGCAGAAAGCCCCGGTAATTATCCGCACACGCGGACATCGTTTAGAAGGCGTTTGGCACAGCGGTTCGCCAATGGGAATGATTGTAAATGCCTGTCGCGGAATAAATATTTGTGTGCCCCGTAACATGACGGTGGCTTCCGGTTTTTACAATACTTTACTGCAGTCAGATGAGCCTGCATTGGTTATCGAACCTTTAAATGCCTATCGCTTAAAAGAAAAACAACCTTCTAATTTTGGTGAATACAAAGTAGCTCTTGGTATTCCCGAAGTGTTAACTCCGGGTACAGATGTAACCTTGGTAACTTACGGTAGCAGTGTAAGAGTTGCGCAGGAAGCCATGAAAACACTAGATAAATTCGGCGTTTCAGTAGAACTGATAGATCTTCAAACATTAATACCTTTTGATATTAAACACAGTTTAGTTGACTCCGTTAAAAAAACAAACCGTTTGGTTGTGTTTGATGAAGATGTTCCCGGAGGAGCAAGTGCTTACATTCTTCAAAAAATAGTTGAAGAACAAGGCGGGTATAAATTTTTGGATTCGCATCCGGTAACTATCGCTTCCAAAGAACACCGGCCGGCTTACGGCAGCGATGGCGATTATTTCAGCAAACCTAACGCCGATGATGTGTTCGACGTTATTTACAATCTTATGAAAGAAAGTGCTCCCGAACGTTTTCCCGCTATCTATTAATTAATTAATAATTACATTCAACCCTCCATATAACATGATTAAAAAAGTTTTTATTTTTTCGGCTTTCTTCGTTTTACCTTTTATCTCTTTGTCGCAACAAAAAGAAGATGTTTCAAAAATGTTTCGCGATGTAGTTAACGTTCAGGTAGACCGTTCCAAGTTTGCGCCTGCCGCACCGCCAACACCGGCTGTTACTGAAACCACAGGTAAAAAAGGAAAACAAAAAAAAGTGGAAATTCCGGTGGAGCCCGCCCCCGATACTTTAAGCGCAATGATTCCGGCGCCTGTTGGCGAAATTGTAAAGCGCGCACAAAACTGGACTACTCTTAAAAACCCGAAGTTTACTAAGTCCGGTGCTACCAATGCCGGAAATACAATTTCGTGCAACGTAACTTTTCCTTATAAACAAAAAGTATTAAACCCTGAAAACGCGGTGGACGGTAAATTTACCATGGATGTAATTATTGATGCAAAAGAAGGCAAGTACAGATACACGATTAAAAACATTAAACACATTGCTTTAAAGCCCGGTATGTCGGGCGGTGATATATATGCCACGGTTCCGGAAGCGGGATCAATGAGTTTTACTGATAACACCTGGAAACATGTAAAATCAGAGGCATTTACAGATGCAAAAATTGTAATTGAAGATCTTAAAGCTAAAATGGCTGAGGGCGTAGAAACTGAAAAAGACGAGTGGTAAAAAATGTTCCGGCCTCTTAAAATAGCTTTATTTATTATTTACAGTGCGGCATTATGTGCTCAAACTACACCATCAACAGAAAGTGTTCCTCAGGCAAAAGAAACCAAAATTACTGAGGTGATTACTACAGATTCAGTAGCTTCATCAGAACTTGTTAAGCGCGCCATACATTGGGTGCAGGTTGAAACTACGCGATATGTAAAAACAGGTGGCGTAAGTGCGGGTTCAAAAGCAGAATGCCGCGTAGCATTTGCGGTTAAGCCAAAAGAATTAAACCCTTTGTGCGATTACAGCGGGAAAATTAATATGCGCGTAACGGTGGAATGTAAGGATAGCAAATACAAATATACCATCGATCAGATAAAACATGTGAGCGCAACAGGCAAAACCAGCATGGGCAACGTTGATAACATTATTCCCGAATGCGGAAGCATGGTGATGCCCGACCTTACACAAAAGAAATTGAAAGGCGAAGCTTTAAAGTACGCCGGCTGGGTTGCTAACGATATAAAGGAAGCTATGAAGCAATCTTCGGCAGATAATAGCAAAGCCGATTGGTAGATTTTGGCTTTAAAGTTGATGCCCTTCATCCTTCCTTAATAATTAAAATTGAGAAATAAAGCACCCTGGTACAAAATTTTATCTCTCCAATTATCTTGCCAAAGCAAGCATTACATTTAAAACATCATCCTTGTATATTATGTTACATAAAATAATTTTTGTTCTCGCTTGTTGGTTTTTAATTAATTGTACCGGTAATTCCTCTACAGAGGCCTCCCGAGTTTATACACCCATTCAAACTCAAACAGTAAAAGATTCGGTGAGCCTTGCCGGCCTTCTTAACCCTTTAACCGACAAGATGAAATCCGGCACAGGCGTTTATGTATTGGAAGACGGAGTGAGCAGCTTAACATCACGCGCATGGTTATGTGATGCGGCAAAAAAAACAATTGATATTCAGTATTATATTTTCTCTAAAGATAACACCGGCCTTATTGCAAGCGATTTTCTGGTTCGCGCAGCCGATAGGGGAGTAAAAATACGTATGCTGATAGATGACATAACCGTAAAAGCGGGAAGCAAGGAATTGTTTACACTCGATTCGCATGAAAATATTGAAATAAAAATTTACAACCCCGGCGTAAAAATTGGAACATTGGGAGCCAGAATTAAAAAGCTGGTTAAAAACTTTAATAAAATTCATCGGCGAATGCATAATAAAACCATTACCGTGGATGATCAGGTGGCCATTACGGGCGGACGAAACATTGCCGATGAATATTACGATTTTGATAAAGAATATAATTTTCGTGATCGAGATGTGCTTCTAATAGGCAAAACAATTCCCGATGTGAAAAGCTCATTTGAATTATTCTGGAAAGATGACTTAAGTGTGAAATTTGAAGATCTGGTAAAAGAAAAAAAGGAAAATAAAAATAATAAGAACCGTTTTGATAAATTACACGCTTACGCAGCCGATACAAAAAATTTATCTTCCTCCATGCGCCAAAAAATAAGGAATTTTCCGGCAACATTTAAAGCAATGCAAGAAAGCGGAGAATTACTTTGGGTGAAAAATGTATCCTTTGTGGCCGACATACCCGGTAAAAATGAGAACAGACCTAATCGCGAAGGCGGAATTTGTACTGATTCCATTATGGCTCTTATCACCCAAGCCAAAACGTCCATCGACATTCAAAGTCCGTACCTGATTTTAACCGATGTTACCAGAAAACTTTTTCATGCTTTGGTTCAAAGGGGCGTTAAGGTTAGAATCCTTACTAATAGTTTAGCTTCAACAGATAATCACGAAGCTTTTAGCGGCTATGAGCGCGATAGAAAATTGTTACTGCAAACAGGAATAGAAATTTATGAATTTAAACCCGATGCCAAGGTGCGTTATAAGATTATGAATGACGAAGTTCAATCTACAATAGATTATAAAGCAGTTTACGGACTTCATGCAAAAACCCTGGTAATTGATAATGTTATTTCGGTAATAGGCTCTTATAACCTTGATCCGCGAAGTGCCAATTTAAATACAGAGTGTGTAGCCATCATCCGCTCGCCTGAAGTTTCTAAAAATGTTTTAAAGCATTTAAATGAAGAATTTTTACCTGAAAACGCCTGGCGCACTACCTTAGATTATAATCCCGATAAAGAAGCAAGTAATAAAAAAAGAATTAAAGTGGCTTCGCGGAAAATAATACCAAAAGATATTTTGTAGTAAACTATTAAACTGAGGTGTTTCAACTAGCGTTAAATATTAAAACATTTTGCCTTATACAGAATAAAAAAGTATTTTGAAAAGCCCCAAAAATTAAAGAATATATGAGTCTTTTTGAAAAATTACAAAAAGCAAGCAGCGAAGAAGAAATTACATGCAATTATCAGAAAAATAACCTTTGAAATAGACCATTTATAAAGTCGGGAGTTCCTAAATCGATTTAAGACAGGGTGAATCCTTTGATAAACTTAGCTAAAAAATTTGATTTTTCGCTAATCTTGAGTAAATTAATGCCTTAATAATTACCATGAATAAAAAAATAAACTCTGTTTTTGTTATTTTAACTTTCGCTTTTCTTTTTATAAGCAAGGATGCGGTGTCGCAGCGCAACAACATCCAAACTATTTTTTATGCCGATTCATTGACGGGTTTTGATGAGCAAACCGCCAAAGTTAAAGCCATGCTTGATAATTGTTTTGGGAATGAGTTTATTGTATTTATATCAAAAGCAAAACGAAATTATATTAAAGAAAAATACCAATTATTAACTGAGTCCGCATCCTTTAAACCTGCCTTTTCGGGCAATAACCAAATAATGGCCTTGTGTACAAATATGGATTTTGAGGCCGGAAATTTAGGAGGTTGGACTCTTACCAGCGGCACTAATGCAAACTCTACAAATATGGCAGGATGTTGTGGCACCCCGGGAGGAGCCGCCACGGCCGTTGTACCCTCTGTGGGCAACGATCCGGTTTCCAATGCTCCTTTAGCTTCGCCTTTCGGGGGCGGGTTTATTTGCCGCATAAACGATGTTAATGTGGGCGCTGTGGTAGAGCGTATTTCGCAGACTTTTACGGTAACACCTGCTAACAGCTTGCTTCAATATGCCTTCATGGCGGTTCTTGAATCTGCAGGGCACACTTGTGCAGAGCAACCCTATCTGAACATTCGTTTATTGGATTGTAACAATAATATTATTCCTTGTCCGCAAGCTCATATTTCGGCTCCTAGCGGCTCATGCCCCTCCAATGATCCCGGATTTCAGAATGGGGGGGGGTATTCATTTCACACCGCCTGGCAAATTAGTGCTTTGGATCTAACACCTTATGTTGGAAGCTGCATTACCGTTCAGATAACTGTGGGAGATTGCACGCAATCAGGACATGCGGGTTATGCTTATTTCGACGCGCAATGTTCTCCTATGAATATTACCGTAAACGGGGTTCCTTTTCCTGTGGGAACAAATGCATCCACGGTATCATTATGTGGCGCGGGCACGGCAACTATAACGGCTCCTCCAAATCTTGGTCCTTATGTTTGGAATGGTCCTGCCGGAAGCGGTGTAAATAATGTTACAAATCAAAGCTTTACAACATTTACTCAAGGTCAATATACATTATCCATGAATCCTATTGGATCCTGTGCACCAATTATTCGTTTGGTGAATTTTTCAGTTTCGTTGCCGCCAACTGCCGGATTTAATTTTACAAGCACACCTTGCGCCAGTTCTGTTAATGTAGTGAGCACTTCCTCAGTTAGCGGCGGGGGGCCCATTACAGGCTATCAGTGGGTTTGGGGAGACGGCTCGCCTAATACAACCGCAAATCCGGCAGCCCACTCCTATAGCGTGGCAGGGCCGCAACAGATTAAACTTGTTATTAGTAATGCTTCGGGTTGTAAGGATAGTATCACCAAATCCTTAACGGTTACGGTACCGCCAATTATCGATTTTACAGTTAACCCAAGCTGTTTAGGGCTTAATACCAATTTTACCAATATTTCTACCACGGGTGGAGCAGCTTCCATTAATTATACCTGGACATTTGGCAGCGGTGGGGTAAGTACTGCCACTAATCCCTCAATGACCTTTGCCACACCAGGAACTTTTAGTGTTTCTTTAACCGGAACCAACAGCGATAACTGTAGTAATACCATACAGAAAACATATTCAGTTTATCCTAAACCGGTAATTAATTTTACTCCAATTGGTTTTGGGATTTTAATAATGATGCCATAACGGATAATACCACTCAAACTCCTACTAATATGTATGCTTCAGGAGGCACTTTTTCGGTTGAATTAAAAGCTGTAAGCGATATGGGATGCGCAGATTCATTAGTTAAAACTGTAACGGTGTATAATAATCCTACTGCTAACTTTACGGCCGATTCGGTGTGTATCGGAAACCCTACGACACTTACGGGTACCAGTAACCTCAATGGCGTCCCTCCTCTTTTCTACAGTTGGGATTGGAACAGCGACGGCGTGGCGGACGCGACAAATAATTCACCTTCCGCCCAAAATACGTTTACCACTTACGGAAACATTCCTGTAACCTATACGGTTATAACCTCGCCCAACGGAGGTTTGTT
Organism: Bacteroidota bacterium; assembly: GCA_016185125.1. Classification (GTDB taxonomy): domain Bacteria; phylum Bacteroidota; class Bacteroidia; order B-17B0; family Aurantibacillaceae; genus Aurantibacillus. Next base: position 25,046 of record JACPOC010000032.1, read on the forward strand.
AAATTGTGTCAACAGCATCACCAAAAATGTATGGGTTCATCCGGGGCCATCCGCTTCCATTACTTATACAAATCAATGTGTAGATGCGCAACCTTTGCCAATGAGCGGTATCACTACCACTATACCGGTTGGTTCCATCACTAATTATGCATGGAGTTATGGAAATGGCAACTACAGCCCAACAAACCCGGGTGCCGCCACTTCGCATAGTTACAGCAGCGCCGGTATTTATGTAGTAACTTTAACGGTAACATCCAATAACGGCTGTGAGAGCGTAACTACTAATTCGGTTCAGGTGTATGACCGGCCTTATGGAAATTTTTCGTACTCCAAAACCTGTTTTAATAAAACCACTACGCTTACAGCTATTCCTTCGGCCAGTGGGGCGCCCGTTGTTAATTTTAACTGGGATTTTAATAATTCGCCAACCACGGTAGAAGCTTCCGGGGTTCAGGTAAGTACAACTTTTTCGGCGGCGGGCCAGCAAACCCTTAATTTATTATTAACTACCGCATTTGGTTGTAAAAATACAATTCCCGGAAATGTTTACATTAACTACAATCCAAAAGCTAACTTTTATGCACCTAAGCGCTCAGGTTGTACCGACCTGTGTATCAATATTTTAGACAGTTCTTCCGTGTTAACGGGACCGGCAAAAAATGTTAGTTGGGAGTGGGATTTTGGCAATGGTCAATTATTAAATTCCGCAAGTAATGGTGCCAATAAGCAGTGCTACAGTAACAGTTCGCATTATAATGTAAAAAAATACAGCGTTAGTTTAATAGTAAGGAGTGATAGTGGATGCGTTGATTCTGTAAGCAAAAAGGGCTATGTTACCGTTTATCCAAAGCCCCGGGCAGATTTTAACTGGATTGGTGAAGAAGGAGATGTTTTAACCCCGGTAATTTCATTCACAAATACTTCTGAAGGACACAGCAATTTTCAATGGTATTTTAACGATGCATTAAACGCACTTGATTCTACTCACAATAATCCAAAGCACTATTTTACTACCGATGATCCTAAAACGGTAAATGTTTATCTTGCCATACGAAACTCTTATGGTTGTAAAGATACCATTATGCGACCTATAGATATTGGGCCTAATTTTACGTTCTATATTCCTAATTGTTTTACGCCAAATGATGATGGTATTAACGATACTTTTACCGGAAAAGGTATTGGCATTAAAGATTATAAAATGTGGATTTTTGATCGCTGGGGAGAAATGCTTTATTACACAAACGACATTTTTAAAGGCTGGGACGGAAGTGTAAAAGGCCATGAAGTAGATGGAAAAACAGATGTGTATCAATGGAAGGTAATTGTAACCGACCTCACTAATAAAGCGCATTACTATGTAGGGCACGTTACCCAACTTAAATAGTATTATTCTGCAAATTAAAAAGTCCGTTGTAAAAACGGACTTTTTTTTTGTCCCTATTAAAATTACATTTGCAGTATAAATATTTTTTATGGAAGGTTTTGTAAAGTCGCACGTTAAAGATGGAATAGGTGTAATTGAATTTTTCCATCCTCAAAGTAACAGCATGCCCGGCTATCAGTTAAGAGCCTTGGCTCAGGAGATTACCAAAGTTGGACAAGATGATAATGCGAAAGTAATAGTATTAAAAAGTGAGGGAGATAAAGCCTTTTGTGCCGGAGCGAGTTTTGATGAACTCATCAGTATAAAGGATATTGAAACGGGAACTACATTTTTTAGCGGATTTGCGGGCGTTATAAATGCCATACGAAAAGCACCAAAATTTGTTATTGTTAGAGTGCAAGGCAAAGCGGTGGGCGGTGGAGTTGGCATTGCCAGCAGCGGCGATTATACCTTTGCGGTAAAAGATGCTTCGGTAAAATTAAGCGAACTAGCTGTTGGTATTGGCCCGTTTGTAGTTGGGCCTGCCGTTGAACGAAAAATCGGCAAAAGCGCTTTCTGTGAATTAACGATTAATGCAACCGAGTGGAGAAGTGCTTCGTGGGCGCAAGAAAAAGGCTTGTATGCGGAGGTTTTTGATACGCATGAAGAGCTGGATAAAGCAATTACGGGGCTTGGGCAACGTTTAGCAACAAGTAATCCGGAAGCAATGGCTATGCTAAAAAAAATAATGTGGGAAGGGTGTGAAAATTGGGATCAACTTTTAATTGAACGAGCGGGCATGAGCGGGAAGTTGGTGTTAAGCGAGTTTACAATTAATGCTATTAATAAATTTAAGAGTAAATAAACTGTAGAACATTTAGCCGTAGATTGCATTAATTACACATATTTTGCATTCATGAAGCCTATTACCAACAACAAATAAAATCAGGAAATCAGTGAAATATACGGCAAAAAAATTTTGAATGGATAATAAAAAAGTCATAGAGTTTTATAATGAATACGTGCATCAGCAGCAGGATGTGGGAATCAACGAACGCATTTATGAAATGTATTCGCGGTTAAAAAAGCACGGGCTTAAAACAAATTCAACAATACTTGAATTGGGTTGCGGTATTGGTACACTTACTTTTCTGTTATCAAAAATTATTTCACAAGGAAAAATTGAATCGGTTGATATTAGTACGCAATCCATCGAATTTGCGAAACAGCGTTTAAAAAAATCCAACATTACTTTAAAAGCGCACGATGTTGTTAATTACGAGCCTCAATTAAAGCGTCCTGATTTTATTACTTTGTTTGATGTAATCGAACATATTCCAATGCAACGCCATTCGGAACTTTTTGAAAATTTAAATAAGATTGCTGGAGAAAATACAGTTATCCTCATTAATATTCCGAGCCCCGCTGCCATACAATACGATATTGATAATAATCCCGCCGCCTTGCAGATTGTTGATCAACCATTACCTCTGGATTTTATTGTAAACAATATAGTTAATAACGGTCTTCAGCTTGTTTCTTTTGAAAACCACAGCATTTGGGCCCTTAACGACTATCAGTTTTTTGTGATTGAAAAAAAGAAAAAGTATAAGGAAGTTAAGTTAAGCAATAAACGAAGTTTTATGGAAAAGGCTATTAATAAAATCAAGAGGACGATTATTGGGTTAATGCACCGCTATAAATAGTCGACCCTCCTCCTCTTCATTTACCTATATGCCGCCTTAAAAATACGCTCGACCTCTGGTTTCCTTTTTCTAAACTCAACTCAACTCATTCTGTTGGTACGCAAGGAATTTTTAGGCCGTAAGCATATATTGGCTTACGAAAATTATCAATTAACAATCAATTTTTTAGTCACCTCACCTTTTCCGGTTTTTAAGGTCATAAAGTAAATACCCGGTTTGGAATTTAGTTGAATAGATTCTAATCCGGTTTTATTTATAGATTTAGTGTAAATTTCTTTGCCTAACAAATCATTAATATGAATGTTTGCCGGGCCAATTTCGGTTAAATCTATGTTAAAAATACCTGTTGATGGATTTGGATAAACCGAAATTGTTAAAGGATTTTTATTTTGTTCTTCCAAGCCTACCGTTAAAGTTCCTTGCGAGTTTAATTTTAGGAAATACGCACTTAAATTAGGCCCGTAGCTTCCAGTTTTACCAATGGCAATATAACTTCCATCAGTCATTTCCCGCACCACATAACAATGTTCATTTTGTGTTCCGCCGTAATGCCTTGCCCAAGTTGTATCGCCTAAACTGTTGCATTTTAAAATCCACATATCGGGGTTCATCCATCCAAAGCTGCGGCTAATGGCTCCAATAATATAACCGCCATCAGAAGTCGTTTGAACCATTTTTGGAGTATCTTTTTTATTACCGCCATAAACTTTGTTCCACACCACATTACCCGAAGCATCTGTTTTTATAAATCTTACATCAATATCTTTGCCCGCACTGCTACTGTCTCTAACCAAAAAAGCATAACCGCCGTCTGGTGCTATGGTAATATATTCTCCTTCATCATTTTGGGGCCCGCCAAAGGTTTTGGTCCAAGTTGTATCTCCATTTGAATTTAACTTCACCAAATACGCATCGCCGTTTCCAACACCATAGCTAAAGGTTTTCCCTAACATAATATATCCTCCATCGCTGGTTTGCCTTACGCTGTTGCCATAGTCGTTGGCTGTTCCTCCGTAGAATTTACTCCAAAGGACATTGCCCGAAGGATCAATTTTAATAAGATTGGCATTTTGGTCGGCAAGCCCGGGGCTATTAGAAGAGCCTACGATCACATAATTTCCATCTGAAGTAGTAATAACATCTCTGCCAATATCATTTCCCCATCCGCCGTATGTTTGAGTCCACAGTACGGTTCCTGCCGGATCTATTTTCATTAAAAGGATATCGTAATCACCTCCGCCGTAACTTTGGGAATAACCAACCAAAAAATAATTTCCATCAGTAGTTGCAAGCATGTGATAAGGAAAATCTGGCTTTGTGCCACCGTAAGTTTTTCTCCATATTTCGTTGCCTGCTGCATCAGATTTAATTACTAAAACATCGGCATCATTAAGTATGCTGGTATTGGTGTATCCTGCAATTAAATAACCACCATCGGCGGTAGGTAAAACATCTTGCCCTTCCTGATCATAAGGAGGGTTGCTGTAAACTTTTTCAAAATAAGTTTGGCTACAGATGTTTCCTGAAATTAAGATCAGAGATAATATTAGTGCAAGAAAAGTATAAGGTTTATTCATAATTACTATTTTTTAAAATATGGATAAAAATTCATGCCATGTACCAAAATCTACTCAAATGACTAACTATTCAAATTTCAAAAGGCAATTGGGTAATAACTTCCCATGTTTGTAACCTTAGTGCATATTTTACAATTATTTTTGGGCTGTATAATTTGTCGTCAACCATCAGTTTTAGAAAATAAATTAACGGTTGCCGCATTTGCCGAAGATTCGGTAGTAAAAAAACAAGTGCACACAGTTTTAAATCTAATAAATGGGCCTCGTAAAAAGGGAATGCGCTATTTTTCCATTTCACGGATAAATACTGATAAATCGTTAACTGAATTTTGAAGTTCGAGAATGCTTTGTTTAATATTTCCGGCTATTTGAACGAGTTCTTTTTTATTTGATTCTTTTTGATCGAGGTAATTTATTTGTTGTAAACAATCGGCCAAAGGTTTTTTAACAGTGTTGGAAGTCATCACTAACAATACTTCTAATGACGATAAATATTTTTCTTTCTTTTCTTCTAATTCTTTTCTTTTTGAAATGAGCGTTCGTAACGATAAGTAATGAGTTACTTTAAAACCTTCATCTTTAATGGGTACAATAACAGTATCTACCCAATAGTACGAGCCATCTTTTGCTTTGTTTTTGATTTCATGATGCCACACTTTCCCTTGGCTGATGGTGCGCCACATATCTAAAAAAAATTCTTTTGGGTGATATCCGGAATTTATAATGCTGTGTTTTTGTCCCATCACTTCACTTGAAGTGTATTTGGATATTTCGCAGAATTTATGATTGGCGTGAACAATGTTACCCGAAATATCGGTAATGGAGCAGATAATATTGGCATCGATGGCCTGCTCGTATGCTTTTAAAATTTGAAGGGAGTCAAACAATGCTATCGTACTTATTTCTGACATATTAAATTTTATTAATTACGTAATGTATGCTTTTGTTTTAGAAGCGAGGCATACGTTTTGTCTTATTATGAAAGTTATCCTAAAATACCGCAGAAAAATAAGGCTCCCGAAGGAGCCTTAAATTTGTAGATCTTTTTTCCTCTAAATTCCTTTCGGTTTTAGTGAAGGTTCATCCGGCACATCTAAAAAGATGCTCACGGCGAGCCGATCTTACTATTTATACTACAAATTATATACCGCTCTATAAAGTGTAATGTAGGGTATATTATAACCCATAATTCCCGCTATCATGTTAAAATAGTGTTAAAATGGGACATTGAGATAAAACAAACTAACTAACTGTTTTGATCATTTACCAATGCGTACAAGCATCTGATTTTGGTAGGCGTTTCCAAAAATTCCATTGTTTTCCGGTTGTAATTGCACGCCATTTCATTTTCAGTTTTTCCTTCTTTTTCCAATTGTGTTTCTTATAATTTGCATTTTTATTCTGATTGAGCTTATCAACATTTGATAACATTAAACGATTGGTTTGTGATTGAAAACCGGATCTTTTTTTTAAACTATTCACTTTTTCACTCTTGTTTGCTTTAACCAGTAACGATTTGTATTCTTCGTCAGCAATTTTTTGGTAATTGTGACAAGGACATTGCGGATTTCGCGGATCGTTAATGTTGTATATGGTTTGCGAAAATGTAAGTTGACTATTCAAACTGAATAAGGCTACGTGAAAAAAGATGGTGGTGAATGTTTTCATAATTTAAAATTTTACATAAAAAGCCGGAAACATGCTCCGGCTTTTATGAGTTTTAAGATTGCGCTTTTTTAATAGTTACTTTATCTGTTGCGCTCCAAGTTTTATATTCATTCATATAATAAAGATAGGCTGATGAAGCGGGGGCATAGTATACTCCCGGCATTTCCGCTTTAAGGTCGAGGTTAATTTCTTTAACAGATTTTGGCCCAAGCCCTCTGTAATACACCGCTATGTTATTTCCCTTTATTTCGAAATAATCAAATACGTTCTTTTCCTGCAATTCTTTTAATTGCCATGGCTGCGCGGTAAATCCCGCAGGAATACCAATAATTGCCATGGTACTTGGCACATCTTTATTTTTCTTATTAGTGATGATGGTGGTTAAGCGAACAGTTTCTCCAACAAAAGCAGTTTTAGAAGCAATTTTTGTCTTCAGATCTATCGAGCATTCTTCGTCGCTATTAGGTAAGGATGTGCTCCAATTAATTGCAACAGAGTATGGAAGAGGAGTTTTCACACCAATATATTTTATTTTTAGTGAGTGCTTTCCTTCGCCCTTAATAAACTGTTCAAGATTTTCAACAGCAATCGCTCCTTTATCGCCTGCTTTATAATTTTTTTCGGATACTTTTTTACCATCAATAAAAATCTCAATCGTTCCATCCTCCGTTGTTTTTTTACTGAATTTAGAAAACTCTGTTAATGCTTTTAAAGCTAAGATGGTGCCTTGTGTTGAACTAAAAACTCCCGATCCGCTTCGTGTGCTTGTTAAATATTGCACCGCGTTGGTTAAGGCTCCGGCATTTTTCCCCTGTGATTTCAGAACTGCCATAATGGATAAAGCAGTTGTTTCAATTGTTAAGGAGTTCCCTTGCGAATAGGTGATGGAATGGGAACTTCCGGTAAAGCTTCCGTCTTTTGCTTGTTTGCTAACTAAAGCAGATAACGCTTCATCGCCTTTGGCTTTTTTATTCATGGAATAGGCAGCATTTGCAGCCATGGCAAGCATATAAGGGTCTTTAGTGTCCATTGCTTTTTTGTACGATGATTCAAATTCTTTTTCAATATCTGTGTATCCCGCTTCTGATAAGGCGTAAACAATATATCCATTCAAAATATCTTCGCTTATTCTTCCAAAATCATGATATGCATGTTGCTCCCGTTTAAATCCGCCCTTGCCATCTTTTTTGCTCAACAACCACATGGCTGTGCGGTCCAGCATTTTAGTATCAATGCTTTGCCCGGCTTTTTTCATATCTACAAATTCCATAATTCCATAAGCAGTTAATCCTTCATGTGCAGGGTTAGCACCAAACCACTCATAGCCTTTTTCTTTTGTTTCAAAAGTGGTTAAGCGTTTGTAACCTCTGTCTAAAAGTTCTGTAGCGCGGGCTAAAGTTTTGTTGTCCTTACTATCGGTATTTTTCATGTAATCCAATACCATTGCATTTGGATAGGCGGTACATGAAGTTTGTTCAAAGCAACCGTACGGCTCTTGCAAAATACCTTCAATTCCTTTCATTAAATCAGAAACAACATTTGGGAAGGCAGTAAAGGCGGCTTTTAGCGATCCATTAACCAATTTATTTATTTCGAAAGTGAACTCTTTTTCTACTTCTTGTGCGGAAAAAGAAGTTTGAACAGGAAAGCCTTTAGGAGCTATTTTAATTTTTTGTGTAAACGCATCGCCTAATCCGCAAGCTTTGAAGGCAATGGTAAATTCGCCAACTCCAATTTTATCAAGAACTTTATAATCAAGATAAATTGTTTTAGCAGCACCGGGCATAATGGTTTGAATGGGATCAAGTTTTGTCAATTCTTTTAAACCGTCAGGAGCCGTAATAGTAATTATACCACCCAGCGGACCGTTAGTATTATTTTTTAATGTCAAAGGAATAGAAACAAAATCTTCAGTAGCAACTTCAATCGGAATTTTTGTTGACATGGCAAAAGGTAACTGTGTAAAAAAGTTTTTTTCAACGCGACCAATGGAGCCATCGCCTGCCGATCCTTCTACCGTTGTTCGGAAAGAAGTGATGTCGTCCGATGCAAAAAATTCAACTGTTTTTTTACCTGAATAACCTATTTCAATGTTTGGATTCCAATAGATTGTATTTCGAAAATCCGTACGGTTCTCAACATTATTATCTTGTTTTTCATAGATAGGAGCATAGTATGTGCGCGCTCGATAATATTTATTTGCAGCTACATCGGGCATATTCCTTTCTTCATCCATTTCTTTCATACCGTCGTTAAACCTTTGATCAGCCGCTCTTGAAGCCACTTCTATAGCAAGAACTTCTGCTTGCAGTACATCTTTTACAAGTTGTTTTTTCGCTTCGGCCGGCTTATTATTCAGGTTCATTTTATCAATAGGCTGTTCTCCACGCTTTAGTTTAGCTTTGTTATTATCGGCTATAACACCTTTAAAAACGGGTGCTTTTTCAAAAGCCATATCCATATTATTTGCCGATGCAGGAATTGCATTCATCACATCTTCGTTTGCTGCTCCTGATCCCATTGCATTTTTTGAGCGAGATGATTTTGGTGAAGAATAATAGCTGTAAGTGTTTTTGTAAAGATAGATGGTTAAATCTTGGTGATAATCGTACATGTATTGCACCTGTGGATAATATCCATCTGCACTATAGTTAATGGTTAAAGGTTGTGAAAGGTCAAGATACTTTAATGAAAATTTCCCCTCTGCATTCGCGTCATATTCTTTTCCCTGCGCAATTTTTATTTTTGCCGATTCAATTGGCTTTCCTGTGTTTGCATCTATTATTTTTCCTGCAATAAGTGCTTTCTGGCCAGGGAAGGTAATAGCAGGAATTTCTTCTTCAATTAATTTTTCCCAGGTAAATCTTCTCCATCCCGATGTAAGCATTAAATAATCAAGTGCTTTATCTGCCTTAGGTTCTTTTCTATTAAAGTAAAAAGCGGGCTCTTCTATTTTTTCTTTAATATCCTGCTGCAATAATAATTGTGACAAAATATTTCCTGATTTATCATCAGCAAAAGATAATAACTGGTCATTTACAACAGCCATTGAAAGATTGGCGGGCATGGGCAATCCACGTTCGTCTTTAACCGTTAAAGTCATTTTAACTTTTTCCCTTGGTAGATATTTTTCTTTTTCCGTTTCGACAAAAATATTTAATTGCTTTTCTTTATTAACGAATGCTAATCGCTCTGCGCGTGCAATTCCTTTGGAATCGAATAAAGTTATTTGCGCCACCCCAATAGGGAAATTGGTAGTTGGAAAACTGATTTTATTATTCCCGGTTTTGGCATCAATAAGTGTGGAGTAATAAATTTTTCCTCTTACTTGTGCAACTAATGCTAATCCTTCTTTTTCGGTGGAGTTAATATTAACAGCAACTTCGCCTGATTTAGAATTGTCAATATTCATGGTGTAACCTCTTTCTAATGATTGCGGTACTGAAAAAGTTTGCGTGATGCCTTCGGGTTTGGTAATTTTTACAATATAGTTTTCGTTAGGTTGCGGGTTAAATTTAAAGGCACCCATTCCCTGATGAAAGCTACTGAATGAAGCCACCTGACTTCCTTTGGCTGTTAACACAACGCCTTCCACATCTGCAGGCTTGTCAAATTCATTTAATGCGCGAAAGGCCATATTATTTTCCACGCCGCAAATTAGGTCGCCACCCTCTGGGAACATGGTAAATTTGACAGTATTTAAAATAATGGGAATAGAACGTGAAATGCTCTCCGTACTTCCGTTATAATCAATCATAATATTTAAAAGTCCGTCGTTGCTGTTCAGTTTTTTTGGAAGATCAAATTTTACATATTTGATTCCATCTTCGTCTGTAACATCTGCCTGATCAATTATTTTTTCTCCGCTTATATTGGCAACAAATTTTATTTTGTAATTGCCGAGTGGTTTGTTTTCATTGGTATTCAGCTCTAATTTAGCTACCACCTGATCTCCTGCCCCAAATGCTTTTTTCTCAAAATCAAGTTTCATTTTTAATGCGGGCAGCACTACATCCTGCACTTGTATTTCTTTTACAAAAGCATTATTCTCGCCATCATTCTTCATCCAATTAGTATAAGCTCTTATTTTATATAATCCGCCTAAACCCTCTTTATCTATAAAAAAATCACCAGCCGCTTTTCCGTTTTTTGCAATAATGCTTATCTTTTTTTCCACCGTGCCTTTTGGATTTATTAATTCAACGTGCACGATATCACTTTTTGAAGATGATTTTAGAGTTGCTCCATCTTTTACATAAGCCGAAAACCATATATCATCGCCCGGCTCATAAAACGGTTTATCCAAGTGCAAATAAACACGGTCTTCAGGTAATTTGTGATTATACTCGGTGAGCTTTTCTTTTAATGACTTTATGAAATCGTTTTCCATAGCAGCCTGATAATACTCTGTTGGAGTTATCCAAGCCATTACGGATGTGGCCATCACTGCTAAAGCAAACAGCGATGAGGTTTTTTTGGTTTTAGTAGTTTTCATAATATTAATTTTTAGTTGTTAACGTGCGTTTTAAGTTTAGATGCAATACTTTTATTAATTCCATAATCTTTTTTTTAATTCAACTATACTTTGAGCAGAATGCCTTGGTTACTTGGTTTTAATGAATTGTAACTTCGCCCCAAATCACAAAAGATTTTTTATTTATTGATAAAGAAGTATCTTTGACTGTTAAAGAACAAACAACAATCTCTATATATAATGAAAGATATTTTCGAAAAAATTAAAGCCAACCTTGGGCCAATAGGCGAGCACGCAAAAGAATCACATGGTTATTTTACATTCCCTAAGTTAGAAGGTGATGTTAATCCGCACATGAAGTTCCGTGGAAAAAGTTTATTAAACTGGAGTCTTAATAATTATCTTGGATTAGCGAATCATCCTGAAGTTAGAAAGGCAGATGCTGATGCTGCGGCAAAATATGGACTAGCACTTCCAATGGGCGCGCGTATGATGAGCGGAAATTCTGATCATCACGAACAATTGGAAAAGGAACTCTCTTCTTTCGTAAAAAAAGAAGATACAATTTTATGCAACTTTGGTTATCAAGCTATGGTTTCGGCAATTGATGCTATCGTCGATCGTCATGATGTTATTGTGTATGACGCCGAAAGTCATGCTTGTATTTTAGATGGCGTTCGTTTACACATGGGCAAGCGTTATGTTTTCAAACATAATGATATAGACGATTGCGTGAAACAATTGGAGCGCGCTACAAAATTAGCCGAACAAACAGGCGGTGGCATTTTATTAATTACAGAAGGCGTTTTTGGTATGCGCGGCGATCAGGGAAAACTAAAGGAAATAGTTGAACTTAAAAAGAAATATAACTTCCGTTTGTTTGTGGATGACGCGCACGGCGCGGGCACCATGGGTGCTAACGGTGGTGGTACTGGAGAGCATCAGGGTTGCCAAGATGGTATTGATATTTATTTCGGAACATTTGCAAAATCGTTCGCGCTTATTGGAGGATACATTAGTTCTACCAAAGAGATCATTACTTTTTTGCGTTATAACATGCGCAGTCAGATTTTTGCGAAGAGTTTGCCAATGCCTTTAGTGGTGGGTGCTTTAAAGCGATTGGAGTTAATGCGTAAACATCCTGAATATCGCGAAAAATTATGGGAAATAACCCGTGCTTTGCAAAGCGGTTTGCAAAAAGCTGGATTTAATATTGGGGATACAAATAGTCCGGTAACTCCTGTTTACTTAAACGGAAGTATTCCGGAGGCTACCAACATGGTAATTGATCTTCGTGAGAATTTAGGTATTTTTTGTTCAATGGTTGTTTATCCTGTTATTCCAAAGGGGATGATTATTTTACGATTAATTCCTACGGCTGTTCATACATTGGAGGATGTAAAATACACGATTGAAAACTTCAGTAAAATAAAAGATAAATTATATGGCGGAGAATACAAAGCCGATAAGATAAGAGCGGGTTTTTCGCAGGAACTTTAATCTTTACAAAAAATATAAAATAAAATCCCAATCGAAAAAAGGTTGGGATTTTTAATTTTACCAACGATCAATAATATGAAACAAAAAAAGCCCATCTTTTAGGATGAGCTTCTTAAATATTATTTAAAAAAATTACTTCTTTAAAGAAGCAACTTTCTTAGAAAGCTTTGATTTAAGATTAGAGGCTTTGTTTTTATGAATCACACTTTTCTTAGCCAATTTATCAAGCATTTTAGATACTTTAGGTAATAATTCTTTTGCTTCTGTTTCAGAAGTTGCTGCGCGTAATTTTTTTACTGCAGTGCGTGTAGTTTTTGCGAAATAACGGTTTTCAACACGTTTTGCGTCGTTAGAGCGGATGCGTTTAATAGCTGATTTATGGTTTGCCATCTTTTAATTCTTTTAATTTAATCCCCAATATTTTGGGAAGGCAAATATACGCTTTTTTTCCAATATCCAAATGTTAAAAATAAAATCAATGGAATGGCTAATTTCGGCTATTTTTGTACAAATGATGCGATTTTTAGCTTTAATAGGTATTATTTGCTGTTTTGGTGGCTTTAAAGCTCAAACAATCACTCAAACGCCTAAAAATTTGGTCGCAAACGGCAGTTTTGAGAATTATCGCAAAAAATCCTCCAGCGTTAAACAGGCCATTCCTTGGAAAGACATTGGCACCATCGACTTTTACCAAAACCCTCTATCGAATGATACCACCGCTCAAAAAGGAGCCTACGATGGAGTGTGTTATACCGGCTTTCGCTTTCAAAAACGTTATAAAGAATATTTGCAGGCGAAATTAATTGAACCTTTACGACGCGGAGTAACTTACGAATTTAGTATGCAAATTCGCTTGGCTTTTTGGAGCAACGCTGTGTTGCATTCGTTTGGCGTTCTTTTTAGCAAGGGCGGCTTTAATAAACCGGCAGATGCCATTAAATCAAACATGATTGATACCGTGGCAAAAAAAGGCGGATTGATGAAAGGTTTTCAGTGGTTTGAGATTCACGGTTTTTATAAAGCAGATGGTGGTGAAAAATACATTACCATCGGAAATTTTGGAACGGATGTAAAAAAAGAAATGATACGAATGAATCTTTTTACACTTGGTTTTAAAGAGTCTTATTATTTTGTGGATGATGTTGTTTTGATTCAGCATAAAGAGGAAGAAAAAGTGAATGAAGAAATAGTTGGTCCTTCTATTCATTTGGAGGATTCAACTTTGCAGGTGAAAAACGATATAAAAGTGGGAGAGAAAGTAACACTTAAAAATATTTTTTTTGAGAATGGAAAATATTATTTGTTACCCGAATCTTATATCGAATTAAATAAACTGGCGCAATATCTTATGAAAAATTCTTCTGTAGAAATACAAATAAACGGACATAGCGATAACGGCGGATTAAAATTCAAAAATCAAAAGATTAGTGAACTGCGCGCACGGGAAGTGTTTGAATATCTGATTAAAAAGGGCGTGCAAAATAAAATGTACTTTAAAGGCTTTGGAAGTACACAACCCGTTGCTTCAAATGATACGGATGAAGGAAAAGCAAAAAACAGACGCGTGGAATTTGAGATTATAAAAAAATAATTTTGTATGGCGATAATTAAAAAAGATGATCCGAAAATTATAAAGGCCTGGACATTTTATGATTGGGCGAATTCGGTTTTTCCATTGGTAATCACTTCTGCTATTTTTCCTAATTTTTATGATGCCGTAACTTCTACTAAAAATGAGGCAGGTGAAATTATTAGCCACACGGTTAATTTTTTGGGCCGTGATTTCGAAAACCAGAATATTTATTCTTTTGTTTATGCGTTCGCTTTATCTATTGTTGTATTAATCAGCCCTGTTTTAAGCGGCATTGCAGATTATCTTGGCAATAAAAAACGTTTTCTGCAATTTTTTTGCTACTTAGGAGCATTGTCTTCCATGTGTTTATTTTTCTTTTCCAAATCGCATATTGAATTGAGTTTTATACCTTTTATTACTGCCACTGTAGGGTTTTGGGGAAGCCTGGTTTATTACAATTCTTATCTGCCACAAATAGCCTCGGAACAAAATCAGGATAAAGTAAGCGCAAGAGGATTTGCCATGGGCTATTTCGGGAGTTCTTTACTGCTAATCATTTGTTTGGCAATTATTATGGGAATAGGCCGCCAATACACTAAATATTCATTTCTGCTTGTAGGCTTGTGGTGGATAGGATTTGCGCAATACACTTTTAAAATTTTGCCGGGAACGCATCCTTCCAACAATACAAAAGAAAAAAAAGGTTTATTCTTAAAAGGCTTTAAAGAAATTAGAATTGTGTTTAATCAAATTCTTGAGATACCACAATTAAAAAGATTTTTAACAGGATATTTTTTTTATAACATGGGTGTTCAAACGGTTATGGTGGTGGCAGTTTTATTTGCCCGAAATGAAATAATCTGGGAGAACGAGAAAGCTAAAACAACCTCCTTAATTATTAGCATTTTAATTATTCAGTTTGTGGGCATTTTGGGATCATTTATTTTTTCAAAGATTTCAACACAAATTGGCAACATCCGTTCGTTAATGATTGCAATTTTTATTTGGATTTTTATTTGCGGTTTTACTTATCTCGTTGCCCGTTTACCCATTCATTTTTACATGGTAGCCTTTTTGGTGGGATTTGTAATGGGAGGAATACAAGCCTTGTCAAGAAGCACTTACAGCAAACTGTTGCCGCCTACTGAAGACCATACCAGTTTCTTTAGTTTTTATGATGTGATGGAAAAACTCGGAATGATTTTGGGAACGGTAACTTTTGGATTAATAAGCGAGATAATGGGCGGCATGCGGCCTTCCATCTTATCTTTAGCAGTTTATTTTATAATAGGATTTATTGTTTTAACTTCCATGGAAAAGGATAAATCACAAAATTGCTAAATTAAATTTTCTCTGCCCGCTTTTTCTTAAATTTATGAATGCTCCGCCCATTACTTTATATGTTTATGCTTTTAAACTATTGTGGTTTGTCGCAATTGCAGTTTACTGAGCAAAATTCTGACCTGGGAACAATAGCAGAAGCCTATCAAATAAAGGGAGATTTAATTATAAAAAATATCAGCGACAAAAAAATATTTTTATTGCGAGCCGATGGCGATAAAAACCTGAAAATCTTCGCTTCCAAAAAAACGCTTGCACCCAACGATACCTGCTTATTGATAGTTTCTTTTATCCCAAGCGAAAAAGGCAAATTCAAAAAGAATATAAAATTAATTTCAAGTGATAAAGAAAAGCCCTACGAATTGAGCTTAAGCGGCAACTTAAACGCGCTGAAACAGGATGATAAAACTGCCTGTTTTTATTTTGGAAGCAGAAAAAACAGTAATGTAAAAGCAAAGGATGGCCCGGTATATATTCCTGAATCTAAGGAGCCGCGCGACAACAGCAATAAAATGCCGGATAATGCATCTGAGCCCGTGGTTACAAAAACAACGCCTCCTGAAAAAGCCCCGGTAGAAGAAAAGCCTGATCTTACTTTAATGCCAAAACTTCTGTACAAGCCAAACAATATTGTTTTTTTGATTGACGTAAGCAATTCAATGAAAGATTCAGCTAAACTTCCTTTAATGAAAAAAGCACTTTACAACTTGCTTGACGCGGTTAGAGATATTGATGTGATTACTATTTTAACCTATTCAGATAGTTTAAAAATTATTAGAGAAGGGGTGAGCGGAGCTGATAGAACCGAGTTGAAAAAAGCGGTTTCTTCTTTAAAAGCGAAAGGACTTACGAAAGGAAATAAAGCTATTTTAAGAAGTCAAATGATTGCGCAATTACATTTTATCGAAGAAGGAAATAATCAAATAATTATGGCAACCGACGGTAAGTTTCGGTTCTATCCCGACGATCAAAAAAAATGGGAAGAGAGCCAAAAGGATAAAAAGATAATTTTAAGCACCGTGGCTTTTGGCGAAGACAGAGAAGCGATGAAAAATTTAAAGGAAATTGCTGATATCGGAAAGGGAAATTTTATTCAAATAAAAAAGAAGAACGGAAGTGAGGAGAAATTGCTGGAAGAAATAAAGTACAGAAGTAAAAGATAAAATAAGATAGTTAAAATTTGTAAAAATCAATAAGGAATCGTGTTTAATATCGTCTATATGTTATGAAGAAGACAATTTTATCCATAATCATGGGCTTAACCGTTAGCTTGGGCTCTTGTCAGTCGGGCGCAACTCAAACAACTAATCAACCTAATCCAAAAAAAGCAATGGAAACATCGTATAATAAAACCGAAGAAGAATGGAAAAAAACATTAACACCAGAACAATATAGAATTTTAAGGCAAAAAGGAACGGAAAGCCCTCATTCAAGCGAGTTAAATGACCTTTTTGAAGAAGGTACTTATGTTTGTGCGGGCTGCGGTACAGAGCTTTTTACAAGCAATCAAAAATTCGACGGACATTGCGGATGGCCAAGTTTTGATAACGAAATTGGCGGTGGCGACCGAATAAAAAAGATTAAAGATTTTACGCATGGAAGGGTGCGAACTGAAATTGTATGCGCGAAATGCGGAGGACATTTAGGTCATATTTTTGATGATGGACCCACC
Source organism: Bacteroidota bacterium (assembly GCA_016185125.1). Classification (GTDB taxonomy): domain Bacteria; phylum Bacteroidota; class Bacteroidia; order B-17B0; family Aurantibacillaceae; genus Aurantibacillus. The sequence continues at coordinate 41,923 of JACPOC010000032.1, forward strand.
AAAACCGGCCAGCGTTATTGCGTAAACGGTTTAAGTATTGGTTTTAAAAAGAAGGAAAAAACTGACGATTCAAAAAAATAAAATACCTGATTGTAAAAAAATGCGCCATGACAAACACTTTAAAGTTGTTACTGCGCATTCCAGCCGCCGTCTACCGGTAAAGCAATTCCTGTGATAGTGTTGGCATGATCAGCCGCTAACAGCAGCGCAGTTTGTCCCAAGGTTTCTAACGATACAAATTCTTTTACCGCTTGCTTGTATAGCATTACTTTATTTACCACATCATCCGCACTCATATTATGCGCCTTAGCCTGATCGGCAATTTGTTTTTCAACCAAGGGGGTTTTTACATACCCCGGACAAATAGCATTTACCGAGATATTAAAGGGGGCACCTTCGAGCGCTAAGGTTTTTGTAAGGCCAACAATACCGTGTTTACTTGCCACGTATGCGCTTTTAAATTCACTTGCCACTAAACCATGCGCGGAGGCAATGTTAATAATGCGGCCAAATTTCCGTTCTTTCATTCCCTTCCAAACAGCTTTGCTTAAATAAAATGCTGAGGTTAAATTAATACCTATAATGGCATTCCATTTGTCATCAGGAAAGTCTTCAATTGCCGAAACGTGTTGTATACCTGCGTTATTGATAAGCACATCTATCTTTCCAAACTTGGTGTTACCCTCATCTACCATTTTACGGAGTTCTTCCGGCTTTAGCATATTGGCGTTACTAAATAACACTTCAATACCAAATTCTTTTGCGATATCATCGGCAATCTCCTTACCGTTAGTTTCGAGTCCGTTAAAAATAATATTGTATTGTTTGTTTTTAGCAAATTCGCGCGCAATGCCCAAACCAATACCGCTGGTACTTCCTGTAATTAAGGCTGTTTTCATATCCAATTCATTTATGTTGTTTCCTGTATAGGAGGTCAAATCTAAATATTTTTTTTAAATACTATGTTATTAATGCCATTTATAAAAAAAATAGTCTACCTTTTTTTTACAACATTAATAAGTAAATTTTAATACAAAGTATAGTCGGAAATTTATATGTTATACCTAAAAATTTGTTCAATATCGTCCTGCCCGTCGTGTATAACACATAAATCGGTAATAAGGCCGCTGTTAATGCCATAAACCCAACCGTGCACATGAAGCTCTCTTTCCTTCCACTCTTGTTGTACGATTGTTGTTTTTGCGAGGTTTCTCACTTGTTCAATCACATTAAATTCTGTTAAGCGATCTATCTTTTTTTCGTTGTCAGCAATAACATCTAAATCTTTTTTATATTTATGATACACGTTTTTAATATTTACCAACCAATTGTCTACAAATCCGTGAAGCTCATTGCTAAACGCGGCATGCACACCGCCACAACCGTAATGCCCACAAACAATAATGTGTTTTACTTTTAGCACTTTAACCGCGTATTCAAGCACGCTCAGCATATTCATATCGGTATTAACTACTAAATTGGCAATGTTTCTGTGAACAAAAATTTGACCGCTCTCTGTATTAGTTACTTCGTTCGCTGGCACACGGCTATCACTACAGCCTATCCATAAATATTCGGGTCTCTGGCCCAAAGAAAGTTTTTTAAAGTATTCAGGATCTTCAAACTTTTTTGACATGGCAAATACTCTGTTGCCGTCTATTAATTTTTTATAGCTTTCTTCCATATTTAAAAATTACATTTAATTTGTTCAATTTCAACTTTTTTCTCTTTTGATCTCCACATAAATTCTTGTATGAATTCCTGGACTTCTTTATCAGTAGTTTTATTAATGGTACCATCTATAATCAGTTTACTATCTTGTTTAACTGAATTAAAAAAGCGCACAATAAAGCCTTTGTTAAAAAAGGTTACATGCGTGGGGAGTTTGATAATATAATGCCTTTTTCCATCAATAAGTTGTTCCGCCACATCAAAAGAAGCTTTAACATTGGCCCTGATAATGTAAATGATGGCGACAACAAGTCCTGCTCCCACTCCTTTTAAAAGATCTGACAAAAGCATAACCACAATTGTTACCACAAAAGGCAAAAACTGATCCCATCCTTTTTTATAAAGATCTTTAAACAAAGATATTTGTGTAAGCTTGTATCCCGTCATAATTAAAATGGCCGCTAAGGCTGAATTAGGAATGAGCATAAGAACCTGAGGGATGAGAAGTACACAGCCTAATAAAAGAACAGCGTGAAAAATGGCACTGAGTTTTGTTTTAGCTCCGGAATTTATGTTAGCTGAACTTCTAACAATAACAGCGGTAACCGGAAGCGCACCGGTTAAACCACACAAAATATTTCCCACACCTTGCGCCAATAATTCACGGTTGGAATCTGAGTTGCGCTTTAAAGGATCGAGTTTATCACTGGCCTCTATACTTAATAACGACTCGAGGCTTGCCACCAAGGAAAGCGTTATCACAATCATAAAAAATTTAGAGGTTAACATCTGACTAAAATCAGGTTGCATCAGCACACTTTTTATATCGTTAAAATTTTGTATTACAGGAAGAGTTACAAGGTGTTCGGAAGTTACAACTAAATTTGCATACGGCCGAAATGCAATATTGAGAAAAATTGCGACTACAACTACCACAAGTGGGCCTGGAATAAAAGATAAGACGCTGTTATTTTTATAAAAATTTTGATTGCTGATAATTAAAATTAAAATGGAAACAGCGCCAATGATTATAGCCCCGGGCGTAATGTAGTTGAGCATGTAAATAAGTTCCGAAAGAGAGTTATGTCCGTCGCTTTGTTCAAAAAAGAAGTCACCTTCAGGGTCTTTATCATATCCTACAATATGCGGCAGTTGTTTTATGATCAGGATTATTCCTATCCCTGCAAGCATACCTTTTATAACGGCGCTGGGAATATAATTGCCAACACTTCCGGCTTTTAAAAAGCCAAAGGCAATTTGAAGTACGCCGGCACATAACACCGCTGCAAGAAATATTTGGTAAGAACCCAAGGTAGCAACCGAACTGAGGATAACTGCGGTAAGGCCTGCCGCCGGGCCACTTACACTTAATATGGAGCCGCTTAATGCCGTAACGAATATGCCACCAATTACTCCGGCTAAAATTCCTGAAAATAAAGGAACGTTGCAGGCTAAAGCTATGCCAAGGCATAAAGGCAAGGCTACCAGGAACACCACAATTCCTGATCTGAGATCGTATAAAATATTTTTTGAATTCATAAAATTTAAGATTAATAACAATAAATAGTTGCAGTGAAAGCACTTTATAAAAATGAGCTTGTAATCCTAAACTTTAGGTGGGGGGGATGTTTTAATGGGAGAAAAGGAAAGATACGTTTCATTGTAATTATAACAGCCTGTTTCTACCATATATTCACTCCGGTCAAAATCTATAAAATTATTTAATATACTATCAGTGTCTCTGTTAACTTCATCATCTTCGCTGTCTATTTCATCTTGGTCGGAAGCATTTTTTTTAGTAAACTCCGTGTTGTCTTTTGAATCGCCTGATAGTTGAATGTAACTCGTAATTGTTAACAATATTGCTAAAAGCAAAATAAAAGAAAAGAAAATATTTAAGCGCGATTTCAGTGAAGCGAATTTAGAAAAAAAACCAAGGAGAAAAAAATAAATAAAATAGGAAGTCTAAAGATGTATATGTACTCTTAATGAAAACACATGCACCGGCCCTCCGCGTGAGGCATTGTACGCAGGATTAAGTATAAGCTGATAATCAGGTGAGATTGAAAGGAAACACTTTTTAATATAAAAGAGATAGTAAATTTCCGAAATAAATTCATTGGCATAATTCAAATTGCCATCTCCAATAATAAAACCATAGCCTCCTTTTTTGAGATAGGCCTGGTGCTGGGGACTGATTCCGTTAACAACAACGGCCGCGCCGATAACATCATCCACGCGCTTCCACCTTGTACCTTTTAAACTGAGTCCTATTTGTGCAGACTGATCTATCTCGGTATAAGACCACGTTTCATTGTTTCCGTCATTATAACTTACACGAGCAAAAACTCCAAGGTTTTCTGTTAAAAAATGTTGCAGGTTAAGAGACGCTCCGTATTTGCTTCTTCCGAAACTTCTTTCTGCTGTAATATCAATGGTATCGGTGCGCGCCCTTGCTTTTGTGTAAGAACCCATTGGCGCATTGTTATAAAAGGTAAGTAATTTAATCTTTCCTTTTTTCGAATAATTAAATTGAAATTCAAGTGTGCTTGCGTTGGCCTGTAAAAAATTATAATTTAAAACAGGACCGTTGGCTGTAAGGGACACTGCGCTAAAAGCATATCGGTATTCAAATTTGGGTGACGAATATTGAAGAATTGCACCTGATGTATAACCACGGGTATTGGCAGGATAATCCCAAGCTCCGGCACTCATGAGGCTCCAGTTCATAAACTGAGTACGGGGGTTGTGACTAAATACATTTCCATCAAAAAAATCTGCTACTGAAAACTTACCTATAATAAAGCTAAACTGTTTATCAGTTTCTTTTTCGCTTACCTGATTAATTTCGTCTTGGGTATTAGAGAATTTACGCGAGAGAAAAATATTTTGTTTAAAGTAGGCGCGAGCCAAGTAAATTGCCGGAGCGGGACTGGCAATGCGGAATGTTTCGCCATTACTATAGCCGGCAATACCGCGGGTTTGGCTAAATCCAGATCCACCGGCCAGTTCGGGGTTAAAATAAAAAGAGGCACCTTTCCATAAACGTGCCCCAAAAAAAAGAGTGGTGGTTAGGGAAGATTGCGTTTCTTGGTTTTGTTGCAAACTGTTTACACCTGAATAGGAAGCATTAAATTTTGGATGGTATTGTGTAATAACAGTTTGCTGAAAATGAAAATTCAGGCGTGGTGGTATGGTGTCAGGTTGAGCCCATAAAAAATAGGGAATGAAAATTACGAAGTATCGCATACAAAAAAATGAATAGAATCTAATCAAATTTTTTACGTTGTGCCGCATAGTAAATTAAAGGAAAAACCAACAGGGTTAAAATTGTGGCGCTGATTAATCCTCCAATTACTACAATAGCTAATGGTTTTTGAGTTTCGCTTCCTATACCGCTGCTCATTGCGGCCGGCAAAAGGCCAATGGCGGCCATCAATGCCGTCATTACAACGGGGCGAATGCGCGATTTCACTCCATCTTTAATTGCCTGATTGAGCGGAACCCGGTTATTCAGGTTCTGTTTAAAAACAGAAATGAGGATGACTCCGTTTTGAATACAAATACCAAAGAGCGCGATAAATCCTACGCCGGCAGAAATCCCAAAATTCATACCGGTGATGTGAAGCGCTAAAATACCACCTATTAAAGCAAAAGGAACGTTAGACAATACAAGGCCGGCATCTTTTGCATTGCCAAATAAAACAAATAATATTATAAAAATTGCCACCAAGCTAATTGGTACAACCTGCCCCAATCTTTTAGAAGCCCTTACCTGGTTTTCGAACTCTCCCGTCCAGCTAATAGAATAGCCTTTTGGAAGCTGAAGATCCTTCACTCTATCCTGAGCCTCGGCAATTGTGCTGCCGAGATCGCGTTGGCGTATACTGAATTTTACTCCAATGAATCGTTTGGTGTTATCGCGGTATATAAAAGCAGGGCCAGTATTTTTTTCAAGCTTGGCAATTTCCTTTAATGGAATTTTATTCCCTTTAATCGTTGGTACTTTTAAATTTAAAAGATCTTCTTCGGTTTTTCTAAAATCTTCACTATACCTTATCCGGATATCGAATTTTTTTTCGGCTTCATACATTTTGGTAACTGATTTTCCGCCAATCGCAATTTCTATTACTGTTTGCGCATCAGCCATGGTTACTCCGTAAAGTGCCATTTTTTCTTCCTGTAGAATAAGGCTCAGTTCGGGCTGACCAATGTTTCGTAGAATTCCAATATCTTTTATACCTTCTACATTTTTAATTTTATTAATAACCTGGTTACTAAGATCATTAAGTTTATTCAAATCATTGCCATAAATTTTAACGGCATTGCTCGCGTTTATCCCTGCTACTGCTTCCGCAACATTATCAATAATTGGTTGCGAGTAATTAAAATTTACGCCTTGAAAAGTGGCTTTTAATTTTCCGTCCATTTCTTCAATAAGATTGTCTGTGCTTCTTTTTTTAGTCCATTCTTTTTTCTGTTTAAGGTTTACCTGCATTTGTACATAATAAAATCCAGAGGGATCCGTTCCGTCATTGCTTCTGCCCGTTTGTGAAAGAATTCCGTTTACTTCCTGAAACTCGTTTAATTTGCGGCGAAGATCTTTTACCATTTTTACAGTTGAATTAAGTGACTGGCTCATTGGAAATTTAGCTTCAACCCACAATGCTCCTTCGTTTAGCTGAGGAAGAAATTCCGTTCCTAAAAACTTAGCTGAGAAAAGGGTTGCCACTAAAATCAATCCGGCTATTAACAGACTTAATTTTTTCTGGCGATATGTTTTTTCAAACCCTTTAATTACAATTCTATCAAAAAAATTTACAATAAAATTATTCTTTTCTTTTACGTTTTTATTTAAAAGGAATGAACATAACACAGGAACAAGGGTAAGTGTGAAGAACAACGCGCCTAACAGGGCAAAGCCAAGAGTGTAAGCAAGAGGGGAAAACATTTTACCTTCTACCTTTTGAAAAGAAAAGATAGGAATGAGGGCGGTAATGATAATTAATTTTGAAAAGAAGATTGCTATTGCCAGGTTGGAGCCGGTTTTTTTAATGATACCGAGCTTGGCCAGTTTGTTAAATTTCGGCATGCCGTTTTTATGCGCCATGTGATCAAGTGCCACGAAGACCCCTTCCACCATCACCACGGCCCCGTCGATAATGATTCCAAAATCCACGGCCCCCATGCTTAACAAATTAGCGGTCATGCCCTTTAACCGTAAACATATAAAAGCGAAGAGAAGCGCCAGAGGAATGATAATAGAAACAATAAACGTGGTGCGCCAGTCGGCCATGAAAATAAAAACAATTATGGTTACCAGCAGAATTCCTTCCAATAAATTTTTAATAACCGTGTCGGTGCAAAAGTTAATTAATTTATCGCGATCATAAAATGGCACCATCTTCACATCGGCCGGTAAAATGGTGGTGTTAAGCTCTTCTATCCGTTCTTTTAATTTTGCCAGAACATCTGCAGGGTTCTCTCCTTTTCGCATTACTACAATGCCTTCTACCACATCATCGTTATCGTTCAGTCCCACCTGACCTACACGCGGCATATTGGATTCTGATATCTTGGCTACATTTTTTATGTAAATAGGCATATCGTTTTTTTCATCGATAATAATATTTTCTATATCTGAAATACTGCTTAAAAGGCCAATTCCACGAACAACAAAGGCTTGGCCATTTTTTTCAATCACATCGCCACCAACATTCACATTACTTTTGCCTACTGCATTGTAAACCTCTAGGGGCGTGATGTTATAACGGCTTAAGAGGTGTGGATAGATGCTTACTTCGTATATTTTTTCACGTCCACCAAAGGCAACAATATCGGCAATACCGGGAACACTGCGTAGGTTACGATCGATAATCCAGTTTTGGATCGTTAACAAGTCGCGTGAGTTACGCTTTTTGCTTTCAAGGGTGTATCTAAAAATTTCCCCCGTGGGGCCGTAAGGAGGCTGAACATCGGTTTCTACTCCTTCGGGCAGGGTAACGCCGCGCAACTGATTATTTACCTGTTGACGGGCAAATGCATCATCCACTTCATCGTCAAAAATAATTTTTATTACAGATAACCCGAACATGGTAATGGACCTGACAGAAGTTTTTTTCTGAACCGGATTCATTGCAATTTCAATCGGGCTTGTAACAAAGCGCTCAACTTCTTCGGCGCTTCTTCCGTTCCATTCAGTAACGATAATAATCTGAGCATTGGTAACATCCGGAAAAGCCTCAATAGGAGTATTCAGATAACTCACAACCCCGGCAATAATGAGAACCCCGGTAATAAAAAAAACAAAGAAACGGTTCTTTAAAGAAAAGGAAACTATTGTTTTGATAAAATTATTCATTTAAAAAGCTGATTAGTCGTTAATTGCATCGTAAACCAAAAGCTGGTATTTTGAAATAATTTTTTCGCCTTCCTTGATACCTGAGTTGATATAAGTTTTTTGAGTGGTGGTTTGAAAAATTTCAATCTGCCGTGTTTCAATGTCATTTTTATTTTTATAAACCATAACGTAGTTCCTGCTCTTATCAAATATCACAGCCGAAGAGGGAACGGCAAGTTTTTTTTCAGAGTTATGATACTTTAAAATTACTTGAGCGAACATTTCAGGTTTAAGTTTGGCGGATGTATTTTTAAGGGTAATCCGGGCTTTCATGATTTTACTTTCAGGGTCCAGAATGCTGAAAAGTTTATCTACTTTGCCGTAGATGATGCTATCAGGATAGGCGATGGTTGTTATATGGGCGTCATATCCTTCTTTTATTTTTGGAATGTCGCTTTCGTAAACGTTGGCCATAACCCATACTTCAGAAAGGTCGGCAATTGTAAAAATAGGCAATGCGTTGTCGCTCTTTACATCTTCATTGTCGGTAATATTTTTTTTAATTACATAACCTGAAATGGGCGCTTTAACTTCATAATATCCTTTTGACTTACTGCCGTACAACTGTTGTAGTTCTTTTGCTTTGGCCAGTTCGGCCTCCGCCAAGTTAACTTCTGATTTACTTTGTACCAGATCTTTTTCAGATACAAGGCCGCTTTTAAACATGTCATTTGCCGCGTTGTATTTGCGGGTTGCGTTATTCAAATTACTTTCGGCAGCCAATAAATCACGTTCGGAAGAAGCTACATCGCCGCTTAAAATAAATGCGAGGGTTTGTCCTTTACTCACAAAATCACCAAGATTTACTTTTAATCCATTTACTCTTCCACCAACCCAGGCGTAAACATCAACCAGTTTGTCAAGGTTAGCTTCTACCTTTGCGGTTAGTTTTAGTTCGTTCTCAACCGTTTCTAATTCAACCGTTGATAATTGTATTTTGTTGGCCATTGAATCGCTGAGTTCAAAGGTTAGTGGTTTTTCCTTTTCAACCTGTTCCTGTTTGCAGGAGGCAAAAGAGATAAGAAGAAGCAGACAACCAAGGCCGCTTTTATTTAATAATTGTTTTTCCAACTTCATAATTTAAATTTTCCTTAGCATTATATAATTCATTTTCGAGTTTATTAATTTGAATCATATTATTCTTAAATGATTCGTAATAATCTATAAACTCTACAATACTGATGTTTCTTTTCGAATAATTTTCAGTTAGCCCTTTTAACAGGTCGTTAAATTTGCTTTGTAAAGTTTTATCGGTTGTTTGATACATTTTACTTGTTTCAATCAGCATTTTATATGCTGCTATAACATCTTGTTGTGCCGATAATTTGGATAGCTGATGGTTTAACTCGTTGACTTTTATCTTGGCCTGTGAAGCTTTTATATTTCCCTGGTTACGGTTAAACAACGGGATTTGAAAACCTATCCCAACACCATAATAGTTTTGAATATAGCTCGCATTGCGGTCATAGGTGCCGGCAATGTTGAGTTCAGGAACTCCTAACGCTTTTTGATATGTTAAATTGGCTTTTTCTTGTTTTGTTAGAAACTCTTGGATCTTTATATCTGAGCGGTTGGTAACAGAGCTGTCGAGAAGCTGCCTTAAATTTAGGTCGTTTTCCTCGTAGAGTATTGGCTTTAATTGCAGTATTGGTTTGTAAAATTTAAGCGAGGTGTCGGCCATTAAAATATGAAGGTTATTATTTGCTTCAAGTATGGCAAAGGCCGATTCTCTTTTTTCACCTTTTAAAGTGTTAAGAAAAGCTGAAAGCCTGAGGTATTCACTTAAAGAAATATTTCCTTTATCTACCTGTACTTTATAATTATTAATATTTATTTCTATTGCTGTTACCTGCCCGGTATAAATAGCGTAAGTTTTTAATGCAAAGTAAAGGTTATAAAAATTGGTGCGTAGCTGATAACGCAAAGTTCTTAGTAAATCATAAAACTGATATTGGGCAATCTCTGTATTTATTTTGGCTACGTTTATACGCTTGTTTCTTTTTCCGGCAATTGAAAAAAGTTGGTTCAGGTTCATTTGGTTTTGCCCTAATGTTCCATCCGCATACACTGTTTTTGTAGGAAAATAACGCTTGCTCTGTTGGTTATAAATACTTTGTTCAAGATAAATATTGGGATTATTGAATACTCTTGCCTGCACTTCGAGTGCTTTATTAACCTCAATTTCGTATTTTGAGGCTAAAATTAAAAAGTTTTTGGAGAAAAAGGTATTCTCAAGGTCATTAAGCGTAAGTGGGATAGAGTCAGCAAAGGATTGCGCAAAAGAACGATCACTTACGGCAAACAACAATAGAAGCGCAATGAACAATTTATTTGGCCATAAACTATAATTATTATGGGATTCACTCATGTAATTAAAAAATATTTTGAATTAAATAATAAGGTTAGTTTTTAAGGTTAAGAACAACAAAATAAAACATAAAATTAATATTACTGCGAAAAAAAAGCGCATTTTTTATAAAATAAAGGAGTATGTTAATTTTTTACCTGCTTACAATAAACCCTAAGCAGGGCAAATGATCAAAGGCGAAGAGTTCTACCTTGAAATAAAGAGAGGTTGCGTTGTGACACCCAAAGTTACTGATACGAGGCCCTCCCGGTGATATCCCTGAGGAGTATAACGCCTAAAAATATAGGGCAAAACCTGAAAAGCTTGTGTTAAACACGCTTTATCATTATCCTCCAATTCCTGTTCTTCAAAAAAAACATTATCAGAGGTGCAACCTTTTTCAGAATAAGGATTAATCTGCGCGTTTTTACAACATGCTAAATCATTTAAAGAGAGCTTGTGTAACGAATCATAGGTGTTTACAGAAAACGAAAATATTATAGCGGTCAAAAAAATTATTGAATTTATATTGTTTTTTGTTTTCATTATACGACAAATGTACCACTATATTTAAATAATACTTATTATGCATATAAAATATATTTTAATTTTTTAATGATACGTTTATTACTTTTAATCCATCAAATTATTTTAATATGAATAGGTTTATTTTAATTGCTGTTTTATACGCCCAAGCCCACTCTGCACAAAAAGTTACTGTAGTACAATTAAAAAAGCATATTAGTTTTTTAGCTTCCGATTCATTAAAAGGAAGAGGAACGGGTACTGAAGATGAGCTAAAAGCCGCGAATTACATTGCAGACCAATTCAAACAAAATGGACTAATGTCTTTTAATAACTCTTATTTGAAATCATTCACTTTTAAACATAATGCAAATCCTCACGATACTTCCACCAAAAATATAAATGAAAAAAAAGCTTATAATGTAATTGGCTATATTGATAATAAAGCCTTAAATACTGTTGTAATTGGGGCGCATTATGATCATCTGGGATTGGGTCATGATCATAACAGTCTGGATGCAAATCCAGAAGGCAAAATACATAACGGCGCTGATGACAATGCCAGCGGTACTTCCGGCGTTATTGACTTGGCCAGATACTTTGCTTCCAATAAACAAACCGAACCTTTTAATTTTTTATTTATTTGCTTTAGCGGAGAAGAGCTCGGTTTGCTTGGCTCTAAAAAATGGTGCGATAACCCGGATATTGAATTAAATAAGATCAATTACATGATTAATATGGATATGATCGGCAGATTAAATAAAGAGGAGAAATTACTGATTTACGGCGTCGGAACTTCACCGGTGTGGGTGCCTTTAATCGATTCATTAAAAACTTCTTTTAGTATAAAAAAAGACAGTAGCGGAATTGGCCCAAGCGATCAAACATCATTTTACTTAAAAGATATTCCGGTTTTGCATTTTTTTACAGGTCAACATCCAGATTATCATAAGCCTTCAGATGATGCAAATAAAATAAACTACAAAGGCGAAGTAAAAGTGCTTGAATATATTATCCAATTGATTGAAAAAACATATCCTTATCAGAAATTAGCCTTTACTAAAACCCGAACGCCGGATGCCGGAAAGGTTTCTTTTAAAGTTACAATGGGCGTAATGCCCGATTATACTTTTGACGGTGTGGGTTTACGCATAGACGGAGTAACGGATGGAAGACCGGCATCAAAAGCAGGCGTTCAAACGGGCGATATTGTAAAAAAACTTGGCGACGTTGTGGTTAAAGATATACAGGATTACATGAAGGCTCTTTCTAGTTTTAAAAAAGGGGATACCACAAAGGTGGAAGTGTTGCGCGGAACAGAAATTAAAGTGTTAGACCTGGAATTTAAATAAATGGAACGCGTAAAGCTAAAGCATAAATTAAGGTTAACTATAAATGGCTTCTTTATTTTTTGAGAAGTTGTTTGTGCGATGAAATTAAGCGCTTTAACATTTTTGATTCGAACAGAAAAAATCACTATGTTTGTAAGCCTATAATGAATCTGGAAGACAGCATAAAACAAGCAATAAGAGATGTTCCGGATTTTCCAAAGCCGGGGATTCTTTTTAAAGATATTACCCCTATTTTTTACGATCAAAAATTATGTTCCAACATTGTGGATGGTTTTATTGCTAAAATGGAAGATATGCCCGACGCTATTATTGGCATTGAAAGCCGTGGTTTTTTATTCGGCTTTTTAATAGCCAATAAATTAAATATTCCTTTTGTTTTAATAAGAAAATCAGGTAAATTGCCTTATAAAACATTAAGTCATGAATATTCTCTTGAATATGGAACCAGTAAAATAGAAATTCATGAAGATGCCCTTAAAAAAGACTGGAAGATAATTATCCATGATGATCTTTTGGCAACGGGCGGAACCGCGGAAGCTGCGGCTTGTCTGGTTAAAAAAATGGGTGCAAAAGTGGCGGGTTTTAATTTTGTGGTAGGCTTAGAGTTTTTAAACGGAAAAGATAAATTAATTAATCATTCAAAAAATATAACATGTCTGGTACAGTATTAGAAAATGGCGTAGGGATGAGTTTTCAGTTAAGTGAAAACCAACACATGATAGCGGATATGATCCGCAAATTTGGTAAGGAACATATCTATCCTAAAATGATGGAGTGGGACGAATCGCAGGAATTTCCAATAGAAGTTTTTAAAAAGCTAGGGGAACTTGGTTTAATGGGTGTGCTCGTTCCCACTGAATACGGCGGATCGGGCTTCAGTTATACAGAATATGTTACCGCTATTACTGAACTTGGAAGCATTTGCGGATCCATTGCATTATCTATGGCCGCTCACAACAGCTTGTGCACCGGTCATATTTTACAATTTGGTAACGAAGAACAGAAGAAAAAATATCTTCCGAAACTGGCAACGGCAGAATGGATTGGCGCCTGGGGTTTAACAGAAGCAGGAACAGGAAGCGATGCCATGCGTATGGCTTGCACAGCCGTTCAGGATGGCGATCATTGGGTGATTAATGGCACAAAGAACTGGATCACGCATGGAATTAGCGGCAACGTAGCTGTTGTTTTAGTAAGAACGGGGGAATTATTAGATAGCCACGGAATTACAGCTTTTATCATCGAGAGAACTACTCCCGGTTTTCGCGGAGGTAAAAAAGAAAATAAATTAGGCATGCGCGCCAGCGAAACAGCCGAATTGATTTTTGAAAATTGCCGCGTTCACAAATCACAGATCTTAGGAAATGTTGGTGATGGATTTGTACAAGCAATGAAAGTATTGGATGGTGGCCGCATCAGTATTGCCGCATTGAGTTTGGGCATTGCAAAAGGAGCCTTAAACGCGAGTATTAAATATGCAAAAGAACGTCAGCAATTCGGGCAACCAATCGGTAATTTTCAGGCAATCGGATTTAAATTAGCAGATATGGCAACTGAATTTGAAGCGGCTGAGTTATTAACCTTTCAGGCAGCTGATTTAAAAAACAGACATTTAAAAATGACCAAAGAAAGCGCGTTTGCGAAATATTTTGCAAGCGAAGTAGCAGTGCGTGTAAGTACTGAAGCTGTTCAAATTTTTGGCGGATATGGTTATACAAAAGATTTTCCTGTTGAAAAATTTTACCGCGACAGTAAGCTTTGCACCATCGGCGAAGGCACTAGTGAGATTCAGAAAATGGTAATTGCGAGGGAATTGTTGAAGTAAGTTTTTTCAATTAAGAGAAGCTGATAAATCCAATTCTCTGCACATAATCCTAAAAACAAAAAAGGCTTTCCGGTAATACCGAAAAGCCTTTTTTAATTGAAAAGTAGTTATTGCCCTTTCTCGTAATACTTATTAAACTCTTTCAGTGCTTTTACTACTGTTTCGCGGTTAAAGGTAAACTTATCCAAATCGGCCCAAGTGGTGGGTTGATCTTTCATATAAGGCTTTAATTCCTTCTTGTAAAATTTAGGCGAAATAGTCTTCAGTTCTTTTAGGTCAGCATTTTTTTCATCGGCCTGCGTATCCTGAATATAATACGAATTGGAAATAACAGGCTTTCCTTCTTTGCTGTCGCCGTATTTATATTCAAAAAAATTAAGCCGGCCATTTACCAATTGCTCAACATAAACCTGCGTTTGCGAATCATACGGTACAATTACAAAATGGCGGCCGTTAAAACCATAACCCTTTGCTTTTTTAGGACTTATTATTGTTACTTTATTTGAACCGGGCGCTTTAAATAAAATGTTTTTATAAAATTCCAACTCACTCTCCGGATTGGTTTGAATTTCGCCCCTTACTGAATCTCCTTTTAAATTTAAATAATAGCCTTTAGCAAGGGTGGGCGCCATTTTAGGTTCGGCTCCTTTTTTTTCGGGTTGGGCAACGGCCAAACCAGCAAAGGCAATGAATAATAACAGAAAGTGCTTTTTCATTTTTTTTATCTTTAGTATTAACAAATGTATTTATAAGTATTCATAAGTCAAAATGCGTAATTTTAATTTAGGCTTTTTTACAAAAAAAAATCCCTCAGTGGTGAGGGATAAATTTTTATTTTCTTTCAAGCACTTCGTCAATCATGCCGTATTCTTTGGCTTCGGCGGCTATCATCCAATAATCACGGTCACTATCGGCCCACACTTTATCATAACTTTGTCCGCTATGGTAAGCAATAATCTCATATAATTCTTTTTTAAGCTTCTGAATTTCCTTCGCTGTAATTTCAATATCGCTTGCTTGGCCTTCCGCGCCGCCTAATGGCTGATGAATCATTACACGTGCGTGCTTTAACGCCGTTCTTTTTCCTTTAGCGCCCGCGCATTGTAAAACGGCGCCCATACTTGCTGCCATTCCGGTGCAAATGGTGGCAACATCCGGTTTTATAATCTGCATGGTATCATAAATCCCTAAGCCTGCGTAAACACTTCCGCCCGGAGAATTTATATAGATTTGAATATCCTTTTTCGAATCAGCACTTTCTAAAAACAGAAGCTGAGCCTGCACAATGTTTGCCACCTGATCGTTAATTCCTGTTCCCAGAAAAATAATCCTGTCCATCATCAATCGCGAAAAAACGTCCATCTGCGCAACATTTAACTGACGTTCCTCAATGATATATGGCGTTAATGAAGAAGTGATTCGTGAGGAGTAGCTATCATAAGTTAAGCTGTTAATGCCCATGTGTTTTGTGGCATATTTTTTAAATTCGTTCTGATCAAACATATCTTTTTATTTTTAATTAAACCAAATGTACTGCTTTTCAATTCTTTTATTCCAATTATTATGCAAAATTTTATTAACGCACATTTGTCATATTTAATTTTAAGCCATTAACTTTTAATTGTTATTAAGTAAATTGATACTGAGTGTATTAACCCGTATAATTTTTAAAAATTTGTAATACGTCAAACATGACAAAAGACTCCTATTGCATATTAAACGGCCACCTGATCAGTATCTACGAGCCCAGCGTTGCCTTTAATAACAGGGCATTCCGTTATGGCGACAGCTTGTTTGAAAGCATCCGCTTGTGTAATAATAAATTAATGTTTCTTCGCGATCATCTTAACCGTTTAAAGTTGGGGATGACGGTACTTCGCATGAATGTGCCTGCCGAATTTAATTTAGAAAACGTGCAGGAGCTCATCATTCAATTGCTCAAGCACAACACGCATGCGCCCAATGCAAGAATCAGATTAACTGTTTTCAGGAATGAAGGCGGCTTTTACACGCCCGAAACAAACGATATTTCTTTCTTAATAGAAAGCGATGAACTGAGCGGAGGCTACACCTTAAATCAAAAAGGCTTGTGGGCCGATGTGTACGCGGATATTAAAAAGCCTATTAATAAGCTTGCCAATATTAAAACCGGAAACGCGCTGTTGTATGTTATGGCAGGCCTTGCCAAACAAAGCATGAAGTTGGACGAATGTTTTCTCATAAATGATAACGGCGCCATTTGCGAAAGTATCAGCTCCAATATATTTATAGTTAAAAACGGAACAATTTTCACAGCACCGCTCACGGAAGGCTGCGTGGCGGGCATTATGCGCAAGCAAGTTATGAGTATAGCTGCCCAAAACAGGGTGCTTGTTTTTGAGCAGGTAATAACAGTGAACACCATCATGATGGGTGATGAGGTTTTTTTAACCAACAGCATCAAAGGAATTCAATGGGTGGGTCAATTTAAACAGTCTTTTTTTACCAATAAAATGGCCCAGTTTTTTACAGATAAATTAAACGAATTAGCGCAATAGGTTATGTACGATGAAATCATTTCAAGGGTGGAAGGCGCCCTTAAAACACTGGGCATTGAGCCATCCGAAGCTAAAACAGGCGATGGGCAGTACAACATTAATAAAGATCAGAAAACCGAAGTTCTGGTGGATGTTTGGGCAGATAACGAACGCACTTTTTTTCAGGTAATGAGCCCTGTAACAAAAGTAAACGATGAAACCCGCGTGGAGGTTTTAAAAATGCTGCTCGAAGAAAACCACGGCTTGGTGGAGGCTTCCTTTACCTTAATAAACGGACAAATTTTTATTAAAGATACCATTGAGTGTTCGGCATTTTTTAATCAGGAAAGAGCTCTGAGTACCGTTACCCGCATAGCCTATTACAGCGAGGCTTATATGGCCAAATGGAATAACGAAGCATAGCTTTTCGGCTATAGCCATGTCTGGGAATTTTGCTATTTTTGCTCTGTTATGCCAAACCCGATTTCCGCTTTTAAAAGAACAAAACATTTTGTTACAGAGCATATCTGGAACATACGTATTGATAAGGTAAGCAAAGGTCAGGGAATCTTAATTAAACAATTGCGTGTATTTTCGCTGGCTATCAAAAATTTTCGTGACGATAACTGTTTTGTTACCGCAACTGCTTTAACTTTTTACACATTATTTTCAATTGTTCCCATACTGGCACTTGTGTTTGCAATAGCCAAAGGTTTTGGGGTTGAAAAAGATATGCAGGCAGATATTTTAAAAGATAATGCGCAATATAAAGATATCTTAGGCAATGCTTTTGTTTACGCTAATCAAATGCTTTCTACTGCTAAAGGAGGCGTTATAGCCGGCTTTGGTATTGTGCTGTTACTCTGGAGTGTTATGAACCTTCTCATCAATATTGAAAACATTTTTAATAGCATCTGGGAAGTAAAAAGAGGGCGCACTTGGATAAGAAAAGTAACCGATTACCTCACCATCATGTTAGTAGGCCCTATTTTTTTATTGGTTTCCTGTGGCTTAACGGTTGCGGTGCAAACAAAGGTGGGAAGCATGGTAATGCTGGGCTTTGCGGGTACTGTTTTGCTTAAAATCCTAGCGTACGGTTTGGTAGCCTGCGTGTTTACTTTTGTTTACATTGTATTGCCTAATATAAAGGTAAATTTAAAAGCGGCATTTGCAGGCGCCATAGTTGCTACTCTTTTATTTGAATTGCTGGGCTGGGGTTATGTACGGTTTCAAATAGGAGCCAACCGCTTAAATGCTATTTACGGAGGCTTTGCGGCTTTACCTTTATTTCTAATATGGGTGCAGTATTGCTGGTACATTGTTCTGTTTGGAGCACAGCTCGCTTATGCCAATCAAAATGTAGATCATTATGAATTGCAGGAGAATATTCAAAACCTGAGTACGCGCTATAAAAAAGTAATTTCCTTAATGATAGCAAATTTAGTGGCTAAACGTTTTTATTCAGGGGCAACAGCACTCAATAGACAACAAATTGCCCAACAGCTCGATTTGCCTGTTAAATTAGCCGGTAACATTATTAATGAATTTGTAGAAACCGGAATTTTTGTTGAAGTAAAAACAGAAGTTGACAAGGAAGTAATTTATCAACCTGGGGTTACTGAAAGTAAATTTAATGTTAAATATATTTTTGATACGCTTGATAAAAACGGTGTAAATTCTTTACCTATGGAAGATACAAAAGAACTGATTATAGTTAACAAGCTTATGCAGGAATTAGATACTTTCATGAATCCTGAGCTTGGAAACATAATGATTAAGGATATTATAAAATAAATTTGAGCAGATTTTTCATATTTCTTTTTATCTGTTTTAGTATTCACATGAATTCGCAAACTGATACTTTGCAAACGGGAAGCTTAAAAAACAAAAAAGAAGTTTACAGTTCAGCCCGAAAAGCTACCATTTTAAGCGCCATTTTACCAGGTGCGGGTCAAATCTACAACAAAAAATACTGGAAAGTGCCCATTATTTACGCAGGTTTGGGTGGATTGGGTTATTTCTTTTACCTAAATAATACAAAATATAATAATTACAGAAGTGCACTTAAATATTCTCTAAGTAACGGCGGGTTTTCGCGAGTTGACGGACAGAATTACAGCACCAGTCAACTCCAAACACAAAAGTTGTATTATAGAAAGTTTAGAGATTTTGCAGTAATTGGCATGGTCGCAATTTATATCTTAAATTTGATTGATGCCAATGTAGATGCGCACCTCAAAACTTTTGATGTTAGTGATGACCTAAGTATTTACATTGATCCATGGCAGGGAATTTACAGCACAGAAAAAGGCAGTGTCGCGGCTTCGGGTATCTCTATAAAAATAAATTTTAAATAATATGAATATTGAATTAATAGGTTACGGCAAAATGGGCAAGGAGATTGAAAAAATAGCCCTTAAACGCAAACACAAAATAGTGCTGCATGTTGAAAAAGACAATGCCGACCTTGTTACCGAAAATGATCTTAAAAAAGCGGATGTGGCTATTGAGTTTACAACACCGCAAACCGTTACCGATAATTTAAGGCGATGCATTGACGCCAAATTGCCTGTGGTAGTTGGTACAACAGGCTGGTACGATAACTTTCCTGAAATTGAAAAGCTATGTTTACTAAAAAAGAGCGCACTGTTTCATGCTACCAATTTTAGCGTGGGCGTTAACGTGTTCCTTAAAGTAAATAATTATTTGGCGGAGCTGATGAACAAGTACGAAGAGTACGAAGTAAGCATGGAAGAAATCCATCACATTCATAAACTCGATAAACCAAGCGGAACTGCGATTACAATAGCTAATCAAATACTTGAAAAACTTGAACGCAAAACTAAATGGAGTATTGAAAAAAAGGCCAAAGATACCTTGTTTATTAAAGATGTTAGAGAAGGGGAAACTCCGGGAACACACATTGTAAAATATCAATCGGAGGTTGATGATATTGAAATTATGCACAAAGCACATAACCGGAAAGGTTTTGCTTTAGGCGCAGTGTTAGCCGCTGAATTCTTGAAAGGTAAAACCGGCATTTTTACCATGGATGATCTTGTTTGAAAATAGTTTTAACCGGTCACTAAAAGCTAATCATTAAACACTATTTGTATCAGTTACCACTGGCTAAAAATATTTGAAAGTAAGCAAGAAGTTGAAGAATACGTTCAGCAGGGAACTTTAATTGTTTTTGAAATGCGTGGCGAAAAGATCTGTGTTACCAAAACACAAAAAGGCTTGTTCGCTTTCGGAGATAAATGTCCGCATAACGGCGCCAGCCTAAGCAAAGGCTTTTGTACAAAAGAAAACGAAATTGTTTGTCCGCTTCACCGTTATTCTTTTGATCTTGAAAGCGGGAAGGCTACCACGGGCGGTGCTTTTGCTATCAAAACTTATCCTATTGAAGCGCGAGAGAATGGTGTATTTGTTGGCATAAAGGCTAAATGGTGGGAAGCCTAATGGCTTTTTTTGAGCTCATCCATGTAACCGGTATCGCTTCTCTCATAAAAAAATCGCCTCATTTTTTATCCAAGGCTATATTAAAGTAGAACAGGCTATTTATATAGTGTCACGTGCCCGGTCATTTCCTTTGCTTTGCCATTAATAGTAGTTACACGAATACGCCAAACGTAAACATCATCCTGACATATTTTATCTCCTCTCCCTTGATAATTTCCTAACCAAGGATTCTGAATGTTATCGGTTACAAAAATACTTTCACCCCAACGATCAAAAATCTGCATTTGAAATTTTACAATCCCAAATCCTTTTGCTGTAAAAACATCGTTCACTCCGTCTCCGTTCGGCGTAAAGGCATTCGGCACATAAATTCCAAAATCTTCACTAACGGTTATCGTTTTAAGAACTGTGTCAATGCAACCTTTATCGCTTTTCACAATCAGCACCACCGGATAAATTCCTGGATCCTGATAAATGTACACAGGATTCTGAACATTAAATGTATATTGTTTGCCGGCAAGTAAATACCAGTTCCAGCTTACAATAGGCGCACCGTAAGATATATCCGTAAAATGCACGTCATCCGCATTTTCAAGTGGCTTTATAGGATCAAACACAAAATCGGCAACGGGCTTAGGATACACCTCGGCAGGATAAATTGCAGTTGCGGTGCAGCCATTAACATCGGTAACAAGCGCAGAAATCTCGTAACTTCCCGGAGTATTGTAACAGGAAGCAGACACCGAACCGTTAGTTGCCGTTAGGCCATTACCAAAATTCCAACTTGTGGAAGATGCGGCAGGAGAGCTTTGTACGGAATAAGTAACGCATAAAGGCGCGCAACCCTTATTTAACCCCGAAAAAATTACTGGTTTCGGCAAAGGATTTACCACAACATTTACAGAAGATGTTCCTCCGCAACCGCCGTTTACCGAAACATTCACAAAGTAAACACCCGAACTAACCGAAGAGGTAGTGGCAATAGTTGGGTTTTGAACTGTGGAAACAAAACCATTCGGGCCGGTCCAATTATATTGATTACCGCCACTGGCCGAAAGCATTAAAACGGCTTTTGCGCAAATAGGGCCGTTAGAAGAAATAACAGGAACAGCCGACGGATTAACAGCAATGCTTGTTACTGCAATATTTGTACAGGTATTAGCATCGGTAATTAAAACGGTATATTGTCCCGCATTAGCTGAGGTGGCATTTAGAATAACAGGATTCTGCAGTAACGAAGTAAAACCCGGGCCATTCCAACTATAAGACACCCCACCGCTTGCATTTAACTGGGCACTTGTATTCTCACAAACTGTTGCCCCCGTTGCTGATACTATTGGTGTTGGATTTACTGTTACACTGGTACTTGTTGCACCCACGCAGCCCTTAGAATCGGTAACACTATAGGAATAAACTCCGCTGTTGCTAGGCGTTGCAGAGGCTATAGTAGGATTTTGAATGTTAGAACTAAAAGCCGCCGGGCCGCTCCAAGTAAAGGTATTGGCTGCGGAACCGTTAAGTGAAATAGTATTTCCCGGGCAATAAGGACCTGTGTTAGATGCTGTAGGAACCGGCAAAGCGTTAACCGTTACCGAGGTGGTAGCAATTGCGGTACAAGTACCAATATTTACAAGCACGGTATAGTTTCCCGACATAGGAGTTGTAGAGCCGGGTCTTGTAGGATTCTGTGCGTTTGATGCGAAAGCGGCGGGTCCGCTCCAAGTATAAGAAGTTGCTCCCGGAGTATTTAATTGTATGGTTGAACCGGCACAATAAGGTCCGTTGTTCGAAGCTGTTGCGGTGGGTGTTAACACCGAAACATTTACGCTTGCGGTATTGGTGCAACTTAACGCTGTTACCGTTACGGTATATACTCCATCATTGGCAGATGTGGCTCCACTAACCGTAGGGTTTTGTGCAATAGAAGTGAAAGCGGCAGGTCCGCTCCAGGAGTAAGAAGTTCCGCCAGTCGCAGTAAGATTAATAGTATTGTTTAAACATACAGGGTTATTACTACCAATAGTTATGGTGGGCGTTGGATTTACTGTAACACTAGTAGTTGTGCTTCCAACACATCCATTAACATCCGTTACACTATAAGTGTAGGCTCCACTGTTTGCAGATGTTGCCGATGGGATATTAGGATTTTGAGAATTAGAACTGAAAGCCCCTGGCCCGCTCCAGGTAAAAGAACTTGCAGCAGAGCCGCTCAAAGAGACAGTATTTCCCGGGCAATAAGGGCCGGCGTTAGATGCTGTAGGAACAGGCAAGGCGTTAACCGTTACCGAGGTGGTGGCAGAAGCTGTACAGGTACCAAACGAAACAAGAACAGTATAATTACCCGACATGGCTACTGTTGCCCCAGATATCATTGGGTTTTGAACGCTTGAACTAAATCCAGCGGGTCCGCTCCAGGTATAAGTAGATGCACCGGGGTTGTTTAACTGAATGGTTTTTCCTGCACAATAAGGCCCTGTGTTTGAGGCGGATGTTGTTGGCGTTGTAACAATTACATTTACAGTAGCAGTACTTGAGCAACCAGAGGCTGTTACGGTTACAGTATACAAACCCGAATTACTTAAGGTTGCTCCCGCAATGGTGGGATTTTGAAGGGTAGATGAGAATGCCGGTGGTCCGCTCCAGGAATATGAAGTGCCTCCATTGGAGGTTAAATTAATGCTTCCTCCTAAACAAACCGGACTGTTACTTCCTATAATGGGATTTGGCACCGTATTCATAACTACTGTTGTACTGGAAGAATTTATACATCCGTTGGCATTAGTCACTGAAACGGTATATACCCCGCCATTGCTTGCCGTGGAAGAAAGAATAGTTGGATTTTGACTGTTGGATGAAAAAGAGGAAGGGCCGCTCCAAGTATAAGTGGAAAAAGCACCCACATTTAATTGAACGGTTGTTCCCACGCAATAAGGCCCCGTATTTGAAGCAAGCGGTGTTGGCAACGCATTTATAGTTACTACAGCAGTGGCAGTACCAGAGCAAGCACCCGTGGTGCCAGTTAATGTATAAGTTGTTGTAACGGCAGGAGTTGCTGTAACGGTACCTCCTGTAGTAGCGCTGAGACCCGTGGCGGGACTCCAGTTATACGTTGTTGCGCCCGAACCGTTTAAAACCACCGATCCTCCTGCACAGGCAGTGCCGGAGTTAACGGTAACAACCGGGGGAACGGGTTGTGTTATTGTTACTGTTGTAAATGTTGTGCACCCTTTATTATCTTTAACTGTAAGTGTATATGTTCCACCTGCAAGTCCTGTATAATTCGTTGTTCCTGAAAAAGCACCCGCATTTAACTGATAGGTGTAAGGTCCTGTACCTCCAGCTCCACTCACCAGGACACTTCCGTTAGCCGAGCCACAGCTGGCATTGGTGGGGTTAGCCGTTATGGTTAAATTGGGAGGTGAAGTCACATTAACCGTTTGTGTAACCGTACTGTTACATTTAGCATTGGATACCGTAATTGAATAAACGCCTGCGCATAGAGCATTTACGCTGGTATTTGTGCTGCCTGTGCTCCATAAATAAGTATAAATACCATCTCCACCCGTAACAGGGCTAACTGTGGCTGAACCGTTACATTGGCCAGGACAACTTACCGGAGACGGTGTAGCCGTAGCTGCCAAAGGCGCAAGCAATTGCACAAACTGTGTAGCTGAGGAAGGACATGCACCTCCAATATTTGCTGTAATGGCATAGGTGCCGGGCGTCGTATAATTATGTGCCGGAGGAGCTGTGCCTGTATAGGTAGGAGAACCGTCCCCATAATTCCAAACCTCAGCGCAAGCTCCCGTAGAAGCATTATTAATTACAGCGTTTAAACTGGGGCCACACACTAAAGTAGGGGCATTAACAGAAAAAGCGGCATTAGAATTAATCATTGCCGTAGAGTTAACGAAGGATAATGAGAAGCCCACGTTGTTACTAACATAGTTCGAAATTTGAATGGCGTATGTTTTACCGCAAGCTACGTTAATAGGACCGCAGAATTCCTTGGGTTTTGATGAAGTAAATGAATTATAACCACATGTCACAGTGCCAGCCTGCGCCTGCATTCCAAATCCATTGCTTGATCCTCCCGCATAATTATAATTGCAACATGCTAAAGTTCCAGGACAACCCCCGGTTATGTCCCACAAAGCCCAGTCAAATTCAGTACTAGCTGTATTAGGCGTAGCCGTCCATGCAAGTAAACCGGCTTGTGTTATTGTAAACTTAATCCATATATCCTGTTGTGGCGCACTTCCGAAACAGGCAGGTGCTTGCCCCGAAGAGTTACTTGGTATAGATGCCTGATTAAATACGTTTGAACAAACATTTATTGCCTGAGCACATGTATTGCCGGGACCAGGCAATGGTGGTGTAGAATTTATGCATAACTGAAAAGTTCCATCGACCCCTCCGTTCGATGCAACACCTACCCAAACCTGAGCTCCTGCTGTCATTCCCCATGTTGTAATGAGCTGGGAGCTACCGTTAGCCACTGCGCATGTCTGCAAAGCGGAGCCGGCTGTATTGGGGCACCCCCCCTGATAAATTACAATTTCCGCATTCGTTAAAGTTCCCGGCGTGATGGTAAAATTATTATTTGAACCGTTAGTTACATAGGTATACCAAACCATATTAACGGGGGCAGCATTACAAGAACCGTATAAAATATTATCGCTGATGGCTCCTGCACTCGTTCCGTTAACGCAAGCACTTCCACCTGATAAAGAAAGATTAGTTGCAGTGTTGCAATTGGTTGATTGGGAATATAATTGAACGGTAGTAAGAACAATGAACAAGAGGACAAGGACAATTTTTTTCATTTTTTAGATTTCTTAATTTAGTTCGAGAGGTAAACGTTTGCAGTGCGGGGAAGTGGAACAAATCCTTTTTTATTTATCACATTAAATGGAAGTACCATTACGCGTACATTATTTTTTAGAGGGAAATAAACCACCTCGCTTTGATGTCTTTTCGCTTCAATAGAGTCCATTATCCACAATGGTGTTTCAGTTTTATCGCGTGAATTTATAACTTGAACTTGGTAAGTTCCTTCTAATTTATGGAATAAAGTCATTAAACGGTGTGATTCTAATTTTCCCTCATTTTGAGCTGAAAGTTTAATGGAAAGAATTATAGCCAAAAATAAAAATTGTAGAGTACGTTTCATGTGCTTTTTATTTAACTTAATACAATAAAGTTAAGAAATACTATGGTGAAAAACAAATTATTCCCTCATTAATATGTACCCTTCGCTCATTGTTTATTTTTGTTAAATTTATACCATGAATAAACCTTGGTTAGGCTATGTGTCTTCCGCGCTTTTTTTAATTGCCGGAATTTTTATGATTGCAGACGAACGTTGGTACGTGGGTTCTTTACTTATATTGGTTTCGGCGGCAAGTACAGTGCTTAATTTTAAAATGAATGTTGCTGCTAAGAGGAACAAGCCGGAGAAGTAGATGATTGAGTAAAGGAAAAATACCCGCTCCTACTCTTTGCAGTTGGCCACATATAACACTAATGTCTGCCAATTAATTTTTACCTGTTTGCTTAATTTTAATGGGTGAAATTAGTGGCTTAAAAAATCATTAATTAATCTCTCTCTTCACTTTAAATTCAGGATTTTTAGGCACATGTTTAGTGATAGCGGCGTTAAAAGCCGTGCGGTTTGTAGCATATTCTTTTTTAAGATCTTCAATGGATTCAAGCTGTGTGGAGTTAGGCTTACTTTCCATTCCGCAAAAAGATCCATAAAGTTTAGATACCTTTTCGCGCAATCTTTCTTCATCAGCAAAAATAGAAGTTTTAGTAGTAGCCATAAATTCTGATTTTACTTTTTGAAGATCGTTATAAAACGCTTTCGCATTTTTATTTTTAGAAAATGTCACTGTATCTTTTTTCATTTTAGCCTGATAAAGCGAGATGGTGTCAATGGTGTTATTAATATCGTTGTAAAGCGATTGCAATTGCATGGCTTTTTGATAAACCAATTTTCTGTCCTCCAAAGTAAGATCTTTATTTGCTTCATCATGTATGCATTTGATTTGGCTCACATATTCCTTATCATTTACTTTTAGTTTAACTGTGTAATTTCCGGGCAAAACCATAGGAGCGGCAAAACCTGCGCCGTCCATTTTCGTACTTCCTTCCGCTACTTTAGGGGGAATGCCGCAAAGATTCCATTGTACTTTATTAATGCCCCTTCTTATACTCCCGGGCATTGATTGAACAAGTTGATTTTTATCGTCAAAAATTTCAACAGTTATTTTTCCGGTATTTAAACGTTGTTTCATGTAATAATTAATAGAAGGGTAAGATGGGGGATTTCCTGTGTTCCATCCGCCGGAAACTTCGGGACCGCCCCATCCGAATTTTCCGGTGTTAAGAGTAATTTCAGGCGTTGGAAAAAGAAATACATCCTGTTCCCAGATCTCTTTAGTAAGGTTTCGCATGGCACGAATGTCGTCAAGAATAAAAATTCCTCTGCCGTGAGTGGCTACAATAAGATCATGCGTTTTTGGATGAATTTGAATATCCCGTACCAAAGCATACTCAGGAATTTTACTTTTCATTCTGAACCAATTAACACCACCATCAAGAGTTGCGAATAACCCCATTTCGGTGCCAAGAAATAACAGGTTTTTATTTTCAGGATCTTCTTTTATTTTGTGGGCAAAACCTGTAAACTCTTTGCTGGTAATACGCGTCCAGGTTTTTCCAAGATCTGCACTTTTACCTAAATAGGTTTGCATATCGCCGTACATGTGATTTTCAAAAGTAACATACACCGTGTTTTTATCGAATTGCGATGGTTGAATACTGCTGACCCATGCCTGAGCCGGGATGCCCGACTTAGTAACAAAGCCCGAAACGTTAGTCCAGGTAGTTCCGCCATCGGTACTGTATTGAAGATTACCATCATCTGTTCCTGCCCATATCATATTTTCGTCAAGAGAAGATTCAGCTATGGTAAATATGGTACAATGATTTTCGGCAGAAGTATTATCCGCACTAAGTCCGCCGCTTTCTTCCTGCGCTTGTTTCTTTTTATCATTGGTAGTTAAGTCGTTTGAAATGCGTTTCCAGGTTCTCCCTTGATCCGTTGATTTATAAAGATATTGCGATCCAACATATAAGTTCTTTGGGTTTTTTGCTCCGGTTACAATCGGCGTATTCCAGTTCCAGCGCAACTTATCTTCTTTACCGGTTTTTTGGGGCTGAATGAATTCCCCTTTCATGGTTACCAAATTTGTTCTGTACATATTTCCGCCCTGATATTCAGAATACACAGTTTTACCATCCGCATCAGGAACAGTCCAAAAACCATCGCCGCCATTTACCCGATGCCAATTTCCGTTACCAATGCCGCCGGGAGCAGCGCTTGGAGCCATCCAACTTCCGTTATCCTGTAAACCTCCATAAATATTATATGGCTCTTTTAAATCTGCGGCCACGTGATAAAATTGCCCTAGAGGCAAGCCATGGTTAAACTGCCAGGTAACACCTTTATCTACACTCATGTAAACACCGCCATCGGTGCCAATGTACATCACATTGGTGTTAGTAGGGTTTATCCAAATCGCATGCATATCGCTGTGCACCCAGCCTCCATCGCCGCTCGCGTCGCTAAAAGAATATCCGCCATCGCTGCTGTAGGCGAAGTTAAATGCAGGACGATAAACACGTTTAGGATCTTTAGGATCAAACGCAATGGTGCTGAAATAAAAAGGGCGAGCGCAAACGTTTAGGGTAGCGCTTTGACTTTTCCAGGTTTCGCCGCCATCTGAAGAAATATATAAACCGGTGTTCTTACTTTCTACAATAGCCAACATTTGTTTAGGATCGCTTGGAGCCAATGTCATTGCAATTCTTCCAAAAGGTTTCGGGGGCAATCCTTTAGTAATTTCTTTCCATGTTTTTCCTGCGTCAGTGCTTTTATACAATCCGCTGGAAACACCTCCTGAATTAAAGCTAAATGGCTGACGGCGAAATTGCCACATAGAGATAAAAAGAACATTTGAATTAGTAGGATCAATTAAAAGATCGGCGCAGCCTGTATTTTCATTTACATAATAAATTTTTTCCCAGGAATCGCCGCCGTTAACTGATTTGTAAAGTCCGCGGTGTTTGCTGCTGCTCCATAACGGTCCGGGGGCTGCCACATAAATAATATTTGAGTTAGCGGGGTCAATTACAATTTTAGAAATATGTTCTACACTATCGAGGCCTATTTTTTTCCAATTATCTCCACTATCGGTTGATTTGTATAAACCATTTCCAATAGAAACAGAATTACGCATGTTACTTTCTCCGGTTCCAACAAAAACAATATTCGGGTTTTTTTGATCGATAGCCAGCGCGCCTATTGACTGACAATATTTATCAAATTTTGATTCATAAGAAGCTCCCGCATTGGTGGATTTCCAAACACCGCCGCCCGCAGTACCAATAAAGATTGTTTTACCTTCATCGTTGTTAACGCCTTCAATAGCGGAAATGCGCCCGCTCATAGTACCGGGGCCGAGTGAACGTGCTTCCATCATACCAAACATGGCGGAATTAACAGGAGATTGAGCGTTTAAAAAAGCAGTAGTGCAAATTAAAATTAAATGAATGATTTGTTTTTTCATATAGGGGGTTTTAAAAATAAGAACGGCCTGCAATTGCAGGCCGTGCAATAGAAAAAATTATTTTGTAGGTTTAAAAATAGATTCGTCAATTACCGGATTAATTTCAATTTTGGTTACTTCGGCGTCACCAAAACCGCTGCCCACATTCATGGGATAAACAATGCCTTCGGGTAATTTTTTATAATTACTGAACGTAGAAGTTTCTTCCATTTCTTTTCCATTGGCTTTAATTTTTTGAGTTTCTTTAATTACATAATAACTATCCGCATCTAAAAAATAAGTTGTTTCCTTTGCGTTTTTGTCAATCAATTTCAGTTTAAAACAATCCGTTCCGTCAACGTCATCCTTACCTAAGTACTCCAATTTTTTACCATGCTCTAAATAAGCAATAAATTCGTCCTGAATTTCAAGGCCATCTTGTGCGTTTTTTACATCATCGGCAGTTAAGGGCTCGGCTTTTGTTTGTCCTGAAAAAGGCATAAAGCTCCAACCTTCGGTGTTTGTAAGAATGCTCCAGCCATTCATTCCCATTAAAGCAATATCCTGACGCATGGCTTTGTTATTAACCTGTACAATGGTAGTTTTAATTTCAGCACCCTGTGCTTTCATTACACATTCCATTTTAAGGCTTTTTACTTTTTTCCAGTTTTCCTTGCCGCCAACGGCTTCAATGTGTTTTGCTACAATTTCATCGGCAGTTTGCGCAAATGAATTAATTGAAAGTATAGCGATAAAAATAAGGGTGATTAAATTTTTCAAGTTTTTAGAGTTTTAGATATACAAATTTAAAAAATTAAATTATAAATAGACTTACCATCTGTAAGTCAATATTAACCGTTGGTGTGAAATACGACTCCAAAAATTTCAGAAACGTGATACAACAAAAAAAGCCCCAAATTGCTTTGAGGCTTTTAATCATAGAAATTATATTTATTTTACTTCTTCAAAATCAACATCGGTTACATTTTCGCCGCCGTTTTTGTCGCTTTTTTGATTAGCATTTTGATCTCCGGCATTGTTGTTATTTGCCTGATCGTTGTTATTGCCCTGCTGATTCTGAGTGGCTTTGTACATATCTTCGCTTGCAGCTGCCCATGCATCGTTTAGCGCTTTTAAAGCCGCATCAATTTTTGTAAGATCTTTTGAAGCGTGTGCTGCTTTTAATTCGGTATGCGCACTTTCAATTACGCCTTTTTTATCGGCAGGTAATTTATCGCCATATTCTTTTAATTGCTTTTCCGTTTGAAAAATCAAAGCGTCTGCTTCATTCAGTTTTTCAACTTCTTCCTTGGCTTTTTTATCAGAATCCGCATTTACTTCCGCTTCGCGTTTCATGCGGTCAATTTCTTCCTGACTTAATCCGCTTTTTGCTTCAATACGAATGTTATGCGATTTATTAGTGGCTTTATCTTTAGCGCTAACATTTAAAATACCATTCGCATCGATATCAAAGGTTACTTCAATTTGAGGCACGCCTCTTTGTGCAGGTGGAATTCCATCTAAATTAAATTCACCTAACTTACGGTTATCTCTTGCCATTGGCCGCTCTCCCTGATAAACTACAATTTGAACAGAGGGTTGATTATCGGCAGCGGTACTAAAATCCTGTGATTTTTTTGTTGGAATGGTAGTGTTGCTTTCAATTAACTTTGTAAACACACCGCCCATAGTTTCGATACCTAAAGAAAGAGGTGTAACATCCAACAACAATACATCCTTTACTTCTCCGGTTAAAACTCCACCCTGAATAGCGGCGCCAATTGCAACCACTTCATCAGGATTTACGCTTCTGTTACAAGGCTTGCCAAAGAATTTTTCAACGGCAGCCTGAATGGAAGGAATACGTGTTGAACCTCCTACCATAATAATTTCATCAATATCAGAAGTTGATAATCCTGCATTTTTTAAAGCTGAACGGCAAGGCTCAATGGTGCGCTGAATAAGCGAATCGGCCATGGATTCAAATTTTGCACGTGATAAGGTTTTAACCAAATGTTTTGGTATACCATTAACCGGCATGATATAAGGCAGATTAATTTCGGTGCTGGTAGCGCTCGATAACTCAACCTTGGCTTTTTCTGCTGCTTCTTTTAAACGCTGTAAGGCCATAGGATCTTGGCGAAGATCAATTGCTTCATCTTTTTTAAATTCATCGGCTAACCAATCAATAATTACCTGATCAAAGTCATCACCGCCTAAGTGCGTATCTCCATCTGTAGATTTTACTTCGAAAACGCCGTCGCCTAATTCTAAAACAGAAACGTCATGCGTTCCACCACCACAGTCGAACACCACAATTTTCATATCCTTGCCTTTTTTATCCATACCATAAGCAAGGGCAGCGGCAGTTGGTTCGTTGATGATACGTTTCACTTTTAAACCAGCAATTTCGCCGGCTTCTTTAGTGGCCTGACGTTGCGCATCGTTAAAATAAGCAGGCACTGTAATTACAGCATCGGTAACTTCTGTTCCCAAAAAATCTTCTGCTGTTTTCTTCATTTTTTGAAGAATAATAGCTGAAATTTCCTGAGCAGTATATTTTCTATCGTCTATTTTTACACGAGGCGTATTATTATCGCCTTTAATTACTTCATAAGGCACACGCGCTACTTCAGAACTAACTTCTTCATAAGTATGCCCCATAAAACGCTTTATAGAGTAAACCGTTTTTCTTGGGTTGGTTATTGCCTGACGTTTTGCAGGATCTCCCACTTTACGTTCGCCACCTTCAACAAAAGCTACTACTGAAGGCGTGGTGCGTTTACCTTCGTTATTAGCAATAACTACAGGCTCATTACCTTCCATAACCGCCACGCAGCTATTTGTAGTTCCTAAATCTATTCCTATTATTTTTCCCATTTTAAATTCTTTATAATTCTGTTACTAAACTTCAATAAATATGCCATAGCAAAAAGTGCTAATTTGTGTGACAGACTGTCACCAAAAAAAAGTTAATTGTAGAAATTTCGACATAAAAATCGAAACAAATGGGGTAATGTCAGATTATTGGCAACCGGGCAAGCTGAGTGAGGCGTTAAAGAATTTGTAAGAACAGGTACTGGGATTGGTGGCAAATTGGGATTTAAATGAAGTTGCCAATTCTTTCATTACCGAGCAGCGCGCCCGGAAGGTGAAAATTCCGATAGCTCCATTATCAAAATTAGAGAAAATGTGTTTTTCCTGATTAATACTTAATGAGGGAGCCGAAAACTGGAGATAATCGCTGTAATCCTGCGTTGAAGAAAACACAAAAAATTGCAATTTATAAGTTAAACGACCAATAACGTCGGGATTATTTGGCACTTTACTCATAGCCGTTCCAATGGCATTGTAAATAGTTTGCCCTTTAAAAGTGTTAGATAATTCGTTGGTTATTGGGTTAATATCTTTTGGATACTGATTGGTAAAAGCATAATCGGCATAGGTGTAATTTTTATATCCGTTTGAGGAATTACCGTTTAGCAGAGAATCGTAATAATGCACACGCATGAGCAATTGGTAAATTTTAGCTGAATTTGTTTTGTAGCGAATGGTATTGGTTTGGTTGACATTGCTGTAATCAATGTAATTATCCGAGTTTACAGGGCTTCCTGGCGGCACAGGGTAATAGCCGGGAGTAAAGGGACGCCCCGAAGGAATGACACTGTCAAGAGCCGCAGACTTTGCCGTAAATGTGTTTTTTGTGTTATTGTTGTACACAGTTAAAACATAATCTCCCCAAGTAAATAATTTTGAAGAAGTAACATACACGCGTTGATTGGTATTAAAAACTCCCGGCTCCGATTGTAAAACCGAATCGCGAAAGGTTATAATCTGCAGCCCGGGACTGGCATCCTCTTGTACATTACTGACAAAACGCTTTAAAGTAATAGTTAAATCACCAGGCTTATAATTAATGGAATCAGATACCTGCGCCATGGCCTTGGCATCGCTTTCACCTAAAAAAACTTTATTAATACGAATAATCTGCATTTTATCCTGCGGATTTAGTACCGCGTAAATGCTGGGAATTTCCTTATAGGGCGCGTTTAATTTTAAATCGTTTTTACAGCCGCTAAAAGTTAGCATTACTGCCAATAAAAAGAATATTTGGTTAAGGAATTTCAACGGTTAAATATACGTCCTTTTTTTAAAAGTATAAAAGGAAATTATTTCAGCAAGTTTTTATACATATCTGCAAAACCCGGATGCAAATGTTGGGCAAAAGTACGTTCGTGAAAAACAGTTATGAATAAGCCGTGCACATTTATCACTTCTTCTTTTAATTGTTGAAGCGAAGTGAAGGCCTGTTGAGGATCGGTTGAATTATAAATAGTATAAGCGCCATCCATGGCACAAAAAGGAACCAATAAAAGCTCACTTTCTTTTTCCTCATTAAAATTATAATAATAAAACGGAAAAGAAGTGCCTGCACGAAAACCGGGGCTCGAAGCAAAGCCCATTGAAAAGTCGGCCTTGATACCGTTTTGAATTAATTGTTGAGGCGTGCTTTTAATATTAAATTTTAAATAATGCTGGCGGGATAAGTTTACGGTTTTTTCTAATGCCTTAGAAAATTGCGCGATTTCGGATTTAAGTAAATATTCATTTTCGCTTGAATAATACGAAGGATGCAAGCCTATTATTCCGCTATTTTTTTTAATTTTATTAAATACATTTTTAAATGCAGGCGAAGTTGGCTTAACTGTTCGGTCAAAAGAAGTGCCTGTTCTGTAAAGAAAAAAATAAATTAAAGGAATATTTAGTTCGTTGCAATATTTGCTAAATGAGTCATAAATATCAAAAGGATCAACCGCCTGCTTTGTTATCGTTTTTAATCGTCTGGAAAGATTTTTAAAATCACCCTTAAATATATCTTTCACACCGGCTCCTAAAGTTCGAATAAAATCTTTGTGGGCATAGGCATATAAATTATCTACATCAATGGTACTAATGATTTTATATTGAACTGCCGGAAAAAGAAGTTGTGGATAAAACTTGGCCAAAGCTCTTCGCAACTCCATTATCCAAATATCTGTTACAGGCTTTAAATGCATTTTATATTTAAAAAGAATGCTTTGATCCAGTTCAAAACGCTTATGCGCATCAGGTGCAAAGGTTTGCCATTCCTCATAACGCGAAATCATGAAAAATACTGCTGAAAAAATATCGAAATGCAGATCAGCTTTTTCCGTATTATAAAAAAAAAGGCAATTATCCTTTATAACGGCTTCAGGCTTGTTTTCATTTACAGAACTTTCATTTAATAATCCCGCAGGAATAATATGAAAAGCAGAATTAACCAGGTCATGCGAATAATTTATTTTAAAAAATCGGGAGGCTTGAAATTCGTCGTTACCGGAAGTTAAAACATATTTTATTTTTAAAACATGTTCAAAAATAAAACGGCAAACGTAATTTAAACGCTCGTTTATTTGTTCGGAAAAAATAATTACTGTGGTTGCATCCGGTTTCATACCAAGACCTAACAAAGCGTGCAGATCTTTTTTTCCGGTCATAAAAACAATTTAGTCGTTTTTAAATTTAATATAACTCAGATTAAATTTTGGCTTAAAGGAAGCGTTATCGGTTCCGGCCAACACTACTCGCTCAGAGTAAATATCGCGTTTAACCGTATAAAGTGCCGATGGATCAGCAACTACAACGTAAAAACCGTAGTTCTTTTTTTTGCCGCTTAAAATGGCCTGTACATGGCGGGCAATGTTGAATACGTATCTTTTATTAACCTCGTCATATATTCCATTATATCGTGCCGCGTCAATAGTGGATAACTGATCGGTTACAAAGTTTTCGCGCCCTGCCGAATCAATTGCCAGCAGTGCAAGAGAATAAGGTGGGAAGTACTGGCCATTAGGGGAAGTAAAAGCCGGATCAACATTTAAAACTACTTCCGCTCTGTTAACGGCCACTTTAAATGAATCGGCAAAAGATTTTAAAGAGGGCATAAATAATTTCAATTTGGTGCCCGCAAGTCCTTTTAAAAATAAATTTTGCCGGCCTTTTACTGTATCGCCATTTAACTGAGAAAATAAAAGGCTGGAAGCACCGTTAGAAGGCTGATAATTTATGTAATTATATTTAACTGAACCTATGCCTGAAAAGCCGAATTTATATGTTTTATTTTCTTTAGTGGCCGAGGGCGTACCGTTTTGATAATACAAATAAAAGCCGCTTATAGCATGGCTAAGATTTACTTTTGTAATTGCGCCTTGGTTAGTAACCGGATTTAGCGAAGTGCCGGCGCTTGAAATATAAAAGCCCTTGTAGGCGTTTTGAAATGTAGTGTTATTTAATAAATATTCAGGATTGGTTAAAATTGCTTGAGCGTAATTATAATCAACAGGAATACGTATTGCCAATTTCCCTTCGATGACGCTGTAAGTTCCTGTGTAAGTGCCCAATACTGAGTTTTTATTGTGAAGACTATCATTGCTGGTAAGATATACGGATGAGGTGCTAAGTGCGGTTGTTATGGGAAATACCGAATAAGTCATTACCGTATTATAGTCGCCCACAAAATCAAGGCTGGGTATCATTAAGATAATTTCAGCGGAAACCAGATTGGCGTCGGCACCAAAGGAAACGTTAGTAATAGAATTAGGAATTACCATGTTGGTATAAAGCCCTACATCGGTTCGGCCGAAATGCGGATCTTGGTTACTGCCAATAAATTTTGTTTCAGAAGGAAAACTTATTGTGCTTTTATGGGTAATGGTATGAATAAACATTGGGGTTGCATCAGAAAAAGAGGCGTTTAAAGCATCATTTTCGGGTTGCACTTCTGCGCCCAAAACACGATTGTCTTTTTTACACCCGCTAAAAATGAAGCAGGCGACAAAAAACAGCAGTATATGATTTATAAATTTCAAGCGGGGGCTAAAGTAAGATTAAAAAACTATGTTTTAAGCTAAAGATGTACAAAAAAAGCAAAAAAATACCCCGACGGATAAGCCGGGGTATCCTTTATTTAAATTTGTTAGGATAAAACTTTTTCTTCTTCCAGAATTTCATCATAGAATTCGTTAAAAGCATCCATATATTCTAATTCATTTTTGTGCGTAAGAAAAGGTTTGCCCGATTTTTTTACAAACTTTTCAATATCCGCGCTGATTTTTTCAGATCCCTGAATAACTCCGTCGGCAAATTCAATGGATTGCTTTAACATATTAAAATGAGAAGAATCTTCAGAAATATGTTTTAGGTCTTTTTTATTAAATCCATCAAAAGCTAACTTTTCCATAAACTTTTTATTTAAGTTTTTTGGATATTCATCTTCGTACAAGGACACAATGATTTTGGTATCCGCAAAAATAGGATCTTCGGCATAATATTTTTTAATGTACATTGGCATAAGAGAAGTAAACCAGCCATGACAGTGAATAATATCAGGCTGCCAGCCCAACTTTTTAACTGTTTCAGCTACTCCGCGTACAAAAAACATGGCTCTCTCGTCGTTATCATCAAAATATTTACCGCTGGTTTTGTCGGTTAAAACAGCTTTACGGCTAAAAAACTCTTCATTATCAATAAAATAAACCTGCATGCGCGCGCTTGGTATGCTTGCAACTTTAATAATTAATGGATGATCAACATCGTTTATTACCAGGTTCATACCTGATAAACGGATTACCTCGTGTAATTGGTGGCGGCGTTCGTTTATACAGCCATATTTTGGCATAAATGTGCGAATTTCTTTACCGCGTTCTTGAATACCCTGAGGAAGTTTCCTTGAGATTTTACCAACATAAGTTTCATCTAAATATGGGGTTATATCTGAGGAAATAAAAAGGACTCTTGCTTTCTTCATATAAATCTGTTCCTTTAAAATAAGAATATACAAAAGTAATAAAAAATAACCCATATTTCAAAGTAAAATGTACTTTTGCTTCAATAAACGTGTTAATAATCACCAAAATAGAGGAATTACAGGCATTTTTAGCTGATAAAAAAGCAAATAATTTTTCTATAGGATTTGTACCAACCATGGGCGCACTGCACGCCGGGCACATTTCCCTTATTAATTCTTCAAATTTGGAGTGCGATATAACGGTTTGCAGTATTTTTGTTAATCCTACTCAATTTAACGATAAAAACGACCTAGAAAGGTATCCAAAAACCCCTCAGGACGATATTAAAATGTTAAAAAACGCCGATTGCGACGTTGTTTTTATGCCTTCAGCCGAAGAAATGTATCCTCACCAAGATGAACGCCAATTTGATTTTGGTTATTTGGATAAAGTTTTGGAAGGAGATCACCGTCCCGGGCATTTTAACGGCGTGGCCCAGATTGTAAGTCGTTTGTTTAACGTAGTGAAGCCCGATAAAGCATTTTTTGGAAGTAAAGATTATCAACAGGTGATGATTATCCGCGCTTTGGTTGAGAAATTAAAATATCCGATAAAAATTATTACCTGTGCTACTTTACGCGAAAGCGATGGTTTAGCTATGAGTTCGCGTAACATGTTGCTCAATGCAAAGGAGCGGGAAGTTGCCAAGATTATTCCTAAATTAATGCAAGAGGCAAATGAATTAAAGCATAAAGGAAAAGAGGTGGGTGAAATTAAAGAACATGTAATTTCGGAGCTGAATAAAAGAGGTAATTACGAATTGGATTATTTTACCATTTGCGATGCCGATACGTTAAAAGAATTAAAATCGTTTAAAGATGCTGAGCGCCAGGTTGCCCTTATAGCCTGTTATGTAGGAAAAATACGGTTGATAGACAATATTTTGTTAAAATAATAGGTTATGTGCTTTATTTTAAGTACATTTATTATAACTAAATAAAATATCATGGTAAAAAGAATAAAATTATTCGTTCCATTAATCTTTAGCACTCTTTTTTTTATTGATCAAGTTAATGCCCAATGCGCTGCCACGTTTACTTCTACGGCAGGCGCAAATAATACCTATTCATTTCAAGGTACTGCTTTGCCTTCAAATACAACAGTTAGTTATTCTTGGAATTATGGAGATGGAGCTATTGGCAATGGAAGCGTGGTAACTCACCAATACAACAGCAGTGGAATTTTTACCGTTACCTTAAATATTATGACAACCGCGCCGAGTTGCAGTGCGACCATAAGTCAAACTATAAACGCTATACAATGTCCTATAAATTCGAATTTTAGTTATACCATAAATACGGGCGGTGTAGTTAATTTTTCAAATACGTCAACAGGCACTACTTCAAATACATCCGTTTATTGGTTTTTTGGTGATGGTAATTTTGCAGGGCCTTCCAATACGGCATCTTATACTTACACGAACAATGGCACTTATAGCGCATCAGTTTATTTAACGGATTCGGTTTTAGGCTGCGCCGACAGTATCGCATTTGCCATAACCATTAGCGGCTTGCCATGTAATCTTAGCGCAGGCTTTACTTCCTCGACAATTAATGGATCGGAATACTTCAGCAATACCAGTACTCCAAATTTTCCAACTCCAACCTGCGCTTGGAATTTTGGCGATGGCACAACCGGTACAGTATTTTCACCGGTTCATACTTACAGCGCTTCAGGAACCTATACTGTTTTATTAACTATTAGCCAAGGAACATGCGCATCAAGTTTTTCAAGCGCGGTAACTACAACTATTGCCGCGCCTCCTCCCCCATGTTCTGTTACCGCCAACTTTACTTATACCTTAGGCAGCAATGGCAGTGTCAGTTTCAGTAATACTTCTACTGGTGTAAGTACTACAACATTTGTCACCAATTGGAACTTTGGAAATGGGAACTACGCATATGCAAATAATACGCCAACCTATACTTTTACCAGCAATGGAACCTATTCAGTGGCACTAACTGTTGTTGATAGTTCTTATGCCTGCTCTGATAGTATTATGATTCCAATAACAATATCAAATGTTACGTGCGGATTAAACCCCACTTATATAACTGTTTATGCTTCACAAGCCAATAATGGTGCTGCAACATTTTACAGCAATATGTCCAACACTACTAACTTGCTTCTTTGGAATTTTGGCAACGGGGCAACCTCAACGGCTACTACGCCTAGCACAACTTACAGTGCATCAGGTATATATACAATAACCTTATCGGTTACAAATGCCACTAATTCTGCATGCAGTACATTAGTCACCCAAACAATTTCAATCTATTATTTTCCGTGTACCTATTCCGCATCTTTTACCAGTACGCTTACGGGCAATACCCTTAATGTTACTAATACAACATCAGGCACTAGTCCAAACCCTTATTATCTGTTTAATTGGGGTGATGGCAATTATAGTGGCAGCATTACTGTTGTAAATGCCTCGCATACTTATTCAATTAACGGCACTTACACTGTATTTTTAAGCGCGGGGGATTCCACTAACTTTATGTGTAAAGACTCCACGGCAATAGTAATAAATATTACGAATGCAACACCATGTTCGGTTAACTCCAACTATTCTTTGCAAAAAGACAACACGCAATTGTATTCCTGGTTCGCTTATCCCGCCAATTATGGAAGCAATGTTGCATCGGTTATCTGGACTTGGGGTGATGGAACTTCGTCAACTACTCCTTACCCTTCCCATACATACTCGGCGGTAGGCTGGTATAACATCTGCCAGACCGTGAGTTTAACCTGTGGAAGCCAATCTACTACGTGCTACAACAATTACTTAAATAAAACCGCAGAATCAAATGCGGTTGTATTTATTCAGGTGGTTAATCCTGTAACAGGAATAAACAATTATGAAGCTACAAAAAAGAATGTAAGCATTGAGCCAAATCCTAATAATGGAGAATTTACTTTAAATTTTAATGGCTTTCAATCCGCTGATCCATTAGAAATTTTAATATATAATGCTTACGGCGAATTGATAAATAAAAATGTGAATACTTTAACATCTGAAAATGGAATTAAAAAAATAGATCTGAGCAACTTCCCCAACGGTTGTTATATAGTAACAATAAAAAATACGAATACTGTTATATCAAGAAAATTAATAATTAACAGATAATTTTATTTGTTTAGAAATAATCTAACAATTGAATAACTTACGTTAAAACTATTCCTTCACAAATTTTTTAATTAGAGTATTGGCTTCACTTTGTATCTCCAATAAATAAATTCCGGGGTTTAATTTATCAATATACAATTGCGAAGCGTTAGACTCATGAATTAGAGTTTGACCCTGTAAATTGTATAGGATAAGATTATTTATTTTAGCAGGACTGCTTACATAAATGATGTCATGTGCAGGGCTTGGATAAATAAGATATTCACTATTTATAAGAAGAGCATGAACAGAGGTAATTACATTCGGAAAAAAATAATTCCAAATATCCCTAAACATAGAGTTTCTTTTTGCTGAAGTAACAATGGTTTCGAATGGAAAAGTGATATAAACCAACTTTGCGGACGCTGTTCCGCCGGAGAAAGTGCCAGAGTAATTTATTGCTCCCACATTGCTTCCTGAATTTGTAAATTTTAAGCAAGAGGCACTGCCATTCAAAGGGGTTATTACATCCGGATAATCTACGTTGTAAGAACCGTTAGTTCCGTTATCAAAAAAAGTAGTATCGGTAAAAGTAAAAAGATTATTGAAAGGCTCCTTTACCGCCTTATACCAGGTCGATGCTTGTCCGTTAGGCGCGTCGGCCACATAAGAAGCTTTTAAGTAATTATTATAGAAACTTTTATCGGCAGTAGTTCCGTTATTATCAAGATCCCACCCAATTTCAGATCCACTTACAAAAAAATTCCCGCCTTGTTTTAAATAATTACTTACCTGGGTTTGCTCCGTTGAATTAAATGTTTGGTTAGCCGTACTTTCTTTTCCTAATATCCAGTCAACCATTTTATAAGTGTTTATGTTTAACAAGCCATCCTGTAAAGCTTCATTGGTAGCAGAAGAAAAATATTTTGCGTTAGAATAAGCCGACCCTCCATGATGCTTTATAAAATCATACGTGTTACCTGTTACTGATCGGTCAAATCCATTTACAATCAGTAAAGAATCCTGGTAATTACAAGGCACCGCCCCTAACACTTCTGAAACCGGTGATGTAAGAGAATAAGTACTGTTGTAAGCTGAAATTTTAATAAAATAAACCTGATTTGGCGTAAGAGCAGTTAAGGTAAGATTAGTTTTTGCCAGTAATTGCGGCGCTGAAAAACTTACACCATTTATACTTAGGTAAACTTTGTAATGAGTTACATTAGGATCATTTTTAACTTTTACTTCAAGCGAATTGTTTGTTTTATTAAGCAGCGCAAATGATAAAGGTGTATTTAACGACGTGATATTTCCATAAGGATATTCGGGAGGATTGATAGCACCTTCATCACTAAGCATAGAATTTAGAGAGCCTGTAAGTATTGATTTTATGGTTGTGGGAACGCCATTATGTATAACACTATTTTGAATGAGGCGAATACCATGGCTGTAATCCATATAAGAATCTGCATGCACATTTGTAACAGGTTGAATAGGATTGCCAATACTTGTATGCCATCCATATATGATTACTCGATTGGCGGTACTGTAAATAAGATTTGAAATGATAACATCTTTTTTATCTCCCGCAACCAATGCCCCAAGATAGTACGGCGGTATAAAGCCATTACGCTGTGTTTTAACCATTTCGTTATGCTGCGCAAAAGCCTGTACAGTGGTCATGGTGACACTTGCGGGTATAGTCAAAGGATTCACGGTTAAAGTAGCCTGGGCATAAATATCGTTTACCATTTTACGCGTTGGTAATGTACATCCTATACTGTCGGCAATTTTAGTGGCGAGCATTGGTGACATTGGACACAAAAAATAATCAGCATTTGAACCGATTGCCAGGTAATCGGGCAGCACATAATAGGTAACACTTTGCAATGATCCGTTTATAACGGCACTGCTTGTAACAGCAGTTAAAGTTCTCGAAAAATCAGGAATATTACCGCTAATAACTTCATTATAAATACTACTTTCCCTTGCACTAAGATTTAGAGAAGCAATTTGCGCTGTATATTGTGACCCCGTAAGCATGGAGACCAGCCGTGGAGGAACATTTAAAAACTGTGCTTTCGAAAAAAAAACAAGTGTAAGGAAACTTAAAAAAACAATACGGCGCATACATAAAAGTACAAAAATTTATTTATACAATACTTGAGCACCTTTACTTTTGCGAATGAATGTTTCAATATTAATTATTTCATTTTTTCCATCCCTTACTAAATGTTTATCTTTTATATAAAGCGTACTGCCTTTTTTTAGATCAATTACAGAGCCTTTTGTAATTATAAATTTAGAATTTATGGTGTATGTTCTTTTGCGTTCGACAACAAGTTTTCCATCTATCTTAACCGCTTGGTTCTCGGTTGTATTCACTCTGATCTCTTTTCTTGAATTTAAATTGCTCAACAATTCTGTTTGCCAAATCCCACGCCCATAGGTTGCCGCCACAAGCTTGTTCGCATAATAATTAAACGACAAGCCGGTAACCATAACGCCAGGCAGTGCATGTTCCACTGCATTCATTTTATTCCACACGGCCGAATCGCTGGTTAACTCCGCAAAATAAACTCCATCATCAGCTGCGAGGTAAGTAATAGTGCTGAACTTATCTCTTTTAATTTTATTTAATCCAATAGCGGGCAAATATCCATTTAATTTTTTAAAAATACATTTTGCTGAATCCGGAACATAAGTTACCTGCAACAACAAACAATCCGTTTGATCAAAAGGGTTTTTAGCTATCAGATTAAATTTCATCCCATCGCTCAAATCCAATTCTACATCGCACACTTCCATCCAACGGAAAACCTCAAGCGTGTTATAATTTATTAAGGATGTAATGTCGATCCATTCTTTAGCGCCCGCTTTCAAGTCAGGGCTAAAAAACATCTTTCCCGCGTTTTCTTTACTGCCCCAATTTTGATTTGCATAAACTATCACTCCGGTATTTAAATTTCCAAAACTCATGCACTTAATAGAATTATTACGTAAATTTCCATTTTCGTCCTTAACATCAGGCATTGCGGTAAATCTTTCCAACAGCGTTTCTCCTTTTTGCAGTCTATATTTATTAATTCGCCACACGTCGTGATAACCAACGTACACAAACGAATCTTTTATCAATAGCGGTCGTTTAGTTTCATATTTATTATCAGGAATTGATAAATAATTATGCAAGCCCAACTTTATATTATGGTAATAAATTGATGGCGCATTACATTCAATTATCGAAGACACCTCATCCAGTACTAAGCCCAGATATCCATCGCCACAACTGTTAATTGTATTTGTTGAGGAATTTTCTGAAATTAAAAACCCACCGTTATCCTGTGCGCCGCCTGAAGCAAACATCGTGTCGCTTTGCGCCACATCTATTCCCCAGAATTGATTAACATTTAAACCCGTACCATTTAAATTTTTCCACTGTGGCGGATTATATTGATTGATAAAAGAAACCCCACCGTCATTTCCTGTTATAAATACATCTTTAACTCCTTTTATACTGTGTTGCACTAACTTTGCCGCCCGCACATCCGCATGTGTATTTTCGCCATTATACACTCCAATTTTTTCAAACGATTTTCCTCCATTAACACTTCTTGATATTTCTGTCATACAAATATAAATTACAGAGGTGTCTAACTCATTTACCGATAATTCCAAATTCCAATAGGTGCCGCTATAGGTATGATTAACCGGCAAAGTATTTAAGGTGGAGAAATTAATGCCATTAAAAAACTGAACAAAAACATCTGTAACTCCAAGTGCTACATAAAACTTGTTTTTAAATGCTTCTTTATTAATTACGGCCACTTCTATGCGTTCTGATTTTATACCTTTTGGTGTAATGTCCGTAATTGATTTTCCAAAGTTCTCACACACATATAATTTAGGGTCGTAAAAATTATTTGTTCGTGTGCAGACATAAAATTTCCCGGTTTCAAACGGCGCGAATTCTACATCACAAAACGAAATATCTTTGTCTTTTTCGAACGGAATTTTAATTTCCTCAAAGCTTGCCCATTCATTTCTGGTAATAAAAATTTGCTTTGATGTGTAAGCTATCATTTCAGATGAGTTCTGCGGATTCATCACCAAACCTTCCATCATAAAAAGATTTTGCCTTACTGCTTTCGGGCCAA
Organism: Bacteroidota bacterium; assembly: GCA_016185125.1. Taxonomy (GTDB): domain Bacteria; phylum Bacteroidota; class Bacteroidia; order B-17B0; family Aurantibacillaceae; genus Aurantibacillus. The sequence continues at coordinate 85,767 of JACPOC010000032.1, forward strand.
CTTCCTGCCAAGATATTCCTCCATTAACTGTTTTCAAAATGCCATTACCATAACCCATTGGCAAAGCACTGTTGTGACCTGTAGCAATAAAAATAGTATTGTTTTGTGTGCCGGGCTTCACAACAATATCTGCAACGCCAAAACTCATCCCCACATAAGAATCAGATATACATTGCCACAATGGCTTTTCGGCTGTTGCGTTAATTGTTTTAAATAAACCGCCACTGCAGCTTCCGGCCAAAACAAAATTTAAGTTTTTATCGTCTACCCAAACCGATTTAATGAAACCTTTTACCTGTGTATTCATCTCTTTAGGACCCACGTATTTCCAACCACCCGCATTTGTTTGAGCATTGATTTTAAAAAAAACAAACAGAATAAATATCTCAAAATAACACAAAAATTTCATGTTTAAATTTAACCAATTAAATGGCTATTTTTGCTGCCATAAATTTATTGTATGTCGCAAAAACCGGAAGATTTTTTTAAAAACATTATTTCTCACAGTAAAGAGTACGGCTATATTTTTCAAAGTAGTGAAATTTATGACGGATTAAGTGCTGTTTATGATTATGGACAAAACGGCGCAGAATTAAAAAAGAATATCCGCGAATATTGGTGGAGAGCCATGGTGCAATTAAATGAAAATATTGTAGGCATAGATTCTTCTATATTTATGCATCCCACTATCTGGAAAGCAAGCGGACACGTAGATGCCTTTAACGATCCTTTAATTGATAATAAAGACAGTAAAAAAAGATACCGTGCCGATGTTTTAATTGAAGAGCATGTAGCAAAAATTGAAGAGAAAATTGAAAAGGAAGTTGAGAAAGCAAAAAAACGTTTTGAAAATTTTGACGAAACAATGTTCCGCTCAACTAACGGAAGAGTGGCTGAATATCAGGCAAAAATCAACGAGATAAACAGTCGTTTTAAAAACGCGTTAAACGATGGCAATCTTGCAGAAGTAAAACAAATTATTGTGGATTGCGAAATAGTAGATCCTGTTAGCGGAAGCAGAAACTGGACAGATGTAAGACAATTTAATTTGATGTTCTCAACCTCCATGGGCTCGGTTGCCGAAGAAGGAAACACCATTTATTTACGCCCAGAAACTGCGCAGGGAATTTTTGTGAATTATTTAAATGTACAAAAAACCGGGCGCATGAAATTACCCTTTGGAATTGCACAAACAGGAAAAGCTTTCAGAAATGAAATTGTTGCGCGCCAGTTTATTTTCAGGATGCGTGAATTTGAACAAATGGAAATGCAATTTTTTGTAAAGCCGGGCACCGAAATGCAATGGTATGAACATTGGAAGGAAGAACGCTTAAAATGGCATTTGAGTTTAGGTTTAGGAAGGGAAAATTATAAATTTCACGACCATGTAAAACTGGCGCATTATGCTAACGCAGCGGCGGATATTGAATTTAAATTTCCTTTTGGATTTAAGGAATTGGAAGGAATACATTCGCGAACCGATTTTGATTTAAAACAACACGAACAATTTAGTGGTAAAAAACTGCAATATTTTGATCAGGAAGCAAACATAAGCTACGTGCCTTATGTAGTGGAAACATCGGTTGGATTAGACCGTTTATTTTTATCCATCCTTTCCTCTTCCTATAAAGAAGAAACGCTTGAAAACGGTGAAACCCGCGTAGTACTTAGCCTTCCGCCTGCCCTTGCGCCAATTAAAGTGGCAGTATTTCCATTAGTAAAAAAAGATGGCTTGCCCGAGCTTGCGCAAATTATTGTTAACCTTTTAAAATTTGATCATATTGTTACCATTGATGAAAAAGACACGGTTGGCAAACGTTATAGAAGGCAGGACGCAATCGGCACTCCGTTCTGCATCACAGTAGATCATCAGAGTTTGGAAGATGACACGGTAACAGTGCGCTACAGAGATACCATGAAACAAGAACGTTTAAAAATTGATAAGCTTGCTAAATTTTTAGATGAGAAAGTAAGTTTAAAAAGTTTACTTCAACTACTTTAATAATTATTTTCTTTTTAACGCTGAGCCGTGAGTTTGGAGTAGCGAGTTCGCTGAAAAACACTTTTAATGTATTTGTGCGTTTATTTAAAATTAGCTGCAATTTTTGCTGCTATACCTTCAAATTCCTGTTTTGATAATTTTAATTTCTCGTTACTGAAATTGCAATCGTTGGGCGTGTTTATAGGAATCAGATGAATATGCGCATGAGCCACCTCTAAACCTATCACGTGCATTGATACGCGATTACATTCGATAGAAGACTTAATGGCAACGGCAACGCGTTTGGCGAAATTCATTAAACCTGTATATTCTGATGCCTCCAAGTCAAACAGATAATCTACCTCAACTTTTGGAACAACCAACACATGTCCTTTTTTTAGCGGAGAAATATCTAAAAAGGCTATAAAATGCTGATTTTCAGCAACTTTGAAACATGGAATTTCGCCGGCTATAATTTTAGAAAAAATAGTGGGCATTAAATGGTTATTTCAATCACTTCAAAAGTTACTTTACCGGCCGGGATTTGAACGTCAGCTTTGTCGCCCACTTTTTTACCTAATAAGCCTTTTCCTATTGGAGAATCTACCGAAATTTTTCCTGCTTTTAAATCCGCTTCACTTTCCGCAACCAGGGTGTACTTCATGGTAGCGCCATTGTTGATGTTTTTAATTTTTACGGTTGTAAGAATACTCACCTTACTTAAATCCAATAACGATTCGTCTACCAAGCGGGCATTGGCAATAACCTCCTTCAATTTTCCGATGCGCACTTCCAGTAAAGCCTGTGCCTCGCGTGCGGCATCGTATTCCGCGTTCTCGCTTAAATCACCTTTATCGCGTGCTTCCGCCACCGCTGCCGTGCATTTTTTTCGTTCAACGGTTGACAGTTGATGAAGTTCTGTTTTTAACTTAAGTAAACCTTCCTCGGTATAATACCCAATTTGCTGCGCCATATTGCTTTTTTTTAAAAAACAAAGAATCCCGGCTACTCACCGGGACTCTTCTTAAACAAAAATAATAAAAATTTTTATAAATTAACTCTTAATCCAAAAGTATGTGTTCCTCCGAATGGATTTGTAAAGCGATAAGAATAATCCACACCCACTGTTGATTTTTTATCATTAAAAGGTATTTCAAAAGTTACGCCTGCGCAGGGTCCTGTAAAAACCGTACGGCGGGTATCAGGGCTAAAAATTCCTTTTTCCGTGTACATGCCCGCTCTCAGCATTAACATTTCCTTATAGGAATATTCTGCCCCAATTAAATAATTATCATAAGTAAATGAGTTAGAGGTATAGGTAGCATTGAGGGATAAACGTTGTTTTTTTGAGCGCCCTGTACTGTCTTTTAACAGGTAAAAGTCGTAGGAAGTACCAATGTTAACCAGAGCCGGTAATTCAAAAGCACCTGAACGATTATTAACTGTTAACTCATAATTATTGCCATATTTTACAGTAGATTGGCGGCTTAAACCATCGCCGCGGTAAGTCATTTTAGGTCCCAGGTTTTTAATGGAAATACCAATATGAATTTGGTCGTATTTACCGGTGTGGTACTGAATACCAGCATCAATGGCCAAACCTCTGGCCGCCACGTTAGGAATTTGCTCACTTATAATCTTAAAATTAATTCCTCCAAAAATATTTTCAGAAAACATTTTGGCATAAGACATGCTAATGTTATAAAATGTAGGGCTATAAGTTCCTAAACCTCCTTCGGGTTGATCTTCAGTAGTAATATCAATTTTACCGCCATTAATGGAAACAATTCCTAAACCAATAGTGCCCGTTTCGCCCACACCTTGGGTTAAACCAAAACTATTAATAAAAATATCGGTTCCCTGAAGCCAGTTAGATCGGTTAAAAATAAATTCGGTTTTACGGGTATAAGCTGTTCCCGCAATATTAAGAAACTGGGCTTCTAAACCTCGAACTCTTGCCGAATTGGAGCCGGCCATTCCCGCATTACGGGCATAAGGATTAATTAATAATTGATTAGCTCCCGCCTGCCCGGCGCGTTCAGGATTACCTGCCTCTAAAAGCGCAGATGTAAGCAGTGCAGTGGATAATCCTAAATATTTTAAATTTTTAATCATATAATTCTTTCTTAAAAGCATTAATAACTTTGAACGTCAAGAGGTCGCATAACCCCAAACCACTTAACTATTTTCTCGCCTACTCCCGGCGCATCTATGTGAAGGATGTATAAACCACTTGCAATACTAATGTTGTTTTGGTTCTTAAGATCCCAATCCACAAAAGATAAACGTTTAGATTGAACAATATCTAATCCCGTTCCGGCCTTTCCAAGATTTACATCTTCTTGGCCACTCACATCCCGTTTAAGGGTGCGAACCAAGGTACCGTTCATAGTAAAGATTTTGATGGTACATTTGTTTGGCAGATTAGTTATTCTCACTCTGTTGTCCACCCGTCCTGTTTCGTAAGTAGAACTTCCATAATAAGGATTTGGAACCACTTTAATAAGATCTAATGCGTTTTTTTGTACAGATGCCTGATTAAACAACGTGGCTATATCACTGGTATTAAATGAGTATAACGGGAAGTTATTGTTTTGCGGCGTTGAACTCACATCTGTTGTTAATAATGATGGACTATTTACAGAAGTAAATTTGTTTGTATTAATGTATTGCGATGCCGAGGTAAGTGGAGGCGTATTAATTACCCCTGAAAACCCATAACGGTAAGGCTTAGCTACATTTATCTGAATTCGAACATCCGAAGGCATTTGCGAAGGGTCACTAAATGAATAACCAGGTGCCAACATTGGCATAGAAGTCCACATAATATCCCTTTCAACAGCCCAGAAGCCTGCCATAAAATTACCGCTCGTTGGTCCTGTAAGCGAAGTTTTTGAGAAGAAATTAGAAAGTATATTCATCATTTTTTTACCATAATCGTACCTTCCCACACCGTAATCAGCTCCATCCAATAATGGTTCCCAATTGTAAGTAGTTGTGTTACTGAATTTTGAACTTACTGAATTGCCACCAAAAACATACACAAAATGTTTCCCTCCAAAAGCGTATTGATAAGGAGCATTAAGGTTCTCTGTTGGATTCCACTTCATGTCGTTACCGTTGTTTTCTTTCTGATAGCTGTCTTCTCCAAAGGCCATATTTAAACGTTCGCCTGTTTCTAAGTTAATCGCATAACCCGGAAACCAACCCATTCCTGTTTCAGAAATAAAATTGGCGTCGCTTGCGGAAGTACTGGAACCACTTCCCACCGCTGCTGAAACACCTTCCTTATTAACTGATTGGTGCGCTCTTGGAGCAAAAAACGGCACAAAACCCTCACTTAAGTTAGATTTTTCCTGCATTTCTAAAACCACGCATCGCGTCCATTTACTTTTATCTTTTGTGTAAACTATCAAAACACTGCCTGTTTTTCTAAGATCGCCATTATTGCCGCCGGGAACATCTTTAGGCGTGGCGGATACTCCATAATTACTCTGAAAGTAAGGATCGCTTTCCCATACTTTACCGCTAAAACCAGGTCCACCAATAACACGTAAGCCAAAACGATAAAAAGAACCTGTTAAAGGATAGGGCGACCAAGTTCCCCCTAAAATTTTGCCGAATTGTTTTTGCGGATCGTAAAATGCTCCGTTTGCCCCATAGTTAGCATCCTCGTTTCCAACAGCTTTATTATTGCCGGATAATATCCAATTAAACGGGCTTGTTCCATCCGCATCAGCTATAGGACTTAACCAGTTAGCGGCACCATTTACATACGAAATACTTGCTCCGATAAACGATCCAGGCTCGGGGCCAGTATAATCAGAATTAAGAGTATTATAATTGGTTAAACTGTTTAGCTTTTCGCCCGGATCGGCAATTTGCTTAATATTTAACGAAAACCCTAAATCAGGGAAGTAAAATTCATTCCCCACTTTAATGGTTTGATAAAGTGTATCCTTATAAAAAGGCGAAGTGGTGTTGGTGCTTGGAGTTGGATCGTTCGGGTAATAAGTTTTACCACCCGGGCTAAGATCTTTTAACTCCCAGCTTGTATTGTCAACATTTAATGCAGCGCTTAAAGAACCGTTGCCGGTAGCTGTATTGTTGGATCCCGTAGCAACCGAAGGCATTGCATTGATAGAGGTTTGAGGAGATGCGTTAAAGAATCGGGAATTTATAAATCTGAAAGTAAAATTCGCGTCCTTTACGTTTAAAGGGTCCACCACACGAATGGTTAAAGGCCCTTGAGCATTTTCGTAAGTGATCTTATCTTTAAAGAAATTATTTACAATTTCATCTTCTGAAGCCGGTGTAAGGGTTAACTTGTTGCCTCCATTACCCTGACCCTCAATTCTGGTTATTTTAGGACCAAATCCATAAGCGGATTGCGTAGCGGTGCCATCCTTCTCCATATCTGTATTGTGTGGTATGCCTGCGGCACGCTTGATTTTACGGCCTTCTAAATACGGGCGTTTTTGGCCTAAAAAGTTAGCTGCCTGATTTACAGATGGAGAAACGTCCGGAGCATAAGTTAAATAATTATTATACGCATAGGCCACGGCCAAAAAATAATAAGTTTTATTATTCACCAATTTTCTGTTTGTACTAGTAGAGAAGGCATCATCGGTAACCCTGAATGTAGAGGTTATTCCGTTGTTAGCTCCTTCCACCATAATCTTAGGAACTACTGCTCCTATGGCGTTATCTTGAACGTAATTAACCAATCGGGTAACATTGTTTCTTAAATCTGTTTGAAAAACCGGAATGGCTTTTGTTCTGTCGGAAAGATCAGTAGAAGTTACTTTATCATCTTTAACTTGATAAACCACATATCCTTCAAACTTATAAAACTTATCAGGATTACTTAAAGCCTGCACAGTAGAAGTTGGATCGGAAAGAATGGAAATATCTTCTTCGTTGTAATCATTATTAAATACTTTGTAGTTGTTAGAACCTTTTTTATTGGTTAAATAAATAATAAGTTCGTTGTTTGTCTCCTGAACGGTTAAATCGGGAGCTTCCGGCCCATCTAATAATTTAAAACAATTATTAAACAGAGCCTGTGCTTTATCATCGGCCACTTTTAATAGTTTAACAGACTCTATGTATCCGCCTTTGGTTGGACTTTGTGCCCAAGGCATACCAAATGTAATATCGTTTACAGCACCAGGCTTAAGCGTAAAAGGACCTGCGGATTGAAGAAAACGGCGGTCGCCGGGAAGATTACCCGCACTTTTTTCTGTCCAACCGGTTCCCGCAACAGGGTCTCCATCGTAAACAAACTGAGAAGGAGCAGTGCCACCATAAGCATTACCGCCTTGTGTAAAAGGAGAACCGTCTTTCCAAAATCCTGTCATAAAATTATAATAATGTATGGCTAAGTCAGGATTAGTAGTTTGGGGAGGGAAAGCACCTATGTTATTGTTATAATAGGTAAAACGGCTCATTTGAATAGATTCACCCGGCTCATCTATTCCACTAAATGGCAAACCGGTTCCGTTATCAAAATCATTATCAATTCCGTCATTTGGGTCTGCTAAAGGGCCTTTAAAAAAGTCGCAGCCTAAAGCAGGAGGAAAATCTTGGTATCCGTTGGTTCCGCCGGCAGTTTCATCAAATGGGTCGGCATTGTAAATATAACCTAAACCACGGGAAACGTCACAACCCACATAATCATCCAAATAATATCCAAGATCGGCATCATTCCAGATGGTAAAATAAGTACTATTTAAAGAGTAAGAAGAGCGGTTATGAACCTGGTAGCTGTAAAAGGTCATGTTGTTAATTTCATCGTTGGTTTTAAAAGCAAAAGCCTGTGCCCGTACTTCTACTCCAATGGCAATACCACTGGATTCTGTGTGAATACCGCCGTTATCGTTAAACACCCAAAATAAAGTATTATCGCCATACAATTTGGTTTTACAAAAGCCTAAATTATCCTTTTCAGCAAGATTTTTAACATCGTAGGCGGGATAATCTCCGGTAGTGGGGTCATAATAGCCGTCTCCATCTATATCCACATAAGGCGCAAGGCTTCGGGCTTGCTTTTTGCTCACATCGCCATTACCCGGCCAAGCACTGATATTGGGTGTAACCACACCGCTGGTAACAAAATTATCCACCTCCACACGAGACATGTTAAAAATTTGATCGTATTTGGCGCATTCTGCGGGGTCAGCCGAAGCATTGGTTGTATCTAAAGGCCCCGGCCAAAAATCTATTCCATTTTGGCGGTAAGTCATGGCAGCCACTTTTAATTGACCACCCGCATCCAAGCCGCCCAACCATATTGAACCCGCAAAACTTGAAGAAATACCGTTAGCTTTGTTTTGCACCGCAGGCACAATATAATAAGCATTACCTCCTCCAAAAAGATCCCACCACATATCTCCACCACTATAAATGATTGTACGAACGTTGTTTACCCACAACTCCCTACTGGCTTTAGGGCTAGAGCAACCTGCCATAATTTTCTGGCCCAATTGACCGGTGCTGCCGGCAATTCTTTCCCCTGCCGCTTTTTCTTTGGCATTAAAGGATGCCGCCGATAAAATGCTTAGTAATATTATTATTTTTTTCATGATATTCCTCCTTTTATTAAAACTCAAACATTAAACCAATACGAATTTGACGCGGTAAATTATAATTTGCAGGGCTGTTAACACGGATGCTGTACATATCTCTGTATGCAGCCGCGCTATTAGCCAAAGCCAATGAAGACTGAGCCTGTGTAGAAGTTAAATACCCGTCATCTTCAGGGTTTCCGGTATAATTATACACATTTAAAATATTTCTGGTGTTAAACAGGTTAAGTACCTGTACATACACATTTAAGTTAGCTGTTTTCTTATTTTCAGCATCTTTCTTTCCAAAGCTTAAAGGAATGTTTTTATCTATACGTAAGTTAGTTCTGAAATTCCAAGGCTTAGATGAGCCGTTAATTTGGCCAAGGATGCTTGAACGACCGTTTCCGCCTTGCGTAGGAACCGCGGAACTCCAACGGGTATATGGCGTACCTGATCCTAAAAGGAAAGAAAGGTTAAAGCCAACATCTTCAAAAATACGAAGGGTTTTGTCTGATTTTGTTTTAAAGCTTGGGCCTTTGTAGTCTTTTTCAGATCCAAAACGGAAGTCGTAATTTAACACAAAACTGTGGCGCTGATCAAAATCAAGTGGCTGAAGAACGCGCAAATTTGGCTGGCCGGATGATGCTAAGTTAGCTCCCGAGTTTGCGTTTGAGCCTGAACCTTCGGCAAATTGTAAGGTATAGTTAGCATTAACGCGCGAACCGCCTGTTCTGCGGAAGTCAAATATAAACGATAAACCTTTTACGGTACCAAAATCAATGTTATCATACATAATGTAGGTTTTAGGATATGCTCCCACAATCTGCTTTTGATTAATCATATTACGCATTTCTCTATAAAAAGAAGTGATGGTTAAAGAAGCGTTTTTGCGCTCATTTAAAACCTGCTGAAAACCTAATTCATAATCAATAGTTTGTTGCGGACGCTGATTGGCATTATTAATTAGGGGAGAAGAGCTGGCTGCTTCCATAAAATAATAATCAAGCGGGCTTAAAACACTGTTAGTTGGGCGCTGTGTAAGAATGTCGTAGTGCGCAAAGAAATTAGCTACATCGGATATTGGGAAGGAAAAAGCAATTCTTGGCATGGCATTGATGGCAGCGGCGTAATCGGTAAATCCGCCGGCTGACATTTTTTTATCGTAATTCGCTCTGTCTTTAAATAAGGGAATAGGGCGTCCGTCGGCCGAGGCGATGAGTGAGGGGTCGGAAATTTCGTTTCCTTCCGAGTCAAACCATTTATCACCTTCTCTAAATCCTCTGATGGAAAGCGGTGATTTTCCTCCTGAAGGGTTTTGAGCAACGTAAACAGCCGCGTCTTTGGAAATGCTGGACGGGATATTTTCGCTGAAGCCTGCGGGTAAGTAATCCAATGATTTAAGATCGCCTACTTTTGCAAGATCATGTAAAGCGTATTTATCTTTTAATACCGGCTGATTGGCATCATATCTATCTATACGTAATCCGGCGTTAAATTTAATGTCTTTAAAATCAAATTTATCCATGATGTAAACCGAAGCGTAAATAGGCTGAAAAGATCCTACAGAGAACATGTTCCGTCCGGCGGCGTCTTTTTTCTCCAGAAAGTCGGTAATGTTGGTTTTTCCATTAACTTTTACACCTTGAGCGGTAAAGCCACTGTAATCTACTAAACTGGTTTGAGAACTGTTATCCAGTAAATCGGTGGCGCTGAACATATCCATTGAAAAAGTGGAAGGATCCAGGGCATCAATATTAGGAACGCCTTTGTAATCTTTAGGAAGGCCTAATTTTTCTAACAGTTTTTCTGAGAATTGCGTTTGCTTTTCAGCTTGGTATTGGCGCTCATAATAATAATAGGGCACTAAGCCTGAAAATTCAGGAACTGCAATTGGATTTGTTTTATCTAATGAACTAATATGAAAATCAGCTAATTGGCGCATCCGTTGCCATAAGCCCAAAGCATCTAAAACGTTATAGGAACTAACTGTTCTTTTGTCAAATTCCAAGCCAAAAGTTAAGGCATGATTTTTTATATCTGCATTAAAGCTCGAAGCTATACGAAATTGCTCTTGAATCTGCTTAAGCGAACTTCTTGGGCTGGTGCCGAAATTACTGTATAAACTATAAATGGATTGCGGGTTATCGCCGTTTCTTAAACCATTATTAGAAGCAATGTAATTTAAATTTATAAAACTGTTGGCAGGAGAATTGGCCATTAAATAACTGGTATAAAGTGCCGCATCGGGATTAAGGGTTCCGGGAGTAAACTGCACATTACCCACTTCTCTTTCGCCCTGATATTCGTAAGCATTAATGGTATTGCCGTTGTAAACAAACTCATTGTTAAAATCATAATTGTAAGCAAAATCACGGCCGGCAATGGTTTTATCAAATTTTCCTACATAACCGTAATTAAAATACTTATCCTTATGCTTGGCGCTTTGTGTTACATCTTTTTTGTTTTCATAACTTACTAAAAATCTAAAAAAAGCGTTGGAAATTAAAGATTGTGTTTTTTCTTTATTAGGGGTTGCGTTTTTAAATTTTTGGGTAATTGATAAGTTAACACGACCGGATCTGCCGCTGGTTTTAGAGTTGTTATTGGAGTTTAATAATTGATTACCGGCGCTTGCATTAAAATAATCGACATATTCATAAAACCCACCTAAGGTAATGTTGGTATTGGGTGTAGGTGCAAAATCCACTTTTCCGTTAAGAGAGAGCAATCTTGAAGCCGCATTAGGCCTAAATTTCTGCGTTTTCATATCATCTTTGGTCAGAAATTCTGAAGATTTAATAAAACCGGTTCCAGAAGGTGAGGGTTGAAGAGGGGCATCCTTTAACTCCTGTAATTTGGCATCTTTTATAACATAAATTGGCACAAATGAGGGAGTAGGTTCTTTAACATAATTTCCTTGTCCCGAAACGAAAAACCCAACTACGGTACGTTTGGTAGAATCTTTTTTCTTCCAAATAGGCCCGCCCACGCTAAAACCTAAGGAATTGTAACCGTAAGGATCGGTAAGCTGGGATGAAATTAATTCAACCCCGCCAAAATATTTTGATTGAGGCCCGCGTGTGGAGATAGAAATAGCTCCTGAAGTTAAATCTCCGTATTGAGCGGGAATACCGCCGGTTATTACGTTTAGCTGCTCAATGGATTGCTGTGGAAGATTTGGTGAACCAAAAACCTTCACTCCATCCACAAAATATGTAGTATTTCCGCTGCGTCCGCCGCGTACGTTAATAGCTTTACCTTCATCCGCCTGATAAACACCCGCAGTTGTAGCTGCAACCGAGTTAACATCTTTGGTTGCAAGGTTCTGATAATCTTCGCGGGTAACTGTTTGGCCGGATTTTGTATCCGGATCGATTAATGGAACCTGATAAGTTACAACTTCTACTTCATCTAACTTTACACCTTCCCCGTTTGAAAGTCCGATGGGTACATAAGCGGTTTTACCGTCGCCCACCACAACATCCTTCATTTCGGCTGCCTGATAGCCTACATAAACTCCTTTTACGGAATATTTACCCGGCTCCAGCGGCTTAATAGTGGCAACTCCATCCATATCGGTGGTAGCCACCCCAACTTGCACCCCATCTTTATACGCAACTACATTGGCAAAGGGAATAGCCTCTTTAGTAGTTTTATCGATGAGCGTAATTTTAATGGCGCCATTGCCAGTCTGGGCTATAGCCGCTAACCCAGTTAAAACTACTAATACCACGGTGAAGTAAATGTTCTTTATCATATTGTTAAATTACCTTAAATATTATATCATTAAATTGCTAAAATTATGAAGGCTAAATCTATATTCAAAAAAAAAGTTAATACATTTTGTTAACGTGCTTAAAATCAATAAATTATATTTTAATCGTTATTAAATTTTATAATGTTAATACGAATTTAGGGATAAAGTGTTAAAAATATTTTAACAATTTAAAAGTGGTAGAAAAAATTGTATAAGTGGTAGGTTTTTAGGAATAAGTGGTAAAAACTACACTTTCTTTTTTTTGGTAAACCAACGCTTTAGGAAGAACTCCCTCTTATTTTCATTGTTTTGATTAGCGCGTTTCTTGCTTTTTTTCATGCGCTTTTGCACATCTTTGGTTTGAATGCGCTTATGGTGGGCCTTAATGGCTTTTCGTTCGGCTTTTTCTTTTTTTCTTCTCTCGCGCGCTTCTTTTCTATCTAATTTACGAAGTTTGCGGGCACTGGCCTCTGATTTAACTTTTGGCCCCGTGCCTTTTTCCTGTGCCAAAGAAGGCACCAAGAAGCTCATTAAGAGAATTAACAGGATGGATTTAATTTTCACTTTTATACTGAATTACTTCTACGCCAAAACGTTTTAAAAAATCAACACCTTCATCGGTAGATAAACCTTTAAACGCGGCATAACTGTTTTTATAATATACTTTTTTTATGCCAGTGGTAAAAATTACCCTTGCGCATGCAATGCAGGGAGAAAGTGTCACATAAAGGGTAGCCCCTTCCATACTTACATTGTTTTTGGCCGCATAAAGAATGGCATTTTGTTCGGCATGCAGCGCCAGCGAACAGCTTCCTTTGCTATCTCTGGGGCATCCAACTTCCGGCCACTCCATATCGCAATTATGGGTGCCCGAAGGCGGTCCGTTATAACCCAAAGAAATAATCCGCGTATCCTTGGTAAGAACCGCTCCTACATGGGCTTTCACGCAATGCGACCGGGTGGATAGTTTCTCAGCCAGTTCCATGTAAATATCCGCAAAAGAAGGTTTTATCATTTTAGTTAAAAGTGTTTAGTGTTAATATGAAATTTCGGTTTATTAAAAACTAATAACTCAATATTAAAAACTTGTTAAAGGGCTTCGCTCACCACTTCCTTCACATCATTCGGGAGCAAACGTTTTAAAAGAGCTTCTATTCCTGCCTTAAGCGTCATGGTGCTGCTTGGGCAACCGCTGCAGCTTCCTCTCATTTGCACCGTTACCACACCGTTTTTAAGCTCCTTAAAAGTTATTTGTCCGCCATCCGATTCAACTGCGGGGCGAATGTATTGTTCCAGCACTTCAATAATTTTATTTTCTACATCGTTTGTTGGAGAAGCATGCAAGGTATTAATGGAAACTGTTTCCTTAAAACCTGAATCTTTAGCCACTTCTTTTTGAGGAAGTTTGTTAATTATACCTTTTCCATCATTCAAATAGGTGGTAATAAACACGCGCAATTCATCTCGAATTTCTTCCCACTCTACAGAATCGCGTTTGGTAACCGTTATAAAATTAGAAGCAATAAATACCCGTTGAACAAATGGAAATTTAAAAAGCTCTTTTACTATAGGAGCATCATTTGCTTCTGAAACAGATAAATAATCGGCCGAAGCCCCGCTCACTAATAATAATTTATTAGCAACAAATTTTACACTCGAAGGATTTGGCGTTTCTTCAGCGTAAATAATATAAGGTATATCTTGTAGATTCATAATTCTTACACAAAAATACGAACTAAAAAATTGATATTTTATTTTACTTTTGCAATACGCATGCAGATTAAAACCGATTTCTTAGTTATTGGTTCGGGAATAGCCGGATTAAGTTTTGCCTTAAAAGCTTCCACAAAAGGCAAAGTAATTTTGATAACAAAAAGCAACGAAGAAGAAAGCAATACCAAATACGCACAGGGAGGCATTGCCGCTGTTTGGCATGATACGGATAGTATTGAAAAACATGTAGCTGATACTTTAAACGCAGGTGGCGGCCTATGTGATGAAAAAATTGTGCGCATGGTTATTACAGAAGGAAAACAACGCGTGCAGGAATTAATTGAATTAGGAACGCGGTTTGATAAAAAAGAAAATGGTGATTACGACTTGGCTAAAGAAGGCGGACACAGCGAAAACAGAATACTTCATTACAAAGATGTAACCGGTTTTGAAATTGAAAGAGCTTTACTTTCGCAGGTAAGAAACAATAAAAACATAACTATTTACAATCATCATTATTCGATAGATATTATCACACAGCATCATTTAGGAGCAGTGGTAACATCCCAAACCCAGGGCATCACCTGTTTTGGCGCATACGTTTTAAATACCGGTAACGGAGTAATTGATACCGTATTGGCTAAAACTACCATTATGGCCACCGGTGGCGCAGGACATGTGTATGCTACCACTACCAATCCGGCAATTGCAACAGGCGACGGTATAGCGATGGTTTATCGGGCAAAAGGACACGTGAAGGATATGGAATTTGTACAGTTTCATCCCACGTCGCTTTATAATCCGGGAGAACATCCAAGCTTTTTAATTACCGAAGCTATCAGAGGATTTGGAGGCGTTTTAAAAACACTGGATGGCAGAGAATTTATGCAAAAATACGATTCCCGCGGCTCCTTAGCTCCCAGGGATATTGTGGCTCGTGCCATTGATAATGAAATGAAAACCCGTGGTGAGGATTATGTTTTATTGGATTGCCGTCATTTGGACAGAAAAGGATTTATAGAACATTTTCCAAACATTTACGATAAATGCATGAATTTAGGAATTGACCCTTTTATTAAAATGATTCCGGTTATTCCCGCTCAACATTATTTATGCGGGGGGATTATCGTAAACGAACATGCGCAAACTACCATTACAAATTTGTATGCTATTGGCGAATGCGCTTGTACCGGTTTGCACGGAGCCAATCGCCTTGCCAGTAACTCACTTTTAGAAGCTGTTGTTTTTGCTCATCGGGCATTTGAAACTTCATCTTCTGCGCTTGAACAAATAAAAATCAAAGACGCAATTCCTGATTGGAATGCTGAGGGAACTGAACAAACCGAAGAGATGATTCTTATCACGCAATCGCAAAAAGAAGTGCAGCAAATCATGAGTAATTATGTGGGAATTGTGAGAAGTGAACTCCGATTAAAACGTGCCTTCGACCGGCTTGAAATTTTATTTAACGAGAATGAAAAATTGTATGAAGAAAAAGTAATTACACGGAAATTGTGCGAGCTGCGGAATTTGATCTGCATCGGCTATCTTATCATTAAACATTCTATGAGAAGAAAAGAAAGTGTGGGGTTACATTATATGGTAAATTATAAAAAGAAAACTTAATACGGCATTTATATCCTTTAAGGGTTTTTTATACATCCTTTAACTTCCCTGCCATTACAAAACGGATTTCAGAATAGGATACATCTTGCGGCAACTTAACTTTAACTGGAGTTAGGCCCAACTCAGGATTAAAATTTTCCAGCGCCTTTAAGATTAAGTTCTGTTTTTTTTTGCTAACTAAATTATCCACACTTAATTCGCCTGTTGCAATATAGGGAATAAGATGCGTTTGAATAGTTCCTACTGTATATCCACGCACCTTTGCAATTTCTTCAAGGCTTTTCCCTTCTCTGAATAAACGAAAAGTTTGTTCTTTACTGACGGATTTTTTCGCTTTTTCCTTCGGCTGTTCCTTTTCAACGTCGTTTAACGAATACCATTCATCAGTTTTTACTGCGTCCGATTTAATAACGTCTTGCGTTGTTGCCTTTTCCTTTTTTGGTTTCTTTTCTTTTTTAGAAGGTTTGTTGCCCATCTGCGTCTTCAGATCATTTTCGCACATAAATTCCTTAATGATCTTTAAAAACTGATCACCATAAGCTTCTGCCCTTGCCTTTCCAAAACCGGAAATTTTCAGGAGATGGTCCTCGGTAACCGGTAAAAAATTAGTAAGCTCAGTTAAAGCCTTATTGTTAGCCACCATATAAATTGGCTTCTGTTCCTCGTTGCAAATTTCATCGCGCAATAACAAAAGCTGACGATATAACGCCGGATAATTTACATCCGCAGAAACTTTTGTGTTTTTAGCGTTGGCGTAAACATTTATTTTAAAATCAGGATAAATCACGCCCATTTTGCTTTTAACAAATTCAGCGAAAACAAAACCCTGCGTAAGTGATTTTAAAAGTGCATGTTTAAAAAACAATGAATCAAAAAACACCTGAAAAATATCGTTTAGTTCAGTAGCAGATTCTTTATGTTCGGTTCTTAAGGCGCAGTTTTTTAAATCATCCAAACACTTTTTTATTTCTATCGAAAAATAAGAAGAGGCTTGTTTCAAACGCTCCTGCAAATGCGAATCCGTTTCAATGTTTTTAGCTGCATCTACTAAATTAGAAAGCTGATGTTTGAATTTATTAAAGATTTCATTCATTCCATCAATCTTTTGAAAGAATCCCGAAGCCCAATTTAGCCCTTCATTATTAACCCTGGTTTTATGCATTAGAATTATGCCGCCCGCATCGTTTCTTAAAAACGATAATTCAGAAAAATCAAACAGCCCTGTAAGTACCGTCTTAATATATTGCTTTTGCGAACTTGAATAGATGTCATTTATCTTATCATCATTCTGCTTGGTCATTGAAAAATCAACGATCTTTTTATCATTACTTAAACTCTGCGGACTAATCTTTGAACTTAAAGTTAAACCTTGTAATCCTCGGCAACGGCTCAACGCCACATAAACTTGTCCGCTGCTAAAAGCTTCCGCCGCGTCAATAATCAGTTTATCAAATGTTAATCCCTGACTTTTATGAATGGTAATGGCCCAGGCTAACCTTAGAGGGTACTGATTAAATGTTCCTAAAATTTCTTCATCAATATGTTTAGTGGTTTTATCTACTTTGTACGAAACATTCGACCATTCCTCGCGCTGAACTTCTATTTCGTATTTATCTTCCTCGCATTTTACTTTGATGGTATCCTCATCAATAAATGATACAATTCCTATTTTTCCGTTATAATAATTTTTTTCATTATTGTTTTTCAGAAACATTACCCGCGTTCCTTTTTTCAGAATTAATACTTCTTCTGTTGGATAATTTTTTTCTGAAAAGGAACCGTTTACCTTGCTTTTAAATTTATACTCTTTTCCGGTTAAAGTATTTAAAGCGCGACTGTTTATTTCTTCTGCCTTTCTGTTATGTGTGGTTAAGGTGATATTATTTTGATAATCTTCCTGCGTAATATTTTCTTTATAATGCGAATTTAATAATTCAAGCCCTTGAAGATCTAAAACATTATTTCTTACTTTATTTAAGAGATCAATAAAAGCCGTTTCGTTCTGACGATAAATTTTAGTAAGCTCTATAAACACAGGCGGGTTATGTGTAATAACTAAACTATCAAAAAAATACGCGCTTTGATACATGGTACTGAGTATTTGCCATTCCGAACTTTGAACTACCGGGGGCAATTGATACATATCACCAATCAATAACACCTGCACGCCACCAAAAGGCAAGTGCCACCTTTTTCGGGTTTGCCGAAGCGTGATGTCTATCTGATCAAGCATATCGGCGCGCACCATACTCACCTCATCAATTACCAATAAATCGAGATTACGAAAAATGGCCAGACGTTGAGAATTATATTTAAGAACAGGAAGTGCGGTTTTTTGAAAATCAATTTCTCCCGTTTCTTTAAATGCCGGCATAAAAGGTGTAAAAGGAAATTGAAAAAAAGAATGAATGGTTGAGCCACCCGCGTTAATAGCTGCAACGCCAGTAGGAGCCACAATGGAGATTTGCTTGTAGGTGTTTTCTTTTATATATTTTAATAGGGTTGTTTTGCCGGTGCCTGCCTTCCCGGTTAAAAAAACAAGCTGGTTGGTATGATTGATAAAGCTTAAAACCTGTTTAAACTGTGAATTTATTTCTATGTCCATTTTACAAATAACAAATTAAAGGAAAAATTTATAAATTAGTAGAACAATGAATGAACATAAAATATACTGCGCAGGCAAATTTATTACTACTTCCAATAAACTAAAAGTAACAAACAAATATACCGGTAAGGCTTATTCCACTACATACCAAGCCGATGAAAAAACATTAAATAAAGCTATAGATGCCGCCTTTAAAATAAAAAATAAATGCAAAAGATTATCATCCCTTGAAAAATACACGGCATTAAAATTTATTTCGGATCAATTAATAAAAAATAAAAAGCAACTTGCAGAAATACTATGTATCGAAAGCGGCAAACCTATTATTTATGCGAATGCAGAAATTGAACGAGCCGCGCAAACTTTTTTAATTGCGGCAGAAGAAAGCAAGCGATTACCGGGGGAGATTTTAAGTCTGGATTGGACACCAAACGGCAAAAGCAAAAATGGCATTGTTCGCTATTTTCCTATTGGGATAATAGCCGGAATATCACCCTTCAATTTCCCTTTGAATTTAGCAGTTCACAAAATTGCGCCTGCTATTGCTGCCGGGTGCCCCATTATTTTAAAACCGGCCTCCACTACTCCATTATCAACTTTAGAACTGGCAAAAATAATTGACCGAACAGAACTTCCAAAAGGAATGGTTTCTATTTTACCAATGACAAGAACTACAGGACACTTATTAGTTACCGATAATAGAATAAATTTATTAAGTTTTACCGGATCGCCTAAAATTGGCTGGGCTTTAAAAAAACAAAGCGGCAAAAAGAAAGTTGTATTGGAGTTGGGTGGAAATGCGGGCGTAATTATATCAGGTACAGTTACTGTTAAGGAGATTATAGAGAAATGTGTGGCTGGTGCGTTCTCTTACAGCGGACAAATTTGTATTCACGCTCAAAGGTTCTTCGTGCATGAGAAAAATTACAAAGAATTTCTTTCACTCATGAAAAAAGAAACCGGTAATTTAAAAAAAGCAAATCCACTTTCTGCAAATGCACAATTTAGTTGCATGATAGACGAGGACAATGCGCTGCGAGTAGAACAATGGGTAAACGAAGCTATTAAACAAGGCGCTCAGTTAATTTGCGGCGGAAAAAGGAAAGGAAGTTTTTACGAGGCGACGATCCTCACTAATACAAGTCCTAAAATGAAAGTAAACGCGGAAGAAATTTTTGGCCCGGTTATATGCATTGAGTCTTACAACGGCAAAATTGAAGAAGCGGTTAAAAAAATAAACGATACCAAATTCGGGTTGCAGTGCGGGATATTTACCGATTCAATTTCTGAATTGGATTATGCCTTTATTAATTGCGAAGTTGGCGGTGTAATTCATAATGAAGTTCCTACCCTACGCTTTGATCAAATGCCTTACGGCGGGATTAAGGAAAGTGGTTTGGGTCGCGAAGGCGTGAAGTATGCAATAATGGATATGCTGGAGGCAAAAGTTCTGGTGAAATAGAAATCAATTCATAATCAAAATTTAAAATATTCTTAGGTTTAAAGAATTTTTGCTATTTTTAATTGTTATAAGGTTATAATCAAACACAAATAATATGAAAAAAATTTACAAAAAAATCTCACTAGTATTACTATTATTGACGGTACAAAACCACATTCATGCTCAATGTGCAACAAGTGCCACGCTTGGCAGTTCCTCTAATATGTACACTTTAATAAGGAACGGAACCAACCCCATTGCCGCAGATAAAAACTTGAATACAATAATTTATGCGCACCGTAATAACGTTTCCGCTTTTGGAGGCAGTTCAGGAAATATTCGTTATGATGTTTCCATGAATGGAGGAAGTACTTGGTCATTAAATATGGGCGTTGTAAATCCTACCCTTACAGCTCCCGCACGTTATCCTAACGGGGTAATATACAATCCGGCAGGCAACACAAATCCAAATAACGCATATCTCGGTTATTTAGCGGCAACCGTTAATACCGTTAGTAACGGATGGAATGGCCCCGTTACCGGAGTAATACAACTAAACGGTTCGGGTAACACCGAATCTTATCAAACTGTCAGCAGCGCGTTAATTCCAAATTCACTCGTAAAAGGTGCTCCTGGCGTTTTTTGGTCGGTAGATGCGATTTCAAATGGCACTACTACTTCGGGCTTCAGAATTTATAAAGGAACTTGGAACGGAACTAATGATATAGCTTGGGGAATTAATACAACATTTACGCCTGCTTTAAACACCGCGTTCAATGGCACCGCCCAAGTGGCCGATTATAACATTGCATTTGATCCAACCGGAAATTTTGGATGGATGAGTTTTCTCGGACACTTAAGTACAGGGCCTGCCGCTTACGCTTATTACCCAATCTTCTACAAAACAACAGACGGTGGAAATACATGGACTGGCCCCATTCAAGTGAATCTCAATCAATTTCCCTGCCTCACCTCCATCCTTACCAATACCTATGTTTTAACTACGGCCTTTGAACATGATCTAACGGTTGACGTTTTTGGAAACCCGCACATGTTAACTACCGTTTGCAATGGTAATAACGATTATACAGTATATTATGGTTTCACGCATCATGTGGTAGATATTACTTCACAAAGCGGACTTTGGAATGCTTACGATATTGCCAACGTTAATGCAGGTCGTGGAGGCTGGGGCACATCTCCAACCAATAGCGTTACCATGGATATTCAACCACAGGCAGCACGAACGGTCGATGGTACAAAACTATTTTTTAACTGGACGAATAATGCCACATACACACTTGGAGCCGCTAACCAAAGTCCTAACCTTTTTTCAAGAGCCTATGACGCGGTTGCACTAAAATGGACAAACGTTAAGGATTTTACTTCATGTAACGGAGCAACAAACGGCACTATTTTATTTCCCCACATTGCATCTGAGGTTTTAGAGCCCACAAGCAATTCATTTAAAATGGCCGGGGTTTATGGCCAGTTCAGTGTGCCAAATGATCCGAGCCAAGTAAGTAATTTTAAATTTCTGGATAATCTTGTTTTTAATAATACTGATTTTACAGTTAATCAGCCCACGGTTGCAGTAAGCATCCAACAGGGTGCGAGTTGGTTACTTTGCCCTTCAAACACTATTTCTCTTAGTATTGCAGGAACCTATACACAGGTATTATGGAACAATGGTGCAAATACTAATACTACTTCAGTAAGTACAGGAAGCAATTACATTGTAACGGTGCGAAATGGCTGCGCATTAGGCGCTGATACCATAGCCGTAACCAATCTTACTACAAATATTACAACGCCGGCAATTTGCATCGGCACTTCTACCACCTTAACAGCAAGTACGAATGCCTTTAGTTATACATGGCAGCCAATGGGCACCTCTGTTCCAACAGTTGTAGTTAGTCCAACTGTGAATACTTCCTATACAGTAACAGGCACAGGAACCAATGGCTGTACTTTTCCAAAAGTAATAACGGTTACTGTTAATCCATTGCCTACACTTACCATAACAGGGAACTCAACTGTTTGTGTGGGATCATCGGTTGTGCAATCTGTTGCAGGAGCGGTAACTTACACTTGGAGTACAAGTGCTAACAGCAGTTCCGTTACGCTCACTCCAACTGTAAACTCAACTTACACAGTAACCGGAACTGATGCTAATTCCTGTGTAAATACTCAAACAACCGGAATTTCTTTAGTCGCTAATCCCACAGTAAGTATTGTGGGTAACCTAACGGTTTGCGCCGGTAACTCCACTACATTAACTGCTTCAGGTGCCTCCACATATTCATGGGATAATGGAGCGACTACTGCGGCAGTAGTTTTGAGCCCAAGTGTAACATCAACTTATACTGTAATCGCAACAGCTTCTACATCTTGTATTGATATAAAAACTATAACTGTTACATCCAATACTGTTCCCGTGGTGGGAATTAACAGTAACATTAGCTTGATATGCGCAGGCAGTTCGGCCATTTTAACGGGTAATGGGGCTTCTACATATACCTGGAACACTAACGCTAATACCACCTCTATAACCGTTAGTCCGACTGTAACAACAACCTATTCTGTTAACGGAACAGCGTCTAATGGATGTAGTAATTTCTCTTCATTTACACAATCAGTAAGTGCTTGTACAGGGGTAAATCAGCACCCGTATGCAACGGAAACAATCCTTATTTATCCAAATCCAAACAACGGAGAGTTTATTATTACAACCACTTCCAAAGCATCTTTATCCATAGTAAATGACCTGGGACAAGTTATCCGAATAATTGAACTTAATGCTCCTGCATTCAGCGCAAATCTATCTGGTCTTTCAAAAGGGATTTATATGGTAATTGGAAACACTTCCGGTGGAATTACCAGGAACAAACTTGTAATTAATTAAAATCCAATTTTACTTTTTTAAGGGGCTTTCGGGCCCCTTTTTTATTGTGTGAAATACCAATACCTTTACACTTTATATAAATTATGGAATACAGAAGATTAGGAAAATCAGGCTTACAAATAAGTGCTCTTTCATTCGGAAGCTGGGTCACTTTCGGAAAACAAATAGGAGATAATACTGCAGATGAATTAATGAGCATTGCCTACGAGGCCGGGGTTAATTTTTTTGATAACGCTGAGATATACGCAAGAGGCAAATCGGAAACCGTTATGGGAGAGATCCTTAAAAAGAAAAACTGGGACAGAAGCTCCTATTGCGTTAGCAGTAAGGTGTATTTTGGTTACGAAGACGGGAAACCCAACCAAACGGGACTATCCAGAAAGCACATCACCGAAGGATGCAATGCGGCTTTGAAGCGATTACAGGTTGATTATCTTGATCTTTTTTATTGTCATCGTCCTGATAAAAACACTCCTATTGAAGAAACTGTATGGGCAATGAACACGCTGATTCAACAGGGTAAGATTTTATATTGGGGTTCCAGCGAATGGAGTAATGATGAAATTATGCAGGCTTTTGTATTTGCCGAACGCCACCGCCTAATAGGCCCCACAATGGAGCAGCCTCAGTACAATATGTTTGAAAGAACAAAAATTGAAAAAGATTATTTAATGCTTTTCAGGGATTTCGGCCTGGGAACTACTATCTGGAGCCCTTTAGCCAGTGGATTATTAACCGGCAAATACAATGATGGAATGCCCACAGATAATCGTTTACACATAGAAGGCATGGATTGGTTGAAAGAGAGAACATTGGGGGATAATACCAGAATCGAAAAAACAAAACAACTTTATAATATCGCCAAAGAGTTAGGTGTCAGTTTACCTAAAATGGCAATTGCATGGTGCGTAAAAAATCCAAACGTGAGTACCACCATTTTAGGAGCCAGTAAGCCAGAACAGTTAAAGGAGACATTGACTTCGCTTGATGTTGTGCCTCTACTCACACCACAAATAATGGAAAAAATTGAAGGCATTTTACAGAATAAGCCTGTTCAGCCACTGTTTTAATTTATTTTATCAAAATTAAATTTATACCAAAGTGATTTAATTTATTAAAAAAAATGTAATCCTATGCGCACGTTTTTTTAGTTTGTTGCTCTAAATTTACGAACTTGGTTGCTATGAAAGCATTAACTTCATTTAAGAGTTAATAGAGTTTATTTGCAGATGGATCATAACTGCACTTCACAAATCAATTGCACTAAAACAAATTCAGCACAGGTTTTAGAAATGCTGAAACCTTGTACGGTTATTTCAATATAAATTTCAACTTTATTGCCAGCCGCCACCTAAAGCCCTATAAATTTCTACTCTGGCTTTCATCTGTTTCATCTTGGTTTCAACCAATTCAAATCTTGATTCAAGAGCGTCGCGCTGCGTAAGCAATACCTCCATGTAATCTGCCCTTGCGGATTTAAAGAGAATGTTTGAAATTTCTATAGATTGATTTAACGCTTCTACCTGTTTTGATTTAAGTTCGTAACTTTTTTGCAAGTTGTTGATATTTGATAACTGATTTACAACTTCTATATGCGCTCTTAAAATAGCGCGTTCATAATTATAAACAGCTTGTACTTGTTTTGAACCGGCAGTATAGTAATTTGCTTTAATAACGTTTCTATTAATCAGTGGTGCGATCAGATCTCCTGCTAATGAAAAAATCAACGATTCCGGTGTTTTTAAAAGGTAAGCCGGATTAAAGGCACCCAAACCACCGCCCGCAGTTATCCTTAAGGCGGGATAGAATTCTGCCTTTGCTGCTTTTATATCCAATCTGGCTGCTGTTAGCTGCCGTTCGGCCTGTTTAATATCCGGACGGTTTTCAAGCAATTGTGAAGGAACTCCTTCACGAATCGAATCAAGCGGCAGATTGTTAAACGTTTTAGAATTTCTTTTTACAGGTTGCGGAAAACTCCCAATAAGAAAGTTGATCTTATTCTCCGTTTCGGTGATCTGCTGCTTAATATAAAACTGGCGGCTTTGACTCTTTAACACTTCCGCTTCAAATCGCCTTACAGCTAATTCTGTAACTCTTGCTGATTGTTTTTCAAGCTTAACTATTTCAAGCGAATTTTTGTAAATATCAATGTTCTGCGTAAGTATTTCCAACTGATTGTCAAGCGCCACTAACTCATAATACGAACTTGCAATTTCAGCTATCAATTGAGTCACCATAAAATTCCGGCCATCTACCGAAGCCAAATATCTATTAACAGCGGCCTTTTTGGCGTTGTGCAATTTATTCCAGATATCAACTTCCCACGAAGCACTTATTCCCACAGCATAATTTGGAAGGATATCCGGCACTTTTTTCCCCGGCGTAATATCATGAGCAGCATCACTTGCGCCGTGACTTGTATAACGTCCCACTTTTTCAATGCCCGATCCTATCCCTACTCCGGCTATGGGAAGGTAAGCCCCTCTTCTGGCTCTGACTTCATTTTTTGAAATATTTATTTCCTGCAGCATAATATTAAACTCCTGATTTTTTTTCAGAGCCGAATCAATCAATGCAATTAAATTAGGATCAGTAAAAAAATCCTTCCATTTTGTTTTGCCAATAGTAATACTGTCATTCTCCCCGGTAAAGCTTTTTGGAAGCGTTTTATTTTCCTTTTTAATTAGAGTTGGACTTATACAGGCAGTATACATTAATGATAATGTTGCCAGCCCAATGTATAAAAACTGTTTATTTTTGCTCATGATCATCATTTTCTTCTTTATAGGAAAACCTATCTATTTTGTGAACGAATTCTTCAGTTAATGAACTGTCATCTTCATTTCTGATCATTTGTCGCCCTTTAGCCAATGAACCAAAAATATAGTACAATCCCGGAACAATAATAACACCAAACACAGTACCAAAAATCATACCCCCCATGGCCGATGCGCCAATGGTACGATTACCGATAGCGCCGGCACCATGTGCAATCACTAAGGGAATTAATCCGGCAATAAAGGCGAAGGAGGTCATTAAAATAGGTCTGAACCTCACGCGTGCTTCTTCTATGGCCGCATCGATAACCGATAAACCCTCCCTTTGCTTTTGCACCGCAAATTCTACAATTAACACCGCATTCTTACCCAGCAAGCCTACCAACATGACTAATCCTACTTGGGCATAAATATCGTTGGCCAATCCTAAACTTTTAATTAAAAGGAAGGAACCAAATACACCCGCCGGTAAGGAAAGTATAACGGACAGTGGAATGATAAAGCTTTCGTATTGAGCCGCCAGAACAAAGTAAACGAATATAAGTACGATGATAAAGATGTAAACTGCTTCGTTTCCACGTTTGGTTTCATCATAGGAAAGTGCCGCCCAATCAATGTCGTAACCGTGCGGAAGTGTTTTGGCTGCTACTTCCTGAACGGCTTTGATGGCCTCGCCGCTACTGTAATTATGTGCAGCCCCCCCCCTGATGGCAGCCGTGTTATACATGTTATACCGGTTAATTTCATTTGCACCTTGGGTTTTATAAATTTTCATGAAAGCAGAAAAAGGAACCATTTCATTTCGATTGTTTTTCACGTACAGGTTCATGATATCGGTTGGCAGTTTCCTGAATTCAGGTGAAGCCTGTACAAATACTTTAAAGAAGCGCTGGTATTTGATAAACCCCAGCTCATAAGTACTTCCCACAAAAATAGAAAGTGTATTCATGGCATTACCAATAGTAACACCTTTTTGCATTGCCGACTGATTATCAAACTCAATTTCGTATTGCGGGTAATTAGCACTAAAAAATGTAAACAATCCCGTAATTTCTTTACGCTTTCTCATTTCATTCATAAAATCGGTGGTTACTTTTTCAAGTTGCTTATAATCGCCGCTGTTTGTTTTATCCAGCAATTGCAAAGCAAAACCACCGGCTGCTCCAAAACCCGGTACCGCAGGCGGATCAAAAAACTCAATGGTAGCTCCCGGAATTAATTTCGTCTTTTCTTCAAGCTCGTCTATAATTTCGGTTACCGTGTGTTTTCTGTCAGCCCATGGTTTTAAGTTAATTAAACAAGTTCCTGCGTTAGATCCGCGGCCTTCTGTTAATACCTCGTAACCGGCAATGGAAGAGACGGATTTTACGCCGTCAACCTCCTGGATCACCTTCACTAATTTTTCAGAAAGATCATTGGTTCTTTCCAAGGTTGAACCGGGAGGCGTTTGAATAATGGCATACAACATCCCTTGATCTTCACTTGGAATAAAACCCGACGGTAAACTGTTGCTCACAGCTACAATACCCAGCGCGAACAACACAAATAAACCAACGGTAATAAGTTTGCGGTGCGCAATTATTCGCAGCAATCCAACGTATTTACCGGTAAGCTTTTCAAATCCACGATTAAATCTATCCAGCAATCTGTTCATCCATGTTTTTTTTCTCGGCTTGCCATGATTATTCTTTAAGATCATTGCGCATAAAACCGGTGTAACCGTTAATGCTACAACACCCGAAAGAACAATAGCGGAGGCCATAGTGATGGAAAACTGACGGTAGAATGTACCCACCGGGCCCGACATAAAGGATACAGGAACAAACACCGACACCATCAGCAAGGTAATTGCAATAACGGCGCCGCTGATTTCACCAATTACTTTTCGTACAGCGTTGTATGGCGATAGATGTTCCTCTTCCATTTTAGCGTGTACGGCCTCGACGACGACAATGGCATCATCCACCACAATACCAATGGCAAGCACCAATGCAAACAAGGTAACCATATTAATGGTAAGGCCAAATAATTGCATGCAGAAAAAAGCACCGATCAATGAGATGGGTACTGCCAGCGTTGGTATAAGCGTTGAGCGCCAATCGCCCAAAAAAATAAATACCACCAGGGCTACAAGTATAAACGCGTCGCGTAATGTACAGAGAACACTTTCAATGGAGGCGTCCAAAAAAGTAGAAACATCATAACTGATTTCATAATCCATTCCAGGAGGAAATGATTTTTTGAGTTCTTCCAGTTGAACTTTTACTTTTTCAATTACTTCAGTCGCGTTACTTCCGTAAGTTTGCTTTAATACCAAGGCTGCAGACGGAAGCCCGTTCATGCTTGAATATATATCATAATACTCGCTTCCTAAAGCAACCG
This sequence comes from Bacteroidota bacterium, assembly GCA_016185125.1. Classification (GTDB taxonomy): domain Bacteria; phylum Bacteroidota; class Bacteroidia; order B-17B0; family Aurantibacillaceae; genus Aurantibacillus. The sequence continues at coordinate 113,523 of JACPOC010000032.1, forward strand.
TTGCCACATCCTTTAAGCGAAGCATTTCGCCGTTGGGGTTGGATCGTATAATTACATTTTCGTATTGCTCGGGTTCATTAAAACGATCGTTATAGGTTAACACATATTCAAGAGCTTCGGCTTGGTTACCATCACCACGGCCAATTCTTCCGGCTTTACCAATTATACTCTGATCGCTCAGAGCTTCCATTACTTCGTCGGGTGAAACATTGTAAGCACGCATACGATCGGGGTTTAGCCATATACGCATCGCATACTGCCGGCTGCCCAATATCCTTACCTGACCTATGCCGTTAATGCGCTGAAGTTCGGGCACCATGTTAACCCCCGCGTAATTAAACAGATACTTCATGTTCGCGTTTTTATCTGTACTATAAAGATTCACGTACAATAACATGCTTGGAATTACCGGCGTTATTACTACACCTTCGCGCTGCACCAAAATAGGAAGCCTGTTAGTTACCTGCTGCACCCTGTTAGAAACCTGCACCAACGCTTGGTTAATATCGGTACCCGGATTAAATACTACCTGAATATTTGCCTCACCCGCACTGGTGGCATCGGAAGTCATGTATCGCATGCCCCATGCACCGTTAATAGATTGCTCTAAAGGAATAATTACCGATTCTGCTAACGATTTAGCACTTGCTCCGGGATAAGACGCACTTACCATAACTACAGGAGGAGCCACATCGGGAAATTGAGAAGTAGGCAGCGATTTTATTGCCAACATACCTACAAACAAAATAACAAGTGATACTACTATGGCCAGTACCGGTCGTTGAATGAATTTACTAAACATATTGTTTCTTTTTAGGTTATAATATTATTCAACGTATACTTTTAATTTAGGAAGTACTTTTTCAGGAGCTTCGTAAGTATATTTTATTTTATCATTATCTTTTACTTTACGGATGCCTTCCAGAAGAATTTTATCAGTGGCCGCTAAACCGCTTTTAATTATAAATAGATCTGGCATTTCGGATGCTATTATAATTTCTCTGGAATGAACCACATTATTTTCATCTACCACAAAAACATATTTTTTTTCCAGAATTTCATAAGTAGCTTTTTGTGGGATGATTATCGAGTTCTTCATGGGAATACCCATTTGGATATTGCCCGTTTCGCCATGGCGTAAAAGTCCTTTAGGGTTAGGGAAGGTTGCCCGGAAAGCAATGTTGCCTGTTTCATTATTAAAATCTGCTTCAATGGTTTTAACCACGCCCGGATAATCAAATAGCTGATTATTGGCCATTAATAAACTAACGCTGAGCATATTTTCTTGGGTAGTGTGCGTTTTATAATTTAAATATTCTGCTTCCGGAACATTAAAATAAACCCACATTTCGCTGTTATCAGATAACGTGGTCATCAGGTCTCCTTCGTTAATAAAACTACCTAACCTTACCTGAAAGTGATCCATAATACCGTCAAACGGTGCCCTGATTTCGGTAAATTGTAAATGGGTTTGTGCCAGTGATACTTCCGCTTTTGCTTTATCAAATTTAGCTTTTGCCAAAGCAAGTTCATTGGGCGAAACCACGTTTTTTTCAGATAACTGTTTTGTGTTTTGATATTCAATTTCCACAAAGTCCGCTTCGGCCTGAGCTTTTTGCAATTCCGCATTATAAATCAAGGGCATTATCTTAAACATCATCTGTCCTTTTTTTACCGATTGCCCTTCATCTACAAAAATATTTTCGAGGTATCCTTTTTCCAGCGCGCGCACCTCAATGTGTTGAATGGCATGAATCTGACATACGTAATCCCGTATAATCAGTGTGTCTTTTTTTAAGGGGCTGGTAACCAAAAAGGTTAATTCTTCTTCCTTTTTTTCGTGATGTGAACCGCAACTTGAAGCACTTATTAATGCGCAAAAACCAAAACAGACAAACAATATTCTCATAATTTGAAATTTTAAAATTTGATGTGTTGACCGATGAATAAATATGTTTGCATATTAAATACAACGGTAGTGGATTGAAACATTTGTTTCAGCAAGAGCAAAAAGAAAATAATTGCTGCCGGAAAAATATTCCATGAGCAACTAATTTTTGCATGAAATTTTTTTAGATTAAATGACTTTTCCAACTATGGAAAAGCAAGAACAGTGGAACTTTTTTCTTAAGAAAAAAATAGGACAAAGAGCCCGGAAGGCGATAGTTTGATTCAATACTTTGATAAGAAATAACGTTATTAGGGCAGGCCAATAATAGTGCCTCATCGCGCTCATCGTCGTCACAGTCATCGCCGTCCTCAAGCTCTTTTTCCTTATCCTTAGCACTATTTTCGCCATTTAAAGGGTTACTGAAAGGGCTTTGGGACGCTTGCACTAATACCACTTGTGTAGAAATTGAAGTTTTATACCAAACAGCTGATTTGTGAAAAACACCCTCATGGTTAGTTGCTAACAGTGAAGTTTTAAATCCACCAATTATAGCGATAAACAAGCAAAAAAGATATGCCTTATTAATTTTCACAGATATGCAAAATTAGTTTAAAAAAATACTATCTGCAAGTTTAGTTTAGGTAGGCTGGGGCGGCTATTGGTTAAAAAACAAAATAACATCTGTTAACATTTTTAATTTCCGGCAGCCAAGCAATAAAGTGGGAGGCAAATGCACGGGCGTATGCTGTTAAAAGATGAGTTTGGTTATTGATAGCGAATAAGTATCCATTTTTGCCGTGACCCTCAAAAAACCTTGTATACATATTTAGTGATAGAAATATTTTTAAGATGTTTTATTTTTCGTACATTTGCACCTCGTAAAACACGGTAGGTATAGCTCAGTTGGTTAGAGCATCGGTTTGTGGTACCGAGGGTCGTGGGTTCGAGTCCCATTACTTACCCAAATAAAAAACCCTTGCTAATTTATCAAGGGTTTTTTTGTTTTCATATCCATTTATAATCTTTTTACTTCAAGCCTTTTAAAGCTTTCCAAAATTCTTTAGCTATAAGCATTCGCTGACCTTTGTAAAATATTACTGAAAACGCGTCGTGATAAGCAATTTTTTTTGCTTCCATGGTTCTGGTATAAACTTGACGGTAAGTTTTATAAGGCGTGGCCAATACAAAGCGTGTTAAATTATCATCGTATAATTTCTGATCTACTTTGTCGAGTGTTTCATATTTAAATGCAGGGAAATTTTTTGAATTTACATACGCTCCAATTTGCACTTTGTAATCCAGGTCTTTGGTTTGATAATCTCCAAATTTACTTAAAAACTCACCGAACATGGCCGCATCCATTACTAAAGCTTTTGATAAATTATCTTTAGAATAAGGGATCAAATATTTTTCGAATAATCCCGCATAATCCTGATTTGCTTTTGGAAATAATCCCGAACCATTGGTTTTTATTTTAAATTCGCCCTTTTCATTGGTTTTGGTGTCATTCATTTTAACGCCAGCCATCGGATCGTTATTTGTGTTGTTATTTATAACACCTTCAACAATTACATCTGATGGATAATCTACAAATATTTTATAGGATTTATTCTTTGGAACATTTTTAAAAACAAAATTTCCTTCGGTATCCGTTACTGTATTCATTACAACAGTGCCATCGTCCGATAGTAATTGCACTCTGGCTCCCGGAATTGGTTTTTTAGTTTTTGGATGAGTAACTTTTCCGGCAATGGTCATAAATTCATCTCCTGAATTGGTTCCCGGCATGGTTAATTTATACGAGCCATCATCTCCGGTAATCTGATCATTAATAGTAACTCCCGCTAAACCTTTATCGTATAAATCGGTTACTTTGCCCTGTACCAGTGTGTTTTTAGGGTAATGCACAATTATATCATAATCTTTACCCTTTGGTACCGTATTGAAAACATAATTACCAAATTTATCGGTATAAGTAGTTCGCATAATGGTTCCATCTTTCGATTTTAATTCCACTTTCACGCCTTCCAAAGGCTTTCCGGTTTCAGGGTCGGTAACTTTACCCGAAATTTTCATATACTTATCCAAATAAGCTTGGGTGTATAAATGTATATCTAACACACTGTCTTTAAACTCTTTAAACGGACGGGTATCTAAATTAGTAGTATAAGGGATGCAAGGATCGGCTTCAAATTTTAAATTGTACTCTAATCCTAAAGGAAATACAAGTAAGTATTTTCCGGTTTCGGAATTTGAATTAAACAAGGAGGGCTCGGCGGCAGTATTTTTAAGGCCTACCGTAATGTTTGAATAACCCGGTTCTTCGTTAATAAATACCGAACCTTTTAAAACAAAAACCGCGGTGTTTCCAAAATGCCCTGGAGCAGCCATGTAAATGTCCTGTTGCCCTTGTCCTTTTTTACGCATGGAAGAGAAAAATCCACGCGAACCACTGGCGTTAATTACATAAAATTTATCGTCGAAGGGAGTGTTGATTTTATTACCGAGATTAACCGGAGTTGTCCAAGCTGTATCTCCCTGAAGTGAAGAATAAAAAATATCGTATTCGCCCATGGAAGTGATATTGTTGGACGAAAAATAAAGCGTGGTTCCATCGTAAAACAAAAATGGGGCATCCTCATTATAAGCTGTGTTAATTTTTGGGCCTAAATTAGTGGGCCTGGACCAGTTTCCGTTTGGTAATTTAATAGACCGCCATAAATCTCTTCCGCCGTAGCCGCCCGGACGCTCTGATGAAAAGATCATGGTTTGTTCATTGGAAGAAATACAGGCGCTTCCTTCCCAAAACTCGGAGTTAACCCAGCCGGGTAATGATTTTGGCTTGCCCCATACGCTTCCATCTAAGCGCGAAAGGTAAATATTTCCTGAAGAGTCGATGGTGTTTCTAAACATGATTAATGTTTGTCCGTCGGGAGATAAGTTGATGGCCGCATCATTTCTATCGGTGTTTAAATTTTCTATAGGAATGGCGGGCTTCCAATCGCCTTTTTCATCTTTTGTAGTTTGGTAAATATCTTCGCCATAAAAAATCCCATCAGGGTCCGGTTCTCCTTGATCGTTTACCATTCCGCCCTTAGATTTTGGGCCACGATAAGTAAACATCATTGTACTTTCATCGGCATTAATTACCGGAAAATACTCGTCATCCGTTCCGTTAATACTTTTGGATTGCGGGATTACCTGAACAATCTCGTTCTTGGTATTATCGGCATCTCTTTGTTTAATAGCAAGTGCCGATAAACATTGTGAATAATTATAAAATGCCTTTTTATAAATAACATCGGCTGTATCCAAGTCTTTTAAAAATGTACCGTAATACTCTTTTGCTTCTTTGTAATTTTCATTTATATGCTGCGCCCTTGCTATGTAATAATTAATGTATTTAACTTGTTTGTTTTTACTTTTCTCCAATGGAAGAAGTAATTCCAATGCTTTTTCAGGCGCGTCGCTTTTATAGAGATAACAAATTCCTAAACGGTATTTATAGAATTCGTTTTCGGGTTTTCTTTGATTTAAAACCGAGTAATAATTTAGTGCTTGTTTTATATTTCCACCGGTAAAATACAATTCGCCTTTACCTTCAAACCAGGAATTACTTTTGTCTTTATACTTTTCTGCAAATTCTTGATTTTGAGAAAAAGATTTTACTCCAAAAATAACGAGGAGTACCGCGCAATAAAAATATTTCATTTTGCTGATTTGCTAAATGGCAATTTACCGAAATAAAAACCGGGTGTGATTAAAGTTGTGATAATATTAATATAATGCTTGTGAACCTGTATTTTTTCCTGATCCTTTAAATTTGTAAGAAACAAATATCTCGGTCATTGATCCTAAATGGGGTTTTGCCGAATTTAAATACGCTACATCGTAACTAAAGCCTGCTCGTAATTTTTTGGCAATAATAATTCCAATTCCGGCAGTTACCGCGTAACTTGATTTATATCCTACAAAAACCCAACCGTATTTTTCCGATTCAGCCACCACATTAAAATCGGCCTGAACGGGGGCCGAACTTGCAAAATTACCTACTCCGGCCATGTATCTAACTATGGCAGAGGGTGTTATGGTTAAAGGAAAATTGCCTTCAGATGCTTTTATTGCATACTGCGCATTAAAGGTAAAGTGCCTTGTGGGAATATATTTAACCGATTTATTATAAGGATCAATGTATCTCACTCGGCTTTCAAATAATTGCCATCCGCTTAAGCCCACATTCAAACCTTTCCAATTAAAATTCAATCCAAAAGCACCGTCTAAGCTCGCGCGATTTATTGGCTGAGAATACAATTGCGGATCGTTTTCCGTTTTTACCACCACACGGTTAAAATCAAATCTTCTTTGAAAAGCGCCGATGCTAACTCCGCCGCTAAAATAAGATTCTTCGCCTAATTTTACCGCGTGCGAATAATTGGCGTAGCCCGAAGTTTGACTATATAATCCGGTTTGGTCGTTGGTAACAATAAAACCAAAACCGTTTTTCTTTGCCGTTAACGGAGCTGTAAAGCTGAACACTTGCGTAACCGGCCCATCGGGTACACCCGACCATTGGGAGCGGTGAAGCGCAAAGGCTTCAGGCAATTCTCCCTGATAGGTCATTGCCGGATTTATCAGTAAAGTATTAAACATATACTGATTGAGCAAGGGTAATTGCTGAGCCATAACGGATGAGGTTATAAGAACCAGAATACTGAGTATATTTTTTTTCATATAGTTTATTTTTAAATTTATCTGCTGCTGATAATATTAATACTTCCTTTATAAATTACATTACTTTCCGGGAATTTTAACACAAAGAAATAGGTGCCATCGGGTAACCTTTGACCGTTGTACATGCCATCCCAGGTATTTTTATATCCCTTTGTTTCGTATAACAGCTGGCCGTATCGGTTCAGTATCATCACCTCATTATTTGGATAATTCTCCAAATTTCCAATCCACCAGGTATCATTTACACCATCGTTATTGGGTGTTACTGTATTAGCTATAATAAGCTTATAATCATTCTTCACAAAAACCGTAACCTGAGTAACATCTCTGCAGCCAAAACCGTTTTGTACTATTACCGTGTAGGTTGTGTTTTTGGTGGGCCAAACATTAGGGTTAAAAACTGTAGTATCTGAAATATTATAATTTGGTGCCCAAGCATATTGAACTCCTCCGCCTGCTACTATCTGTAAAGAATAGCCAATGCTAATGGTGGTATCCGGATAGGGTTTTAAAGTAGCCGCTTGAAAGAAAAGAACATTTACCTTTACTTTATTAGAAGTATCGGCCGGACAAATTCCGTTCTTTACTATGGCCGAATACAAACCTGAGGTTGCTAAATTACTGAATGAATACACCGAAAGCGTGTTACTTAAACTGCTCCACGTCTGTCCGTTATTTGATGAAAATATCCAATCGGTTACTGCCCCTGTGTAGGAAGCTAAACTCAAAGTTCCGGAGTTGGAGGTAGAACATACCACCGTGTCCTTTCTTAATATACCGCCATCCGAGGCGGAATTAACAGTAATAGTTGAGGCGTTAGAAAACGCACCGGAACAGTTACCACTTTGTACGTAAGCTTGATAGATAGTTGTTTGGTTAAGGTTAGAATAAGTTTGGGCGGTGGAAGTATTGGATAATGGGGTCCAGTTAATTCCTCCATTAGTAGAGTACTGCCAAAACATAACACTGCCATTATTTCCATTAAGGGAAAGGGTAGCACTATTTGAAGATGCACAAACTGTGGTATTACTTTGAACAGATCCGGGAATTGTTGTAGGATAAATAGTAACCGTTTTATACAAAGTGTCATCGCATCCATAATCGGAATTAGCAACTAACATCACCGTATAAGTGCCTGGTGCAGTATAAGTTACAACCGGTTGAAACGCGCCGGAAGTGGTACCATTTCCAAAATCCCAAAGCCAAGACGCTATTACTCCGCTGCCACCAATCCAACTGCTGTTGGTAAATGAAGTAGAACTTCCAATACATGTTGCAGCGGTAGCAAAATTAAGTATAGGCAAAGGATTTATATTAATAGGATGCACCACCGTATCTGTACAGCCAAAACTATTGGTTACTACCAGAGTTACAGTTTTTATTCCCGAAAAGGTATAACCCACAGAAACTGTTTGGGTAATTGCAGTACTTGGTGTACTTCCGCTTCCTAAAAACCATTGATAACTGTTGGTGCCACCTCCTGCAACAGTACCGGTTAACGCTACAGGCTGATTATCCAAACAAACATTTGCAGGATATAAAAAATCCGCTGAAGAAAATCCTGTAAGCACCGAAACAGTAGAAATATTAGAAGCCGTACAACCCGCATTACTTACATAATTTAAAGTATAAGTTGTTGTTACAGAGGGCATTACCACAATACTTGAGGTCGTGCTACCTGTAGGGTTCCAGGAAAAGGTACCTCCCGCAGGTATAACAGTAGCTACCAGCGCTGCACTTGCTCCCGAACCGGAACATATAGTAGCATTATTTACTGAAAGGGTTGGTGTTGCCGAAACAATTACCTGGGCAGTGGCTGTACCTGCACAACCGGCAGTACTCACATAGTTAAGCGTGTAAATGGTGGTGCTCGCAGGTGAAACTGCTATGGAGGGGTTGTTTTGACCCCCGGGTGTCCAGGTGTAGTTTCCTCCGGTAGGATTTACTGTTGAAGATAAAACCGCGCTTGCACCCGGACATATAGTGGCATTATTAATTGAAATTATCGGTCCTGAGTTTACCGAAACAGTACTAATGGCCTTATTCACGCAGCCATCCGGTGAGGCATAATTTACGGTATAATTGGTTGTTGATGAAGGAGATACAACAATATTTGGGGTAGATTGCCCACCCGGCATCCAGGTATAAGTACCGGCACTCGGATTAACCGTCGAATTTAAAGTAGTACTTAAGCCCGCGCAAATAACCGCATTATTAACCGTTACAGTAGGACTTTTAACCTGCACGCTTGCCGAAGCTGTAGCCGTACAGCCCCCCGGCGCAGTATATAATAAAGAATAATTTTGCGATGAAGGGGGCGAAACAGTAATGTTGGCTGTGGTTAAGCCTCCCGGCATCCAATTATAGGTTCCTCCACCCGGGCTAACGGTGCTGCTTAACACGGTAGATGATCCGGAGCATATAGTAGGATTTGCTACTGAAACGGAAAGTGCCGGATTGGGAGCTACAACAACTGTGCCGGTGGCTGTACCAGTACATCCGCTGGTAGTGGTATAACTTAAATTATAAACCTGCGTTGAAGCAGGTGATACAACAATGTTGGATGAGGATAAATTCCCGGGCATCCAGTTATATGCTCCTCCTGTAATATTAACTACACCATTTAATGTGGTGGATTGACCCGAACAAATAGTTGAACTAACCGGTGAAATGGAAACCACCGGATTTGGATTAACGTTAACTGGAGTTGAAGCCGAACCGGTACACCCCGCAGGACTGGTGTATACTAAATTGTAGGTAGTGGTAGAACCCGGTGACGCCACAAAACTTGGGGATGTAGACCCGCCAGGTGACCAATTATAAGTTCCTCCTGCCGGGTTTACCGAGCTGTTTAAGGTGCTGGATTGCCCTAAACAAATATTGGCGGGAGTTGCCGATACCGACACCCCGGGGCTGGGAGATACGTTAATAGTAATGGGTGCATTACTTAAACAACCCGCCGGTGATGTATAAGCCAAATTATAGGTTGTTGTAGCTCCGGGAGAAACCACAACGCTTGAACCACCTAAGTTGCCGGGTGTCCAGTTATAAGTGCCTCCTGTAGGATTAACCGAACTGTTTAAAGTAGTAGATTGACCGGCGCAAATATTGGTAGTGCTTGCCGAAACGGAAACAGTAGGATATGGAGAAACGTTAACAGTAGCCGCGGCCGATCCTGTGGTACAACCTGAAGGGCTGGTGGCATTAACAACGTAAGTCCCTGAAGTTGAAACAGTTATAGCTTGAGAAGTTGCGCCCGTATTCCATGAATAGGAAGAAAAACCCGGACCGGCATCTAAAGTAACGCTGCCACCCGTACAAAAATTCAGAGGCCCATTAGGGGTTATTACCGGAGTAACTTGAGAAGGTTGATAATATGTAATAGTAAGTACAATTTTATTTATACATACACTTAGCCCCGTGCAGAGCTGTAAAGTGTTATTGCCCCCATAAACGTAATTAGGCATGCCGCAAGGGAAATTTCCGGAGGATGAAGCACTAATACCACAAGGAGAGGCAGAGCAGGGACAACCCGTATTACCTTCGTTTACGGCAGGGATGGCATTACCATTAATAGTAGAGGAAAGAGAATTTCCGAAACAACTTCCCGAATAATAACTCAACTGAACATTGGTTACCAAATTTCCAGGAGGAACAGGGTCGAAAAAGGATTGGGTACCGCAAGGAGGAGTGTTTCCGCAATAACTGCCAGCGGTATTAAAGCAATAATAATCGCCTCCGCAAACCGCGCAGCCACCGCATGCTAAAAACCCCCCATAACTAACGGTTTTTGTTACAACTGATTGGCTATAACTGTATGAAGTGATAAAAAGAGCCAAAATAACTGCTAAACGTATAATTTTTTTCATGCGTAATTATTTTTTATAGAAGTTTAAATTATTCATCCCAAAACGTTTTAAATCCTGCGACTTGATAGGGAAATCTTTAAGAAAAACTACAAGTCCTTTTTGCTTCTCCGTGCAATTTCCTAAAACTTCCGAATTTGGAGCTAACGTAATCATTATTTTATCATCCTGATTTTCTTTCCGGATCCATTTCAAATCATAAGAAAAAACTGCCGGATACCATTCTACCACCAAGGGCTCTGAGGTATGATTGATAAGTTTTAGCGTTAAGGCCTCGTTATCACCGCATTTACTTACCAGATAACTGGCTTCCAAACCATTTACATTATTTTGGCCCGCTATATTTAAACCAATCGGGCGCCAATCTGCCTGACTAAAAGAAGTAAAGACAAAAAATAAAAAAATAAATGTTACAAATGATTTTTTCATGTTTGATATATAAATTATTAATAAAACTTTTTTTGTTTATACGAAGATATTAATTCTTAACTAAAATACAACTTATTTACCATTAACTATACTAATACTTCCTTTATATACAATATTTCCATCAGGAAACTTTAATACATAATAATAGGCTCCGTCAGGTAATTTCTGACCCTGATAAGTTCCATCCCAATTATTTTTATATGCCTTTGTTTCAAAAAGAATTTGACCGTATCTGTTTAAAATCATCACTTCATTGTTCGGATAATTTTCCAGATTTCCTACCCACCAGGTATCATTAAACCCGTCGTTATTCGGGGTCATGGTATTAGCAATTATCACTTTGTAATCAGTAGTCACCAATACTGTTACCTGAGCGGTATCCCTGCAACCATAATTGTTTTTAACAATTACCGTGTAAGTGGTATTTTTATTAGGCCACACATTAGGGTTGTAAATGCTAGTGTCTGAAATATTATAATTAGGAGCCCAAGCGTATTGAACCCCGCCCGCCGCTATTACTTGTAAAGAGTAACCCATACTAATAGTGGTATTAGTTGCAGGGCTAACAGAGGCACCTTGAAATAACAGCACATTTACTTTTACATTATTGGAAGTGTCGGTCGGACAAATGCCATTTTTTACCACAGAGGCAAACCATGCTGATGATACCACATTACTAAATGTGTAAGATGACAGCGTATTGGTAATATTAGTCCACGTTGCACCGTTATTGGTTGACGTTAACCAACTTAAAAGAGAACCACTGTAAGAATTTAAACTTAACACGCCTGAATTAAGCGTGGAACAAACCACCGTATCTTTTTTTAATATTCCGGCATTTGATGCGGCGTTTACGGTTATGGTTGCAGAATTAGCCATAGCACCCGCACAGGCGCCGCTTTTAACAAATGCCTGATATACAGTTGTTTGGCTCAGATTAGCATAGGCCTGAAGCGTAGAAGTATTTGAAAGTGGACTCCAGTTGATGCCTCCGTCGTTAGAATAATTCCAATATAATACGTTGCCGGTGTTTCCGTTGAGTGTTAAGGTTCCGGCATTAGAGCTTGCACAAACAGTAGTGTTATTTTGTACTGAACCCGGAACTGTGGCCGGGGAAATAGTAACGGTATTATACAACGTGTCATCGCACCCATAATCGGAAGTAGCAACCAGCATTACCGTATAAGTTCCTGCGGCAGTATAAGTGGTTACAGGCTCAAACGTTGAGGAGGTAACGCCATTGCCAAAATTCCATAACCAGGAAGCAATAACCCCGCTTCCGCCAATCCAGGTGGTGTTGGTAAATGAGGTGGCACTGTTAATACAATTAGGACTGCTGCTTACAAAATTAAGAGTAGGCGCAGGTTCTATACTTGCCGATTTTATGATGGTGTTTTTACAACCAAATTGGTTGGTAGTAACCAGCGTAACCGTTTTAATTCCGGCATAGGCATAAGAAATATTGCTTGCGTTTTGCGTGGTAGCCGTGGAAGGAGCTGCTCCCGTTCCCAAAGTCCAGGAATAAGTTACCCCTGCTCCTGTAGTACCTGTGTTGATATAATTTGCTTGTTTATTCTCACAAATATTATTAGTGAAGGTAAAATTAGCACTTGGGTTAGGATTAATTATTAATGTTTGGCTGCTGGTACTTACTGTATTTCCGCATACCGATTGCATTTCAATGGTATAGGTTCCGGGGGCAAAAGTGGTGGTTGAAACCCCACTTGGCGAAATAGGTAAAGTATTACCATTTGCCAACCATTGAAAACAGGCTGCTGTATTGGTAGCAGTAAGATTTGAAAGAGTAATTAAGTCTCCACCGCAAGCTACTGATGGTGAGATAGTTATGGAAGGTGTAGTGGCTGAGCATGCGATGCAAATAAACTGCTCGTTTGGAATTGGAGCTCCGGCAATTGGAATTGGGTTTGTAACCGTTAACGAGGCGGTGATATCTACAACTGCCGTAGGGGGCACGGTACCCGTAATAATGCTTGTAGTTACATCCATAGAGGTATAAGGTAAGCCCACTGTTGCACAGCCTACATTTCCTAAAGAATCAGTGCGAACAAACATGGGATCAAATTCCGCATTCACACCGCAAACCGAGGTATTGGTATTCATTGATAAAATATAACTGCTGCCGTAGCTGATTACATCAATACCATTATCACAACCGGGTCCGCCATAAGCGTTAGCCCACATCATGCTTCCATTAACATCTAATTTAATCATCACGGCATCTCGGGAACCATTGCCTGCGCCAAATGTAGTTCCTACCACCATATACCCCCCATCCGGTGTTTTTACAATTCCATCGGCATATTGATCTCCGGCCCCGCCATAGGTTTTGGCCCATTGAACAGTGCCGGCGGCATCCACTTTTACAACTAAAATATCTTGGGCGCCGGCAGTTAAAAGTGTATTAGTGGTGGCGCCTGCTATTATAAAACCGCCATCGGGTGTAGGCACACCTTCTGTATCCCAGTATCTTCCCTCTGCTGCTATCGTTCCGTATGTTTTCATCCAAACCGGATTTCCGGCAGCGTCTGTTTTAACTATCCAAAGATCATCACTTCCCGCACCAAATGAAGCTGTTATTCCGGCAGCGTATAAAAAAGTACCGTTATAATGTACGGAACAAAATATATCCTGCGCAGACCCTCCGAAAGCTTTTGTCCATAAATGTGCCCCGGCGTTACTGTACATCGAAATTCCTGCATTCCAGCCCGGAAATGGAGAAGCGTTGGCACCTCCTGCAACTGCAATATTATTAGGCATTTGGGTAACCCAATGAGCGTATTCCACCGCATCGGTTTGTGTGGTAACGGCACTGTTATTCCATACGGTTGACCATTGAAAGTTTCCGGCCTGATTTAATTTAACTAAACCCCAATCATAATTATCTCCTCCCCCATCATCCCAAAGGCCGGCTATTAAAACGCCGCCGTCAGAGGCTTCTGTAATTTTCCTTCCGCCGTCGGAGCCCGCTGATCCAAAAGTTTTATACCAAAGTAAAGAGCCGCAGGAAGAAACTTTATAAACATACACATCGCAACTGCCGGCAGGACCACCTTCGTGCTGGCCGGTTCCGATAAATCCGCCATCGGAAGTGGGAGCCAGCGATAAGCCGCCGTTAATACCCGGAAAACTGTAGGTACGGGCAAATGTTTGTGATTTCAAATTGGTAATTCCTAACAACATCAAAATAGTTAGGATGATATTACCAATGGAAAAATGTTTCATAAATTAGAATTTTATTCTTAATAATTACTTGGTTAATTTTGTTTTATCGGAAATGGTAAGATCTTTAAGACTGGTTCGTGGGAAATGCACGCTATCCAATAGAAACATAAACTTTTTCTTATATTCTTCTTCGTTTAAAGTGGTATTTTTTATGTGAATAACCATGTATTTTTCTTTAGGGTGATTTTCTACCACATTTGAAGATAATGAGTTTTTAACAAACGCGGGAATAAGCATGCCAAAATGCGGGCAATCCAAAATATCATGCGTAACCTGTACGATCATATACTTATCAAATATGAGGCTGGCGCCGGTATTTGTACTTGAGTTTTGAGAATAAAAGATACTTGCAGTTGCTACCAATAGGGTAATAAGGCAAATTTTAAGTGTTTTCATCTAGTATTTTTTAGAAATATAATGTTAAAAGTAGTAAATTATTAACAAAATGCCAAAAAACCTTAAATATTTAAAAAAATGCGGATTATATACACATGTAAGGTTATTTAAAAAAAGAATTTAATGGCTCGGCAACTGTAGCGTTGGGTTGATTCAACTGCAATAATTCGCAAATAGTAGGTGCTATTTGAGTAATGGTTGTAAACTGAAATGAGACACCTTTTTTTATTCCTTTTCCGTAAAACAGCAAGGGTACATGCGTATCGTAGTTATAGGCAGCGCCGTGCGTGGTGCCTTTTTCAGCGTAATCCATCCAGGCCGGACGAAAAATAAAACAAACATTTCCGCTCATTGCATGATTGTATCCATTCTGCAACAATGTTTTATAATCGTTCTTTTCAAAACCGTTGTATTTAATATATTTGGAAGGGTAAGCTTCAGCAATTCCATTAATACTTAATAGCTGAATGGCAACATTTTCCTCTACTTCATTAATATTTAATTTAAGTTCTTTGATGCGTATTTCATTTAAAAATACTTGTTCGTTGCTTACATCCGCCAAAAGCAGAGTGTCGCCGTAAGCAGATTTTAAATACGTTTTCAGCTCTTTCTTAATATGTTTTTGAGCCAAATATCCGGCTGGTATCTTATTGTATATTAAGTGATTAGGCACGTCGCCCCCCCCATGATCGGCGGTTAAAAATACGATATAATTATTTTTTCCAACTTCTTTGTCAAGAACATTTAAAATTTCTTCAATATCCTTATCTAACCTTAAATAAGTATCTTCCACTTCAACAGATCGGGGTCCATAAGAATGGGCAATAATATCGGTACTTGAAAAACTGATGGAGAAAAGATCGGTTATATTATCTTTTCCCAATTGTTCGTTTTTGATGCATTCAATTGCTACATCTTTGGTGAGGCTGTTTCCAAAAGGCGTGGCGCGAATAATGCCCACCTGATTTTTTTGTAAATAATCTTTATACGAATACGGAAAAACAGGTTTGTCTTTTTTATTTGGAACACTTTCGTAATTATTATCATCTGCAATAGAAGCCGTATAGCCCTGGAGGTGTGTGAATGTATTCCAACCTTCAGCCAGATATTTTTTGGCCATTGCTTTCTCATTAAATGTTTTAAGCCATTGTGGAAGTTCTTTCATGTACCAGTTGGAAGTAACAAAATTACCCGACTCTTCATCCAGCCAAAACGCGCCGTTGGCAGCATGTCCGGCAGGTAAAACAGCACTTCGGTCTTTTAGCGCTACTGCAAAAACTTTTCCTTGGTTATTAGAAGTAATTTTAAGTTCATCGCCAATGGTAGAGCTTAATTGATTTTTTGGCGACATCATTCCGCTTTGGTTTTCAGTACCAACACTTTTTACATCGGCATCGTAAACACAATATTTTGAAGATTTATTTTTCTTATCATACCATTCGTTTGCTATTATACCATGTGCGCGCGGTGTTGCGCCGGTATATATGCTGCAATGTCCGGGGCCGGTGTAAGTAGGAATATAATTGTAATGTGTGTTTTTAAAATAATACCCTTCGTTAATTAATTTTCTGAATCCGCCATCGCTAAATCGGTTCCAGTAACGGTATATAAAATCGTTTCGCATTTGATCTACCACAATACCAATAACTAATTTAGGTTTTAAAGCCGCTGTTTCATCGAAGCGTTGTTTGTTTTGATCTTCATCCTCCACTTCTTTTTTATTGCTTTGAGAAAATGTATTGAGAGACAAAATAAGTATGAATACCGTTATATATAATTTCATTTTAATCTAATTTTTGGAAAACTGAATTATTGCTGATGTACTCCGGAACAAGATCCTTCATGCGCTGCACAATGTTTTCGTTATTTTGAGTGTTAAAGGCTTTAATTAATTCTTCAATTATAATATTAACTTCTTCATATTCATACTCGCGCACTTTACCAATTAATATTTGCGGATGATGTGTAGGAAGTGTGTTTTCTGCATCGGCCAAAAGTTCTTCAAATAATTTTTCACCTGGGCGCAAACCTGTGTATGAAATATTAATATCTTTTCCTTCTTTTAAGCCCGATAGCATGATCATTTTTCGTGCCAAATCAACAATTTTAACAGACTTTCCCATGTTGAATAAAAAAATCTCCCCGCCTTGTCCCATACTGGCCGCTTCAATAACCAACTGACTTGCTTCGGGTATGGTCATAAAAAAGCGGGTGATTTCAGGATGCGTGATAGTGATGGGGCCTCCCGACTCAATTTGTTTTTTAAAGCGCGGAATAACCGAACCGTTAGATCCTAAAACATTTCCGAAGCGCGTAGTAATAAATTTGGTGCCCGTTTTTTTACCCAAACTTTGAATGTATATTTCTGCAATTCGTTTACTTGCGCCCATAACGTTTGTAGGGTTTACCGCCTTGTCAGTGCTAACAAAAACAAATCTTTCCACCTTATTTTCCTTAGCCAGATCAGCGGTGTTTTTTGTACCCAGCACATTGGTTAAAATAGATTCTGAAGGATTGTTCTCCATCATGGGCACATGCTTATAGGCGGCTGCATGAAAAACAATCTGCGGCTTAAACGTAGAAAAAACATTTGTCATTCTATTACTATTACGAACATCCGCAATAACAACTTCATACTTTATATCTTTAAATTTATCTGAAAATTCAAGTTCCAAATCATGCAAAGGACTTTCGGCCTGATCGAGAAGATATATCTTTGCGGGTTTAAACCGAGAGCATTGCCGAGCCAGTTCGCTGCCAATGCTGCCGGCCGCACCCGTAATTAAAATGATCTTATTTTTTAAACGCGCACTAATATTGTTATTGTCAATTTTGATTGGGTCACGCTCTAAAAGATCTTCAATGTTAACACTGCGCATTTGGTTAAAACTCAGCTCGCCGTTTATCCATTTAGTAACCGGCGGCACATTTAACACGCGAACATTGTTACTCAAACAAACATCGGTAATTTCGTTTTTTTTAAAAGCGGAAAGATTTTGAATAGAAATAATTACAAACTCAATTTCACTTTCCCTGATTAGTTCGGGTAATTTTTCGGGGCCGTAAACAAAAATCCCTTCAAAGCTGCGGTCTAATTTATCTTTGTCATCATCAATAAAACCTACAACTTTATACTTGATTGCCGCATCCCGGTCAAGCGTACGCTTAGTGATAATTCCGGCTTCACCTGCCCCATAAATAATCACATTCATTTTTTCTTTCCCCGGATTGCGGCTTTCAAAATAAATTGCTTTAACGGCAAGGCGGGAACTGATCATCAAAAATAAAGTGACCAAGCAATCAATAATAATTACCGCTGTAGGAATGATATAATATCCCAACAATAAATGAAGCGTAACTAAGTTAATAGCAAATACGAGAATACTTCCTGAAATAACTACCAAAAAAATTCTTGAAGCATCGCGCGAACTTGTATAACGCACCACGCCTTTGTATGTTTTTGAAAACGCAAAGGAGAATGCTCTTATTACCAGCAACAGAGTGTAGTCGTAAGGGAGGTTTTTAAGATCTTCGGCGGGAATATCCTTAAAATTAAATCGTAAAAAAAAAGCAAGCGTTAAAGAAAACACACAAATAATCAGGTCAATAATTAAAATAGACCAGCGCGGTAAATTATAACTCCAGAATAGCTTAAATAACCTGTACATAATGTATCGTAAAAATACTTATTTTTTCTGAGCTTGAATTGATTGCACGGCGCTTTATATCACAGTTCCATTTTACAGCTGGGTGGTGCACTTCAAGATGAATATCTTTTATATAAATTTTTCTTACCATAGAAAATCAGATACCTATTTTTGGCATTTTTGACACATTACACAAAAATAAAACAATTAAGCACATCGGCAAGTGTTTTTTGTTAAAATCAACCTGAGTAGTTACTCTTTCAATTAACACCTTATGGTTAAAAACATTGCCAAGAGTGGGCTTTAAGGGCTTTTTTAAACGGTAATTTTAAAAGATAATGAGCACAGAAAAAAAGAATAAATTTAGAGAGAAGCCTGTTACCGAAACTCTGGTAGAAGAAACCATAAATCCGTTTGATAAAGTAGAGCGTTTAACTGAAGAAAAAAAACGTCCGCTTAAGGAAAACCCAAGCTCAGAGCAAACTAACGAGACACCTGAGAAAAAAAACAAACCTAAAAACACAGCTAAAAGCAAGCCTGAAACAACTCCTGTTCTTAAAAAGGAAAAAACAAGTTTCATGGAACGTTTTCAGCAGGCACGGGATGTTTACAACAACGAACGTACTCAAAAAATCCTCGGACTTTCATTGGTATTATTTTCGGTTTACCTGGCCATTGCTTTTACCTCTTATTTTTTTACCTGGGATGTAGATCAGGATAAAGTGCTTGATTCTTCAGCCAGCTTATTTAACCCCGAAACAAAAGTGCAAAATTGGCTGGGTAAAGCCGGCGCGCTCATTTCGCATTTATTTTTATACAAAGGCTTTGGTGCGGCTTCTTTTATTTTAGTGCCTGTTTTATTTTTGTACGGCATTCAAAAAACTATTCAGCGTAAATTGGTGAACGTTTCTTCCTTTAATGCCAAATGGTTGTTTTTGATGACTTGGAGCTCGCTCTTGTTAGCATACATTTTCTCAGATCGTTTATTTTTTATGGGCGGGAGTTTCGGCTACTTTATCAACTTACAAATAGCAAACATGTTAGGTATTATGGGCCTCATTGCTCTCCTTATTTTTTCCATGCTTACCTTTTTAGTACTGGTAATTAATTTATCATTTAAATTGCCTGGAAAACCAGAGTTTGCCGACGATGCCATTATTGAGGAAGAGTTGAAAAATACGGAGCCCGCCAAAGATTTTAATAGCTCCTTCAATGAAGTAAAAGAATTAAAATTATCGCCTGAAGAAGAAGAGGAATTACTCAACTTTGAGATCAAACAAAAGGGAGAAGATCTGATAATTACTCCAACTGAAAATAAAAACATTGGTCTTGAAATTGTAAATACAGGAACAGATACTTTTCTTCAAAATATGGAAGATAAAAAAACAGACGACCATACAATTGAACTTGATGCAACTTCAATAATTCCGGTAAATGAAGTTAAAGGAGAACCCGAATTTGAAATCGGTAAAACGGTTGACGAACCCATCATTATTGAAGAAGAAAACAAAGCGGAAAAACTGGTGGCGGAGTTTGGAGAATATGATCCCACTTTAGACCTGGGACATTATAAATTTCCAACCTTTGATCTGTTAAATGATTACGGAAGCTCTCAAAATAAAGTGAATCAGGACGAATTGGTTGCCAATAAAGACCGCATTATTGCCACGTTAAAAAATTACGGTATTGAGATAGATAAGATCATGGCCACGGTTGGACCTACAGTTACCCTTTACGAAATTGTACCCGCAGCAGGCGTGCGCATCTCTAAAATTAAAAATCTGGAAGATGATATTGCTCTGAGTTTAGCGGCTTTAGGCATTCGTATCATTGCGCCAATTCCGGGCAAAGGAACCATTGGTATAGAAGTGCCCAACCAAACACCCGAAATGGTTCCAATGAGAAATATTCTGGCTTCCGAAAAATTCAATAATTCTACTTTCGATCTTCCTATTGCTTTAGGCCGCACCATCAGCAACGAAATTTTTATTGCCGATCTTGCAAAAATGCCTCACCTGTTAATGGCGGGCGCCACGGGACAAGGTAAATCGGTTGGATTAAACGCGGTGTTGGTTTCCTTGCTTTATAAAAAACATCCCGCGCAAATTAAATTCGTTTTGGTTGATCCTAAAAAAGTAGAACTTACCTTATTCAATAAAATTGAACGTCACTTTTTAGCCAAGCTTCCTAATTCAGAAGATGCGATTATTACCGATAATACTAAAGTAATTCACACGCTTAATTCCTTGTGTATTGAAATGGATAACCGCT
This sequence comes from Bacteroidota bacterium, assembly GCA_016185125.1. Classification (GTDB taxonomy): domain Bacteria; phylum Bacteroidota; class Bacteroidia; order B-17B0; family Aurantibacillaceae; genus Aurantibacillus. The sequence goes on from JACPOC010000032.1 coordinate 133,997, forward strand.
ATGCTCTGCTGCAGGATGCGCAGGTGCGTAACATTAAAGAGTACAACACAAAATTTGTAAATCGAAAATTAAATCCAAACGACGGCCATAAATATCTTCCTTACATTATTTTAGTAGTAGATGAATTTGCCGATCTGATAATGACGGCAGGTAAAGAAGTGGAAACGCCAATAGCCCGATTAGCGCAATTGGCCCGTGCCATTGGTATTCACCTGATCATTGCCACGCAAAGACCTTCGGTAAATATTATTACGGGAACCATTAAAGCTAACTTTCCGGCTCGCATCGCCTTCCGTGTTTCCAGTAAAATTGACAGCCGTACGATTTTAGATACAGGGGGAGCCGATCAGCTAATTGGGCGCGGAGACATGTTGCTGAGCACAGGAAATGATTTAATTCGAATTCAATGTGCCTTTGTTGATACTCCGGAAGTTGAAAAAATATGTGAATTTATCGGAAATCAAAGGGCTTATCCAAGCGCGTTTTTATTGCCTGAATATGTAGGGGAAGACGGCAGCGACGGTAAAGCGGAAGTGGATCTTAGCGAACGTGATAAAATGTTTGACGATGCGGCAAAATTGGTGGTACAATTTCAACAAGGTAGTGCCTCATTTCTACAAAGAAAGTTAAAATTGGGGTATAATCGCGCAGGTAGAATTGTAGATCAATTGGAAGCCGCAGGTATTATCGGACCCTTTGAAGGCAGCAAAGCCCGGGAAGTTCTTAGCAAAGACATGGGTCAACTGGAGGAAATTTTACAAAAATTAAGAAATCAGTAGTCGGTTTTTAATCTTTTACCGCCTTTTGCCGTCTTAATTGGTATTACATTTGCATGACATTAAGTATGAGAAAATTATTTTTAGTAGCATTCGCCTCCCTTTCGTTGGTTTTTAGTGCGCAGGAACAAGACCCGAAAGCAAAAACCATTTTGGATGAGTTAAGCAAAATCACCAAAAGCTATAAAACTATTTCGGCTGATTACGGCTTTACCATTTTAAACAAAGATAAAAAACAGATTGAAAAGCAAACCGGAAAAGTTCAGATAAAAGGCCAGAAATTTAAATTGGAAATTCCGGGCAATACCATTGTGTGCGATGGAAAAACGCTTTGGAATTACAATAAGGATGCCAAAGAAGTAACTATAAAAAACTTTGATGCGGAAAACGAAGATCAGAACCCAAGCAAGATATTTACACTTTACGAAACCGGCTATAAATATAAATTTGATAAGGAGGAAAAAGCAGGCGCGGTAACTTACAATGTGATTGATCTGTTTCCTGCCATTAAGCCTGAGAAGAAAAAATTTCATACTATTAAGTTGTACGTAAATAAAACTAAAAAACAGGTAGGCCAGCTAAAAATGATGATGAAAGATGGCGGCACGCAGGTTTACGAAATTAAAACCATGAAGCCCAATGTAGAAATGGCTGATGCACTTTTTGTTTTTGACATGAAAGGCCTGAAAGCCGATCAGATTAATGATGAAAGAGATTAATAAAGAAGTTAAAAGTTTTTAGTTTTTAGTTTTTAGTAGAGTTTGTTTGTCCTAGTTTTTAATGTAATGGTTATTTATTAAAAACTAAAAACTCATCACTAAACACTGATCATTAAACACTAATAATTAATCACTAAAAACTAATTTTTCGCTTCGTAACGTTCAATGATTGATCGAACTAATTTGTGGCGTATAACATCCGAATTATTTAATTCAATAATATCAATTCCTTCCACTTTCTTTAAAAGCTTTAAAGCTTGCAATAAACCGCTGGGCTGTTTCGCGGGTAAATCCACCTGAGTGGCATCGCCGGTAACAATAAACTTTGCGTTGGCACCCATCCGTGTTAAAAACATTTTCATCTGGCTCTCAGTTGTGTTTTGCGCTTCATCCAATATCACAAAGGCGTTATCGAGTGTTCTTCCGCGCATAAAAGCCAAAGGAGCAATTTGTATGGTTCTGTTTTCAATATACTGATTGAGTTTATCGGTTGGCACCATGTCGTTAAGCGCGTCATATAAAGGCTGCATGTAAGGATCCAATTTTTCCTTTAAATCTCCGGGCAAAAAACCCAGATTTTCGCCTGCTTCTACGGCAGGACGGGTTAAAATTATACGTTTAACTTCTTTGTTTTTTAATGCTTTTACCGCTAACGCAACGGCTGTGTAAGTTTTTCCCGTTCCCGCAGGTCCTATTGCAAAAAGCATGTCGTTTTTTACAATGCTGCTCACCATTTTACGCTGATTTTCAGTCTTCGCTTTAATTACCAGTCCGTTATTGCCGAACATAATAATATCGTTGTTTTGCGCCTCTTCCTTCGTTTCTAGCATGTTATCGCCTGTTTGGCCTAACAATCGCTCCAGAACCGATTCGGTGAGCAATCCGTTCTTATGATAATAATCGGTTAGCATTTCAAGCTTTTTTTCAAAGCGGCCAATTTCATCTCCCTCGCCCAATACTTTTAAAGAATAACCCCTAGCAATGAGTTTTAACTTGGGGAAAAATTTCTTTATAATATTCAGCTTTACATCATTAACTCCGTAAATTTCAACCGGCTCAATGCTTTCAAGGGTAATTATCTGCTCATTCATACTTTAAGGTCTGTTTTAGGGCATTTTGTTTATAACCCTGTTAATCTAACTTCAAGGTTAAAAAAATTTGTGCCTTAAATAATATTTACTTTTGAACATATATGCGCATTATTACTTTAACAACCGATCTGGGATATCGCGATCCTTATTTAGCGATAGTTAAAGCTAAACTTCTTACCGAAAATCCGGGTGTGCAGATCATTGACCTGAGTTGTGATATTAAAGATAATAATATTGGCGATGCCGCTTTTATTTTAAAGAACGCAATTCCTTATTTTCCGGTAGGAACCATTCATTTGGTAGCGGTAAAATTTATTGCGGGCAACAGCGGATTAAATAAAACGCACGCCATCGATAACACCCGTTATCTTCTCAGTAGTTTTAAAGATCAATATATTATTTGTCCGGATAACGGCTTGTTTACCTTGCTGGATAAGGATTTCGACGCGCCCGTGTATCAGTTGTACTACGATGATAATACCAAACACCACTTTTTTTTAAAAGATGTTTTTACAGATATTGCCTCTCATTTGCTCAGAGAAAAATTGATTGAAGATATTGGAATGCCCACCGGTGAATTTTATAAAGCCATACAATTTGAGAGTTTTGTTACAGGAAATATGTTGCGCGGAAAAGGAATTTATATTGATGATTTCGGCAACATTATTACCAATATTACCAAAGATCAATTTACAGAAATAATAGGTAAAAAACAGTTCAACATTACGCTTCCCGGCGCCAGAATTACTAAAATACATAACACTTACGATGAGGTAAAACATGGGCAACCTCTGGTAATATTTAATAGTTTTGGCAATCTTGAAGTAGCCATTAACGGAGGTAACGCCCAAAAAATGCTTTGTCCGAGAGATATTGGCTCCAAATTCGATTTCAACCTTATAATTGAATTTAATGATTAAACGAATAGTTAAAATGAGTTTTGAGCCGCAAAAAATTGATACGTTTAAAGCAATTTTTAAAGCCAACAGCCAACATATAAAATCCTTTCCCGGCTGCAGCCATGTGGAATTATTACAGGATCAGAATAATCCTTCGGTTTTTTTCACTTACAGTTTATGGGAGAACGAAGAGTGTGTGGAAAATTATCGGCAAAGTGAGTTATTCGCAACGGTTTGGGCCGCAACCAAAATATTATTTAACGATAAACCTCAGGCTTGGACGGTGAAAGAGATAAATTTCTAAGCGCTTTTGCCACCTTTTCAATAAACCCTACCAGTTTTAAAGAAATTCCTGCCACTTATTTATAAGTTCTTTCCATTTCATATTATTAACAATACATTAGTAGTAGTATCAAGCGCACTAATTACATATTCATTTTATTTTTTTTATGCTTTTTATCAAAAGCACAACAATATTTTTTTAAGAACTACAGTGCCGAAAACGGGTTGCCTTTTGTTCAGGTTTCTTGTATGTTTCAGGACAGAGAAGGTTATTTGTGGTCGGGAGGCTTTGGCGGACTCACCCGCTTTGATGGCCAGAGTTTTGTTAATTATAACCCAAAAAATGGATTAATTGACCACAATGTTACAGCCATTGAACAGGACGATTACGGTAATATTTTTGTAGGTACCAATAAAGGGTTGAGTGTAGTAAGCAATAATAAAATTTTTAATTATAAACAATCACAAGGGCTGACTAACCTCACTATAACTTCACTATGTAAAGGCTTTAATCACAATGTTTTCATTGGCACTTTTAAAGGACTTTACACATTTAGGAAAAACAAAATTAATAACGTACCGGAATTAAAAAACTATAAAATAAACAGTATTTTCAAAGCAGACACTTCACTTTATATTGGAACAAACAATGGATTAATAATATATGGCCAAGGTAACTTGCAATTTATTGATAAAACAAAAGGACTTCCGTCTAACCAAATAAACTGTATAGTACAAAAAAGCGGACTTATTGTAATTGGAACTGATAAAGGTTTAAGCTTTTATAACCGACAAACTAAAAAAATTACCAGCTACTTTATTGAAAATGGTTTAATTGATGAAAATATTTCCACATTACTTAATCAAAACGATGACTATCTATGGATAGGTTCTCATACAGGACTTTTACGCTTTGACGGAGATCAGTTTTCTTATTACAACATTGGCTATGATAACAATTCCAACATCATACGCTCTTTAATAAAAGACAGAGAAGATAATTTATGGGTAGGTACGCACAGTGGGCTATATAAATACCGCGACAATTCGTTTTCAACATTTGACAAGATCAATGGCCCCGGTAACGCATTTATATTTCAAATCTTCCGTGATACTAAAAATGATTTGTGGATGTGTTCTGAAAACAATGGCATTTACAAATACAGCCAAGGTTACTTTAAGCATTACGGCATTCAGGAAGGCCTAGGTACCAATGTTTGCAAAACCGGATTACAGGATAAAGAGGGGCGTTTATTGTTCGGTACAAAAAACGGATTAATGCAATTAAAAAACGAACGCTTTATTAATATTCCATTCCCTAAAGAATTTAAAGGTCCTTACGAAATGCTTTATAAAACCAAAGATAACACCGTATGGATCGCGGGCAGAAACGGTATAGCCTCACTTACCTGGAGCGGAAATGTACCTCAAGTCAAATACAAAGCTTTACCGGTTAAAACAGATTATCAGGTTTACGGCTTATGTGAAAAGATGCTCAGGGAAATTTATGGATTGGCGCCTCCCCTGCAGGATTATTTATGCTTCACGGCGACTCCCTCCGGCACATCAGCAAAGAGTGGAATTTAGCAGAAGAAGATTTCCTGGCCGTAAAATGCTACAAAAATTATCTGTTTGCTGCTACGCTTAAAGGTCTTCTGATTTTAAATTTAACAACCCAAAACGTTAGTTACATAACACAGGAGGATGGCCTTAATTCCGAATTTGTATACTCTATAGAATTAGCGGAAAACTATAACGTTCTTTGGATTGGAACTAATCAAGGAATTAATAAATTAAATCTGAAAAAATACATTGAAGCTGGCATAACCGAAATAACTTCCTTTGGAAAGTTTCAGGGTTTTATGGGAGTGGAATGTAACTCCAACGGCATTTGGGAAGATCACGACGGCTCACTTTGGTTTGGCACCATCAGCGGCCTTGTAAAGCATGAGCCTTACAGTTTTAAAAAGAACAGGCTGCCCAATTCTACCCTCATTCAAAATATAAAATTATTTAGCGAAGACACTCTTCTTAAAAACGGTTCTGAATTGCCAAGCAGGTTTAATACCATTACTTTTTATTACAAAGGCATTTGCTTAACCGGGCCCGAAAAAGTTTTGTATATAAAAAAACTCGAAGGCCTTGAAAAAGAGTGGAGCTTGCCCAGTGCCGAAGACTATAGCAAATATGCCAACCTTGCTCCCGGAAAATATACTTTTAAAGTAAAAAGCAGAAATAACGAAGGGATTTGGGATGCCCAGGAAACTTCATTTAGTTTTACCATCTTAACTCCTTTTTTTAAAAAATGGTGGTTCATATTAGGAACGATACTCCTGTCTCTATCGTTAATAAGCGGAATAATCATTTACAGAATAAAAAGCATTAAAAAGAAACAACGATTGGATTACGAACGTAAAGTAGAGATGAGTAAGATTGAATTAAAAGCATTGCGTTCACAAATGAATCCGCATTTTATTTTTAATTCCTTAAACTCTATACAGCATTACATATTCAACAGTAAAACTGATGAAGCTATTAAATACCTCAGCAAGTTTGCCAGACTGGTGCGCATTATTTTAAACAATTCTAACAAGCCAACAGTTACAGTAGGTGAAGACCTTGAAGCATTAAAATTATATTTGCAGCTCGAGCAAATGCGCTTCGAAGATAAGTTTGAATATGAAATTACCATAGAACCTTCTGTGGATGCAGATTATGATATTATGCCGCCACTGCTCACTCAGCCGTATGTTGAAAATGCTATTCTTCACGGATTAAATCCCAAGCCTGAAAAGGGAAAACTGTGCATCCATTTTAAAGCAAAAGATAATTTTTTGGTTTGTACCATTACGGATAATGGAATTGGAAGGCAAAAAGCCGGTGAAATCAAACGCACCATGCCGGTAAGCAAACACAAATCTTTGGGCATGCAAATTACCGAAGACAGATTGAAAATTTTGAACGATATGAATAATTCAAAATTGAGTGTTACCATAACCGATTTAAAGGATGCCGATAACAACCCGGCCGGAACGCAGGTTGAATTATATATACCAATTAACGGATAATTTATTTAAATTTAATACTATATAAGATCGGAAAAATATTTTAATATGAAAACATTAATTATAGAAGACGAGAAAAAAAGCCGCGATATGCTTGCAGGAATCATCCGAAAAAATTGCCCGCAATTAGAGATTGTGGGGCTTGCCAATAATGTAAAGGAAGGAGTGGAAATGGTAAAAACATTAAATCCGGAATTGTTGTTTTTAGACATTAGCATGCCCGATGGAAGCGGCTTTGATCTATTGGAAAAACTTCAGGGACATAAATTTGAATTGATATTTGCAACCGCCAGCGACCAGCATGCTATTCGCGCCATTAAATACAGCGCCTGCGATTATTTATTAAAGCCGATTGACATAGACGAATTAAAAGAAGCCGTTGATAAAGCCGTTAAGAAAAAAGTAAGCTCACCGCCTTCTATGGAAAACCTTCAATTTTTAATACAACAATTGAAACGTGCTGATGATAATTTTCAGAAAATCACACTTCCCACAGGCAACGCTTTCGAAATTGTGAACATCAAAGATATTATCCGCTGCGAATCGGATGGCAGTTACACTTATTTTTACCTTACCGATAAACGCAAGTTGATGGTAAGCGCCGGCATGAAACATTATGAAGAACTTTTGCCCGAGTACGATTTTATCCGCATCCATCACCAACACCTCATTAACATGAACCATGTTATGCGCTTTTTAAAAGTAGATGGAGGTTACGCAGTAATGACCGACGGAGCACAAATTGAGATTTCCCGCAGAAAAAAAGACCAGTTTCTGGAGCGTCTCGCTTAAGTGAATTTTCCCTAAAATACTCAGAAACACACAAAAAGTGACCACTTATAAGAAAAAACCAACCAGTTATAAGAATCCATAAAAAAATACTTGAAGGAAGGCGTAACTTTATACTACGTTCTTTATTAGGGTTGTGTTTAGAATAAATTTAACTGCCAATACTGGTTATGGAGATTTCCGGTATTGGTTTTTTTATGCTTAATTATTTTTAAGATGATATAGCTCGTAGATAACCACCAAGTTGAGAGTAGTTAATGTGAGACATTTTTCTCTTCCGCATAAAAATTAATATCCATTTTTAAACTTGTTACATTTTGCTGTAAAAACAATTGTTTTTTGGTTGTTGAAGGAAGTATCCAAAAAGATGTGTTTTTATCCGAAATCATTTTAACAGGCATATTAAATCCTTTAATGCAATTGGTCCATTTGTAAATCAATGTCCCTTTAACAATTTTATATTCAAGCACAGGCACTTTACGCGTTCTTAAATATTGATCAAAAATTGGCTGCAGATCTTTTCCGCTTCGGGCAATCATATACGCCTCAATTTCTTTGGTGCTTACTGTTTTTTTCGCAAAGTCTTTATTCATTGCCAACAAAATTTCATGAAACAAAGAATCATTGTCCATCACCTGCCGTATGTTATGAATCATGTTTGCTCCTTTATCGTAAATATCACCACTCCCTTCATTATTTACACCGTAATTGCCAATCAGCGGACGATCGTTTCGAATGTTTTTTCTTAGGCCACGCAGGTATTTCCAAGCTGTGTCTTTATTCCATTTGCTTTCCATAAACAAAACTTCTGAGTAAGTGGTAAAGCCTTCGTGGATCCACATATCCGCATTATCCTTACACGTAATGTTATTGCCAAACCATTCGTGTCCGCTTTCATGCACAATTATAAAATCCCATAAAAGGCCTACGCCTGTTCGTGAGCGGTCGGTGCCCAGATATCCTTTTTTAAATTTATTACCATAAGCAATAGCGCTCTGATGTTCCATTCCTAAATAACTTGTTTCCACCAAGCGAAAACCGTCTTCATAAAAAGGGTAAGAACCGAACCAATACTCAAAACTTTTCAGCATATCATGCGTATCACTTTTTAAATGCGATTCAATTTTGCTTCTGTTATAATCCAGCACAACGTATTCCATCTTTAATACGCCGTTCTTTCCAATAAAGGAATCTTTAACAGTTACAAAATTGCCGATGTTGAGTGTTACATCGTAATTATTAATTGGATTAAAAACTTGGTAATTCCAGGTTGTAGTATGATTTGTATTTGTAATGGCCGACACCAATTTTCCATTACTGATGTTGGATAAACTATCCGCTGTGGTAATACTGATCTGCATGCCTTTATCGGGCTCATCGTATTGATGATCTTTGTTTGGCCACCACGCACTGGCTCCTAAACCCTGACAGGACACTCCAACCCAAGGCCTTCCTTTATCGTCTTTTTTCCAGCTGAAGCCTCCATCCCAGGGCGGAAATTTAGCAGCTCGCGGCTTGCCTGAATAGTAAATACGAATAGAATCTGTTAACTCACTTTGCTGCTTAAGGTCAATCAACCAGGCATTGAAATTGTGTTTCCAAATACATTTTTGGGAATGAAAAATAACACTATCAATCTGCAAAGGTTCCTGCAGGTCTATTTGCATTTTTTTTTGCTTGGTAAGAGTTTTATAAATAATGTTAGTACACCCTTTAATAAATTTTTGATTTACATCCACTTCTACATTTAAATGATAATGCTGCACATCCCACCACAAACGATTTTCATTGATAGTTCCTCTTAAAGAATCTCCCTTTGAATACTGGGCATTACTTTTGAAACAAATCCCTAATACTATTATCAGTATAATAAAACGCATAATTTCAAAGCTAATAAATTATAACCAAGCTGTAAGGGATTTAAGTATACTCCCATGTACTTTTTTAAACTAAATTTGCCTATGCTTTTTACTCTCATCAAAAAGGAATTCCTTCTTGAGTTTCGCCAAAAATCAACTTTAGGCGGGGTATTGGTATATGTAATAGGTACCATTTTCGTAAGCGCGCTCTGCTTTAAAGGTCACATGGATAAGCCTACCTGGAATGCTTTATTCTGGGTTATTACATTATTTACATCCGTAACTATTAGTGGAAAAAGTTTTTTAAAAGAAACAGGCGGACAAGCGCTTTTTAACTATTTGCATTATTCGCCTCAGCATTTTATAATTGCTAAAATTCTTTATAACATGGCATTTATGCTTATTCTGAGTCTTGTGACCTTTTTCTTTTACGCGTTTTTTATTAAGAACGAAGTGGAAAATATCAGTCTCTTTTTATTGGTCTTATTTCTTGCCTCTACCGGTTTAGCGGGCATTTTAAGCCTGATGAGCGCCATAGCGGCAAAAGCAAGCGGTAATTTCGCTATGATGAGTATCTTGAGTTTTCCTGTGGTAATGCCGCTTATCCTTGTAGTTATACGTTTAAGCAAACAAGCGGTAGATGGGCTGGATTGGGCCGGCGTAGGGCTGGATTTTATAAGTATTTTAGCCGCGTTAAATGTGTTAACACTTGCCCTGGCATTCCTATTATTTCCTTATCTTTGGCGCGACTAATTTAATAGTTATCGGTTGATAGTTAACGTTAACCCTTCAACTAATAACGATTAACATTTAACTATGCGAAGCTGGTACAAAATATTATCCGTTATCCTTATTCTTTACACCTTGGTGTGGGGTTTACTGGGCAATGTGCCAAGGCTTGATATTTTAAATGAAACCATACGTAATGTGTTTTATCATGTACCCATTTGGTTTGCGATGTTGTTTATGATGACCGTTTCACTCATCTACAGCCTGAAAACGTTAGGAAGCAATTCGCTGCACCACGATTCAAAAGCATACGACGCTGCATGGATCGGATTCTTTTTCAGCATTCCCGGCATTACCACGGGCTCTTTGTGGGCCAAATATACCTGGGGCACTTGGTGGACTTTTCAAGATCCAAAACTAAACGGAGTGGCCATCAGTATTTTAATTTACACGGCATATTTTATTTTACGTTCTTCCGTTGAAGATGAACAAAAAAAAGCGAAAATATCGGCCGTGTATAACGTGTTTGCTTTTGTAATGATGAACGTTTTTATAATGATACTTCCCCGATTAACAGATTCGCTTCATCCCGGCAACGGAGGAAATCCCGCTTTTGCAAAATATGACATGGATAACGGCATGCGCATGGTTTTTTATCCCGCTGTTATCGGTTGGATTCTTTTTAGCTTCTGGCTTTTTGAAATTAAGAACCGCATCAGCATTTTAAAAAATAAATTAAATGACTAAACAATTATTAAGCTTTTTATTTTTATTGATTAGCGCGATAGCAAACGCGCAGAGTTTAGAACCTCAAATGGCCGATACCTTTAGGCAGGAAGGAAAAATTTACGTAGTTATTACAGTAATTGCGATGATATTTGTGGCGCTTGTGGTTTTTTTAGTGATACTGGAAAGGAAATTGAAAAGCTTTGAAAATAAAATAAAGAACTAATTATAATGAAGAAATTACACATTGTAGGAATAATAATAATAGCAGTGGCTATTGGTGTTATTTTTGTGTCGTTAAAAAACACAAGCACTTATGCTGATTTTACCGAAGCAATCGCAAATCCGGATAAAGAGTATCATGTGGTGGGAAAGCTGGATAAAGATCAGCCGCAGATCTACGACCCTCGCGTTAATGCAGATGAGTTTCTTTTTACATTGGTAGATAATAAAGGGATTGCAAAGCAAGTGGTGCTTCATAAAAGCAAACCTCAGGATTTTGAAAAGAGTGAGCAGATTGTCCTCATTGGGAAAATGCACGGTTCGGAATTTCATGCCAATGATATTTTAATGAAATGTCCGAGTAAATACAATGATTCTAAAGCACAGATTAATTAAAATAAAATTTACAAACTCAGAAGCTTGTAGCATTCAGTGAACGAAATTAAATATATAACCGAACGTGTGTGGATTGGTCAATTAGGACACGCGTTCGTTATCTTATCATTCGTTACGGCCTTGCTAAGTTGTGTTTGCTTTTACCTCTCTTTTAAAAATAAAGATTTTGTAAAGCTTGCCCGCATCTCCTTTAATCTTCATGGCTTCAGTGTGCTGGGAATTGCCGGTACTTTGTTCTTCATGCTCTTTAATCATTATTTCGAATATCAATATGTATGGCAGCACAGCAATACTGAGATGGATATGAAATATATTCTCTCCTGTTTTTGGGAAGGACAAGAAGGCAGCTTTTTACTTTGGACCTTCTGGAATATTATATTAGGATGGATCTTAAAATACCAATTGAAGAATGGGGAATGGGAAGTTCCTGTAATGACCGTCTTTGCCTTGGTACAAGTGTTTTTGGCAAGTATGCTTTTAGGTGTTTATATTTTCGATTATAAAATTGGCACCAATCCATTTTTACTGATGAAAGAGCACTCAGAATTCAGTCATTTACCATTTGTATTGGCAGGAAAATATGAATCAACTGCCCGCGGATTAAATCCTTTATTGATGAATTACTGGATGACCATTCATCCTCCAACCTTATTTTTAGGTTTCGCCTCCACGCTTGTTCCCTTTGCATTTGCCATAGCAGCCTTATGGAACAAACAATATAACAACTGGCAAAAAATTGCTTTACCCTGGACCTACTTTGGAATTTTAATTTTAGGAGTAGGAATTTTAATGGGCGGAGCCTGGGCTTACGAAGCTTTAAGTTTTGGCGGATTCTGGGCTTGGGATCCTGTTGAAAATTCATCTTTGGTACCTTGGTTAGTATTAGTAGCAGCCGGACACACCATGATCATTAATAAAAATAAGGGTGGCTCGCTATTTACAACTCACCTTTTAGCTATCGGCAGTTTTCTATTGGTTCTTTATTCCACTTTTATGACCAGAAGCGGTGTGCTAGGAAATGCGTCCGTGCATGCGTTCACTGATCTAGGAATGACCGGTCAATTGGTAATGTATGTGCTTACGTTTGTATTTATTACAGTAGCCCTGCTCATTCATAATTCTTTATTCCGGGTGTCGTACATTGTAGGTTCTTTGCTCATGCTTGCCTTTGGACTCATTTATGGTTATAAGCGCGATCTTTTGGTGATGTGGGTTTGTGCTTCCACTATTATTACAAGTATCGCGTACTTTAAATATTTTCCAAAAGAAAAAGAAGAAGAAGAATTATTCTCCCGCGAATTCTGGATGTTTTTAGGTTCATTGGTTCTGTTACTGGCAAGTTTAATAATTACCTATTTCACATCCATTCCTGTTCTCAATAAACTATTTAATACAGAATACGCACCGCCGAAAGTTCCTGTTTACAATACCTGGATCACTCCTTTTGCTATTGTATTAATGTTGTTGCTTGCGGGAGGTTTGTTTTTAAAATATAAAAAATCAAATACCAAACAGTTCGTAAAACAAATGGCTGTTTCCTTGGTGTTGGCAATTGTATTCGGCATGGTCTGTTGCATTCCCCTCTATTTTTTAAATGCGCAACCAATTAACACAACAATTATTACTTATGTAGTCTTATTTGTTTTCTCACTCTTTGCCATTTTTGCCAACGGCTATTATTGGCTCAGTATTCTTAAAGGAAACATAAAAAAAAGCGGAGCAGCCATTGCTCATATCGGTTTTGCTTTAATACTTCTTGGAGTGCTTGTTTCCACCTCCAAAAAAGTAACAATTTCAAAAAATACAGCCGACAGAAAAGTTTCTGACTTAGGTGAGGGATTTGACGATAAAGTGAGTATTCTTTTAACTCAGGGCGACACTCTGCCAATGGGTCCATATTTAGTAACTTATACAGGAAAAGAAAAAAAAGGGATTAATGTTTATTTTAAAGTAGATTATTTAAAAATTAATAAAAACAACAAACCTGAATTTGATTTTACTCTTATGCCGATGATTCAGGATAATCCGCGTATGGGTAAAGCGCCGGAACCCGACACTAAACATTATCTTGATAGGGATGTGTACACACATGTTACTGCAGCTGATTTAAACATTGATACAATTACCCAAAACAAGGGATATCAGAGTGCAAAAAATTATGTAGGCCATGTTGGAGATACTATTTACGCAAGTAATGCCCTAGTAATTATCGATTCCCTAAAAACAAATTTGAGCAAAGAGCAATATCAAAAAAACGACTCCTTGCTGGAAGTAACAGCGGTGTTAAAAGTTGTTGATGCGCAATCAACTTCCTATTACGCTTACCCGAAATATATCATTAAAAACAATATTGTTATTCCAAAAGAAGATGAACTGGAAACATTGGGATTAAAATTTGTGTTTTGGAAAATAAACCCCGATGACAACACCATTGAAATTACCTTAAGTGAAAAAGTAGCTAACAATAAAGATTTTATAGTAATGGAAGCCTATATTTTTCCCTACATTAATATTCTATGGATAGGCTCACTGATTATGGCTATTGGCACAGCTATTGCCATTGCAGAAAGAATTCGTAAATTAAAGGTGCAAACAGCCAAAGTATGAAAAAACAAACCAGTCAAAAGATCGTAATAATTGGTTGCGGTAATTTAGCCTGGCATCTGGCAAAGCATTTAATAAGTCTTAAAAAATTCAGCCTTACTATTTATAATCATAGGCCTAACAAGGAGCTTGCCGCATTTAAAAAATTAGGCTGCACGGCTGTTGAAAGTTTAACGGATATTACTAAAGATGCAGATTTTTATTTCATTTGCGTGTCCGATAAGTTTATCCCCAATGTTTCCGATAAAATTAAAATCGGCTCATCTTCGCTTGTAATTCACACGTCCGGCAGCACCAACATTAATCAAATTTCTCATTTCGATTCGTGTGTGTTTTATCCGGTACAAACTTTTTCGGTCAAGGATAATATAAACTGGACTGAGGCTCCCATACTTCTTGAAGCAACTACTAAAAGCAATTACGCTAAGCTTAAAAAGTTAGCTTCACTTTTTTCAAAACAGATTATATTCGCTAATTCGGAAGAACGATTGAAAATTCATTTAGCCGCTGTATTGGTAAACAACTTTACAAATACTTTATACACAGCCGCGGATAATTTGCTGAGTGATAAAAAAGATAATAAGGGCCTTAATTTTAAAATATTACTGCCGCTCATTAAACAAACAACGGCAAAGCTAGATAACTTTAAACCAAAAGAGGCGCAAACCGGTCCCGCTAAACGAGGCGATAAAAAAGTAATGAAAGAACATCTTCATCTTTTAAAAGATAAAGAACTAAAGAAAGTATACAAGAAACTTAGTAAACTCATACAGCAACAACATCACTCGTCTCATGATAAACTTTAAACAAGCCTTAACTAACATAACCACTCTTATCTTTGATATTGACGGAGTTTTTACCGATGGCAAAGTAATGGTTTTGGAAAATGGCGAAGTGGTAAGAAACATGTATGGTAAAGATGGTTACGCCATACATTTAGCGCTTGCAAAAGGTTACCGACTGGCTATAATTTCAGGAGGCAACAACATTGCCATGCGTGCGGCATTAATGCGCAATGGCATTAAGGATGTCTTTATCAACCAACATGATAAAATGGCCTGTTATAAAGCTTATGTTGAAGTGAATAATTTAAAGAATGAAGAAATCCTTTATATGGGTGATGATCTTCCTGATTATGCAGTAATGTGTATGGTGGGTTTAGCGGTTTGTCCCGCCGATTCAGTTCCGGAAATAAAAGGTATCTGTAAATATGTTTCGGGCAAAAATGGGGGTGAAGGTTGCGTAAGAGATGTTATAGAGCAGGTTTTAAAATCACAAAGCAATTGGGAAATAAGAAACTGGTAAATTGAGTAAACTTTTAAATAATAAGTTCATTGCGTTTCTGAAGCTTATCAGAATAGAGAATCTTATTATGATTGCATTAACACAGTATCTTATCAGGTATTGCGTGATGCAAAAAATATTGGCGGCCAATGGAATTGCACTCGGCTTAAATAGCTCCTTCTTTAATATTTTAGTTTTAAGTACCGTTTTAATTGCAGCCGCCGGATACATTATTAATGATTATTTTGATGTAAAGACCGATATGATCAACCATCCAGACACAGTGGTTATTGATAAGGCTATTAAAAGACGTTGGGCAATTATTCTGCATATAACCTTTACTATAGTTGGTGTGCTATTGGGAGTTCTCTGCGCTTTAAAGGCCGGATATCTGCGTCTTGCTATTTTTCATTTCGCAGCCGCCACCCTTTTATGGTTTTACAGTACAAACTTTAAAAAACAACTTCTTATTGGGAATATTGTTGTTTCTCTATTGAGTGCTTCAGTAACCTTTATCCCCTTTGTGTATGAGATAGGGCTATTACAACGAGGTAACCCAAATTTTGCCTTACAACATACTGTAGCCGTTTTATCTTGTTTTAAAGTTGTATTTATATTTTCACTTTTTGCTTTTATTACAAGCATGGCAAGAGAAATTATTAAAGACATGGAAGACTTTAAGGGAGATAAGGCTACCGGAGGCCTCACCATGCCTATATACTGGGGAATACCCGCGAGCAAACTTACTTCGTTTTTTCTTTTAGTGATAACTCAAATTTTATTGCTCTTTGTAATTTATAACTCGTTTAAGTTTTCACGAATTATTTTTTCTATACAAAGCATTTATATTTTAGTTGCTTTGGTGTTGCCTCTTATGATACTGTTAATACTCCTTCTAAAAGCGCAGCAACCGCGTAGATTTAAAATTGCCAGTCAGTTACTTAAATTTATAATGCTGCTGGGCCTTGGCTTCAGTATGATTTTTTACTACAATTAATATGAACAAAATAGCCACGACCCTTACTGAGTTTCCTTTTAAGTTAATACTTGGCTCTGCTTCACCAAGAAGACAAGAACTTTTAAAAAGTCTTGGTTTTGATTTTCTTAATAAGCCTATGAAAGTAGATGAAAGCGGATGGCCGGAAGACTTGAAGGCTCAGGAAATATGTATTTATCTGGCTGAAAAAAAAGCAGACGCCTACGATGAAGAGATCAAAGCAGATGAATTATTAATTACTGCGGATACTATAGTTTGGTGCGAAGGAAAAGTATATAATAAGCCTGAGAATTTCGCTGAAGGAAAAAAAATGCTGGAATCTCTTAGCGGTAAAATGCACGAAGTTTTTACAGCCGTATGTTTAAAAAGTGCCAACAAACAAACTACGTTTTATGATGTAAGTAAAGTATTTTTTAAAAAATTAAAATCTGATGAAATAGAATACTATTTAACCAATTATAGTCCTTACGATAAAGCAGGAGGCTATGGCGTACAGGATTGGATCGGGTACATTGGCATTGAGAAAATAGAAGGCAGCTTTTATAACGTGATGGGGCTTCCAGTAAAAAAACTATTTGAAGAACTGATTAAATTTTAAAACCCACTACGCTTACATCATCTATTTGCTCGTGTTGGTTTTTCCAATCTTCAAACGTAGCTTGCAATTTTTCCTTTTGAACAGCAAGAGGAAATTCATGTATAGACATTATAAGTTCTTTCAATTTATTTTGTTTAAATTTTTTTCCTTTTATTCCTCCAAATTGATCGCTAAAACCATCCGTTATCAAATACAATAGATCTCCTTTTTGCAGGTTAACAGACTCCTCTTTAAATGGAATCTGATTAACAAAAGCTCCAACCGGACGTCTGGTGCCCTTAAATTCGATTAATTTATTATTCCGCAAAATCCAAAGCGGATTGTTAGCTCCCGCCCACTTCAA
>JACPOC010000025.1 GCA_016185125.1 Bacteroidota bacterium
ACAAGATGTCAAAGAACAGTTAAGTACGTCGAAATACCGCACCGTTTGAGACACCTAATGAGGCAGCCACAAGGCTGCCTTCATTGTTTTAATAAGTTTTAAAGCTTTATAAAATTAATGTCTCGGGGCAAACTTAAAAAAAAGTTAAGCCGCAAGAATAAAAAAAGAATTTATTGTTAAATATTAAAGAAACAGCTTAAAAACTACGGTTTACCGTAGTAAACTCAAGGACTTAATTGGATATTAAGAGGCAAAAAAAGCATAGCACATCAAGAGTGTGGGGAAAGTGTAGCCTATCGCGTTAAAGTTACATGCCCCGTTTTTGCATGGAACTTTCCGTCCAGTCCTTTATATTTTACTTTGTAAACGTATACATCGTTTTTACACAAGGTTCCTTTGTAAATACCGTTCCACCCTATTTTTTGATCGCCACTGGTGAAAAGTTTTTCGCCCCAGCGATCATAGATTTCCATATTCACATCTGAAATTGAATATCCGTAAACCAAAAATACATCATTCAATCCATCGTCATTCGGGGTAAATGCATTTGGAATATACACTCCAAAATCAATTGTTACATCAATACAAACTTCATCCTTAGCTTTACAGCCAAATTCGTTTATAGATTCAATAACATAACATCCCGAACGAGTGGCCTTAATCTTGGAATCCGGACAAACAGTACACAAAATATTTTCACCTTCCAGCCAGGTTAATGTTCCTGTGCCGGTTGCGTTAAGAAACATGGGTTCATCTAAATTATAAATGGTGTCTCTTCCGGCATTTACCTTAGGAAGAGGATTTACAATTACTGCCACCGTTGCATCCGTTCCGCAATAAACATTGTTAGCTACATGCACAGTATAAATAGTGGTAACAGTTGGGCCTGCCGTTACAGCTTGAGTATTTGTATGATTTAATGCATACGAAGGCGTCCAACTGTAAGAATTACCTCCACCTGCCAATAAAGAAGCCCGGGCACCTAAACAAATAACCTGATTATTGCTAACTGAAGGAGTAACCTGGGGCACTACTAAAATGGGCATTTGCTGAGTTACCGAACAAATTACCGAACCCGAAAAATTATAACTGACTATAGTGTAAGTTGTATTTACCGAAGGAGAAACAGTTACCAATGGCGCAGAAGTGGAAGTGATGGCGTAAGCCGGGCTCCAGATATACGCCTGTGCGCCGGATGCGTTTATGGTGGTTGAGTTTCCGTAGCATATCTCTTGATTAGGTGAACTAAGTCCGGGATTAGGATAAGGTATAACGCCAACCGTTACGGTGGTTACTCCTGTGCAAAATGAATTATTTCCTAAAATGGTATATACAGTTGTTACATTCGGCGTTGCAATTACAACCCCGCCGGAAGTTGTATTTAAACCGGAAGAAGGCGTCCATGAATAATTATTTGCTCCGTTGGCAATCAAACTAACAGATAAACCTTGACAAACATCTTTATTGGCGCATGTTAAAACAGGGTTAGTAATAAACGTTACCGTTTTAACCGCAGTGGCTGTGCAGGTGTTTACGTCTAAAGCAATTATTGAATAACTATAAGTTCCGCCGGTAGTTTCAGCCATGGATGCAGTTGACCCCGTAGTGCCTGTAGACCATGAATAGGAATATGCCGAACCCGTGCCCCCTGTTGCGAGGCCTGTAAAATTAATTGAACTTCCTACGCAAACCTGAGTGGTATTGGTTGAAATGGTTACAGACACATTAGGTGGCTGAATGATGGTAGTAGTGCCGGTAAAAATACAACCTATAGCATCTGTTAAGGCGCAAGTATACGTTCCGGCGCTTAAGCTGGAACTTTGAGCCGTGTTTTGAACAGGGTTGGTAGACCAGGTATAGGTATAAGGCGAGGTGTTGGCAATAGGCACAGCACTAACACTGGCCGTTCCGTTAGAGCCATTGTTACAAGTTACAGATGTATTAGAAAGAGTTAAGAACGCTTGAGCAGGCTGGGCAATGGAAGTTGTAGCTGAGTATGTACAACCCATGGCATCGGTTACTGCACAGGAATAGCTGCCTGCAACTAAACCCGAAGCCTGAACCGCATTTTGTACGGGCATGGTTGACCAGGTGTATGTATATGGAGCCGTAGAAGTTCCGGTAATAGAACTAACTGTGGCTGTGCCATTAGACCCATTATAACAACTAACAGAAGCGCTTGAGATAACCGGAGTGAAAGAACTTGGCACAGTTACCTGCACTGTTCCGGTACCAATACAGGCCGGAGAATTAACCATTAAAGTATATACACCACTGGATGCAGTTGGCACAACTTGATTGGGAGTAGTAGAAGTAAAGCCTCCGGGACCCGTCCACGAATACGTTAATGGTGTAGTGGAAAATCCGGCGGTAGCCCCAAGGTTAAGAGTAGTTGAAATACCGGTCGAGGTACAAGAGCTGCTTGCTACCGCCGTTACACTGCATACACAGTTTACATTAAATGTTTGTGAATTTACAGGGCCACAGGGTGCGTTTATTTGAGTAAATAATGTGTAGTTACCATTGGAAAGATTGGTAGCTGTATTAGTAAGTAAAGCCGAGTTTTGTGTTGTGCTTACTACAATGCCGCTTGAGTTTGTCCAGGAATAAGACACAATAGGGCTTGGAATGTTAGTTGTCATAGAAGCGATGGCCGAACCATTGCTGTTTCCCACACAAATAGGGGTTACAGATAGCTGATTGATGGTGCAGGTTAGGCTGTTAATAGCCGAATAAATTCCGCCGAACCCGCTGCCGCTTGCATAAAGTTCGTTGGTAGCATCATAATATTTTATATCAAAAACATAATTATTAGGTGTAGTTGCACCTGTGGGAATTGTGCCGTTAGGTGTAAAAGTTGTTCCATTAAAATTAAAACAGCGAATTACGCCATTACCTCCAAGGTAAAGATTATCACAAGCGTCAACCGCAATACCGCCTTGTTGTTTTACCTGTTGACCGGGTATAATAGTAAAACCTATTTTTGCGCCTGTAACTTTGTTATAGGCTGCTAAATTTACTCCATCATAATAATAAAGGTAATTGGCACTTGCGGCCAGAGCATTATAACCATTGGAATAATTTCCGAAAGGCATTCCCCCGCCAATATAAGATTTGTTATCCGCTTCATTTAAGGTTGAATATGTACTTGGCTGCAACCAAACATTTCCATTAAAAGCTGCGTTAACACGCATTAATTTGTTATTAAGTAAACTCGTAAAGCTACTAGCAAATATAAAGAAAACATTTCCGGCAGGATCTATAGCATGTGATGCAATATCCTGTCCCGCAGAAGAGTTTCCTGAAAAATTTTGAGCTACGATATTTCCGGTTGTTTGATTGAGAATGCCGGCAGAGGGATTACTTGTAACTGAGCCGCCTATTCCAAAAACTGTGCCCGTGTTACAATAAAAACCCATATCCCATAATTCGTTCCAGTTAGGATTTCCGTTACTGATCATATTATCATAGATGCCGTTTGCATCAATTCTTACAATTCTTGTTCCTACAGCGCTATTAAATCCTTCTCCCATAAAAGATTTTCCGCTGAATTTATCTACTAAAAAATTACCAACATATTGGTTAGAAGGCAGGCTTCCTGCTGAATTCCAATTTTGAGAAGGAACCAAGCCTCCAAAAGTCCACAGCATAGTTCCTGCAGGTGAGTATTTGGTTATGACAAAAGGGCTGCTGCCTCCGTACACAAAAAAGTTTCCTGCATAATCAAAATCAACATCAAAAGCGTAATTATTTGTAGCTAAAGTAACATTGGTAACCCAAGGGTCAATAATTAATTGTTCGTTTGAATTATAGCCATTAATAAGGTTAAAGCCAATTAAATCATCATTTAAAGTAAAGCCGGATGCTACAGAAACATTGCTCTGAAAACTTTCGGGAGCGTGCTCAATAATATCTTTAAGAGGAGTTCTGATAATTACATTTCCTTTCTTCAAAGAAATACCTTTAACAGCGCCGGAATATTTTATTTTAATATCGGCAGGGTTAGCACCAGGATTAAGAATTACATTGTATTTAATGCCATAATCTTTATCATTGGTAAAAACATATTCAATATCAATATTATTATAAACATTTTTATAGGTTATCTTTTTATAGCAATCAGATTTAAGTTCTTTATCTCCAAAAGAATGGTACCAGCTTTGTTTTTCGCTCTCTATAATGGCAATATTTGGATTAGAATTTTCCCAAGACACATTCACGTAAAAGTTATCAATTGGCTTCACGTTAATTTTTTTTCCGTGCTCCAATTCTTCCTTTTGATGTTCGGTAAGTGGGTACTTTTTTTGAATAAGATAGGTTAAGCCCGTAGAAGTAAAAAATATTTGTTCTTCGCCGTTTACATAGCCGTATTGAATTTTATTTCCTTCGGGAATATCTGAATTAAACTGCCCGTTGTTTTTTATAAAAACTCTTCTTCCAAAAATATCTCCAGAAGAAACAAATTTTCTATTTTGTGCAATTGATATAAATTGACAAAAGATGAGCGTAAAACCAATAATAATTCTTTTCATATGTTAATCTAAATTAACAAAAGAATTGCTAAAAAAAAGACCCTTTAATAGTTTAGAAGGTATATTCGCTCATTTAAACGACCTTTTTAAGAGATTGGACCAAGAATAATGTTAAAAATCAGATAAAATATAAAAATTTTAGGTGAAAAAAAGGCTGTTATCGCCATCCCAAATCATTCATGTCGCGGCGATCTTTTTTGGTTGGGCGGCCGGCACCTTTATTCCGCTTAATATTTACTTCAAAAAAAGCGGCGGCTTGTTTTTCTTCTTTGGTTTGTACCGGACTATGATCTTTATAAAATTGTTTCGCGGTTTCAAAATTTCCGCGCTTATCAATTAAGCCTGTTACTTCAATTATTTTTTTTAATTCGCCAATGGATAGTGTATATAATTCTCCGATTTGAACAAGATGCGAAGGTTTAAAATTAACTTCCTTAAGCTTTATTTTTCCGCCCTTTATTGCTTCAGAGGCAAGTGTACGAGATTTATACATACGAATGGCCCATAAATAAGTATCGGCTCTTATTTGCATTACCGGTTTACTATAAACTTGGCAGAGTACACCTGCGTTCCATCGGTTAACCAAAGAACATATAAGCCATTTGCAAGATCATAAACATTCAGCATACCCGTATCCTTCACGGTAGTAACATCCAATTGTTTTAGGGGTTTGCCAAACTGATTATATAAAAAACCAATTACTCTTATGTTTGAAACATTAAATAATTTCATGCTAAGTACATCATAATTATACACCACGGGGTTAGGATATACCAACATTTTAATTTTAGGCTGATTAGAAACATAAATACGATTTACGGGCGTAGTTTCTACCGGAATTAGTTCCACCTTGTAATAATTTACCTGATTAAGGGCAGGGGAAGAATGCGTATAGCTGATATCCTGATTAACATTTTGATCGCCAACTATTCCCGTAAAATTATAAATTTGACTAAAATTAACAGAATCAATGCTGTGATAAATGGTGTATCCGCTGCATTGCGGCCCTTTAACAACAGTAAATCTGATGCCTACACTGTTTCCGGCAACAAACGTATTGAAATTTTGAATGCGCTGCGAATAACTTCGGAGCGAAATTATAAGTAGAGTTATAAATAATATTTTTTTCATTATTCTTTTATTATCCAAGTGAAACTGCTTTTATTGTTGTAGTACAAAGTTACTATGTAAGAATCTTTTAGCAACTCTAAATCTTTGGTTTTAATTTGAAGTGTGTTTTTACCGGTTTTAAATTTTTTATTTTTAATTATTACTTTTTCAAATCCCGCTTCAAGAGGCTTGGTTATTACAGCCGTTATTTCAACATCTTTTTTTGCATTAAATTTTATATTAATCTCTTCAGAAAAATTAAACGTTTTTTCCAATTCAATTTCATTTTCTCCTTCCGTATAATTCTGAAGACTTTTTTCATCAATAATGGCCGTGTAAACGTTAAGTTCTTTTTTCTTATCACGCTGCATCCATATTGGCCTTACTGTGCTATTAACAACGCTTATACCCAGATAATTGCCAAACGTTTCATCTTTATTTGGCTTAAACGGTTTATTATTAATTTTATAATAATCGAATTTTTGTCCGCCGTTTTTACTAAGAGCTAAATAAACATCCGTTAATCCATTTTCAAAATAATTTTTTTGATCGTAATACAAAATATATAAATAACCGTTACTTTGATCAATGGTCATACAGGGCATAAATTGTTCTTTATGATTTGGATGATAGGTAACAAGGATGGGTTCGCTCCAATTCTCCCCTTTATCATCACTGTAAATTAAAAATACATCTTTATTTTTTTCACCATTTTTTTCATCGCTCCAGCTAATGTATATTCTTCCCCGATGCGCGCTTTTACTCAGATCGCAAAACGTAAAGGGCAAACCATTTGCTTTATGAGTTCCATTTACTTTATAATCCCATCCGTTTTTTTGCGGAACAATAATTTTTTCTTTCGGCAGCCAGGTTGCACCGTCGTTCCAAGATTTTTGAAAAACAATACCTTGCGCCCCAGCCCAAGCAACGTACACATCTCCATCAGGGCCCACACATGGCACGGCGCCCATTAACGTACTGTCGCTATTACTGCAGTTTCCCGGAAGTAAACTTATTTTTTTTGGATCGGACCAACGCTTACCTCCATCTGTTGATTTCGAATAGCGAATAATGGAAGAATCTTTTATTAAGTTACTTTCAAATTTATTAAACTGCGTCCATGTTGCATGAAATACATTTGTTTTGGGATCTACATTTACAAAATGCCTGTACTGAACTTTTTTTTCGTTCTTTCCAAAATCTTCGCAATTACTATACGTTTTCCCAAAATCATCTGACTTATTTAAAATAACGCGATCTACCCAACTGCCATCCGTAAGCACGTTTGGATTTAAATAGGCGAGGTCGGTAAAAAAAGCTTTTTGCGCCGTATCCCAAAAAACCATAGGCTCTCCGAATAAATTATAAGCTTCGCAAATACTACCATTTTTTTTCCAGGAAAGTCCCGAATCCTCGCTAAAATAAGCATTTGCCATTCCCGCCCCTGCTATCATTTGCTTTGTGTTTTTAGGATTAATAGCTATGGAAACACCTTTTGCCTCAAGCTGGCTGCTGATAAGAATATTTGCAAACTGAGAAAAGCCCACATTTGTAATAAATATAAATATCAAGCTTAATTTCATTCATGTAAATTTAGTGAAAAGAAATAGTTATGAATGCTTAAAAAAGCTAAATTAGCTCCTGATTAAATTTATGGAAAAAACTATTATTAACGCCTATATTGACCAAAACAAGGAGCGAATTTTAAATGAATTGCTTGAACTGTTAAAAATTCCTTCGGTGAGCGCGGACAGTAAATACAAGAGCGATGTTTTAAAAACGGCGGAAGCAATTAAGAAACGGATACTGGAAGCAGGCGCCGACAAAGTAGAAGTGTCGCCCACCAAAGGATTTCCGGTTGTTTACGGAGAAAAAATAATTGACCCTAAAAAACCTACCATTTTAGTTTACGGACATTATGATGTTCAACCTGCGGATCCTTTAAATTTATGGCACTCTCCGCCCTTTGAACCTGTTATAAAAAAAACCGAGTTACATCCTGACGGAGCCATTTTCGCGCGCGGTTCATGCGATGATAAAGGGCAAATGTATATGCACATAAAAGCATTTGAACTGATGATGAAAACCAACACTTTGCCCTGTAACGTTAAGTTTATGATTGAAGGTGAAGAAGAGGTGGGTTCACCAAGTTTGGGTGAATGGATTATTAAGAATAAGGAAAAATTAAAAGCGGATGTAATTCTGATTTCAGACACCTCCATAATAGCTAACGATATTCCAAGCATTGATACGGGGCTTCGCGGGCTCGCTTACATGGAAGTAGAAGTTACAGGTGCTAACCGCGATCTTCACAGCGGTGTATATGGCGGCGGGGTGGCTAATCCCATCAATATTCTTTGCAAAATGATAGCGGGCTGTCATGATGAAAATAATCACATTACTATTCCAAATTTTTATGCAGATGTGATGGAACTTTCGGCATTAGAACGAAAAGAATTAAACAAAGCGCCTTTTAATTTAGAAGCCTATAAAAAAGATCTTGGCATTGAAGACGTTTGGGGCGAAAAAGATTATAACAGCATTGAAAGAACGGGCGTTAGACCTACCTTAGATGTTAACGGCATTTGGGGAGGATATACCGGAGAAGGTGCTAAAACAGTTTTACCTTCAAAGGCTTTTGCGAAAATCAGCATGCGCCTTGTTCCTAATCAAAATTCAGAAAAGATTAGTAAAATTTTTCAAAAGCACTTTGAAACTACTGCTCCAAAATCAGTAAAAGTTTCAGTGAAGCCGCATCATGGCGGAGAGCCTGTGGTAGTAAGTATTGATAGTCCGGGATACAAAGCAGCCAGTATGGCCATGGAACAAACTTATGGCAAAAAACCAGTGCCAACACGCGGAGGCGGAAGCATTCCTATTGTAGCTTTATTTAAAGAAGTTTTAGGTCTTGACAGTATTTTGTTTGGCTTTGGTTTAGATACTGATGCTTTGCATTCACCCAACGAACATTATGGATTATTTAATTATTACAAAGGTATTGAAACCATACCATTATTTTACAAATATTATACTGAACTAACATCTAAATAAAATGACATTAAGCGATTGGATAGGAACTATTGGCGTAACACTTTTATTAATTGCCTTTGCACTGAACATTTCCAAAAAAATGAGCGCAACATCAAAGCCGTATTTGATATTGAACATTTTGGGCGCAGGATTAGCGGGCGTGTCGAGCTACATGATTCATTTCTGGCCTTTTGTTGTTCTTGAAAGCGTTTGGGTTATTGCCACCTTGCTTGCTTTATTTAAGCCCGCTGCAGATGAAAAAGTTTAAACTTCTGTTCCTGATATCAGGGCTTGTTTTATTTATTTCTTGTAAAGATTTTAAAGAATTGCAGGTAACGGGCGTAAAGGGTTTTAAAATAAATAAAATAGATACAAAAGGAATTGATGCTGATATTTTATTAGGAGTAAAAAATCCAAACTCCATTGGCTTTTCAGTTTATCGCAGCGAATTTGATGTAGTTTACAATGGCATTAACCTTGGAAAAGCGCGCTCCTCAAAAAGAGTGCATATTGACGGCAATGCTGATAAAACTTATTCTTTTAATTTAAAAAGCGATTTTAAAGATATAAATCTGATGGACATTATGAAGCTCGTTCAGGGCGGAGGCAATGGCATGGTTCAGGTAAAGGGAGATTTGAAAGCAGGGAAATTCTGGCTAAAAAAGAAAATCCCGGTTGACGTTAAAGAACGCGCAAAGTTAAATTAATTAGTTCATAGAAGGATCAAATCCTATATTCGCGAAAATCTCGTAACTCTGCTTTATTTCCGATAATTGCTGTTTCCAAAGATCTTCAGAATTCCAAAGAAACAATTCGGCGGAGGGTTGCTCATTTATCAACCAGTTTTTCGATGCTATTTCCGCATTAAGCTGCTCCGTTCCCCAGCCACTGTACCCGGCAAAAAAACGAACCTCGTGAGATTTTACTTTTCCATGTTCTATCAGATGAAGCATTTCTGTAAAATCTCCGCCAAAAAAAATATTGTCTTTTATTTCCACGCTGTCGCTAACGTCTTTTCCTAAAGTATGTAAAAAGAAAAGTTGATCCTTTGCTACAGGCCCTCCTTCATAAATGGGAAAATTTCCATTTTTAATCTGTGGCCTGACATCCCGCAATTTAAATTGTGTTTTAAAATTAAATATAAAACCCAGCGCTCCCTCATCATTACTACTGGTAAGGTATATGACTGAGCGATTGAAAAAACCATCGTTTAGCAACGGGTGGGCTATTAAAAGATTTCCTTGCACAGTGTAAATTTACAAAATCAACAGCTTTAATAATAAAAATTTTACACTTTTTACAGCTTGTTTTAATATGTTTAATTGCGTTAGTTAATTATTTAAAATAGGTTTGCAATAATATTTTAGATTGATAGATAAAAATGACAGTTGCCGCTATTGTAGCCACCGATTTAAATAATGCCATTGGCAAAGAGAACAAGTTGCTCTGGAATTTGCCGGCTGATCTTAAATTTTTTAAAACCACAACTATGGGCTGCCCAATAATAATGGGTCGCAAAACATATGAAAGTATTGGAAAATTATTACCGGGTAGAAAAAATATAATTATAACACGAAATAAATCTTTTAAAATTGAAGGTGCAGAAATATACCATTCGGCGGCTGAAGCTTTGCAAAGCTGCAAGGAAAATAAAGTATTTATTATAGGAGGTGCCGAAATTTTTAATATCCTATTACCCAAAACAGATATTATTTACCGCACTCTTGTAAAAGCAAGTTTTGATGCGGATGTGTTTATCCCGTCAATTAATGAACGTGAATTTAAATTAACGTGGGAAGAGTGCCATGCCGCCGATGAAAAAAACATGTTTGATTATTGTTTTCAAAAATGGGAACGTATCTTTTAAATTTAATATATAAACATTTCGCAATTTATATTCGCGGCGATAATAAATTTAGGTTATAATTTTTTGAGAATAATTTCCTCATTATTGCATTCAAATAACCCAATATCTTTTGCCTTTTTAAACAATAAGTTTACGGCACTCTCCCCTTCCATTCCCAGATCAACTGAAAACTTGTTTACGTAAAGCGCAATGTGTTTTTTCATTACTTCCTCTTCCATTTCCTGTGCATGCGCTTTAACATAATCCATGCAACCTTCAGGGTTTGCAAAAGCGTACTCTACACTTTTTTTGATTAACCTGTTTACTTTTTGCAGTATGGAAATATCGGTATTTCGTTTCATAACAATTCCGCCTAAAGGTATGGGCGCATGAATTAATGAATCCCAATATTCGCCAAGATCTATTATTTTTTTTAATCCTTTTTGTTCAAAGGTAAAACGGTTTTCATGAATCAATAATCCCGCATCTACTGCTCCGCTTAAAACAGCATTCTCTATTTCACTAAAAACGTATTCTACTTTATTTTTTAAATCAGCAAATGCAAGTGACAGTAAAAAATTAGCAGTGGTTAATCGTCCAGGAATGGCTATTCGCATATCTTCTACACGCATATCCTTAGTTGAGGCATTCGTAACTAAAAGTGGCCCACAATTGAAACCCAACGCGCTTCCGGAGCGGAGTAAAATATATTTATCTAAAACATAACCATAAGCATGAAAACTTAATTTAGTAATATCCAACTCTCCTTTTAATGCTTTTTGATTGAGTGTTTCAACATCGGCTAACTCAACTTCAAATTCCAATCCTTCAGTATCTATCTTATTATGAACCAAGGCATCAAAAATAAAGCAGTCGTTGGGACAAGGAGAGTAACCGAGTGATAATATCATTGACGATGTATTTATTTTCGATTTATAATTTATTTATCCAGATGTTCAATTAATTTAATTGCAAAGTCATTAAGATTTTTAATGGCAAGCGGCATGTTCCATTTACTTTTATCCCGTTTTTCTACGTAATTTGAAACTGCCCGTAACTGTATATAATCACTAACTCTGCCTGCACAGCCCCTAAAAAAAGCCGCACCTTCCATGCTTTCAATATCTGCGTTCCATAGTTGCTTTAATTTAAGTATTGATGTTTCATTGCCATGCACCGTGTTAACCGTTATACCTGAGACTTTAGTTAATTTCTCTAAATCGCTATTTTTAAAATTGATATTGTTGCTGTATGCGTTAGTGCCTCCCAAATTAAGATTTCTGAATTGAATAAATTGATCATCATCTTCCGCACCCATTTCACTTAGAGTATCATCTATAATATTTAACACTTCACCCAGTTTAATATCCCTATTTATTGCACCGCAAACACCTAAATTGACAATATATTTTGTATCGATATGCGAATATTTTCCCAAGAAAAAGGCTGTATTAACCATACCTACTCCGGTAATTAAAACCGAAATGTCAAGATTGCCCTCTGCAGAGAATAAACCTTCTTCATGAGTTAAACTAATTTTAAAATGATCCAGTAAGGGCTGAATTTCAAATTTGGTTGCACTAACTATTAAGAATTTTGGCACGGTTAAAGTTAAGCTTTAGCCACTAATTACACTAATTACACTTATTTGACTTTCCTCGAATTCCTAAATTTTTGAATGCGCTAAGTTATTTAGTGGAATTCGTGGCATGAAACAAAATCACTAAATTTACGCCCATGATTTATCTTTCGCGCCACGAGCATTTTAACGCCGCGCACAAATTATATAATCCAGATTGGACAGAGGAAAAAAACGTAGAAGTTTTTGGGAAATGCGCTAACACAAACTGGCACGGCCATAATTACGAATTAATTGTAACAATAAAAGGCGAAATAAATACTGAAACCGGCTTTTTAATGGACGCAAAAGTTCTTAGTAAAATTCTGCTGGAAGAGGTGTGTGAAAAACTGGACCACCGAAATCTTAATATGGACGTATCATTTATGGCCGGGAAACTTGCCAGCACAGAGAATTTAACAATAGCAATATGGCATCAAATTGAGCCGCATTTACCCAATAACGTTCAACTTCACTGCGTAAAACTCTATGAAACTCCGCGCATATATGTGGAATATTTCGGCAATTAACATAAGATTATTTAACAGTTGTATGTCAATTATTTTCTTATTTTTACATCAGAGGAAAATTATTTTCTGAGTTTAAAGCCACTTGATCAGCAAACTTCTGACGCAGTGCTTTAATAAACAAAATCAAAAAACACAGACGAGCGTTGTTTGATGATTAAGAAATTATGAGCAACAAAATTGCCGTTTATAGAAAAGAGCATTTTAATGCTGCACATAGATTGCACAACCCTAATTTGAGCGATGCTGAAAACGCTTCTATTTTTGGAAAGTGCAATTACCCAAATTATCACGGCCATAATTATGAGTTAGTAGTTAAAGTTATTGGGGAAATAAATCCGGAAACGGGATATGTGATAGATCTGAAATTACTCGGTGATCTTATAAAAAAAGAAATTATTGAAAGGTTTGACCATAAAAATTTAAACCTTGACACTTTAGAATTTAAATCTCTTAATCCTACTGCTGAAAACATTGCCATTGTTATTTATAATTTATTAAAGCCCAAGTTGGATAAATGTTACGATTTAAAAATTTTACTTTATGAAACAGAAAGAAATTTTGTTGAATTCCCTGCTTAAAGAAAACACTCTTTCGTTAAGCGATCTTGGCAATGAGGAAATTGGTAACGAACATTTATTTACCAACATTGAAACGCCAATGAAAGCGAATGCATTTGATTTAAGCGACGATGAAAAAATTAAGAAAATCGAATCGCATTTTCGCTCCATAATGGAAACGCTTGGCCTTGACCTGAATGATGACAGTTTAAAAGGCACGCCGCAAAGGGTAGCTAAAATGTACATTAAAGAAATATTCAGCGGCTTAAATCCGGCCAATAAGCCCAAAGTTGCGCTGTTTGAAAATAAATATCAATACAATCAGATGCTGGTGGAAAAAAACATTACTTTTTACAGTAATTGCGAACACCATTTCGTTCCTATTTTTGGGAAAGCGCATGTAGCTTATATTTCCAGTGGAAAAGTTATTGGCTTATCTAAATTAAACCGTGTGGTTCAGTATTTTGCTAAACGTCCGCAAGTTCAGGAACGTTTAACTATTCAAATTGCCAAGGAACTACAGAATATTCTTGATACCGATGACGTGGCCGTTCTTATTGACGCGAAACATTTATGCGTCTCTTCAAGAGGAGTTCAGGATCATAATTCAGCTACAGTTTCTTCATTTTATGGAGGAAGATTTTCGCAAGAAGCAACACGACTAGAATTTTTAAAATACGTTGATTTACAAACCAATCATTAGTGAAGCAATCACGAGCTTAAGATTTATTCATCTTTTTCCTCTTCTTTAAAACTTCCGTACTGTTTAATCTTTCTCAAAAAATCATCTTTTTTCTTTACATTTCCAATATCAAAACGGTAAGAAGGCCCTTTTTCAACATTCATCTTTTTATTTTTACTTTTCATTTCCTTTAGCTCGTTATTAAAAGCTGCGTTACTACTAACGCCTGTCATATTGCCGTTGAAATAATTAAAATAATACCAAGTGTTAGGGTCAGCCTCGAGATAAATATCTAACACATCTCTACCACGCTTTTTTGTTATCTGAACATTCCCTTTCATATATCTGAAAATCTCATTCTTTTGAATATTGCCCACGCCTATCATCCCTTCAGATAAATACGCTTTTAGTTTAGGATTGTAACTTAATTTCACATCATTCAACACCAGATTTTTTTCAAGTTCGTCAGGAAATTTTTTGTAATTGCCGTATAAATTAAGTTCAGAAAGAGCGCGGTCGCCACGCTCTTTGCCCAATAACTCAATAATGCCATGGTTAAAAAGATCTCCTTCAAACGGAGTTGGACTCAAGCTTCCAAGATACAATTCAAAGTCCTTTGCCATCTTTTTTATGGAACTGCTTTCAAAGAAAAAATCAATAACCATCATCAAATTAAAATTCACGCTATCATTAACAGTGCTGTGAGCAGCGTTACCAACACATTTTAGTTTCACCTGACCCAGATCGTTGCTGATATTATAACTTCCTTCGGTATTAACCACACAATTGTTGGTGTTTAGGTTAACATAGTTGCCGGGTAAGCTCATCTCAGCCAACTTTTCCTTATTAGAAATTTCGTATAAACCATTTTCTTTATCGTAAGTAAGCAATCCATCCGCTTCAATTACATCTTTTGAACTTTTTGCACCTTGCAACGATAAAAAAGTAGAATAAACCATGTTGGTATCCTGATTATAAAACAATCCCGTGCCCACTGCGGCGCCATTCATATCCACTGCTTTTTTAGGAATAGGAATAAGAATTTCTTTGGGGTTAATTTCTCCTTTAAATTTAAGATACGATTTTCCTATCCGAGCGCAGTTGTGTACTATTCTTGTCCCTCCCTCAAAAGTTAAAAACTGTTGTGTTGCCTGGAGATAAACTTTTCCTGCGAAACTAAAATAATCGTTGAATTTAAAATTTTCTTTTTCAGGAATTGCACCTTCAGAAATAGTCTGACCTCCTGTATCAGGTTTTATTGTGTTGAATTTTATAAGATAAGGTTTGTCATTCTCATCCAAATATTGATATTCACCCGAAGCCAAATAACTTCTCCGACCAAAAATATTTGTTGTGGCATTTCTAATGTTATGATATTTAGTAACAGTGTTGGCCAGAATAGTTGACTTTTCGAGCGTGTCCATCACCGCATTTTTGAAAATTGTTACATCGCCATTAAAAGGAAAAATACGCGCATCAGCAACATCAATATAAGGAACATTCTTACAATTAATAATATATTTTCTTAAATTATACTTTGCGCCCGGAGCAAAAAATCGTAAAGAATCTTGTTTAGGATGCACACTTATAAACTGCGGCCCTTCCAAATCCAAACCCAGTTCCGACTTATCTGTATCCATTTTCTTTTGAGTATCACCCAACTCTATATCCTCAGCATCCATATACCATTTAAAGCGATCCATGTAAGCGATGTATTGATTCTTATCAAATTTAACATAAGAGCCTGCGCCATTTGTAAGAAACTCGCCTTCGCGTTTATCAAAATCAATTTTTGCATTTACATTCACAGTACTAAAGGTAAAACCCTCTTCTTCAAAAGCTTTTAAATGGAAATTACAGGTATCGCTAAAAAATCGACGTTTAACAAATAAAATTCTTCCTGAAATTAAATCCGCCTTTTCAAAATCAACTTTGCCACTCCCTGTTAATTCTTTATTGGTAAGATCATATCTTCCGCTGAATTTTACTTTTTCCTTATATGAAATAAATGGGGATTTAATATCATAAGCCTGTAAGACTTCCTTATACGGCATAAAGTGTAATCGCACGGTATCGCCATGCGTTAAAGGGAATTCAGGACTATCGCCCTCCTTTACATCAAATGTATTCGCATTTCCATTGGCACTATCCGGAAAAAATATAAGGTCGGGAACAACAGAATGACTGGAACTAAAATCAAGGTCGCCGCCCCCGCGCAAACCTTTATTACTTAAACGGATTTCTTGATTAAAATTACCTTTGCCGCCATATATAGGAAAACCTCCGGGTGGTGTTTGGCGAATAAATCCAAGTGAATAATCTTTTTGCAAAGTTAGTTTTTCTCTAAAGTCAGGGAAAATACCCGCTGAAGCAAACGTACCTTCAAAACGCAAACGTTCATTGCGGAAGTTGTCCAAACTATCCACTACAAAGGGATCTAACTTAAAATAGAATTTGTCTCTTCCGTAAGCTCCTTTAAAAATTTTACGCTTATCGTAAAAAGCATAACTCTCTTTAAAACTTTGAAAGGTTGGAAAAGTTGGGGCTTTACCCCAGCCACTTTTGTTTTTTGGAGCGTCAATTCTTAACTCACCATTTACATTTTCAATTAACGTTTGTACTTTTTTAAATGGGATATTTCCGTTAATATCAGGCTCATTTGCCTCCACATATATTTTTATAGAGTCAATGGTCTTCATTCTGATTTTAAATTGATCGTAATCAAATACAAAATCCTTTCCAACAAACTCAAATTTACCTGAAGCCACAGTGCCGTTAAACTCTAATTCACGATTTTTTTTGAGTTTTATATCGCCACGCTTAGGGAAAATAAAAACTTTTTGCGTATCGCTTAATAACACCTGCTTAACCCCGTGAACCGTTAGATCGTAATTTAAAAGGTTCATTGTAGCGTTATCCAGTTTTTTTCCGTTAACTGTATCCACCATGTTTCCTGTAACAGAATGTAGGGTTATAACATCATAATCATGTTTGTGTTTAACGTTATCCGCATAATCAAACAAGCGCTGCCTTACGGTAATCATATCTGTTTCAGGATCAAAATAAATAAGGCCGTAAATTGCCATTTTAAAAATAATCGGTCTTAGATCATTTGCCAGATACTTAATATATTTAGCAAAGTCAACTACACTAAACGTTAAAAGTTTATTTGAAATATTATGATACTCAATCATTTTAGCAATAGGGCTTGCACTTTCGCTTCCTCTGATAATATCAATCTTTTGCTGAGTAAAAAAATCTGTAGATTCAAAGAAGGCTTCGCCCTGAAAATTATTTGGAAGAAAATTAAATCTCATTAAAGGTTCGTCAATTTGCCAAACAATCTGCTCAAAATACATATCGTACTTATGATAAGAATTACTGAAGGGCACTTTTTGCAAACCGTCATCACCGCGCAAAATAGTTACCAAACGCTTATCAACTTGATAGGTAAAACTTAATCCCTGATGATAAATGGTATCTTTATTAAGAAAAAATTTAATAGCCCCCGGGTTGGCAACTATTTTTTCTTTACTCATTCCAAAAGCCCGCGCGCTGATTTCCAAAAACTTGGCGTTATTTCTTTTAAATACAATTCGCGCAGGGTTAGTATTTGAGCCCGAACCCACAAATTTAGCTCCCCGCATTCCAAATCCGCCATCGTAATCCACATCGGGATAAATGTTTTTAACTACTAAACGCTTACTGTAGGAATCAAAGCGTGGATAGGTTTTTTCTTGGTTTTCGGTAATGATTCTGTCAGTTACCCTACCAATTTGGGGCTTATCGAAAAACTGCTTGCCTACAAAAGTAGCACTGTCGGTTCCGTAATTACCTGTTTTACAATCGATTGTATATCTTTTAATAGTTGCATAAACATCCTCCTCTAAACCTGCACGCGACCAATTAACCTTACCGCCCTTTCCTATAAACTTGCCATTGGTGGGATAAAAAATGCCGCCGGTAGATTCAATGGCCATGCTATCGCCACGCGGATTGATTCCTACTAAAGTGATATTGCTAAAAATGACCTTCGGAATAGTATCATACTCAAACTTATAATTAGGTTCAACACTGTAATAGGAATAAGAAGAAGTCTTGTAAAAAACATTATTTCTAAAAATGTTCTCACTCATTTCAAAAAATTCCTGAACGCCCCGATTCGATTTGCCTTTTAAAATTTTTTCAACGCACTCCTGCCAATTCTCAAATTCATTCGTCGACTTTTTATTAACGATACTATTAATTAAGGTATTAAAATAGCCATAAAAAAAAGGATAAGGCTTCATTCGTTTAACAAACATAGCATTTGCGGTACGTATTGAAATATCTTTATAGTACCCGGAAATCACATTTTCTTTCCATAGTTTATCAAAGTTTTTCATGTAGGCCGCTGCTTCTTCTTTATTAACGGTATTATCATAAAAATAAGCCGCCAGGTCTTTTACAAATTTCCCCGTATCATTGGCAAATTGAGTGGTTTTTTGCCCCCTGCTTTGAAGTGTAAAAAAAAACGCTGTTATTACAGTTAAATATCTAAGAGAAAATAATGACATAATAAATTTACTTAACCAAATATAATGAAAAGTGAAAGGTAAGATAGAATTGTGAATATATAATTCTAAGATCTTATGTTTTTATAAATAAAAAAGCCGGCTTTTCAGAGCGGCTTTAACTTATATTTTGAATTTATTATTTTAAAACAAGTATTTTTTTTGTTTCTGTCTTAGAATGAGAAACGATATGAAGTATATAAATACCATTGCTTAAACCTGTGGGCAACAATAAGTCAAGTGTAATTTCTCCGGTAATAGTCGCCAAATCTGCCGAAAGAACAGCAACCTCCCTGC
This sequence comes from Bacteroidota bacterium, assembly GCA_016185125.1. GTDB lineage: Bacteria > Bacteroidota > Bacteroidia > B-17B0 > Aurantibacillaceae > Aurantibacillus. Next base: position 18,756 of record JACPOC010000025.1, read on the forward strand.
CCGTTACAGAATATAATTTAAACGACATGTTTGCAGCGCGAAGTATGTTATATGAAATACTTAATTTCTCGCTGGCCGGATTAGGAAAAACACTTAGGTTTTGAATATTTGAGAAACTTTGAACTAAACCATTTGGATTTGCAACAGAAATCACACCTTTCATCCCCATGCTAACATGATTCTGACATACGTAATAAATATTACCTAGGTTAGAGACGGTGAATGTATACGCCGAAGCTTGTATTCCCCACCCACCGCTTACTGTTGCCGTTCCATTCGCGTTCCAAGTGGTTTGATCTACCTCGTTAGTTGGATGATTAGGAGTTGCTATTAAAGTTACCACATCGCCCACATTTACTGTTAAAGTTGCCGGAGAATACGAAGTTCCAATAATAGTAATAGTGTAAGAGGCAGCCTTCATGCCTGCGAAAGCGACCATTGCAAATAAAGTTAAGTGGATTTTTTTCATATTTAAAATTCAAATGATTAATCAAATATAGCGGATTTTACCTAAAAATAAATTATTTCATCCGTGTTTATCAACTTATAAAATGTTTATTATTTCAACGCTTACTTAAATGTATAATATATAACTTTATTGCTTTATTTTATATATGTCAACAATTAATTTTAAAGAACAGTTAACAACAGTTCAAACCGCTAAGGATCTTGGATTGTTACCCGAAGAATTCGAAAAAATAAAAACCACATTAGGACGTGTTCCTAATTTTACCGAATTATCCATTTATTCTGTTATGTGGAGCGAACATTGTTCTTATAAAAATTCAATAACCTGGTTGAAAACCTTGCCAAAGGATGGTCCGCATATGTTGGCTAAAGCCGGTGAAGAAAACGCAGGCCTTGTGGATATTGGCGACGGATTAGCCTGTGCTTTTAAAATTGAAAGTCATAATCACCCAAGTGCCCTTGAACCTTATCAGGGAGCCGCAACCGGCGTGGGTGGTATCAACCGCGATATTTTTACGATGGGGGCCAGACCAATTGCACAGTTAAATTCCTTGCGTTTTGGCGATATCAATTCCGAAAAAACAAAATGGCTCATTAAAGGCGTTGTAAAAGGCATTGGCGATTATGGCAATGCATTTGGAATTCCAACAGTAGCCGGCGAAGTTTTTTTTGATGACAGTTACAATGTAAATCCTTTGGTAAATGCCATGAGCGTTGGCATTGTAAAAAAAGGTGAAACGGTAAGCGCAACTTCCTATGGCGAAGGAAACCCTGTTTTTATCGTGGGCTCTTCAACCGGAAAAGACGGAATTGCAGGCGCCGCTTTTGCAAGTAAAGACCTAACTGAAGAATCTTCTAAAGATTTGCCGGCAGTTCAGGTAGGCGATCCTTTTCAGGAAAAATTATTATTAGAAGCAACGTTAGAAGTAATTACTACCGGCGCAGTAATTGGTATGCAGGATATGGGAGCGGCCGGCATTACCTGCAGCACCAGCGAAATGAGCGCCAAAGGAGAGCACGGAATGGAAGTGTGGCTGGATAAAGTTCCAACTAGGCAAGCAGGGATGCTGCCTTTTGAAATTCTTTTAAGCGAATCGCAGGAGAGAATGTTGGTGGTGGTTAAAAAGGGAAGAGAAGAGGAAGTGAAAAAGGTTTTCGAGAAATGGGATCTTAATTGCGTTCAGATAGCTGTAGTTACCAAAGGAGATCGTTTAAAATATTTTTTTCACGGGGAGCTGGTGGCAGATGTGCCGGCAGGGTCTTTGGTTTTAGGTGGAGATGCTCCTGTTTATAAACGAGAATACAAAGAGCCTGCTTCGTATGCGGAATCTAAAAAATTTGATATTAAGTCGGTGAAAGATTGCGAAGATCTAAAACACGTAATGGTTCATTTAGCCGGCCATCCAAATTTGGCAAGTAAACGTTGGATCTACAATCAATATGACAGCATGGTTGGAACAGTTAACATGAGTACCAATAAACCCAGCGATGCGGCCATCGTAAATATTAAAGGAAGTAAAAAAGCATTGGCCATGAGTGTGGATTGTAACAGCCGTTATGTAAATGCTGATCCGGAAATTGGTTGTGCTATTGCGGTTTGCGAGGCTGCCCGTAACATCGTGTGTAGCGGTGGTGTTCCAAGTGCGGTTACCAATTGTTTAAATTTTGGAAATCCATACAACCCTGAAGTTTACTGGCAATTTGTGGGCGCTATTAAAGGAATGAGTGCCGCTTGTTTAAAATTACAAACGCCCGTAACAGGCGGAAACGTTAGCTTTTATAATCAATCAAGTTATGAAGGCCCGGTATTTCCAACGCCAACAATTGGTATGATAGGAATTGTGGAAGATAAAAAACATCAAACAACTTTAAATTTTAAAAATGAAGGTGATTTGATATATCTGATAGGTAAACAAGTAAATGATATTGCCTCTTCTGAATATCTTTTTTCATACCATAAAATAAAAAATACACCCGTACCTTATTTTAACCTGGATGAAGAACATGCTTTACAAAAAGGAATCATGTCCGTGATTCAAAAAGGTTTAATTCAAAGCGCGCACGATGTTAGCGATGGCGGATTATTTATAACGCTTTTGGAAAGCGCACTTCATGGCAATAGGGGTATTGAAATTAAAATGAATTCTTCTTTAAGAAAAGATGCGTATTTATTCGGAGAAGCCCAGAGCCGTGTGGTCATCAGTATTTCTAAAAATAATCAATCAGCTTTTGAATCGGAATTAAAAACATCTTCAATTCCATTTGAAAATATTGGATTAGTAAAAGGAATTTCATTGGTAATTGATGGACAAGATTACGGCTCTGTTAAAGAGTTTGGTGACCTTTATAATACAAGTATCGAAAATAAACTTAACTAAAGGAATATATTTGTTGTTTTTTGCCACAGATTTCGCGAATTACCTCATATTAAATCTGTGTAATCTGTGGCGAATATTACACTAGTACCTATAGGCTCGGCCTCGACGGTATTCATTTTATCATCAAAGAGAAACAATGTTTCCACATTAATTATTTATGCCCAGTAAACAAGAAAAATTTAAAGAGTTAGATACATTTAAAAATTGTTTTAAATTCTTTTTTGAAGATATTCCAAATGCTTTTAAACTTAAAGGGAAATGGCATGAACTAATGTTTGAAAACGATCATCCCATTGTACTTGAGTTGGGCTGCGGCAAAGGCGAATACACCATTGGACTCGCGCAAAAACATCCTGAAAAAAATTTTATTGGTTTGGATGTTAAAGGCAATCGCATTTGGACCGGCGCAAAACAGGCTATTGACAATAAACTATATAACGTTGGATTTTTAAGAACAAGAATTGATTTTATAGATCATTGTTTTGAATCGAATGAGGTGGATGAAATATGGATTACCTTTCCGGATCCTCAGCCACAAAAAACAAGAGAAAGAAAACGTTTAACACACATGATGTTTTTAAACCGTTATAAAAAATTTCTTAAAGCTGATGGCTTGATTCATTTAAAAACAGACAGTACCGGCTTTTATGAATATACCTTAGAGGTAATTAAAGAAAATAAATTGCCCTTAATTTGGCATACCAACCATCTTTATAAAAATTGCCCTGCCGATCGCCAGGAATTAACCTCCATCAAAACCTATTACGAAGGACTTTTTACAGCAAAAGGGGAGGATATTAAATACATTTGCTTTAAACTTTCTTAACAAAACCGTTATTTTAAACTCCATAAACTTTTGATATATTAAAAATTAGTTAGACATTTGTCTAAATATCTAATTAAATGCAATCCGTTTTTAAGGCATTAAATGATGAAACGCGGCGCGAAATCCTTTTTCTGCTTCAAAAACAAGATATGACGGCAGGCGAAATAGCGGATAACTTTAATATTTCAAAGCCAAGTATTTCGCACCACCTTGAAATTTTAAGGCAAGCAGATTTGGTGTGCAGCGAAAAATACGGTCAGTTTATAATTTACTCAGTCAACACCACAATAATTGATGATCTTTTACAATGGGTATTAACTTTAAAAAACAAATAACATGAACACAAAATTTTTAAAAGAGTCTGCCATCATTTTAATGGTGCTATCGCCGCTTATTTACTTATTAATAATTTGGAAGAGCTTGCCCGAACAAGTGCCTATGCATTATGATTTTCATGGCAACATTGATGATTACGGTTCTAAAAATAGCTTACTTGCTATTTCAATCGCCATTCCGGCCTTTGTTTATGCGTTATTTACAATAATTCCCTTTATTGATCCTAAAGGAAAAATAAAAGCAATGGGCAACAAATTTTACCATCTAAAATTCATTATTGTTTTTTTCATTTCGGCAATTTCGTGTTATATTATTTATGCCGCACAACAAAATAAAAACGGTTCTATGGATCATTTCTTATTTATTTTGCTTGGACTTTTGTTTTGTTTTTTAGGAAATTATTTTCAATCAATAAAACCAAATTATTTTATTGGGATACGAACTCCATGGACTTTAGAGAATGAAATTGTATGGAAAGAAACACATAAGTTGGCAGGAAAAATTTGGTTAGCTAGCGGATTACTAATTATTATTTTAAACTTCATTTTATCGCCTGAACTGTTTACAACAGTTTTTCTTGTCATTGTCTCTATAATGGTAATTATTCCCGTAATTTATTCATATAAACGCTTTAAGGCTCATAAAAACACTATTAATAATGGATAAAGCCTAAATTATCGAATCTTCCTTTTAATAATTGAAATAATACTGTATTTTTAATGCTTTGCATTACAAGCACCCGACATGGAAAAACAGCCTCTACTGGAAGTAAAAAATTTAGTAACACAGTTTAAAACCGAAGATGAGTACGTTAAGGCTGTTAACGATATTTCATTTACTCTTTATAAAGGCGAAACCATAGGCATAGTGGGCGAAAGTGGTTCAGGAAAATCTGTTACATCGCTTTCCATAATGCAGCTTATTCCAAATCCTCCTGGAAAAATTACGCACGGAGAAATCATTTATCATACAAAAGCCGGCAAAACGGTTGATCTTGCAAAAACCAAAAACGATGAAATGCGTCATTACAGAGGTAATGAAATCGCCATGATTTTTCAGGAACCCATGACATCGTTGAATCCGGTTATAAAATGCGGGCAGCAGGTAATGGAAAGTATTATGTTGCACCGAAAAGTATCTGCCAAAGAAGCCCGTGAAAGAACCATTCATTTATTTAATGAAGTGCAGTTGCCTACTCCTGAATTAATGCTGGAGCGGTATCCGCATCAATTGTCGGGGGGGCAAAAACAGCGTGTAATGATAGCTATGGCCATGGCCTGCGATCCTAATATTCTTATTGCCGATGAACCCACTACAGCGCTTGACGTTACAGTACAAAAAACCATATTAGATCTGATGCAGAAATTGCAGCAACAACATAATATGGGCATATTATTTATTACCCATGATCTTGGCGTTATTGCAGAACTCGCCGATAAAGTGGTGGTAATGTATAAAGGTAAAATTGTAGAGCAAGGGCCCGTTCTTGAAATATTTTCAAATCCACAGCATCCTTATACAAGAAGTTTGCTGGCATGCCGCCCGCCGTTAGATAAGCGATTAGTAAGGCTTCCGGTAGTGAGTGATTTTATGAGGCGTGGCGATGACGGTGAAATTGTTGAATTAAATAAAAATGTTTCGTCAGCCGTTAACAGCCTGGCCATTACAGATGCAGAACGAAAGCAACAGCATATTGAACTTTACCAGCGCGATAAACTTTTAGAAATACAAAATTTAAAAACTTGGTTTCCTGCTGAAAAAAATATTTTTGGTAAAGTATTATCTTATACCAAAGCGGTGGATGACGTTAGCTTTGATGTTTACGAAGGCGAAACCTTAGGTTTAGTGGGAGAAAGTGGCTGCGGCAAAACAACCTTGGGCCGCTCCATCTTAAAATTAAGCCATGCCCATGAAGGAAAAATATTTTACAAACGCGAAGAATTGCTGCGAATGAAAGAAAGTGATTTTCGCGAACGGCGCAGAAACATGCAAATTATTTTTCAGGATCCCTACTCTTCACTCAATCCGCGGATAACCATTGGCGATGCTATTATGGAGCCCATGAAAGTTCATAATATTTTTCCCACATCAGCCCAGCGCCGGGATAAAGTTTACGATCTGCTTAAAAAAGTGGGTATGGAAGAAAAATATTTTCACCGTTATCCGCATGAGTTTAGCGGCGGACAAAGACAGCGCGTTTGCATTGCGCGGGCTCTGGCACTCAACCCTGAATTTATTATTTGCGATGAGAGTGTAAGCGCCCTGGATGTAAGCGTGCAGGCGCAAGTGCTCAATTTATTGAACGATCTTAAAAAAGAATTTAAATTCACATATATTTTTATCAGCCACGATCTTAGTGTTGTAAAGTTTATGAGCGACCGTATGGTTGTTATGCAAAAAGGCAAAATTGAAGAAATAGGCGACGCTGATGAAATTTACAATTTTCCAAAAACAGAATATACCCGGAAGCTGATCAGCTCAATTCCTAAAGGCACTTTGGAAGATATTAAAGCAAGCATTTCTAAAAAAGAACTTAATGCACTTCCATTGTAAAATTTTTGGAGTTAACTTTCATAATAATTATTAGTTTTTTTATTTCTTTTACCTGGATTTACTATTTTAAATTAATAGATCTTTTTGAGCAGGAAAGAAAATATTACATTTTAATTACCTTTATTCTTGGCGCACTTACCCCCTATTGCATTTTTCTTTTTGATGACTACATCATTCACCCATTAGGTATAAGAGATAGCAGCAACCCGCTGTACAGCTTTTTGTATTTTACATTTGCCGTTGGATTAACTGAAGAAATTGTTAAATGCCTTCCATTACTGGCACTGTTGTTCCTGTTTAAAATGGCCATCAATGAGCCCTTAGACTATGTAAAATACATTTGCATTTCCGCCCTAGGTTTCGCGTTTGGTGAAAATATTTTATATGGCGTTATGTATGGCCACTATGTTTTGGTTGGGCGTTCTATACTAACGGTTCCGGCCCATATGTTTTTTTCTTCGCTGTTCATATACGGCCTTGTTCTGTACAAATATCACAACAAACCTTTCTCTCATATATTTAAATATATCGTGGTGGGCGTGCTAGCACACGGCATTTACGATTTTTTGCTTGATTTTGAAATTGCCGTAATTGGCGTTATTCTAAATATTCTCTTCTTTTTTCTTATCGTTAGTGCTTTTAGTACCATTTTAAATAATAACATTAATACTTCGCCATTTTATACACCCAAAAAAGTGATCGATCAGGAAAAAGTAAGAAAACATTTATTCGCCTTTTATATTCCTATTATCGTTATACTTTTAATAATTACAACAATTCATAAGGATACAGAAACCGCACTTTCTGTTTACATACCGCTTATTCTTTGGAAGTCGACTATATTATTTGTTTTGATAGTAAGGTTAAGCAGGTTTACTATTGTTCCGGGACTCAGAAAAAAAGTACGCTTTGAATTTCCTTTTTACTATAAATCTTCCCCTGATCGTAATGATTTTCATCTGCTGTTCGGCCTATTAACTGTTAGGGGCGAATCGTATAATGAAGCTGCCATTGCTGTTTTATATGAAGAAGAAATAAAAGTAATTCCCATAAGCTCAACAAAAGTGTACCTTTCAAAAAGCTACGCGGGAATAATTGAGGGTAAACTTTTAGTTAATGAAACGCCGCTTTACCTTTTAAAGTTGTATTTGAATGAAACAAAAACTAAATTCAGACATTACATCGTTAAATCGAAGACGAGCGGGGTAAGCCATACAGAAGACGACGAACCAATTGTTTCGCTAAATAGTATTGATGAAAAAAATAACAATAAGCTCTTTTTTCAGGAATGGGTTATCTTAAAAAAGAAAAAATAAATGTGGGAATTTTTAAAACAGCTAACTAACCCCGAAAGCATCATTCACTATGGGGGCTTATGGCTTTTGCTGCTTGTTATTTTTGCAGAAACGGGGCTTTTAATCGGCTTCTTTTTACCGGGAGATAATCTAATACTGTTAGCCGGAATTTTATGTAAAGCAAAGCCTGAATTGCTGAACGTTGATTTTTTCGCACTCGCATCCTCCATGATTTTAGCCGCTGTGTTTGGAAACATTGCAGGTTACTGGTTTGGAAGATTTACCGGAGAACGGCTATACAATAAAAAAGACAACCTTCTTTTTAAAAAAAAGCATCTGGAAGTAACCAGAAATTATTATATTAAATTTGGAGGAAATAGGATGCTGGTTATAGCCCGCTTTCTTCCCGTTATTAGAACATTTGCACCTATATTGGCAGGAGCAATAAAAATTGATTTCGCCAAATTTATGCTGTTTAATATTATAGGAGCCCTTGCTTGGATTTTGAGTTTAACGAGTATCGGATATTTTTTAGTTCAAATTTTTCCAAAAATAACAGAATACGTGGGCTATGTTTTTATTGCATTAATTATTCTTACAGCACTGCCGGTTTTAAGATTGCTATTTAAGAAAAAAGAAAATAAATCCGCTTAAGTTTTTTATAAAAGAAACAGCCGGCCAAACATCCAAAGGTATTGGCAATAAAATCCAACGCATCGCCGCTGCGGTTACTAAATAAGTTAGCTTGCATCCACTCCAATAACCCACCGTAAAAAATGCAAAGTGCCACATAAAAAATTACCCGCCTTAATGAGAGCGTATATTTAATGCATACGATCAAAATTAATACAACTAAAATAAAAAAAATGCTGGCGTGAACCAGTTTATCAAAACTCAATAATTCAAGCCATGACAAGGAGGGAATGTATTGGCCGGGCGTTGCGCACAACCCGAATATAACCATGACCCAGAGGATGACAAGGCAAACACTATAAACGTATATAAATTTAAATATTGAATTTTTCATCACAAAAAAACCCTTTCCGGCTTGCAGAAAGGGTTATGTTATTCACTTAAAAAAAATTAAACGCCTATTAACTTCTTATAATCTTCTACGCTCAACAACTGCTCTGCTTCTGAAGGATTGCTCATTTTTATTTTAATAAGCCAGCCCTTTCCATAAGGATCTGTATTTACACTCTCCGGTGCCGCGTCAATATCCTTATTTACCTCAAGCACTTCTCCGCTTACCGGCATAAAAAGATCGCTCACCGTTTTAACCGCTTCTACGGTGCCAAACACCGCTTCTTTTTCAACCGACTCGCCAACCGTATTTACATCCACGTAAACAATGTCGCCTAACTCATGCTGAGCAAAATCAGTAATACCAACTAATGCTTCGTCGCCTGTAATTTTAACCCACTCGTGGTCTTTGGTGTATTTTAAATCTGCCGGAAAATTCATATTTTTTTATTTGTTATGCAAAGGTAATTGTTTGTTTTAATAATTACACTTTTTTATAGGATTTTCCACTTCAATTTGCGTTTAACCCTTCCGGCTACAGTTAATGGCCCCTTAACGAATTTAAAAACAAAAGTCTTTTTACCGTTGTACCTTTACTTATAATAATTGATGTAGACACACAAAAATATTTATTGGAAATTGATTCTTATACTAAAGCCACCCGTAGCATTGGCTGTAGGAAAAGAAGCGGAAGTTTGTGGCTTAGTGCGAATCCAATCATAAAACAAGCGTAAAGTGATGTTTGGAGTAAGCAAATAGTCGGCCGAAGATCGGAGGGTAATAATATTTGTTCCTGCCGTAGGTATACTTAGGCCGTTGCTTATGTTTCTTATAATAGTTAAGTTATTTCTGAAACTAACATCTAATTTTACAGTTAAATTACTTTCAAGTACTTTGCCTTGAATTTGCAACTTTTTGAACCTCAACTTTGGATACATATAACCAATACCAATAATATATTCCTGGCCTTTGGTTTCAATTATTTGAAAACCTGTAATATTTAAACTGGTTGTTTTATCCCTTTTAGTCTCTAAATTTGCGGTCCATCCTTGCTTCACAAATTGAAAATCAAACTTTATTAATGGTGTAAATGCCTCAGTAATGGTTACCGCATTGATATTGTAATAAGGCACAAAGTTAGAATAAAGAGAAGTGCTTCCTGAGGTTACTGAAATGGGCTCTCTTTTATTTTGGGTTGAACCATCAGCATTAAATAATAAATTATTGGAGAAGCCGTTAACATTCATGCCACTACGGTAACTGTGCCTAACCGTTATACTCCTGAAAGTTTTTTTCAATACAGGTATTTTACCTAACCCATCCCAACTGATGGTCCAGTTTGGTAAAGGTATGGTAGGAAAAGGATTTGCTGAGCGGTATCCTTTAATTTTTCGACCGGTGTATGTTTTATAAAATGCACCGAATAAAACATCCTGCTGATTATCCTGATATCCGTCTACGTAAGATATTTTCTCACCTTTAGCGTTAATGTAGCTTTGTAATCCGTTTGAACTTGATCCCGGCGAAGATGCCAAGTCTGTTGCAACATTTCTTCTTTCAGATAAAAACTCACTAAATAATTTAGAATTAACGCCTTTTGACTGATCTCTAAAAGCACGGAAAAAAGTGAACGTGGATATATTAAAACTTCCAGTTTCATTTTGGCTCACATGAAAATCAAAACCTTTATATGTTTGCTTTGTACTTGTTGGATCATAGATCAGATACTCACTTTTGTTTTTGGAAAGTTTGTAATTACCATTCAACTCCACTTTAAAACTGCCATGAGGTTCAATGCTTGATCTATAAGAAAAATCTTTACTACTAACAGAAGTATAAGGCGTGGTTTGTAATTCATTCTTTGCCAGCCAATCATTATCTGCGCTTCTTTCTCTTATGCGCGCATCATATAAACCGGTAGTAAATAAAAAACCTGGAGCCTGATTATTTCTGAAATCCATACCCATGTATTGAGAATTTGGTTTAAAGTTGGGAAGACCTTGGCCGCCTGATAACTGATATGATAAAGAAATATTTTTAATCATTAATAATCCGCGCGCAAAAAACTCAAGAACATCTTTTATATTTTCATCCTTTTTTGGATTAGTTGAATCGGTAACTGCTTTTTTATTTTTAGTGCCGGGAATTACTACAGGAACTTTGTTTTGTTTTGTTGGATTGTTTCTGGTAGTATTGGAAATGAGCCTTTTAAAATACGGTATCTTATTGTATAAGGTATTCATTTGAAAATTGGCAGTGTAATTATGTGTATTTGTATTTTGAATAGTGTTGCCAATACCGTCAGCGGCGGCAAAAGGCCTTCGATTCCAAGTATAAGTTCCGCCATAACGGTATGTGAGTGTGGCAAAATCTAAAACAGGAATTTTTTGCAGGGGCACAGTAACATTTAAATTCATAGCTTGTCGGTAAACCACATTTTCACCATATTTACCATAATCTTTCTGTCCGTTAGAATTTTTTCCATTCAAAAAAGTTTTCAAAATTGAATCCCTATTCACCTTTTGTTTAGGGCCCACCTCTCCTAGTGGTTCAATTATACGGCCGTCGTTATTTGCTGAAAAATCGTACTTAATAGCCTTGCTTAAATCCCAACGTAAATTATAAGCCCTGCCCATTACAAAGTTTTTATTATACAAAACGGGATTTATAAAATCTGAATTTGAAGTATATAAACTAGTAATATCACGGTTTTTTAATGCTGAAAAAGTTCGGTTTATATCCAGAGAAGTTCCGAAGCTATTTGGCACCAATTGCAGGTTAAAATCTTTTATTAGCGCAAACCATTTGCCACTGAATACTTTCATTTTACTAAAGGGTTTTATAGTAAGAGGATTTTGAATACTGAAAGCGTATTGAATATTGGCGCGGTATTGCCGGGTTGTATTCGCTTCAATACTAATATTACGCCGGTTTAATTCTGTATAAGCATAGGTAACAGAAAAATTACGGATATCCCATGGCATTGGCTTTGCGCCTTTACGTTTTAAACCGTCAATGCGAACATTGGTTAAATTAAATCCTTTCCGCTCTTGATAATCTACAATTTGATCTAAAACTTTTTCGCGTGTTGCTCTATCAATTGCTGTGTTGGTTTTAGTATCCGTTGTTCTAACATCCGGATCAAGGGGATTAAACAATGGAGTTATTTTTGTTTGCCCGAAATTATAAAACACGGGTAAACTCACCTTCCAATTGGTTGGAAAAAACTTCCCTGCATTAACCGTGGTACTTAAATCCCAGTTAAACCTGGTTTCTTTTTGCCGGTCATTTATTTTCTGTTCAACACTTCCCCAAAAAGGTGTGCTGTAGGTTCCTGCTAATGAAACCATACCTAAATCCGCCAACTTTGCCTGTACTTGGCCTGTAGCGGCCCATCCGCCCTGATTATTAAATTCCGTTAAGCGTAATTCATTTATCCATACCTCCACACAATGTGCTTGGTTATCTGTTCCTTTCGGGTTTCGTATACCCACCATCACACTTTTAATTGTACCCAAATTTGGATTACCTACTACTGTAATTTTATAACCTCCCTCAAAATCTTGGCTAAACGGTACAGTTAACTGATTAAGGTTGGTATAATAGCCGAATTTATCACTTCTGCTTTTTCTTAACGCTGTTATGTCTTTAAATTTAAAATTAATCTCATTATCCCGAGGCCATACTGCGTATTTTGCGTCGATGCTGTTTGGATCATATACTCCTTTTGGAGTTAGTTTTAAGGGAATTTCATATTCATAATAGTTATTGTTGTAATCTGTTCCTACCCTAAAAAATAAATTTAGATCGCCGTCATTTAAGGGAATATTATTTAATTTTTCGGCATGCACATTCATTTTAATATTGTTAAACATACGGGTGTCCAAATCAACATTTTTAAATATGGCTCGGCTGTCGCCATCTTTTAAATTACAGGCACGCATTTGAAGAGCCTGTTCATTTTGAAGAACAAGGTTGGTGGTTTGAACATTTTGTTGCTGCTGAATATCCGGAGGCAAAATATAATTAACCGGTGTTTTTGTTCCGTTTTCCTGCAAGCTCACTGCAGATACATCAAAGGAGGTGGAGTTGTCATCTATAGCAATATATTCGCCATTTTGTTTCAGATCGAATTGATATCGTCTCCAATCGCTTCGCACCAATTCAAAGCGAGCCATACGTAACAAAACAGGACGTTCAAATCCTTTCATGTACACACGCATAAAACGTATAGAGTTAAAGCCTTCTATTCCACCAACAATATTTTCAAATTGTGAGATAGGAATTTTAAACTGATACCATTTTACTTTTTTATTTACACCACTAAAATCCGCAGTACCATCAAAGGCATCTACTATAAAATTTCTACCCACCGACCCCGGACTTACATCTTGAGGAGAAATTTTTACCCGGTACTGATAATAGTTTTCCGTTTCACTTAAGGTATTATCTCGGTTTACATCCTCAATGTTTGGCAAGGTATTGGCGTGGCCGGTATTATAATTTCCTCCGTTTGGATTAGCATTAGCGTATTGTTGTTGGGTAGGCTGATTACCTTCGGCATTATTATATTTTGAATAACGGGTAAGTGTTTTTTCCTTTTGGTTATCCCAGTCATCCCCTCTAAAAAAATGATAATCGTCGGAGGAAGGGTCGTTTATAAATTTATTAAGAGCATCCGGTGTAATGCCCGGAATAGTTTGAATATCCGCAACCGCCCTTTTGAATCGACGTTTTTCAGCATCGTTGTTTAAACCGTCGTAACCAACATCCTGATAAGGCCTGTCGTTATTATCCTGAGAAAACGCATTTACAGTAGCGGGGATGATCGGAAAATTGCCTACGTTATTTGAATCGATTGGTAAATTACTGGAAAAATTGGATTTACCGGGTAAACCATTTTCATATAACATCCTCCCGTCTTTAATAATATCTTCAGAAATATTACCGAGATTTATGTAGAGATCACCAATCGGTGGTTTTGTTTTATCAAAATCAGGATGGGTTTGTGTGTCGTAATCATCATTATAAGGATCCATTAACCAAAACTGAATGTACTCCACGTTAGCCGCCTGAAAATCGTTAGTTTCAAGGCGGCGCATAATACCTCCCCAACGGTTTTGCGGATTCTTTAAAGTACCATCGGGATTAATGCCGGAGGATATGGCTGTTGGCTTCACATCGTAATTGTAAGGGCCGCGTTCGCTGGGATAAAAACCAAGATCTAACACCGGTAAAACAACCTGCTGACCGTTAGGAGGTGTTTTTCCCGGAAAAAGTTCCGTTTCAAAAACTTGGCGCCACATGTTGTTTGAAAAAACATTGTTGTTATAATCGGCCGGAGTAGTGCCGCTTTGTGGTCTGGTAAACATCGGGTCAATACTGTACCAATTAAAACGCGCGCGGTTTTTGCCGGTTGCAATTGAATCGGTAGTAGACGCTTCCGGAAATAAGGCCGGCTGCCCCTGTGGTATGCTTGCCATTACCCAAGCATTGGGGCTTCGTACATCTATTGCCGAAATAGATCCTTCAAAATCATCAATGTAAGAATTACCACTTTTACTAATGGCTCTTGCGTTGCCGGGAAAAAGTTTCGCGCCTTCGCCTCTAAAGGTTAAAGAACTCATTTCTTTAGTGCTGTACAATGGGAGTTTATCTAATATACGAGTTATAAATGGAGCCTCTGTTTTGTAATTAAAATCCAATCCCGCCACAATATTGCTTACAGGCTCATCGCCAAAGCTTACTTTTTGTGTAATAGGGCGCTCATTGAAACGCAAAAAAGTACCTCCAAGTTTTAAATTTCTGCTGGCGTTGTAATCCAAGCGCGTACCCCATAAACTTTTTTGCTGCACGTTAAAAAGCGAATTACTTTCGAGGGAAACTTTTATTTGCGCGCCGGAGTTTAGAATACCTTCGTTAATAATCTTTACGCGCCCTAAAGTGTAATCTACTGTGTAATCTGTATTTTCGGCAAGGGCTACGCCATTAGCGGTAACCATAACGCCGCCCTGAGGAATATTTAACGCGTTTAAAGCAATTTCGGAGCCGGAAGCGGATTTATAACTTCCTTTAATTTTGTAGCGGTTTTTGTTTTGAATAAAAGTGGCTGCGGTTTTTGTGGAATCATAAAGTTCGGTAAAAATATATTTATCAGCGCCCGGGAAATCATTAGCAGAGAATTTAGCGGCAAGGCTCCGTCCAAAGGGCTCAACGGTGGGAAGGTACACCCTGCCGTTGTTTGGCAAAATGGTGTAATCTTTAATAAAATCAAAAACCCCATCCGGAATTTTATCGCCATTAGAGCTGAGCCTGTCGCAACCAAGAACCCTTATTAATTGCTGTCCGTTAATGCTCCCAAAGGGAAGATAAGGAACATCCACTCCAGTTTCGATGTTGTTGTAAAAAACATCCAGCTTAAAATCCTGCGAATTTAAATTGTACGCGCCCAGCGAATAAACGTTTTTCATCATCAGCTTCCACATTGGATGCTTCACGCTAACGGAAACGGTTTTTAATAATTTACAAATAAGTAGTTTTGAATTATCCGGAACTTGATCGCTGAACTCACCCACCTGATAGGTTTTGCCGCCAAAAGTATATTGGTAAGAAACAGCCACCGCCTGCTCGTTACCAATTTGCTGATTAAGGGAAATAAAACCGGTGCGGGCGTTAAAGAAATATTCTGTTGCATTTAATTTACGCGCGTTTTGAATAACATTGTAATCCCGAGAAGGATCCATGTAATTATTATTGGAATTATTTATGTTGGAGGCTAACACATTGCTTGCCAGCACTGCCGAAGCTGCAGTAAAGGAGCGGGAAGCTAAAATCCCGGTGCCGGGATTAGCCATTAAATAATATAAACTGTTAGCGCCGTTATGTGGATGAACACCGGCGCTATCCTTAATTGAATAATTCATAGGACTCACACCCCCATTAACCTGCAATCCCGGCCAAACATTCGCACTATCTTCACCTAAATCTTCAAAAGCTACAATGTTACGTGTTTGCTCGGCGTTACCATTAACATTTAAAATATATACCTCTACTTTATTTACAACAATTGGCGTTTTAATTACAGGCAAAGTACTCATCCATTCATCATAATTATTACGGAAATAATGGCCTAAAAAATAATGCTTATTGGCTTCATAATTATCTGCATTTACATTAAATAATTGAGTTTGAGCACCGCCTTGCACAGTTACTTCCTGCTTTTTTCCTTTTTGCTGTGAGAAAACGGTGGTCATCATCAAACGCCCAAACTGTAATTGAGTTTTGACGCCAAATAATGTTTGGCTTCCGCTTATTAAAGAGCTTTGTAAAGGCAGAGTTACGTTTCCTGCTTCTATTTTTTTAAGAATTTCATCTTCGTATCCTGTGTAATCCAGTTTTACCTGATTTTCCCAATCAAAAGATGCTTCTGTATTGTAATTGGTAGTTACTTTTAATTTATCGCCAATTTTTCCAATTAAGTTAAGCTGAATGCGCATGTTAAAGTCGAAGTTGGTTATCTTCTGCTGCTTTTGCGGAATAGCGGGATTAAAGTTTTTATTTCTGTTTAACCCAAAAATAAGTTCGGCGGTACCGGTTGGTTTAATATCCACGGTATTTCCCCCAAAAATGCGATCAAATAACTCGCTGTTTACCTGAAGTTTAGGAACCATGCTTTTGCGGGGCTTGGTATTGGCGTCATCAGCCGCTACCCGCGAGCGCCAGTAATCGCGCATTGCTTTTTTGTACATGTAATTTTGGTACTCTTTCATGTTCATGTAAGTATCCGGACGGTAATCAATATTATCCCCAATACTTTGTTTTACATCATAAGTTCCGCTTTTAGGATTGTACTGAACATCCGTTTTTATATTAGAAGGATTTTCGAGATAGAGTTTTGATTTAGGATCTAACTGCGGCGGCTTGCCATTATTATCACTGAAATTAAAAGGGAGAGGAACGCCGGGCGTTGGGCTATCTAAAGGCATTACGAATTTGGAATTATTAACGGCTAAATAATTGCCCTGATCAACAGGTGCTGATTTAGTAACCACGCCCATTAAGCAGGCCGTAGCACTTGTAACCAACACAAAATTTATCAGTCCGTTTACTCTCACTTAAAAATTCTTTAAAGCGGCTTTAATCAATATTTCCACATTATCGGTGCTAACGCCTTGCTGCTTAGTAGCTTTTTCGAGGGCTTTTTCGGCTGCAGGCTTTGGAAAACCCAATGTTATTAATGCTAATAACGCTTCATCTTTATTTTTATTGTACGAAGTGCCTAAAATTTGTGAAATTCCTCCTTCGTGCTTACCCATTTTTCCTTTAAGGTCAACCACAATGCGCTGAGCAGTTTTATCGCCAATACCTTTTATGCTTTTTAACATGGTAACATTGGCGGTATTTATGGCACCCGCAATATCTCCGGCAGTATGGCTTGAAAGCATTAACATGGCACTTCCGCCTCCTACTCCGCTTACAGAGATCAGCTTACGAAAAAGTTCGCGCTCTTCTTCATCAAAAAAACCATAAAATTTAGGATTGTCATCGCGCACATAAACGCTTTCTATAAACAACTGTACTTCCTTTTGATCTCCTATTTTTGCGGATGTATTTAAAGAAATAAGTACGCCATAACCAATTCCTCCGGCTTCAATAACAGCGTGGGCGGGGTTTTTAGAGGTAATTATTCCTTTAATATAATTTATGAGCGACATGAGGGGAAGTATCGTAAAATTTATTTTCTTGTTTGAGCATCCACTACCGAAAGGATGATCATGTTTACAATTTCGCGCACGCTGCTTCCAAGCTGCAGAACGTGTACGGGCTTGTTCAATCCCATTAACACCGGGCCTATAGCTTCTGCCCCGCCTAATTCTTGCATTAATTTATAAGCAATATTTCCGGAAGCAAGATTAGGAAAAATAAACGTATTCACATCTTTATCTACCAAAATGCTGAATGGAAATTGCTCCTTTAACAAAACGTTATTAGCTGCAAAATTGGCCTGAATATCCCCATCCACAATGAGGCCGGGATAATTGGCATGCAGAATGCGTACAGCTTCGGCAACTTTATTCGGAACTTCGCCTTCGGCAGAACCAAAATTTGTGTAGGATAACATGGCAATGCGGGGCACAATGTTGTATTGCTTAACGGTATTTGCTGTAAGTACCGCAATATCAGCAAGTTCCTGAGCCGTTGGGTCGACATTCATTGTGGTATCCGCGAAAAAATAGGGTCCGCGTTTGGTCACCATCATGTATAATCCGGCAACTTTGCTAACTCCTTTTTGAACTCCAATTACTTCGAGCGCGGTTTTAATAGGCTGACCGTATTTTCGGGTGAGCCCGCTGATCATGGCATCCGCAAGGCCATGCTCCACCATCATGGCTCCGTAATAATTTCGGTCGCGCATTAATTTACGGGCATCGTGCTGACTAAGGCCGCGGCGCTGACGTTTGCGCCAAAGCAGATCGCCAAAATCGTTACGACCGGCTTCATCCACCAAAGTAGGATCGAGGATGGGCATTTCGCCGAGTTCAATATGATGTTCTTCCGCTATGCGGTAGATTTTTTCTTTGTTTCCTAAAAGAATGGGCTTGGCAATACCTTCATCGCGCACTACCTGAGCGGCTTTGAGAATTTTATAAGTATCGGCCTCGGCAAAAACCACCCGCTTGGGATTGCTTTTCGCTTTGTTGGCCAGGCTTCTCATCAATTTATTATCCTTACCCAAACGGTTATCGAGTTCGGTTTTATAAGTTTCCCAATCGGTAATTCTGTATTTAGCCACGCCGCTATCAATAGCAGCTTTTGCTACCGCAGAAGATACCGCTGAAATTAAACGGCTATCGATGGGTTTTGGAATAATATAATCAGAACCAAAACTTAATGTTTTAGAGCCATAAGCAAGATTTACATAATCAGGAACAGGCTCTTTGGCTAAAGCGGCAATTGCTTTTGTGGCCGCCAGTTTCATTTCTTCGTTAATACAGGTAGCGCGCACATCCATAGCACCTCTAAAAATAAATGGAAAACCCAGTACATTATTTACCTGATTAGGATGATCGCTTCGTCCGGTGGCCATAATAATATCGGGGCGCGCGGCAATTGCATCTTCATAAGAAATTTCGGGAGTTGGGTTAGCAAGGGCAAACACAATACATTTTTTATTCATGCTGCGAACCATATCCTGATTCAATATATTTCCTTTAGAGAGACCTACAAAAACATCGGCACCTTTAATGGCTTCCGCTAAGGTATTTATATTGGTTTTTTCAGCCGCAAAAAATGATTTATACTCATCAAGATCGGTGCGACCTTTATGTAAAACGCCTTTACTATCGAGCATTAAAATATTTTCTTTTTTAACACCCACGGCAATGTACATTTTAGCGCAGGAATTAGCAGAGGCCCCGGCACCGTTAATAACAACTTTTACCCCGCTCATTTTTTTTCCTGAGATCTCAACTGCATTTAATAATCCGGCTGCGGAAATAATAGCGGTGCCATGCTGATCATCGTGCATAAGAGGAATATCCAACACTTCTTTTAAACGACGTTCAATTTCAAAACATTCGGGAGCTTTTATATCTTCGAGGTTAATACCTCCAAAAGTAGGAGCAATGTTTTTTACGGTTTGAACAAATTCATCTATGTTTTTAGTGTCAATTTCAATATCGAATACATCTAGATCGGCAAAAATTTTAAAGAGCAATCCTTTACCTTCCATCACCGGCTTAGAGGCCAGAGCACCAATATCACCAAGGCCTAATACAGCAGTTCCGTTAGAAATAACAGCAACCAAATTGCCTTTGGCAGTATATTTATAGGCATCTTCCGGATTTTTTTCAATTTCCAGACAAGGTTCTGCAACGCCGGGAGAGTATGCCAGCGTAAGATCGCGCTGAGTACTGTAAGGTTTTGTAGGGATAACTTCAATTTTTCCGGGGCGACCTTGCGAGTGGTAATCCAGTGCGTCTTCTCTTCTAAATTTAGCCATAGGTTTTTTTAAAAACAGAACCCGAAAATACGAATAATTTTGCTTAGAACTGATATGTTAAAAGCTTGTTTATCAGGGAAATAAATATTAGGTTCTTTATGGGCGGCGGAGTGAGTTTATGTAACATAAATTGATAATTATCAGGTGGTTACACATTCGTAAGGATCCCGATAAATTTAAATGAAATGGGTCATTTTGATGAAGTATCCATGAAGTATCTATGGAGTATCGGTGGAGTATTCATAAAGTAGGGATGTAATTGGAAAAAAATTCGAATTCAGTTAAGCTTGAAAGGAGGGACGCCTGGCTGGCTATTATTTGGCAGGATAAACTTACCTTTGCTACTAGATGGACAGTTATTCCGAGCATTTAAAAACACTGATAAAATCCTTGCCTGAAACTCCGGGTGTTTACCAGTATTTTGATGAAGAAGAAGTGTTGCTTTATGTTGGAAAAGCTAAAAATTTAAAGAAAAGAGTTTCGTCTTATTTCTCAAAAGAGCAGGATAGCGCCCGTTTGCGGCTGATGGTTCGCAAGATTTTTGACATAAAAACAATTAAAGTTAATACGGAATTAGATGCGTTGATATTGGAAAACAACCTAATAAAAAGTTTGAAGCCCCGTTACAATGTTAATTTAAGGGATGATAAAACCTATCCCTGGATCGTATTAAAAAAAGAGAGATTTCCGAGGCTGATGTATACCCGAAACAAGGTAAAAGACAAAAGTGAATATTATGGCCCTTATGCCTCTGTAAAATTAATGCACACCTTGCTTGATCTTATACGACAGCTTTACCCCTTGCGCACCTGCAGTTACGATTTAAGTAAGGAAAACATTGATAAAGGAAAATTCAGGCCCTGTCTGGAATTTCATATTGGCCGATGCAAAGCCCCCTGCGTGAACAAGCAAGCAGTAGAGGAATATGATGAAAACATAATTGAAATAAAACAAATTCTAAAAGGGGAACTTGCATTTGCTTTGCGCGAACTTAAAGAAAAAATGCTGCAAGCCAGTAACCGTTATGATTTTGAAGCAGCGGAAAGCTTAAAAAAACGTATTGATATTTTAAGTGTTTATCAGGGAAAATCAACAGTGGTGCACCCTTCAGTAACCAATACCGATGTGTTTAATATTATCAGTGATGAAAAGAATGCATATGTACATTATTTTAAAATAAATAACGGCGCAATTATACATGCGCAAACCATTGAGCTTCGAAAAAAAATTGAAGAGACCGACGAAGAGCTTTTATTATTTGCCATTCTTGAATTCAGAGGCCGTTTTAACAGCAACAGTAAAGATTTACTCGTGCCGTTTATTCCAACGATAGAATTGCCCGGCTGTGAATATATAGTGCCTAAAATTGGGGATAAAAAGCACTTGATGGATTTATGTTTACATAATGCAATGGCCTATAAATTGGAGCGCGACACACAAATATCCTTAACCGATCCCGACAGGCACACCGATCGCATTATGAATCAGATGATGAAAGATTTGAGGTTAAAAGAGCAACCCAGAAGGATAGAAGGCTTTGATAACAGTAATATTCAGGGAGCTTTTGCAGTGAGTGCTATGCCGGTTTTTATAGATGGGAAACCCGCGAAAAAAGAATACCGTCATTTTAATGTGAAAACAGTTGAAGGTCCTGATGACTTTGCCACCATGGAGGAAGTTATTTTAAGAAGGTATACCAGAGTGTTGGAAGAAAATTTGCCAATGCCGCAATTAATAGTGATAGACGGTGGAAAAGGGCAATTAGGGGCTGCGATGGAAAGTTTACGAAAGCTTGATTTAATTGGTAAAGTAGCCGTAATAGGAATTGCTAAAAGACTGGAAGAAATTTACTTTCCAGGAGATCCTTTGCCATTGTATCTTGATAAAAGAAGTGAGACTTTAAAAGTTATTCAGCATATAAGAGATGAGGCACATCGATTCGGAATAACCCATCATAGAAATAAGCGGAGCAGAGGAACTTTTAAAACAGAGTTAAGCGAAGTAAAAGGAATAAGCGAAAAAACGGCAGAAAAATTACTGCTCGAGCTTAAGAGTGTTAAATACATTAAAGAAGCGAGTTTAGAAGATCTGGAAAAAGTAGTGGGAAAAAGCAAGGCAGAGCTTGTTTTTAATTATTTTAAAGAAAAAAAAGAGTAATTTTATAATGTGCAAATTAGGTTACTTATATTTTTATTACTGGTATTTTCGGGTGTTCATGCACAAAACAACCTGCGTTTAATTTCTGAGAATGGGCGTCTGTTTAAAGCCTACGCAAATAACAAAGTATTAAATGAGAAACCGGAAGCCAGTATTTTAGTAGAAAACATTAAAGAAGATACACTGGTAATTAGAGTTGAATTTGAAGATAAAGAAATTGCTGAGGGTACTCTGTATTTTTTAGAAAAACGAAATAAAGTCGCCCATAAAGAGTTTAACTATTTATTGGACAATAAACATAATAAAGTAAAATTTACCTTTACCGGAATGTATCCCATAATAACATTACCGGAACCGTTAGTTCCTGTTAAGCCGGTAGTAGATACAAGTTATAAATTACGTAACAATTTATTGGGTCATTATTGCGAGTTAAAAGAAGGAAAGGCTCTTTACTTCAATAACATTCCCTCGAAAGGTGACTGTAAAACACCTATGCCTAAAATTTACCTTACTTACTATACGAATTTAGTAAAGCGGGCGCAAACAGAAGATGATAAATATGCCATTGCGGAGAATACTTGCAGAAATAATTGCATCAGCGTATCGCAATTAAATAAAATTTTAGCGCTTGTGCCGTATGAACTAGAGAAGTTAAAGCTTATCAGAACAGCGTATTATCACATAACAGATAAAAAGAATAAGTCGCAATTGGACAGTAGTTTTAAACTGGAATCCTCTAAAAAAGAACTGAATGGTTTTTTAACAACGGCGGACGAGACAAAACAACAACTTGTAAACTGCACCAAAAGTTCGCCGGATAACGTTATAGGTTTATTTTGCGAAAAACTTAGCGTGTACGCCAACGACGCGGAACGTTACCAGATTTTTAAAAAGACTTATGCAGATTATTGTTATTCCACAGCGCAGGTAAAGCAAGTATTAAAAACTTTTATTCACGATCGCGAAAAATTGGACGCAGCAAAAGCCTTGTATTATTATTGTACTGAAAAAGAAAAATTTGAAGACTTATCGGAGAGCTTTTCATATAATACAACCACGGCGGATTTAAAGGATTTTGTGAGTAAACAGAAGAATTAATACGTTTTATTATTTGTCCTTAAACAAAAATATTTTTTATAGTTTTCTTACCCAAATCCCAACGCTTATACTTGGTATTGTTTCAGGGGTATTTATAACCCGGATACTTGGTGCCGAAGGAAAGGGCGTGTATGCCATTATTCAATCAGACTGCGAATTATTTTCTCTCGTTTTCAGTTTTAGTATCACAGGAGGCATGGTTTATTTTATATCCTTGAATAAAATTTCTATTAATAAACTTTTAGGGTTGGGGGTGTTTATTTTACTGATTGGCGCGTTTTTAAGCGCCTCCATTCTGGTAATTTCAAAATTATATTTCAGCACATCGCTTATTTTTCCACGAAACTATAACTCATGGTTTTATGTTATTTACGTTTTCGCTGCGTTTTGTTTTAGTCTTTTCAATTCCTTTATTTCAGCCATTTTCCAGGGAAAGTCACTTTTTAAATACGTGAATACTGTTTCATTACTCAACAGTATTTTTAACTTATCATTTTTCACTTTTGCCTTTCTTTATCATTATTACATTTCACCCATTGGCTTTAAAAGCGTGCTCGGTTTAGCTTTGATAGTATTTATTCTAAATGCCGTGATGTGGATTTATTTTTTTAAAAAACACATTGATATTTTACCTTCCTTTAATATTAGCTTAAAATACGATGTTAAACCACTTCTTAAATTTGTGGCATATGATCATATCGGACACATCATTAACTTTTTAAATTACCGTCTTGACATCTGGATCATTAATAATTATGTGAAAGACTTAAAGCAGTTGGGTTATTATAATGTGGCGGTTACAACAGCACAAATGGTGTGGCTCATCACAACCCCCATAGCCTCCGTTCTGATTCCTTACCTAGTTAAAAGCGGTGACGATGAAAAGAATAAAATTTTCCCATTCTTTTCAAGGTTTAATTTTACAGCGTCTCTTTTAATTGTTGTCATCTCTGTTATACTCGCCCCTGTTCTGCTACCCTTAATTTATGGAGCTGAATTTGTTAACTCGGTTCCTTTATTTATGGCGTTAACCGGTGGTGTTTTATTTTACTCGGTAAGCAAGATTTTTGCGACCTATATTTATTGCTCCGGTAAAATCGAGTTTAATTTAATGGTAGCTGCCATAGGGTTATTCTTTACTATTTTAATGAATTTAATTTTAATTCCTAAAATTGGTGTACTGGGTGCAAGTATTGCTTCAAGCCTCTCTTATTTTTGCATGTTTATCTCAACAAGTTATTTTGTGTTTAACAGGGTAAACCTTCCATTCGCTAGTTACTTTCTTTTAAACAAAGGAGATATTAAAGCGATATCGCAAAAAGCAAAAGGAATGCTGGAAGCTATGCGGAAAGCCGATTAACTATAATTTACCTAGCAGCTTAGGGTGTTTTATTATAAGGCCTGCGAAATGTAACCCCTTAACTATTTTTCGTTTAAAGTTTATTTTTCGTTTAGCAAAAGTATGATTAAAAAAGTCCAAATGCCTCATTAATATATATCTATTTGCAGCTTTAGATAATTTCTTGTCCAGCATAAACACAAACATTTTTTTCCAAAGTGGCACATTAAAGAATCTTGCCCTTTCATCGCCATGCGGTGTTAAGGTTCGATTGCCTATATAAATACCACGCATAGCAACAGGTTCGGTTAATCGCCCTGCCATTAGTTTGCCATAATAACACAGTCGATAAAAAAACTCTGTGTCTTCGCTCCAAATAAATTCTTCATCGTGAAGCCCAGTTTTTACAAAAACCGTTTTCTTTAATGTGATGCCATTTACATGAAACCACCCGTTTTTTTCAAGTAAAAGAACTTCAAAAAGATCTTCTGGTTTTGCCGCAATATCCATCGTTGTTAATTCAAGCTGCGAGTGATTATATTTCCCGTCTTTCATCCTCTTCATATGAATTTCCAAACTTTGCTGATCATAAGGAAATGTACCAATGGCTTCATAAACGCCATCAATTTCCGGATTATTCTCAAAAAGTTCTTTTGCTTTTGTAAAACGTCCAGGCAAATAAAAATCGTCATTATCTAAAAAAGAAACAAATTCACTTGTTGAATTAATAATGCCTAAATTTCTGCTAGCTCCAGTTCCCCGATTTTCTTTATTGGGATGAAATACAAGTTTAACTCTTGGATCTTTTTTAATGAAATTCTCTGCGATTGAAATGGAGCCATCCATTGAGCCATCATCTGCTAAAATTACTTCGGCAGTTTCAGGTTGAATTAAACACGATTCAATAGCTTTCGCCAGGAATTTTTCAGCATTGAATATGGGAATAACCACAGAAACCCTCATTTACTCTTTTTGCAGTAAATGTATAAAAAATGATGAATTGTTATATAAAAATCTTATCTTATGATCCTAAAGCAAGCAATTTTGCTTAACACCATAAATAACCTCGTCGATTTTTATTGCCAGCTTTAAGAAATTACTTCTAATTAATTCAACACCAACGGATTTACTTAAGTTAAACTTTTCTTTTATAAATTTACCAGTTCCGCCATTGCCACCTTCCAGCATTGTATTAATTTTATTTAAAAACATTCTCGATTATTCATACTTCGTACAAAATTAAATTATAATAAAAGCTAAAGTTTAACCGCCAATACAAAAAAGCTGACTTTCTGCTTTGCTAATTACTTTTAAAACAATATCTTTAAATTCAAATTGTACTCCATGACTCCAATATACCAAATGTGCTCTAATTGTATTTTGGATACCATTGATGACCCGGATATACAATTTGATAACAAGGGTATTTGCAATTATTGTAACGAATATTACCGTCTTCATACTGGTTCAGAAAATCAAAAGCCTGAAAGTAAAAAAGAAAAACTATCCGCGATTATCTCAAAAATGAAGGCTGCAGGAAGAGATAAGCCTTACGATTGTATTCTAGGAATTAGCGGAGGTATTGACAGTTGTTATCTTGCCTATAAAGCAAAGCAACTTGGTTTAAGAGCCTTAATTGTTCATTATGACAATGGCTGGAATTCAGCGCTTGCTGTTAATAATATCGAAAAAATTATTAATAAATTAAATTTTGATTTATTTACTTACGTAAATGATTGGTCAGAGTTTAAAGATATCCAACTTTCGTTTTTAAAGGCTTCTGTTATCGATATTGAATTAATTACGGATCACGGAATATTGTCTGTTCTCTATAAAGCAGCGAAAAAAAATAAATGTAAATATATATTATTAGGAAGTAACTCTGCTACAGAGAGTATTTTGCCCTCTCAATGGTATCATTGGAAAAATGACGCTTTAAATATAAAAGCAATTCATAAACATTTTGGAACAATAAAAATTAAAACCTTTCCTTACATCAATTTTTATAATAGAATAAAAATTGATGTTTTAAAAAAAATTAGATTCGTCAGTATTCTTGATCTTATGGATTATAATAAAGAAGAAGCTAAAAAAGAATTAATTTCACTTGGATGGAAAGATTATGGCGGCAAACATTTTGAATCTATCTTTACACGATTTTACCAAGGTTATATTCTGCCTGTAAAATTTAAAGTTGATAAAAGAAAAGCTCATTTGTCATCAATTATTTTAGCCGGTCAAATAGATAGGGTGACTGCTTTAAAAATTATGGAAAATAATGAATATACTCAAAAGCTGCAATTTGAAGATAAAGAATTTGTAATTAAGAAATTAGGAATTGGTCTAGAAGAATTTGAAAAAATTATGACTTTGCCAATAAAAAGCCATTTTGATTATCCTTCATACATCACAAGGCATTATAAATATATGAGTTTTTTAACAAAACTTTTTCGGCCTCTAAAAAGAAAATGATAGTTTTGTTTATTATCCATAAGGATAATCTTAAATGAAGTTTGAAAATCAAAATATACTTATTGTTTCTAATGAGCCATGGGGGGAGCTCTGGTTTACTAAACATAATTATGCTAATGAATTATCAAAAAGAAATAATGTCATTTTTATTAATTCACCTTTCAAGTGGAAACCACAAAATATTTTTAAAAATAAAATTAAAAAAGAAAAAGAAAAAGAAAATTTTTCAGTTCTATCAATCCAAAATTATCTTCCGGCCTTAAATACTTACTTTATAGCGTTTAATAATTTTATTGCAACAAAAAGATTAAGAAAGTTTTTAAAAAGAAATAAATATAATGATT
This sequence comes from Bacteroidota bacterium, assembly GCA_016185125.1. GTDB lineage: Bacteria > Bacteroidota > Bacteroidia > B-17B0 > Aurantibacillaceae > Aurantibacillus. The sequence continues at coordinate 46,047 of JACPOC010000025.1, forward strand.
ATATTTTATGGTCTTTTACCCCTCTATTTCTCTATAATCCAAAATTACTAAAGTGTAAATTAAGTATTTTTCATGTGGCTGATTTGCATTGGACTAAATTCCATGGCACAGATATTTTGAGTACCAACGCGGATTTTTTATTTTTTATTTCGAAGCATATATTACCTGAGTATAGTTTTACAAATAAACCTAAATTAATTCTTCATCATGGGATTTCTAGTGAAGAATATGAATTTGATAGTGCTATTGAAGCTAAAATTAAAGAGGAATTAATTTCTTATGGAAAATTTGGTCTTTTCATTGGCTCAATTGATAACCGATTAAATTTTGATTTAATTTACAAAATGTCTCAAAAATTTCAAAAAGTTAATTTTCTTTTTGTTGGACCTATTAAGGTAGAAACAACCCACAATTATTATCATTTGTTTAAAGCAACCGTCAATATTTATAATTTAGGTATAAAACCATATAAGATTCTTAAATATTATATCCAGAAAAGTCATTTCTGCATATCGCCCATGGACATTAATTACCCGGGTAATGACATTTCACATCATAAAACTATTTCATACTTAGCTCAGGGAAAACCAATATTCAGTCCTGTTTTTAAAGAATATTTAAGTTTCGAGAACTTACTTTATATGAATAATTCTGATGAGATACTTTTAAACTCACTTGATCAGTTTTTGAAAAATGGAGAAGATGATAGCTTATATACTAAAAGAATAGACCTATCTAAATATTTTTTATTTGAGAAACATATTGAAAGGGCAGAAAATTATATAAATGAAATATTTAAGGGATAATCTATGATACATGTAACATGGATCCTTGCAAATAATAGTTCAGCCCCCTATTTTAATTGGTTCGCAGAAATAGCTGCCAAAAAGAAAGAAATGGAGTTTAGTGTGGTTTGTTTATATAAAGATCCACCAGAAATGATTGAGGATCTGAAAAAGTTCGGCATTAAATGTTATTGGATCAAATATGATTATAACAAAAGAAAAACAGGCATTTTCAAAAGTACAATCGCTTTATATTTTCTTTTCAAAAAAATTAAGCCCACCGTTATTCACTCTCATTTGTTTGATGATTCTCTTGCAGCATTAATCGCAGGAAAAATCGCAGGAATTAAACATAGAGTAATTACAAAAGGGGACGCCGGCTTTCACTACTTGTACACGCCTCAATGGGTAATATTTGATAAATTCAATAATTACATGGCAACTAGAATAGTAACGATTTCCTCAGAGAATAAAACGTTCATATTAGAAAAGGAACGCGCCGATCCTTCCAAGGTTGTGGTCATTCATCATGGGCTACCTCTTTTGCAAATTACATCACAATTCGAAAATTATAAAAACGAGTTTAGGGAACTATGGCAATTAGAAAACAAAATTGTTATTGGTACGCTAAGCCGCTTTATAGAATGGAAGGGCTATAAAAAAATAGTGAACGCGGTTGAAATACTGATCCAGACCCATCCAAAATTATTATTTTTATTTACGGGAGCCGGCCCGCAAAAATACGAGATAGAAAAAAGTGTAAAAGAAAAAGGGCTTGAAAAGCATATTGTATTTACGAACTGGATTAACCCGAAAAAAATACCATCTTTATTTGGAGTCATGGACATTTACTTACATGCCGCGGAAAATGAACCCTTTGGGTTGGTAATAGCAGAAGCAATGCTTAACGGAGTGCCTGTGGTATCAACAAGCACAGGCGCGGCCGCCGATGCGATCAAACACAAAAAAAACGGGTATCTTTGCAGCCCTGCAAGTGCTTTAGAATTAGCTGGAGGTGTGAAATACATATTACAACATAATTTAAACAATTGTATCGGCGCTGCGGGTAAGGAAACTGCAGAACAATTATTTTCGATTGAAAGAATGTATTCAAACCATATTGCTTTATATAAACAACAATTATGAATTTGAAATCTGTCATAAAGCATTTATATAATAAACTCCCTTTTAAAAAGGAATTTTTTTCTTTCATTAAATTTTTTATTGTTCCTCCAAAAAGCCTCTATCAGCATCTTTATTTTAAGGGGGTTTTTAATGTAAAAATAGACCATGCAACTAAATTCAAAATGCATCACCTTAGTTTTATTGTAGAGAACGAAATATTTTGGGAAGGACTTTATAATGGATGGAAAAAAAAGTCTATCAGAAAGACTGATAAAATCTCTAAAAGCGATCATTGGAATTTTTTGCTGTGTAATAAACAAAAAGCTTTACAGTTAAACCTGTTATGACTCCTGAAACATCCATCATAGTTCCCCTTTTCAATGCTCAATCTTATATTGATGAAACAATTCTATCTGTCTTAAAGCAAGAGTATATCAACTGGGAACTAATTATTGTGGATGACGGCTCTGTAGATAAGAGTGCTGATAAGGTAAACGCCTACCTTTACGATACAAGAATTAAGTATTGTTACCAAACCAATCAAGGAGTTTCTTCGGCCAGAAATCATGGTCTGATCAAAGCGAAAGGCAAGTATGTTGCGTTTTTAGATGCCGATGATGTGTGGTTACCCGATAACTTAAAAGAAAAAATCGCTGTTCTTGAGAACCGAGATGTGGACTGGGTTTTCAGCGACATGGGATTAATCGGGCGCGACTCTGTTTTTACGGGGACCATCCAGCGTGGCACCGATATCGATATTTTATCTCACTATTTGTTATGGGATCGACCCGTTGTTCCCGGGCCTTGCAGTAATATCGTTATTAAAAAAAAGTGCTTCGAGGGCGGTCTGAAATTCGACACTTCTTTTTCAACTGCTGCCGATCAGGATTTCTGTTTTAACTTAAGTTCAAAATATAAAGGAAAAAGAATACCAAAACCGCTATGGAATTACAGGGTTCTTGAGCAGAGCATGAGTAGGAATGTAAACGTGATGGAGAAAGACCATATAGCTGTGTATAGAAAAGCCGCCAAGAACCAGCTGTTCAAAACAGAAAAATTCAGAAGACAATGTTTTTCTAATTTATATTTAATCCTGGCAGGAAGTTGGTGGAAGGATGGCAAAAATAAACCCAGAGCCATTTACTTTATATTATCGGCGGCAGCAACATTCCCGCCTAATGTCACTAAAATTTTAAAAAAAATATGAGTGGCCCGATTCATAATATTTTGGTTATTACCAGTTGGAGTTTTAACGACGCCCTTATTCAAACTTATACCTTGCCTTACCTTCTTCTTATTAAGAAAAATTTATCGTCCCAAAGCAAAATTTTTCTTTATACACAGTCTCAGTATACACCTAAAACAAATATTGATGTTTACCAACAACAAAAAGAGGAACTTAAAAAGCAAAATATTTTTATAATTGAAAATAAATATAAACCTTTTGGTTTTCTCGCGCTGTTTAGCTACGTTGTTGTATTTTTTAGACTTTGGCATTTTTGCATCTCAAATAAAATTACCGTTTTACATACCTGGTGCACACCAGCCGGCGGAATGGGCTATCTTCTCGCGCGTGTTACAAATATTAAACTGATTCTCGACAGCTTCGAGCCTCACGCATTGCCAATGGTAGAAACAAACACCTGGTCACAAAATAGTTTTGCATTTAAACTCTTATCCTGGTTAGAAAAAAAACAATTACAAGGAGCTTCAGAGGTAATCTGTACTACTGAAGGAATGATAGAAAATTCAAAGCAAAAATACGGCGTAATTAAAAAAAGGTATTTTATAAAACCTGCATGTGTTGACCTGAATCACTTTTCAGTACAGAAAATAAAGAATCCTCTTTTAATAAAAGAATTCAATCTCGAAAATAAAATAACATGTGTTTATGCCGGCAAATTTGGCGGCCTGTATTTAAAACACGAGACTTTCGACTTTTTTAAATGTGCCTATGATTATTGGGGAGAGAAATTTAGAATTCTCCTTCTTACAAGTCATACGGACAAAGAGATTCAATCTTATTTAGAGTCAGCCGGGCTACCCAATCATATTTTGATAAAAAAATTTGTGCCTTTTAAAGAAGTGGCTGAATATATGGGGTTGGCCGACTTTGCTATCTGTCCTACCCGGCCTGGGAAGTCGAGAAAGTATTGCACCCCCATAAAAACCGGGGAATATTGGGCAATGAGCCTGCCTGTGGTGATTACAAAAGACATTTCTACCGATTCGGATATTATTAAACGATATGGGATAGGCAGCGTGTTAGAAGAGTTAAATGCAGAAGCCTATTTAAATGCCGTAAAAAGTATTGATGAGATTCTTACTAACGGTACACGCATGGATATCTTTCATAAAATCAGGCCTATTGCCGAGAAATACAGAAATTTCGACATTGCCGACCAAATTTACCAAACGCTATACGGAAATACAGATATTAATGCCGCCGATAATTATTAAATAAAAAATGTATTCCTCACACGCAAAATGTTTATTGTGCAATTGCACCAACCTCAAAATTCTCAGGGATTATCAAAAAAATTATCTTATAAAATGCACTGCATGTGGATTTGTTTTTTGCAGCAAAATTCCTACCGCCTACTACTCTCAATTTTAATTTTTGTTTGCCCTTTACTATTATCGCAAAAATGGAATATCGAATACCCGGAACCTCTCTCCTATTACACGCCAAAAACCATTATGAAACTTTTATAATAACACCTTCAAAAAATAAAGCAGCTCCTTCACGTTTCAGTTGCATTAACGCAAGTATTAATGAAACAAATATTACCAATTCTAAAGAGGTAATACGAGAGAAATACGAATTAAGCTTATTTTAAAATTTTAAAAAAAATAAATAAAGAGTTGATTTCAACCCATTATAATTTCTCTGGATTTCTGGAGGATTTCTAATGTTTCTTTATTATCTTTGCCCCCACATGAAAGATCTCATTACTCTATACATTGATCCGGGAACAGGTAGTCTTTTAGTTCAGGTTATTGTTGGGGGCATTGTTGCAGGCAGCTTGTTTTTTAAAAAAACATTGGGATCTTTTTTAAATATATTCAAACGGAAAAGCGATAAATCGTGACGCCCGCAAATCCCTCTTCTTTCAAAGATCCTGATGGCTCAATCATTTACAAAGACGGTTCTCTTTTTAGATTAATTTCGCAAACGTATAAAGGCCATTATAATACGTTAATTACATCAGGACTTTATAAAGAATTATCAGAGGCTCACATGCTGATCAATCACGAAGAAGTTGATCCTATTAATTTTAATACAGAATATAAAAATATTTACAAAGTACTTAAGCCGCAACTAATTCCCTTTATTTCTTATCCTTATGAATGGAGTTTCATGCAATTAAAAGCTGCGGCTTTGCTTACTCTCGACATTCAACTGAAAGCTCTTGAAAAAAACATGTGGCTAAAAGACGCTAATTGTTCCAATATACAGTTTATCGGCGTGGATCCAATTTTTATAGACACGTCTTCTTTTGAAAATTATTCTGAAAATTCTCCGTGGCCCGCTTATGGCCAATTTTGCAGGCATTTTTTAGGTCCCTTGTTATTATTCGCATACAAAAAACCGGAACTTTCTAATCTGTCGATTGCGTATTCGGATGGCATTCCCTTAAATATAGTTTCGTACAGCCTACCTTCAAGAACGAAACTTAATTTTTTCATTTTCCTGCATATTCATTATCATGCAACTCTTGAAATGAAGTTTAATAGAGATGTGTCTTTCAGAAAAAAAAAGTTAATGCTAAGCAAAAGCAGGCTTATCGCATTAATTACGCATTTAAAAAGCGGAATACAAAAGTTGGATATTAAAATCGATAAATCTGAATGGTCTGACTATTACAAAACATTTTCTTATAGCAACGAAAATTATAGTCAGAAACAAAAAGCAGTACTCTCCTTTATCGAGTCTGCTCATCCAAATATCTTATTGGATATGGGTTGTAACGAAGGTGAGTTTTCTCTTCTTTGCTCCCAAAAAGTAAAATACATTATAGCTACTGATTCAGATGCTGTGGTTGTAAACAACCTTGCCAAGAAACTATCTCACCTTAAAATAAAAAATATTTTGCCGTTAGCCGTTAACATGGCTCACCCAACTCCCGGAATAGGACTGTTCAATAAAGAGCACACCTCCTTTATCGAACGCGCCAGCTTTGACGCGATTCTTGCGTTGGCACTCATACATCACTTGGCGATAGGCCATAACATTCCTTTTGAATTAATTGCCGAACAGTTTGCGGCTTGGGCTCCGCAACTATTAATTGAGTTTGTTCCCAAAGAAGATTCTCAGGTTCAAAAATTATTAATTACCAAAAAAGACATTTATTCGCTATATACACAGGAACATTTTTTAAGGAGTTTTAATTTTTTCTACCGGATAAAAGAGCAATACCCGCTTGATAATTCAGGGAGAATTTTGTTTTGGATGGAAACTCATGCGTAAATTTTTAAATAATTTTCCTCTTCACACTTTTCTTTTTATTTTCTTGATCTCCCTTTTCCTTTTTGCGCATAATTACGGGCAGGTTGAAATTTTTATGATGAAGAGAACACTTGTGGTTGGCAGTGCAATCTCACTACTTCTATTCGCTATTCTCTACTTTTTCATTCGCAACAGGGTTAAGTCCGGAATTATAAGTACACTCCTTTTACTTTTACTTTTTAATTACGGAGTTTTGTACGACATGCTTGAAAACTTGTATTTCTCTGGTTATTGGCCTTTTAAAAATATACACCGTTACTTGACGGGTTCTACAATCTTAGCTTTTATTCTAATTATTTATATTATTCAAAAAAGAGTAAAAACCGGCTTTAAAATAAATTATTTCCTAAACATCCTTGTACTGCTATTAATTCTTTTTAATATAACCAAGATTGTATATCTTAAAAGTAAACTCGTGACCACGCCTTTAGCTAATAACGACAAAGTAACATCCGTAATTACCACAGACTCTTTGCCTAACTTGTATTTCATTATTCTTGACGGATACGCAAACCAACATATACTTAAAGAACAATATAACTATGATAATTCTGAATTCATGGGGTTTCTTAAAAATAAACGGTTCTTTATAGCCGATAGTTCAATTGCCAACTATTACTCTACACCGCCTTCTTTAGCCGCCACGTTAAACATGGAATATCTTCCGGTGTTGTCGGGTGCGCAAATCAGGGCACTTGTATTAAACAATAAAATCCTTTCAGTTTTAAAAAACAACGGTTACACCCTGTATAATTTACAATCAGGATATTCAGTTACCAATGGCTTTTCGCAGATCGATTCCACTATTGTTATAAACGGGCCCAACGAATTTGAAAGGGGCATTTTAAAATTTACCATTTTCAGGTTGGATGATCTTCTTGGAATGATACAGCATTTGAGATTAAAAAGCCAATTCGAAAAGCTGACTGATGTAGCCAATATTAAAAATAATAAAAAATTCACTTTTGTGCACATTGTCGCACCACATCCGCCTTTTGTTTTCAACAGTAAAGGTGAACATGTTTATAACGACAAACACTCTGATAACTCGTGGGAACCTAAAAAAAATTACATTGAACAATTGAAATATGTGAATAAAAAAGTAGAACCATTCATTTCACAAATAATAAAAAATGATCCTAGCGGGATTATAATACTTCAATCGGATCATGGCCCATGGATCCAATCTAAAAACGAAAAAGAAGTTTTTGAAGCCCGCTCGATGATTTTAAATGCAGTTCGTTATCCCGGAATTAATAACAGCACTTTTAAAAAATCGGCGAGTTCAGTTAACACTTTCAGATTTTTTATAAAACAGTATATTGATTCTACATTTAAGTTATTGAAAGACAGTGCGGCCGGGAAAGAATATATCCTGCAAAACAGATTATTCATTGACCGCGTAAAATAAAGAACACTTATCTTCTCTTGAAACTTTCTTTATTTAAATAATACAAAATAAATAGCGAGGAAATATAAAAAGGGATACAAGGTATTTTGAGCCTGGCTAAAGCCCCGTAATTTGCAGTTGTTAACCCAACGGAAAAAGCAAAGAACAGCGCAAATAAAAAGGAGAATATAAGTAAAGGGTTACTAAATAGTGACGTAAAGAGGGTGGAAAATTTCACTTTGAATAATATATATAAACTAAACCCAAGCATAAATAAGTTTTCTAGACCGGATAATAACATTACCGGGTTTCTAGCATCCCAAATATATGGTCTGAAAAATGCCATGTTTAAAGCGGCAGGAATTTTAGAAGCAATGCCTCCAATAGTTGGCTCAAATACTCCAATATTATAACTATTGCCTCCGTACTGTACTTCTCTGATTAGATCCTGCTGAGTTTTAACCGCTTTATTAAGAATGTTATCCAAATTGTATTCCCCTAAATATTGGCCAAGATATTGCAGAGAAAACATGATGACACCTATCAGACTAAGAAGTAAAAAAGGTACTACCATAACCTTAAAAATTTTGTTTTTCATTTTATTTAAACGCGAAAAAAAGATCCAAATTAAAGAGCCAGGCAATAACGCAAAGAAAAAATAGGGTTTAACAAAAACAAAAATTAAAACCGGGAAGATAATCTGTAGCAAATACTTTATATTTCTCATTTTTAAAATCTGAAACCGGTACAATCCAAATACAAAAAAACCGATCGCACTTAAGGCATAAGTGTCTTTTAATATTCCGGAGCCCCAAAAAAACACTGACGGGATAAAAAAAATTGCGATAGCAAATTGTCTAGTCAGGCTCGGAAATTGATCTATAAAAACCAAGTATAACTTCCACATTCCAATAAAACTAACGCAACACAGTAAAATAGTTGTACAAATAAACGATTTGCAACCTAATATGCAGAATGGAATAATAAGAGTAACAGTGAATAATGCATAGTAATCACTCGAACTGAATTGAATACTATCATATATATTGTTTGATCCAAGAGTAGATGAAATATTATGGTTTTTATAATCAAGCATTTCAAAAAACTTTCTTAAATCTCCATCGTATAAAACATTCACAAAAGCATTTGCAGAGATAAAGTAGTTGGTAACATCTCCACCAACTGTATAATAGTATGTGTAAACTAAGCACAAGCTTATTCCACCGATGAATTTGCACATTAGGCCTGGAACGAGATATTTATAATAAGGTTTTTGCCTTATGTATCTATTTGAAATATTTCGCGCGAAAAAAAAAGCTATAGCAAGGTAGAAGGGTGCTAACAATAAATCAAAAATATCTACTGGTGAATCCATGAAGATTGATAAAATTAGAGAAAAAATTGTAAGATTAGTAAATTATGTCCTAAAATTGCACTAAACAATTATTATTGTGGTTTTAAGAAGGTGATTATGCATTTAATAAGCCTAACATCCGGGCGTGAAAACCATTTATCAGAAAGAATACTTCTTCAGCAGACGAATGATGAACGCTATAACGATGAAGATTATAAATATACTCGGGATCAACCTTTAATTTATCTAAATCAACAGACCTGTTCATTCCGGTAAAACACAATTTATAATATTTTTTTGCTTGATCTATGGCCAACCGATTACTTTTTCCAAATGGAAAGGCGAAATAAATAACCTTCCTGTTTACTTCTTTTTCAAGAAATATCTTTGATTGGTTAAGTTCTTTTTCAATGAATTTCAAATCCGTTTCATCTTCAAAGCTTGGATGCGTGAAGCCATGGGACGCCACGCTGACAATTTCAGCATCCAAATGTTTTATTTCGTCTAAAGAGAGTAATTCTTCCGGTAGAATTTTCTGATCCTTTGTAAGCTTATCCATTAATTCATTAATTAACATCAACCTATCATTTTGCGGAAGTTTGCATAAGCTTTTTGTTATGGACAGATTTAGCTCAAAAGCGTTCACCGAATTATATGAAATTTCATATTTGTAAAAATTAAAAAAAGCAATTATTTCCTTCAAACTATAATTCTTTACAAAAAAGGAGATTGTTGAAGTCCAGATATGTCCCTTGTTTTCGGCATTCGGAGGAAGCGCAAACAACGTGGAATGAATATTGTGTTTTTTCATTATCGGATAAGCGTATTGCAGATAATCTTTATAACCGTCGTCAAAAGTAATAAAACAAGCGTTTTTAAGTTCATCAACCTAAGCAGTTAATAACGCGTTAAGAGGCAGGATTTTATAATGTTGTTTTAACATTATAATTATTTTTTCAAATAATTCGGGATGTACTCCCGGCCAAACGTTATCGTACTCAGGTATTATTTTATGAAATACCAAAATAGGTATCCGCAAATTCTGTCTGTTTTTATTTAATAACAATTTACCTATACCAAGGTTATATAAAAATTTGAATAACAAAGCTCTTCCGCAAGCCATTTACCAAATTTATAAACTAAATTTACAATAAAAAAACTATCTTTATCTTTAAGCCACATGAAAACCATCATTGTTACCGGAGGTGCAGGTTATATCGGATCACACACCCTTATTGAATTGCTTAATAAAACTGACTATAACATAGTTTCAATCGATAATTTTTCGAACTCTGCCGCAAATTCCTACGATAGAGTAAAAGCGCTCACAAAAAGGGAGTTTCAAACTATAAACATAGACCTTTGCAACGAAAATGATCTGCGGCAAAATTTATCTAATGTAAAAGATATTTTAGGCATTATTCATTTCGCCGCTTTTAAATCTGTTCCTGATAGTATGGCGGATCCAGTATTATATTATTGGAACAACATTAATTCACTTACTAACCTTCTTAAATATGCCAAAGAAAAGCAAATAAAAAATTTTATCTTTTCTTCGTCATGCTCCGTATATGGAAATGCTGATGAACTGCCTGTAACAGAAGAAACCTTGTTAAAAAAAGCTGAAAGCCCATACGGACATACCAAACAAATTGGGGAAGATATTATCGAATTCTTTTCAAAATCTAACCCCTGGCTTAATGCCGTCATCCTACGCTATTTTAACCCTGTGGGAGCGCATTTAAGCGGAACTAATGGCGAATCTCCAATTAATAAACCAAATAATCTGGTTCCTATCATTACACAAACTGCCGTGGGGAAAAATTCACTCACAGTTTTTGGAAATGATTATTCTACGCCTGATGGGTATTGTGTTCGGGATTATATTCATGTAACCGATATTGCAGATGCACATATTAAAGCTTTTGAATACCTCGTTAAGCAAAAAAATAAAAAGAAGGTTTCGTTGTTTAATCTTGGTACTGGAAAAGGAGTAAGTGTTTTAGAGGTAATTAAGTCGTTCGAAAAAGTTTCTAAAACAAAACTGAATTATACTGTTGGTCCGCGGCGAGCAGGTGACGTGGTTGCTGTTTATTGCGATAATACGCTTGCCAGAACCGAACTCGGATGGACACCCGAATTTGATCTGGACAATATGATGTTAACTGCCTGGAAATGGCAACAAAATCTGGAAAATAATTAATGGTGACCAGCTGATAGAGTACTGTAATCTCTTACGCTGCGCAAAATAACCTGATGCGCTTCTTCTCTGCCATAAGTATGTGTTATTTCCACCGCATTGTTATCACCACCTGGAATATTTTTATAAGTTAAAAAATAATGTTTTAATCTGTTTAATAAGGTTGCCGGACAATCTGAAACATCTTTTATACTTCCGTAAATTTCATCTTTTCTAAATACCGCTATTATCTTATCATCGGCTTCACCCTTATCTATCATTCTGAATCCTCCAATAGGAATTGCTTCCAAAATAATATCACCACTTGTTATATTTCTTTCTGTTAAAACACAAATATCCAGAGGATCGCCATCGCCTTTTAAAACAGGCTTCCCAGCTTTCATTTCCGCAAACTCTCTCACTTGTTCGCCACAATAAGTTTGGGGAATAAACCCATAAAGCGCGGGAACAATATTCGAAAATTTTTGAGGCCTGTCAACCATTCGATAACCTGTCACTTTATCAATTTCATATTTAACACTGTCGTTTGGTACCATTTCAATGTAAGCAGTAACAATTTCAGGGCATTTTTCGCCAATTGGAATTCCATGCCATGGATGCGGTTTGTAGATTTGAATTTTCATATTAAATTAAAATTTAAAATATTTATTAAATAACCAGTAGAACAAAATAATAACAAGCAAAGAACATACCAAGATAAAAATGGTTTGATTGGTGGATGGCCTTAAGTTGCGATTTTCGGCAGCATTCTTAGTTTCCGCCAAAGCGCGGTGAAGTCCTAGATTTTTTCTCAAAAAAACAAGTTCTTCCTCATAATCATTTCCATAGGTGACAGTATAAAAATCCTCTTTAGCAAACTTAAAATATTTTCTGCTTCTTCCGCACCAATCAATTTTAGCGTTGCCAATCTGTTTAAAATTACTGTAAATTATCCACTCTTCTCCCACTCTAAAATTCATGGCGCAAGGCACACCGCATTCAAATAAAACCTTGAACGTTGCGGGGATATTTCCTTTATATAATTCACTTACTTTAAAAAACGCTTCGCCAAAATTCCGATTGCATGATTTTACAGAATCAACCTTTCCTCTAAAAATTATTTCATACTTATCACACTCGCCCAAACTCAAGCTTGTTAAGGGACATTGACAGGCATTTGACTGAAACGTGTAAACCAGCAACCAGAATATGATTGTTATCGATCTCAAAATACCAACGAGGGATTTTCTTTTATAAATTCAATAGAAGATTGCATTAATTCGTACATCACTTCGTCTTTTTGTATAAAGGGTACAGTTCTTCTGAAAGCCTTAAAAATGTTTTCTAGGTGAGCCGATGACTGTTTTGGTCTTCTGAATTCCAAAGCTTGCGCTGCATTTAGTAATTCAATTGCCAAAACTTTGTGCGTGTTTTCTATTACAGTAAAACATTTGGTAGCCGCATTGGCGCCCATGCTTACATGATCTTCTTGGCCATTACTTGATACAATACTATCCGCGCTGGCAGGAGTACACAATTGTTTGCTTTGACTAACAATACTGGCTGCGGTATATTGAGGAATCATAAAGCCAGAATTTAACCCTGCTTCAGGAGCCAGAAAAGGTGGCAAATCCCTCTGTCCACTTACCAGCAAATACGTTCGGCGTTCGGAAATGCTAGCCAGCTCAGACATGGCAATACATAAAAAATCGAGTGCCAAAGCTAAAGGCTGACCATGAAAATTACCACCGCTCAAAATCTCATCTTCTTCCGGAAAAATAGTGGGATTGTCGGTAACAGAATTTATTTCGGTTTCAAAAACGGAGGTTACATAATTAAGAGTATCCTTAGTAGCGCCATGAACCTGTGGCACACAACGAAACGAATAAGGATCCTGCACCTGCTTTTTTTGCTGTTTAATAATTTCACTGCCATCTAACAGTTTGCGAATTGTTACCGCTGTTTGCAATTGCCCGGGATGCGCTCTAATCGTATGCAGATGATCTTTAAAGGGATCAATTTTTCCGTCAAATGCATCCAACGAAAGTGCCGTAATAACATCGGCCCAGGCATTTAGTTCTTTTGAGCGAATGATGTTATAAACACCGTAAGCACTCATAAACTGAGTGCCATTCAATAAAGCCAGCCCTTCTTTAGAAGTAAGCGTAACGGGTTTAAGGCCTGCATTTTTTAAAGCTACATTCGAATTAATTCGCGAACCGTTATGATACGCTTTTCCGAGGCCTAACAAAGTAAGACTTAAATGTGCCAGGGGAGCAAGGTCGCCACTTGCTCCAAGTGATCCCTGCTGATAAACAACAGGATAAATTTTATGATTTATAAGTTCGCACAGCAAACTAACGGTTTGCAATTGTATACCACTCTTACCATAAGCCAATGATTGAATCTTTAAAAACAGCATTAATTTCACGATCTCCTGCGGAACCTCTTCACCCATTCCGCAAGCATGGCTTTTTACAAGGTTTTCCTGCAATTGCTCAATATCTTTATCAGGAATTATTACGTTGCATAAAGACCCAAATCCTGTATTTATTCCGTAAATAGGTGCGCCGTGGTTCTTTAATTTATTATCGAGATAAGCCCGGCCGTCAATAATCACCCGTTCTGTTACCTTTGAAATATCCACTTTTGCATTCTCATCTATCATAAATTTTTCTAATTCATGAATGCTTAAGCGTTTTGTATGATCTATAGTAAAGGTCATTTTAATCTTTCTTTAAAAATTTTATAAGATCAGTAATATTGAATTGCTGCTGCTCGCCCTTATCCATATTTTTAACCGCGTATAATTTATTCTGCATCTCATTACTTCCAACTGTACACACAAAAGGGATGTTTTTTTTATTAGCGTAATCAAATTGCTTGCCTAATTTTTTTGTTATGTCCGGATAAACTTCACAGGAAATATTTTTATTTCTTAATTCAGCTGCAAGACTTACGCAATGTGTTTGCGACTCTATATCAAAATGAGCAAACATTAAAGTGGCAGCCGGTGATTTATCGGTTGATGCGGGAAATAAATTCAACTCCTCCATCACATCATAAATCCGATCTATACCAAATGAAATTCCCACGCCGCTCATGTTAGGCAATCCAAATATCCCTGTAAGATCGTCGTATCTTCCGCCACCCAGAATGCTTGATGAAAAAGTGCCTTCATTTGCTTTCACTTCAAAAATAGTTCCTGTATAATAATTAAGTCCTCGCGCAAGTGTGATATCCAATTCTATTTCTGCCGTTGAAGTATTTAGCAGAAATTCTATTTCCTCTATTCCTTTTTTTCCCGCTTCAGTATTCCCCACCAGCTCTTTTAAAATTCCAACTTTCTGGGCATTAGTTCCTTTAAACTCGAGCAAGGGTTGCAGCTTTTGAATGGCCTCTTGTGAAATCCCGTTTTCTGCAAGTTCTTTATTTACGCCTTCTTTACCAATCTTATCCAGTTTATCAATAGCAACCGTTATGTTTACAATCTTAGAAGGCTCATGAATAACCTCAGCAATTGCACTTAATATTTTACGATTATTAAATTTAATAATAACGGGTACTTTTAATTGGGAAAAAGATTTGTCAACTAAGGAAATCAGATCTAATTCATTAATTAAAGAATTACTTCCTATTACATCCGCATCGCATTGGTAAAACTCACGGTATCTGCCTTTTTGAGGACGATCTGCGCGCCACACCGGCTGTATCTGATACCGCTTAAAAGGAAAAGTAAGCTGATGCTGATTCATCACTACAAATCGCGCGAACGGAACAGTAAGATCATAGCGCAATGCCCTTTCCGTTAGTTCTTCTGAATTTCTGGATGCTTCCAGCGACAATTCAAATTCCTTTTTTAAAACATCTTTATTTTTACTTTCATGAATGCGGGAATTTAAAATTTTGAAAATCAATTGATCGCCTTCCTCGCCGTATTTACCGGTTAAGGTGGTGATGTTTTCCATAGCCGGAGTTTCTATAGGCTGATATCCGAACAACTCAAAGTTTTTACGGACAATATTTAAAATATACTGACGCTTTTGCATTTCTGCAGGCCCAAAATCTCGTGTGCCACGTGGAATTGATGGTTTCATATAATTAACGTTACAAACTTACTAAAAAGATGCGGCATAAACCTACCCGGTTATCTAATCAATTTATAAGCCAAAATTCTCTATAAATTATAAAAAATTAATTTAGCAGATTTAAATTTAACTTAAGGAAACTTGTAAGACATGCAAAGTTTCCATAGTTTTGCGCGGGATTTCCAACATAGGATAAACATCTCATAGAATATTTATTTAGTATGAAAATAAAATTTTTCGCACTCCTTTTTATTATGGCACTAAATTTTTCGGCGCAGGAAAAATTTACGCTAAGCGGTTACATTAAAGATGCGAAAAACGGAGAAGCCTTAATTGGCGCCACCGTTTATAAACAAGGTTCTCAAATAGGCGGTTCCGCCAACGAATACGGATTTTTTTCGATAACTCTCCCTAAAGGGGTACATATTATCGGCGCATCTCTTATCGGTTATAAAACTTTTACAATTTCCGTTAATCTTAATCAGAATATCAATAAAACCATTGAATTGAATGAAGAAAGAACACAATTGGAGGAAGTGGAAGTTACCGCCGAACAAGAAGATAGGAATATTAAGAGCGTAGAAATGGGTGTTTCGCGGCTTGATATTAAGCAAATAAACAAAATTCCCGCTTTATTTGGCGAGGTAGATGTGGTGCGCGTAATTCAATTGCTCCCGGGGGTTACAACGGTTGGAGAGGGCGCAAGTGGTTTTAATGTTCGCGGAGGAAATATTGATCAGAACCTGATTTTATTGGACGAAGCTCCGGTTTATAATTCCTCCCACTTGTTCGGATTTTTTTCAGTGTTTAATCCGGATGCGGTTAAAGATGTAAAGCTTATAAAGGGGGGAATTCCCGCACAATACGGAGGAAGGGTTTCTTCTATTCTCGACATCCGAATGAAAGAAGGTAACAGCAAAAAGCTTACTGTGTCGGGAGGCATAGGAACCATCTTTAGTCGCTTAAGCATAGAAGGCCCTATCATAAAAGACAAAATGAGTTTTATAATTGCCGGGCGAAGAAGCTATATAGATGCTCTACTGAAACCATTTTTAAAAAGCACCAACCCGCTTAAAAATTCTCAATTTTATTTTTATGATCTTACAGCAAAGATTAATTACCGTATTAATGAAAAAAACACGGTGTTTGCAAGTGGCTATTTTGGCCGCGATGTTTTTGGGTTAAGTGTTTTTGGCTTTAACTGGGGCAATGCTACGGGTACCGTAAGATGGAATCATATTATAAACAACAAACTTTTTATGAATGTTACGGGTTGTTACAGCAACTATAATTATTATCTGGAATTTAAATTGCAACAACTTAATCAGAGTTTTAAATGGAAAAGTAATATTATAAACTACAGCATAAAACCTGATTTTACATACTATGCCGATAGTAAAAATACAATTCGTTTTGGTATGCAGGCGTTGATGTATGATTTTTTACCTTATAACGCCGTCGGGCAATTTGAGCAGGGTTCAAGTGTAACATTTAAATCTGCTAAACGTTATGGCATTGAATATGCAGTATATGCAGGCAACGAAAATAAAATTCTTCCGAGATTAACTTTAGAATACGGCCTACGCATTAGCACCTACCAATATTTAGGAAAGGGAAAAGCTTACTATTACGGAGATACACTTTTAAACGAACCTTTGCCTTTAGATTCGATAGCAAACTTTAAAAACGGACAAATAATAAAATCTTACGTTAATCCTGAGCCGCGTTTTTCTTTAAACTATGTGATTAATTCTCAAAGCTCATTTAAAGCAAGTTATAACAGAATGGCTCAATATCTTCAACTCATCAGCAATACAGCGGCCAGCACACCTCTTGATGTTTATACCATTGCTTCCAATAATTTAAAACCCCTTATTGCTGATCAGGGAAGCTTTGGCTACTTCCGTAATTTTAAAGATAATATGTTTGAAACATCCATTGAAGTGTATTACAAATATTTACAAAACCAACTGGATTATGTGGACAACGCAAATTTATTTATTAATGAAACTGTTGAAGGTGAATTGCTGCAAGGCTTAGGCAGGGCTTATGGCGCAGAGTTTTATATAAAAAAGAATAAAGGAAAACTAAACGGCTGGATAAGTTATACGCTTAGTAAAACAGAGCGTTTAATGAGGGGAATAAGTAATGATGATTGGTTTCTTAGTCGATACGACCGCACCCACTGCTTAAACACCAGTGTAAATTACGATCTTACAAAACAATGGAATTTATCCGCTAATTTTGTTTATTTAAGCGGAGTTCCTGCCTCTTTCCCCAACTCAAGAATTCAAATTCAGAGTTATAATATCCCTTACAACACCGATAATATCCGCAACAATTACCGCATTACACCCTATCACAGGCTCGATGTTGGCGCTACTTACAATGTTAATATGGAAAAGCACTGGGTGCGTAAATCAAAAAGGCGCGCTAAACTTTACCGCATTATTGGAAAAGATACCGATAACATTGATATTCCACGAAAAATTTTTAGAAACCATGAAAGTTCCTGGGTGTTTAGTGTATACAATGTTTACAACCGACGGAATGCTTTCAGTATTTTCTTTAGAACCAAAGGCGACATGCCAACGCAAACAGAGGCCGTGCGTTTTTCAGTTATCGGCTCTGTTGTTCCTGCAATTACTTATAATTTTAAATTTTAACAATGAAAAAATCAGTTCTATTCACCCTAGTAATATGTATTATTACTTTTTTTACTTCCTGCGAAGATGTTATTCAAATAAAGTTAGATGAAGGATCAAAGCTTTATGTAATTGATGCCTTTGTAAATAATTTACGGGAAGATCAGAAAATACGCGTAATTACAAATGATAACTACTTCAGCAATAAAGAAGCTCCTCCCGTTACAAACGCCTTGGTTATATTGGAAGATGCAACAACAGGGCAACAGTACACGTTTAATTATCAATCTAACGGTTATTACGTTTATCCAATTACTGCATTAGATACAATAGCAAAACTTAACCATAATTACCGTTTAAAAGTTACCATAGAAGGGCATACCTACACCTCAACCGCGGCTCAAAAAAGAACCGCCATATTAGATACCATTATAGCAGGAATTGATCAAGGCGCAGGATTTGGCCCCGCATCAAAAGATTCTGCTTATAACTGCTTATTATATGCGCGCGATATAGCGGATAATAAGCCGGATTATTACTGGATAAAAACATTCAGAAACGATACTTTGTTTGCCGGTTCAGGTGAAATTAATATTTGCATAGATGGCACGGGTGGCGTGGTAATTGATGCTCCGCAGGATACGATCAAATTTACACCACCCTCTACTTTGTTGAGTTTTAAGCAATATAAAAAATATAACACGTGCAAAGTTCAAATTCATTCACTTTCACGCGAAAATTATTTTTTCTTTATTCAAATGCAATTACAAATTAATAACG
The DNA here is from genome assembly GCA_016185125.1 of Bacteroidota bacterium. Taxonomy (GTDB): domain Bacteria; phylum Bacteroidota; class Bacteroidia; order B-17B0; family Aurantibacillaceae; genus Aurantibacillus. The sequence goes on from JACPOC010000025.1 coordinate 64,903, forward strand.
GCGGCTTGTTTGCCACTACACCCGAAAACGTAAAAACAAATATAATTACACCGGAAGGAGCCCGCACAAAAGCAGTAGGCAGATTTAACATGGCAAGCGTTGTTGAAAAGAAAATTATTGTAAAATAATTTAAATGAATGCTCTGATAGCCTTACTTTAAATGCTTTTTAATCTCTTCTGTAATATGAAGAACTGCCGGGCAAACCAGTGTATTTTTAAGTGTAAGGTCTAATACCTGGTGCATCTTTTTTCGATTGGTGTGAGGATATTCGCGGCAAGCGTTTGGACGATCTTCATAAATGGTGCAATAATTATCTCCATCTAAAAAAAAACAAGGGACTTGTTTTAAAACATAGTCCCCATCAGCATCCAGGTTAAGATATTTATCAATAAACTCACCCGTTTTCAAGCGGCAGGCTTTGGCGGCCCTTTCAATATCGCGCTGATAAAATATGGGAGAAGTTGTTTTACAGCAATTAGCACATTTTAAACAATCAATATTCTCAAAAGCCTCGTCATGCGCTTTATGGATTACCTCATCAAGATTTTTTGGCGATTTTAATTTAAGGCGGCGGTAGAAATTTTCATTCTCCTTTTTAAGTCGCAACGCCCGTTGATTGAATTTTGAAATGTCCACACTGATCCTTCTCTCTCTTTAATAATTAACGTAAAAAAAAGCTGTCGGTTACTGACAGCTTTTATTTTATTCAGCTTTTTTTGCGGCTTTTTTTGCGGCTTTTTTAGGAGCGGCTTTTTTAACGACCTTTGCAACTGTTTTCTTCACGGCCTTTTTCTTCGGGCGCTTAACTCCGAAAGAACCGATATGAATTTTTCCACGCTTACTTTTTTTATCACCTTTTCCCATAAGAAATAATTTATTTATTCCGTAAAAGTAAAAAATTATCTTTACCAATCAAACTATTGGCCAATACCTTTCATAAACAAGAGCGCTTATGCAGCAAAAAACAAATAGATCTTTTGTTCAGCAAAGGTAAATCACAACTCACTTATCCTGTTAAAATCATTTTTATTGATACGCCCGTTGCCCTGCAATTCCCTGCCCAGGCCATGTTTGTTGTTCCAAAACGTCAGTTTAAAAAAGCGCACGACCGTAATAAATTAAAACGAAGGATGCGGGAAGTGTACCGCTTAAATAAAAAAATTATTTATGGTACACTACAGGCAAATGGCAAGAAAATAATCGTTGCATTTATTTACGTAGGAAAAAAAATAGAAGAATTTCCTGTAATAGAAAAAGCCATGTTAAAACAAATAACTTTATTGGGTTAATCAGCGTTTGTTTGCCTCTTTGATATAGGCATCCAATGCGCCTGACATACTGGGATTTTTAGGATTAGGGGCAAATATATCGAGCCTGTAACCCATTTCTTTTACCATTTGCGCGGCCGTATGGCCAAACGCAGCAATACGGGTTGCGCCTTGCTTAAAGTTTGGGAAATTAGCTTTTAAAGATTTAATACCCGCAGGGGTAAAGAAAACCAAAATGTCAAATTCTGAAAGGGATTTCATGTCGCTAAGATCAGCGCTTACAGTTTTATAAAAAATTCCTTTGGTGTAATTCAGTTTTAATTCATCTAAAAATTCAACAATTTGTTCTTTATGTACATCACTAACCGGCAATAAAAACTTTTCATCTTTATTTTTTCTGATAACATCTACAAGATCAAGCATTGTACCTTGGCCAAAAAATATTTTGCGCTTACGGTACTGTATGTATTTTTGCAAATAATAAGCTGTTTGTTCGTTAATGCAGAAGTACTTCATTCCTTCCGGCACTGTAACGCGCATTTCATTACACATTTTAAAATAATGATCTACTGAAAGTTTACTGGTTAAAATAACGGCACCATGCTCTAAAATATCAATACGCTGAGCCCTGAAATCTTGTGAGGTTAACCCTTCAACCTTTATAAACTGCCTGAAATTTAAACTCAGGTTATGTTTGCGAGCCATATCAAAATATGGGTTTTTATCAGTATCAACAGGCTTTGGCTGAGATATAAGCAGGGTTTTAACTTTAGTTTTTGGCAAATTACTAACTTCAATTATTGGTGGCGGAGGCAGAGTTAAAAGTGCTTTTTTTGAAGATTTACGAGTGCGTTTAACAGGTAAAGCAAATTCAGCGCTTGGGGCAATAACTTTATTTACTATTTGCTTTTTTTGTTTGGTTATTTTTTCGGTAGGTGCCTTAACCGATTTTGGTTTAAATTGCTTAATAGTGGCTTTTTTAGCAAGTTTCTTTTTTTTCTTTTTAGGAAAAGTTTTAACCGCGGCCTTTTTGCTTTTAGATGGAGCGTGCTTTAATTTTATTTTCGATTTACCGGCGGGGTGCTTTACCGCAGCTTTCTTAGCCATCTTTTTTTTTGCTGCCATATTCAACGTAAGCTAAATTAAAATGTTTCAATTATAAATTTTACCATCACCAGCGGGGGCAAAATTTCTAAAGCGCAAAAATATACAAAAATTTGTAATAATCCTACCTTATGCTCAATCAACCCAAACACCACGCCTCTATACCATTTAAAAATTTGCGACGCAATTAAAATAACGCTGGCCATTGATAAAAACACCACCGGATTTAAACGACTCCACTCTGCTAAAATTAAACAAGGAAATAAAAATATACCAAACGTTTGGCTGATAACAAAAGAACTATAAACAAATTCAGGAATGAGTTTGTTATCGTTTAAAGTTACTGCAAGTAGTTTGTTAAGAAGCCCTTTTACAGAAAAGAAAATAATAGTAGCAGTTAAAAGAAAAAAAAACCGGCTCAGATGGCTGCTTTCAACTAAAACCAGATTATAAACCATATTAATTTTATATACAAAAAATGTAAGGTTTAAAAGAAAAAATATGCTTAACAAAACTGAGTAAAACCGAAAAGGATTAAACTCCTCCCGTTCCAACTGCCTCCAGGATTGAAAATTAAAACAGGCCTGCATGAGCTTAATAACTTTAGGATAAGAGGTAACTTTTATAAGGATAAGTAAAGCAAAAGATACTAATAAAAACACCGATGGCCATATAAGTTGAACGCCCTGTTTTATTTCAGGAGAAATATGCTGTTTTGATAAAAGATGATTACTGAATATGTGAGTGTAGATGTTTGAAATCACTTTTTAAAGTGTGAATACCCGCGAAATACTGAAACCAAATTTAACCTGTCCATTCTGCCAAGAATCGTTGGTGTAAGGAATAAAATTATTCTCTATTAAACCCGAAGCGTTTGTAAAAAATAAACTGAATACGTGACCCCCTGTTTCTAATTCAACTCCTAACGAAAGTGGGTTTTTTGAATTTGTATTATTGGTGAAATAAGGCGTAGCGTTATAAAAATAATCGCCAATAAAACTGCAACGTCTGGTTAATTTTATTCTGCCTCCAAAACCAATGGTTACAAATCCGTTTACATCTACAGCATTATTCTGGGTGTTTACCCTTTCTTTAATAAAGTTACGATACATATAACCCGGCAATAATTCAAGAGATAACCAATCGTTAATTTTGCTTGCTATTATCAATTGTGTAAAATAATTTACTCGATGTAATTCCTTGGTTTCAAAATCTTTTAAAATGCCTGAATAAATTTCGGATGTTGGCGCATGAGAATATCCAATATCACTAAAAATTGCCATTGAAACAGGAATAGAAAAATCGGTTTTTTGCTGTAAAAAACGCCATTTTAAACTTCCGTCTACAAGCTTATTTAATCTGCTTCTGCCAATGCCAATGGTTATATTATCTGTTAAACCGTAATCAAAACTGTTTCTGATATCGGAAACATTATCAAAGCCAAGAAAGGTTTGAAACGTACCGTTAATTGGATTGGGATTGGTAGCATCGTAAATATTACCAAAGCGGTGACTGATTCTAAAATCCAGATGCTTTTTCTTTACAGGCTCGGTGGTTAAAGCATTACCCAAACGGTACGTTTTAAAAGTGGCAAAAACTTTTTGAGAGGTTTCGGGTTTACCATCATCTACAATGCTTAAAAGATCATCCTGCGCAAAAGAAAAATCAGCAAAGCCAACTATTGAAATTATAAGAAGTGCGTTTTTAAGGAATATCATACTCTTGAAGAGAAATTTATTGTTTCTGATAAGGCTCTAAAATAGTGTTAACATCAATATCAACCACTTCCGCAATATTTTTAACGTATAATGATGGCACCTGAATACCATAATCGGCCACTTTAATTTTAAACTTACATTTTATAGTAATTTCATCTCCTTTTTTTGTAACGGTTCCTGCATAAGTTTCGTCCTTGGTAACGCCATGCATTTCCATTTTACCTGTTACTGTAACTTTGTTTTCGCCATCCTTGGTATAATCTATTTTCTCATTTATTTTCCCTTTAAAAATTGCGTTTCTATAAGGGTAAGTTACCACGCCGGAAGCATTTGTCACTTTTTTGTTTGTCTCCATGTAATTCTCATTAAAATGTTCTTCCATAAGCGCATTTTTAAATTTAAAATTTTGAATGGTTAAACGCACCTGAATATCGTTTGTATTCGTATTCATTACAACAATGGCGCCTTTATTGGTGGCATCAATATCTTCTAACGGAGATTTTGAGTAAAAAGAAATAACCGTGCCGCCTTCTTTTGCTTTGTAAATCTGCGCTTTAAATACCGAAACCGCAAGCATTAAACCAAAAGCTAAAATTATTTTTTTCATAATTAAGGAATATTATTCAAAAATAAGATATTTCATCTAATTGGCAATCATTTAGGAATTTTTCTATCAATCTTGGAAACGCGAGATTTTTTAAAGAGTTTAACGCGCTTGTTTGAACCGGAGCCTTAAATATATTTTTTGTAAAAATAACATAAAATTTTGCATGAAGATGCTGATGACTCAATACATGCTTGTATGATTTTGACTGATGTAAAAGGCTGAAATGATTTCCCGCAACATTTTTAAATGACGGATGTTTGAAAAGATCTTTTTCTTTTATCTCCTTTTCAGATTCAATCAACGGAAATTCATACAAACCCTTCCAAATATCATTTGCGGCGCGTTTATTAATGATCACATTTTTCTTTTTATCCACCGCCACCACATAAGTAAAATAGCGCTTCCTTACTTTGGTCTTTTTTGCTTTTACAGGAAGCTTATCTACTATTTCATTATTAAAAGCAAAACATTTTTCTTTAAAAATGCAATCAGGGCATTTGGGATGAATAGGTTTACACCACTGCGATCCAAATTCCATAATGGCCTGGTTATGCCGTGCCGGATTTTTACAATCCAATAATTCTTCAGCCAGTTTAAAAAACTCCTTTTTCCCCTCCGAACTATCAATTGCTGTTTCAATGCCAAATAAACGGCTTAATAAACGGTACACGTTTCCATCTACCACCGCGTGAGGTTGGTTATAGGCAAAACTGGCAATAGCCGCCGCGGTATAATCCCCAACTCCTTTTAGTTCTTTCAGGCTTTTATAATCGCCCGGAAAAACACCCTGTTGCTCGTTTACAATTTGCTTGGCGGTTTCATGCAGATTTCTGGCCCGGGAGTAATAACCCAATCCCTGCCAATCTTTAAGTACCTGGTCTTCAGTAGCTTCAGCCAAGTTTTGAACCTGGGGATAATTTTGTGTAAACCTCAGATAATAACTTAACCCTTGCGCTACTTGAGTTTGCTGTAAAATTATTTCAGATAACCATATTTTATAGGGGTCCGTTTCCTGCCTCCAGGGAAGATCGCGCCTGTGTTTCTCGTACCATTTTTGTAACCCCCTGCTAAACCAACTTTCCATTTATTTGTTAAAATTACAGCTATTTATAAAAACTAAAAAAAATTTCCAATTCTTAATATTAATAGTATCTTTGCCTCCCATTTTAAATTACAATTAATTGATTTTAAACAATTTGTAAGATGACTAAAGCAGATATAGTTAACGAAATTTCAGAAAAAACAGGCGTCGAAAAAATGGCTGTACAAGCTACCGTTGAAGCCTTTATGAAAACCATTCGTAATTCCATGATTGAAGGTAAAAATGTGTATTTACGCGGATTTGGCACCTTTGTGGTTAAAAAACGCGCTGAAAAAATTGGACGCAATATTTCTAAGAATACAACCGTGGTAATACCCGCGCATTTTATACCCGCTTTTAAACCTGCCAAAACGTTTTCTGACAGAGTTAAGCGTAATGTAAAAACCGCTGAGCCTGAGCCTAAAAACATTCATTAATAATAATGAGTGCTAAAAAAACTCAATTAGTTTTAATTGCAGGCGCTTTACTATTATTCGTTCTTTTATTTATTGCACCAAAAATTGCGCCTAAGCACAGTGAAGACGACGGCCACGGCCATTCTTCCCCACAAAGTAAGATTAATGAAAACGCTAATCTGAATGTGTATGTAAGCATGGCTCTGAAAAACCTGGAACCTTCGCAAAAAACAAAAGTTGAAAACCTAATTGCGACTAAAAAAACAGATAGTGTTTCGGTTTTTTGGGATAAAATGAAGCGGCCCGATCTTGCTTCGGTTTACGCTGAGCAACAGGCTGTTACAACAAATAAAGCACAAGATTGGTTTAAAGCAGGAAACCGTTATTATTATTCTGTTCAGTTTACCCAGGATAAAACGGAAGTGCCCATACTTTATCAATGCGCCATTCGTTGTTTTTCTAAAGGCTTGCAGTTAGATCCCGGCAACACAGATGCCAAGATCATGCGCGCTTCCTGCTATGTAGAAGGAACCGCTGATCCCATGCAGGGAATAACACTACTAAAGGCCATTGAAAAAACGGATAGTAACAACGTTAAACTTCAATTAAACTTCGCTTTCTTTTCAGTAAAAAGCGGACAGTTAGATAAAGCCATTGTAAGGTTTAATAAAGTACTGGCAATTGACAGTAATTATATTGAAGCTTACCTGCACCTTGCAGATTCTTACGAACAGCAGGGCAAAACAGATAAAACAATTGAGGTGCTTCAAAAATATTGCAGCAAAACCAATGATGCCACGGCAAAACTGGAAATAACAAAATATATACAACAATTAAGAAAATAAATTAACCATTAAAAACATCGTTTTATGCCAAGCGGAAAGAAAAGAAAAAGACATAAAATGGCGACTCACAAACGTAAAAAGCGTTTACGTAAGAATCGTCATAAGAAAAAATAATCTGTAAAAAGATTGTTTAACACTGCCATACCGGAGAAGCGTAACTCTTCCGTTTTGGTATTTACTTTTATTTAAAAAAGCCCTAAAGCTACTCTAATACAAACCTGAGTACTTTGTGCCGCTTTTTAATAAATAATATTTTAATAAACTAAAAATATTTAAGCGTGAGTTTTGAATTAATTATTAATTCCACGCCTAACGAAGTTGTAATTGCACTATTAAACGATAAGCGTCTTGTTGAGCTTCATCGCGAAAAAAATAATTCTCAATTTGCGGTAGGTGATATTTACTTAGGCAGAGCTAAAAAGGTTATGACAGGCCTTAATGCTGCTTTTATAGATGTAGGATACGAAAAAGATGCCTTTCTGCATTACCTTGATCTTGGTCCCCAGGCAGAATCTCTTATAAAATACGTTGAGCACAGCCAAAACGGCAAACAAAACGTAAGCAACCTCATGTACTTTAAAAATGAGCCCGATATTAAAAAAGACGGCAAAATTAATGAAGTCATAAAATCGGGGCAGGCCATGCTTGTTCAGGTGGCTAAAGAACCTATTAGCGCCAAAGGACCAAGAATTACCACCGAAATTAGTTTAGCAGGAAGGTATTTAGTTTTAATGCCTTTTTCCGATAAAATTTCGGTATCCTCAAAAATTAAAAATTACGAGGAAAAACACCGCTTAAAAGAATTAATGCAAACCATTAAACCAAAAAACTTTGGGGTAATTGTACGCACCGTTGCCGAAAATAAACCGGTAGCAGATCTTGAAAGCGATCTTAATGACCTTATTAAACGCTGGGAAGATTGTTTTAACACCCTAAAAACAGCCCAGCCTCCTTTACGCTTATTAGGCGAGGTGGATAGAAGTAACGCTATTTTACGCGATTTTTTAAACGCTTCGTTTAACGCCATTCATGTTAGCGATAGTAAATTGTACGAAGATCTTAAATTCTACATGCAATCCATTGCGCCCGATAGAATTGATATTTTAAAATTATACAACGGTAAACTTCCAATTTTTGATGCCTTTGGTGTAGAAAAACAAATTAAAAGTTTATTCGGAAAAACTGTACACATGAAAAGCGGTGCTTATTTGGTAGTTGAACATACCGAAGCCCTGCACGTATTTGATGTAAATAGCGGAAACCGCGCCAAGAGCGACAGTACCCAAGAACAGAACGCCATGGATGTTAACATGGAGGCCGCTAAAGAAGTGGCGCGCCAGTTAAAACTGCGCGATATGGGCGGCATTATTGTGGTTGATTTTATTGATTTACACAGTCCCGAAAACCGTAAGCTTTTGTTTGATAAGCTGAAGGAAGAAATGAAAAGTGATAGGGCAAAGCATAACATTTTGCCGCCAAGTAAATTTGGCCTTATTCAAATTACCCGTCAGCGTTTACGCCCCGAAGTTAATGTAGAAGTTCTTGAAACCTGCGCCAGTTGCGGCGGAACAGGAAAAGTACAACCAAGTTTATTATTTGTAGATCAGATTGAAAATACTTTACGTTTTATTATTAAAGAACAAAACGAAAAGAAAATTACACTCAATGTGCATCCTTATATTGAAGCCTATATTTTACAAGGAGGCATGTTCCGTAACCGCCAGTGGAAATGGTATTACGAACATAAGCAATGGGTAAAAGTTCAGCCAATGAACAGTTACGCCTTTATGGAATTTAAATTTTTGAATAAAGACGGAGATGAGATTGTGGTGTAACCTTTTATAGGTTTTTTGAAGAAGAGGTTTTCTCAAAAGCCTGAGTTTGTCGTCATTCTGAACTTATTTCAGAATCAGTTTAGCACAGGCCTTCAGCATCTGCTCTGCGTTGTTTAGCTCAAACTAAGCGTTGTTTAGTTCAAACCAAGCGTTGTTTGGCCTCCAAAGCCAAACTTTTGTTGGGAACACCCCAACCTTTAGCCTTTTTACCCCGCATTTTGGGCGCTGTTACTAAAATTTTAACCCGCGCACCTAAAATTTTAATGCTGCTGCCTAAACAGCGGGTGTTTTTACCTAAACGCCGCAGTATAAACAAGCGTTGTTTAGCTCAAACCAAGCGTTGTTTGGCCGTGCAAGCCAAACTTTTAGTGGGAACACCCCAACCTTTAGCCTTTTTACCCCGCATTTTGGGCGCTGTTACTAAAATTTGAACCCGCGCACCTAAAATTTTAATGCTGCTGCCTAAACAGCGGGTGTTTTTACCTAAACGCCGCAGTATAAACAAGCGTTGTTTAGTTCAAACCAAGCGTTGTTCGGCCGTGCAAGCCAAAATTTTACCATACACACCCAAACACCCGGCTTTTATGCGCAAAAAAATTAACAAACATTAGTGTTTATCTTGCTTTTATTATATATTTACTATATAAACGCATGAAGCGGTGATTGAATTTTAATTCTATCTGATACAAATATAGCGTAGAACTCTTGAAAAACTAGAAGAAGCGTATTTATATATTTTTCAGCTGGAAGAGAAACTAAACTTGATGGCTGAAAAAATAAATAAATTAGAACAAAAACAAAATTAACCACCTGTGATAGCGATATGCCTATTTTTTTATCAGCAAAAGCAATCTCTAAATCGTTCTACATTTAACACCAAACACAATGAAAAAACTCCTACTCATCATTAGCCTATTTGCACTTACTGCAAATGCCCAATACACCAAGTTGTTTGATTTTTCAACCACCGATGGTTACTTTCCCTACGGTTCCTTAGTAAGCGATGGCACCTATTTGTATGGCGTTACCTTCCAAGGCGGCACTGGTAACTATGGCACGGTATTTAAACTGAAAACAGATGGCACGGGTTACACAGTGCTGCACCACTTTTTGGGAGGAACAGATGGCGGCAATAGCCGCAGTTCCCTTATATACGATGGCGCCTTCCTGTACGGTACAACCGCAACCACTGTATTTAAATTAAAAACAGACGGCACAAACTATAGTGTATTGCATAATTTTACAGGCAGCCCAGATGGCAGTGTAAGTTACAGCTCTTTATACAACGACGGAACTTACCTTTATGGTACATGTGTTTCCGGCGGCAGCGTAACCGCTAACCCGGGCGGAACCGTATTTAAAATTAAACCGGATGGCACTAATTATTTAACCATACACTCCTTTACCGCTAATGGTGTTATGCTATCTACTCCATCCACCCCATACGCGGGTGTAACCAGCGATGGCACCTACCTTTATGGCACATTATTTTTTGGAGACCAAATTAGTGGGCACATGGCTTCCATCTATAAGCTTATGCCCGATGGTAGTAATTTCAGTACCATCTCCTGTAGCAATAGTACTTATACCGGTGTTGCCCCTCAAGGCGATTTAACCTACGATGGCACTTACTTATATGGTACTTTAACTCAAGGCGGAGCCTTTAATGAAGGGGCATTATTTAAAGTAAAACCTGATGGTAGTGGACTTACTAAACTTTTTGATTTTAATTATAATAATAATAATAATGGTTTAAGTCCTGTGGGTAGTTTAGTTATTGTTGGAAATTATTTATATGGTTTAACATATGCTAGCACTATATATAGAATAAAGCCTGATGGTACCGGCTTTATGGTTTTATATAATTTTTCTGGGAGCAATGGCGATACACCCTATGGTTCTTTAATAAGCGATGGTACCTACCTATATGGAATGACAAATTCAGGTGGAACAAACAATAAAGGAGTAATTTTTAAATATAATTTTACTACCGTGGGCAGCAATGAATTAAAACCCGACAACTATCGGGATAAAAACTTTAAAATATATCCCAATCCCGTCACAGATGTTTTAAGGATAGAAAGTGAAAATCAAAATATAACAGAGGGTCTGGAATATAAACTGTTCACTATTGTAGGGCAGGTAGTGGTTAGCGCCAAAGTAAAAGAGCATAATATGCCCACAATAAATCTAAAGGAGCTGCCTACGGGTATTTATTTTATACGATTTAATTACAAGGGTCAATTAGTAACCAAAAAAATCATAAAAGAGTAAAACAATAAACACAAGCTCCCAACAGCACCAATATTAAAAAGAGTTTTTAATGATATTGTTTAGTTTTTAATGTGATTCTGCTATCAAAAAACTAATAACTGAACCTAAAAACCACACATAACCATGCCATTTTACACGGGCAAAGTTAACGAGCAAAATAAACTGCTATTAAGGTTTTTCCTTGTCAATCTCCTTTTTAATTTCTTGTATATGTTCATTAACCTGCTCGCTGATGCCGCTGGTGCTGTTGTGAATATCTCTTTTTATACCATCTGTTGCGTCTTTAAATTCGCGCATACCTTTCCCCAGTGTCCTGGCAATGTTAGGAATACCTTTTCCGCCAAATAGCAATAAAATTACAAAAATGATCATCACCACTTCTCCCCCACCCAAGTTGAGAAATAATATAAACTGCATTACATTCATTTTTTTCCTGCCCTCATAAATTTATAAACTACAATGCCTCCGCCAACAAATACTATCGCTATAAAAACAATAATAAAATAATCTCCGCCTTCAAGAGCTTGTTTCATGTTCTATTACAAAGATAATTAATCTCCTTCAATTCCTAAATGAATTAATGCGTCGCCCTCATTTACCACCGGTTGATTATTGGTTCCAACAATGTAGCCATCCACATTACTGATAATTTTATTCTCAATATCGCCAAAGGGATTGCAGATTACCCCTAATAAATCACCTTTTAAAACAAAAGCGCCGTTCCGCGCGTTCATGTGAAACAAGCCGCTACTATTGGCCCTGACCCAAGTTCCTTTTTTTATTTTTACTGAAGTGTTATAAGGAAGATCCAGATCGATCATTTTATACGATTTCATTAAACGCAAACATCCGTTTACTCCTTCATTAATGGCAAGATAATCAAAACGCATACTTTCACCGCCCTCGTAAACAAGAATAGGCTTGTTCTTTTTTGAAGCTTCGTGCCTGAACGTGCCTTCACGATAAGCGCTGTCAATGATCAAAGGCGCAGAGAATTTTTCAGCAAGTGCCACATTTTCTTCAAACTCAAACACACAACGCAACTGTGGGTAATTATTAATTTTTGCTCCTCCGGTATGAAAATCCACACCAAAATCAATAATTGGTAAAATATGTTTCATCAAATCGTATGCAATTCTGCTTCCTAACGATCCATTTTTTGTTCCGGGAAAACAACGGTTAAGGTCACGTCCGTCCGGCAGATCGCGGCTGCCATATAGAAAGGATACAATATTAATAACAGGAATAGCAATTAAAGTTCCGCATTTAAGATTTTGTACCTCTTCTCTCGATATGATTTTTCTTACAATTTCAATACCGTTGGTTTCTTCGCCATGCATTCCGGCGCTAAAAAGCACGGTTGGCCCTTTGTGTTTTGAATGCACCACATGCACCGGAATTTCAATCTGTGTTTTTGTATGAAGTTCGTAGGAATTGAGGATGATGGTTTTGCTTTCTCCCGGTTCAACCCTTTGCTTATTTATGGTAATGGTAGCTTGCACAAATAATTATTATTCGCCCGGTTTACTAAATTCATTACGCTCCACATACTCAATTATTTTTCCGGCAATATCAATTCCGGTTGCACCTTCAATGCCCTCAAGTCCGGGAGACGAATTCACCTCCATTACTAACGGCCCGCGGCTTGACTGTAAAAGATCAACACCTGCAATGCCCAGTCCCAATTTTTTAGCCGCTTTAATGGCAGTTGAACGTTCTTCATTGCTGAGTTGAATAACGGTAGCGGAACCTCCGCGGTGTAAATTACTCCTGAATTCACCTTCCTTTGCCTGACGTTTCATGGCGCCTACAATTTGGCCGTCTACAATAAAAACCCGCAGATCTGCTCCTTTAGCTTCATGAATAAATTCCTGCACAAGCATATTGGCTTCCAGTTTCATAAATGCTTCCACCACGCTTTTGGCCGCTTTTTGATTTTCTGCAAGAATAACTCCTATGCCTTGTGTGCCTTCTAAAAGCTTAATAACGCAGGGAGCCCCTCCAATATTTTCAATTACGCTATCAATGTCTTTATCTTTTGGTGATGATGCGAAAGCTGTTTTAGGAATACCCAAACCTGCTCTGGCAAGAATTTGAAGACTCCTCAATTTATCACGAGATCGCACTAAAGCTTGTGATTCTACGGCTGTAAAAATCTTCATCATTTCAAACTGACGCACAACCGCGCTTCCATAAAATGTGGCGCTTGCCCCTATTCGGGGTATTACGGCGTTTACATCGGTTACCTCTTTTCCGTTAAAATAGATATGCGGCCTTCCCTGTTCAATAACCAACACGCATTTCATGTGGTCAAGCAACAACATTTCGTGGCCTCTTTTTTCACCGGCCTCCATTAAACGTTTTGTGGAGTATAAATTTTTATTTCTGGAAAGTACTGCGATCTTCATCTTATAGCTATTAGAACCTTAAAGATAATTAATTCAAATCATTAATATGTTTATGATTTAATATTAATGATTAAATAAATTAAACAGGTTTAAGTACCTTTTTGAGCGCTTTTTTAGCGATGGGAGCCCCCGTGTGTAATTGGTTAACATCTATAATAAACTTTCCTTTCAGGGGTTTTCGGCCAATTAAAATAGGATAGCGCATATTATCCCGGTTAGAGAGCGAAATAGTAGCTATAATATTTTTTAGCCCAATCTTTAACACCGTTTTAATGATATACCGCTCTTCCATCTCACCAAACGAATTTTTAATTTTTTTTGTTGAAAATTCTGTGAATTTAAACTCCTTAGCTGGGGAGAGTGGGTCATCAGAAATAGAGAAAATAAGCGTAGGGATATTATCTATAATACTCAATGAAATATCTTCGCAGTGTATGGAACAGGTATAAGCACCGGTATCTATTTTTGCTTCCAGTTTTTTAATATTTAAAAGAGGGAAACTCACATACTCCCGTCGTCCTATTAAACGGATAATTGATTTTTTACTATTCACTTTTGTATAATTTATAAAATCGTTTAACGTCTGCCTCGTAATTCAAATGTTTTTTTTGCAAATAGAAAAGTACAAAATTTTCTGCAAAATAAGGAGCCAGCATAACACCTTTTGTACCCAAACCGTTAAATACAAAAAAATGAGCGTACAACGGATGGCGGCCAATTACAGGCCTTCTGTCAATGGAAGAGGGCCTGATTCCGGCTTCATGTTTAAGCACAGTATATTCTGAAGTGATCAATTGCTCCAGCTTTTCACTCAGTTCCTTCTTGGCCTTTTGGGTAGGCTTCTCCGTTAGATCATCCCATTCATAAGTAGCCCCTGTTTTAAAAACATTCTTCCGTGTTTCCATTATAAAAGCGCCCTTATTGAGGATGCATTTATTAAGTTGAAGTCCGTTTGATTCAATGGTTAAGATTTCGCCTTTAGCCGGTTTCATGGGCACCCAGTTGAAAAAGGGATTGTTTTTTATCAGGTGTCCCTCACAAAAAATAATGTTTTTAGCAGATACATCTTTATACTTTACCCCTAGGCGCTCTATCTTTAATAAACTGTAGTCGAAAACCTCCTGAATAAAATTTTCCTTATAATACACACATGTTTCATTTAAAAAAGTGTTTGTATCAATGTATCCCGATTGTTTTACAAGCCCGTATTCGCCCGAAAAATTGCATCCCTGAAGCACTGTATTATCTGCGGAAACAGCGCCTAAAAATTCATCCAATTCGTTTTTTGACTTTTGCAGCCACAACCGCTTTTCTTGTTCCTCAATAAAAGGTTTAATAATAGGAGAATTAAATAAAAAGGCTTTATTCATCTTTGTTTCACAACCTGAATAAAAACTGTTTAGTAAAGGGATGGTTTGATGTGCCAGCCAACTTGAAGTAAGGCGTTTAAATACCACAGGATTCCATATTCCGGCGGCAACCAAGGAGGAGCGGCTTAACTCCGGGGAACCAATAACTTTAAAACTAAGCTGATGATTATGAAAAGTATGCGCTAAAACATTGGCGGCCAATCCCTGCCCTACAATAATAAAATCGATCATTTATTATTTTCTGCTCTAACGTGCGGATTGTAATTTTTCTTAAGACCCCTATAGGCGCCGGAAAAAAACAATATTATTTTAAATCCTGCAATTGCTTGAAATTTACTTACCTCGCCAAAAATCTCAAGGCCAATACCTATATCATAACTTAATTTTGTAATAGCCTGCCCGGAAATGTATAAACCCGGAGCGGCGTAATAAACCGCTACTGACTTGCCGGAAGTATCCAGCCCGCCAATAACTCCGGTATAATATGAAAGGCCGGCAAATGCCGCAAGATTAATTTTTGGGGTTTCCTTGCGAAGACCATAACCAAGGTGAGCCTGAATATTATTATTGCTCAGAAATTGTTCTCCGCTCATTATTATACCCGCTTGAAAATACTGACGTTTAATATGAAAATGGAAATCTACGCCTAATGCCTTTTGCTCTGAAGTACGCAGACTTGTTTGAAGTATACCACCGCCAAACGTTAGATAATTATTGTGCAGCCTGTAACGTTTTCCCTCATTTAATATCTCTTCCTTTCGGTCGTACTCCGGCTGTTTCACTGGCGGCTTTTCTACCTGAGAAAAACAAAGGAAGGAATTAAGTAGAATAAATATAAAAAGATAGCGGATAATTTTTCAAAGATACTTAGAATATCATGTTTTTTTACTATTTTTATATTAGTGCGGATAATTATTTTATACTCATTAATCACGGTATATTTATTTACGGCTTGTGTAGGCCCGGTAAATGAAAGCTCCCATAAACCCGAAACCGGCATAAAATGGTTTGAAGGTAATTTTGAGTTCTCCACCGAAAATGGGCTTTACAGGGAATTCTGGAAAAAAAAGAATGATAATGAATACATTGGCAAAGGCTATTTTTTAAATAAAAACGATACGTCTTTTTTAATGCGCATGCGCTTATTTAAGGAAGATGAAACCATAAAAATGGACTATAATGTAAGGGGGCAAAATTCAGGAAAAGACGTTCAATTCGCATTAACTAAACATGAAAAAAACATGTTCGTTTTCGAAAATCCATTTCGCGGATTCCCCTCTATAATGCAATACAAGCTATTGGGCGATACTGCCATTAACATTGTGGAGCGTGGATTCGAGGATAATAAAGATATAGTTCAAGACTTTACGATCTACAGAATAAAATCAGATTAAAAAAAAGGATTCGTTGCCTTTTCATGTCCTATAGTGGTTGCCGAACCGTGACCGCTATAAACTTTTACATCACCGGGCAACACGAATAATTTTTCACGAACCGATTTTAAAAGCGTTTCATGATTCCCCATGGGAAGATCGGTTCTGCCAATGCTACCTGCAAACAAAACATCGCCGCTTATTAATATTTTATTTGCTTCATTATAAAAAGAAATGCTCCCGGGAGAATGTCCGGGTGTAAACAAACACTCGAAAACATACTCACCTAAATTGATTTTGTCTCCGTCATTTATAAATTTTATTGGAGCCGGAGACTGCTCACAGTTAACACCATACATTTGTCCGCTTTGCGTCATCCGGTCAATAAAAAACAAATCTTCTTTATGAACTTCCGGCAGTAATCCATAATTATCAAAAATATATTTATTTCCAAGAACATGATCAATGTGCGCATGCGTTAAAAGAAGGCGGCTAAGCTTTAATTTTTTTCCGGAGATAAAATTGCTGAGCTGTTCATTCTCGGAAGACGTATAATTTCCCGGATCAATAATAAAGGTTTCTCCTTTTTCATTGTAAACTAAGTAAGTATTTTGCTGAAACGGATTAAAGCAAAAATATTTTAGGTAAAGCATTTTAATTTAACTTAAATTTTTTATAAAATTAATGTTGTTATTATTCAACTCTAAAAGATTAAGCCCTGTGTTTTTACCGTTAATAAAGGTTCCAAATATATTGGAAAGGTTAAGTGCTTTAGCGGGAATTGAGGTGGCGCTTCTTAAAACTTCTTCCAAAGTAAACACACCGCTTTTGAGCAGGTAATTGGCTTCGTTTATAATGGATAATTCCGTATTGCTTGCCAAGCTATCGGTTCCCAGACACACTTTATCTTTTTCCGATTTAAATAAATTAAAATCAGGCAAACAATCTTCAATATAAATATTAGCAGAAGGGCAAAAACACCAGAAAATATTTTTAGAACTCGCTGTGGCAATATCTTCTTTACTGGTAAACGTATTGTGCACTAAAATAGTCTGTTGGTCACTTAAAGAAGGTATAAAATATTCCAGACTGCTTTTCATTGGTGCCTTAAACCAGCTAAGATCCATTTGCAGTAATTCGTAAAGCTCCTGAAATCCATTTTTTTCCCCGTAAAAAAATTTCGTTTCTTCTTCACTTTCCTGATTGTGAATGGAAGCAGGAAAATTATTTTCGATATTAAATTCAGCTATTTTTTGAATGAGTTTAAAGGAGGTACTGTAAGGAGCGTGAGGAGTTAAGCTTCCACGAAGTCCATGTTTTTTTAATTGATCATAAAGCAGCATTCCCGCCTCGTAAGATAAAGCGGCCTTTTCAGGGTGCAATCCAAGCAATTCAATAAATGAATGATAAACTATTTTGCTGTTAGTTTTCATTTCAAAACTATCCGCGGTATTGCAAATATCGCCAACAGCCACAATGCCATTGTTCCACATCGCATGGTCGGCCGCTAATAGTTTTTCTTTTATTTCTTCCCTGTTGGCTGTAGCGCGTTGAAAAATTATTTGCTTCCCAAAGCCCGGCAAGCCTGTTTTTTGAGGAATTTTATTCTTAAGATGGCTTAGCTCTGTGTGACAATGAGTATTTACAAAACCGGGCGTTATAACACCTTCTAACTTTTCAATTTTATCAGAAGGCACTAAACCATCATCACTAATTTCTATGAGTTCACCCTTATCGCCGATAATAAGTACAGTAGACCCATCGAGTAAACTACGGCCATTAAATACTTTATCTGCCTGTAAATAGCGCATGTGTAAATTTATCAAATTATCCCTTCGTTTTAGGTATCTTTACATATTAAATTCAATGGCTAAAAAAGATATAAGAGCCCTTTCATTAAATGAACTAAGCGCTATTTTTAAAGAGATAGGCGAGCCGGCATTTCGTGCCAAACAAGTGTTTGAATGGCTTTGGAGCAAAAGCGAAACGGATTTTAATCAGATGTCGAACCTTTCTAAAAAATTGCGCGATTATCTGGAAGAGAACTTTACAATTAATGCCGTTCAAATTCATGATCTGCAGGTAAGCGAAGACCGAACCATAAAATGTGCCATGAAGTTACATGACAATTATGTAGTGGAAAGCGTGCTTATACCACACGAAAACCGAATGACTGCGTGCATTTCCTCTCAGGTTGGCTGCAGCCTTACCTGTAAGTTTTGTGCTACCGGCAAATTAAAACGTATGCGTAACCTAAATGCAGATGAAATTTACGATCAGGTGGCATTGATAAAAAAAACTGCAGCTGAAAAATATAACGCTCCTCTTACTAATATTGTTTACATGGGCATGGGCGAGCCTTTACTTAATTACAACGAAGTTCTTGAATCTGTTGAAAAAATTACCAGTCCCAAAGGGCTAGGAATCTCACCCAAAAGAATTACTGTTTCAACTGCCGGTGTGGCAAAAATGATAGTGAAATTAGCTGACGACAATGTAAAATTTAATCTTGCTCTTTCCCTTCATGCCGCCAATGATGTAAAAAGAAATTACATCATGCCTATTAACGAAACCAACTCCTTACAAAATCTGGCCGATGCCCTGATATACTTCACTGAAAAAACAGGCAACATACCTACCTTGGAGTATATTGTATTTAAAGACTTTAATGATACACTGAACGATGCGCAGGAACTGGTTGATTTTTGCAAACAAGTTAGAGGCAAAGTAAACATCATTGAATATAACCCTATAGACGGCGGGGAGTTTCAGCAAACTTCAGGCAATCGCCTAAGAGCTTTTACCGATTATCTGGAAGCGCATGGCATTATCTGCAATGTTAGAAGAAGCCGTGGTAAAGACATTGATGCGGCCTGCGGGCAATTAGCCAATAAAAATAAATTGGCGGCACAACAATTAAAATAAAACTTATATTTAAGCTTTGTGTCTAAAGCTATCGACGATATAAAATTACCTGTTGCGCCACACATGGCCGCTTTTGAAGAAAAATTCAAAGGGGCGATGAAAAGCTCAGTTCCTTTACTAGATAAGATTACCAACTATATTGTAAAACGCAAGGGAAAACAAATTCGCCCCATGTTTGTTTTTTTAAGCGCGCAAAATGTTGGCGAAATTAACGAAAGTACTTATCGCGCCGCAGCTTTGATTGAACTATTGCACACCGCCACCCTGGTGCATGATGATGTTGTTGATGACAGCAACGAGCGACGCGGATTTTTTAGCGTTAACGCCTTATGGAAAAATAAAATTGCTGTTTTAATTGGCGACTTTCTACTAAGTAAGGGCTTACTGTTATCGTTGGAGAATGATGATTTTCATATTCTAAAAATTGTAAGCACCGCGGTAAGGGAAATGAGCGAGGGCGAACTGCTTCAAATTGAAAAAGCGCGTAAGCTGGATATATCTGAAGAAATATATTTTGAGATCATTACCAAAAAAACTGCCGCTTTAATTGCGGCCTGTTGTGCGGCCGGTGTAGCATCTATAACAAATGATGCCAAGCAAATAGGGCTTGCAAAAGAATTTGGAACACTTACAGGTATTGCTTTTCAGATAAAGGACGATCTCTTTGACTTTGGAACGGACGATATTGGCAAACCTACCGGCATTGATATTAAAGAAAAAAAAATGACGCTCCCTCTAATTTACGCGTTGAATAAAAGCCCGTGGATTGAAAAAAGAAAGATCATCAACATCATTAAAAATCACAATGAAGAAAGTGAGCAAGTGAATAAGGTGATTGATTTTGTACATGCCAAAGGGGGTATTGATTATGCCACTACTATAATGCATGAATATAAAATCAAGGCGCTTGCTGTTTTAAAACAATTACCTGCAAACGCAGCCAATAAAAGTTTAGAAAATCTATTAGTATATGCTATTGAACGTAAAAAATAAGTCATGTTAAAAATCAATTTCTCCCTACTTTGCATTTTATTAATTGTTGGCTCCTGCGGCACATCCACTCAGGTTGAAAACCCCTTATCTGAAGAAGATAAAAAAGTAAGAGATTCACTCTCTAAAATAGAACAAAAACATAAAGTAGATTCCTTAAAGGGTGTCAATCCTTTGTTAATAATGCCCCCCGATAGTAATTATACAGGAGATTACGCAGATAAATATCCGGGAGGGATTATCAAGTTCAAAGGATTTTTTAGGTTTGGAAAAAGACACGGGCAATGGATGTCGTTTTACCCCACAGGTATTTTATGGAGCGAAATGCATTACGATAAAGGGCTACGCCAAGGGCCAAATATTACTTACTATGAACATGGGTCAAAACGTTATGAAGGTTATTATAAAAACGATAATCGCGATAGTGTGTGGTGCTATTACGATTCTATTGGAAATTTAGCCGAAAAGGTTTTATTTAAAAACAATGCTGTAGTTAAAAAGTTGCCTTTGAAGTAAGGGTGTAAATGTGTTTGTAAATTCTTATCGATAAGAAAATTGAAAGAAACTTTTTTCTACTACCAGTAACGGTTACGTTGCCATAATTTCATTTTTATTTCTTCGATGCTTTTATTCATTTTCCACAGGAATTATTCCCCGAACAACATTCCTACAAAATAAATGTTCTTGATGCAGATAATGTAAAGAGAATATTTTTTTACACGAAGCGAATTTTTTAAAAACAAACTATATCCCTGAAATCAATTTTTTTCGTAAAGCAGCAACTGTTGTTTGAATATCTTGAATGGCACTTGCGTCAAACTTATTTAAGTCAACTGCCGTTTGGTAATTTGTTTCAAGAACCTTAAGATCGCTTATTAGAAACTTTGCTTTTTCATCAAGGCCGGAAGCTTCCAGCATAATCACCAAGTTTTTTAATGATTCTCTTTGCTCTAATATTGTTTTTACCACTTCTTTTGAATTAGTACTTTTTGCAATACCACAGGACACATATAATCCTTCAATCCAAGAGCCGGTAAGAATAACAGATGAAGTAGCAGGCCGATTGTTTACTTTAAGTATCTCATCCGCTTTTTTAAAAGCGCCGGTAACCACTTCAAGCGTAGAATCCTTATTTTGTTTATTAGCTTCCATCCGGTCAAACATTTTTTGATCAAAAGCATTGCTAACACCAAGATCACCTGCTAAAATATTAACGCATTTTAAAAACACCATGCTTTCCTGCGTTTGATCGAAAGAACTTGCAATGGTAAGATCTGATCCATAAATACCCAAGTTAGCGGCTTTAGTAAATTCAACGGTGTATTTGTGTACAGAATTAGGGTCGTTTAAAAGATCAGGATTGTATTCTATTTTCTGCTCTTCAATTAATTTTAAAATCGCGCTACGATCGGGCATTGAATTAAATACATTTTGCGCATTTAATTTAGTTTCAAGAACCGCCTGTTTAGTTTCCAGTTCTGCTATTAAAGTTTCATCCGCTTTTTCGCCACTACCGCAAAAAGAAAAACTTAAAACAACAAAAAGCAAAATAAATGGTTGTAATAGTTTAGTCATTATTGTATTGTTTGAGAGACAAAAATACTTATGTGTTTTTGTGTGATTATACTGATTCATACAAATATATACTATTTTTTTATTCCATTTTCATAGTGCATACGGTTTATTTCCTTACCGCTTTTATCGTAAAAAATCCATTCGCCATCGGGTACACTTTGTAGTTTTCCCTTGCGCCGATCTTTAATAATGGTGTAATTGCTAACCGATTGCAGCTTAGTATTGGTGTAATAGCTCACACTTTTTCCGGAAAGTTTTCCGTTTTTAAAATTTTGTACCCGGTTAATTCCGCCGGTTTCGTAAAAATAAGTCCAACTGCCATGCTGATGGCCTTTTCGGTATTTTCCTTTGGTATCTACAAAATTTCCTTTTTCAAACCATTGGGTATAACCTCCGTGTTTAATACCATTTACATAACTGCTTTCTTCGCGTGGCTGACCGGTTTCATAATAGTAATTCCATTTGCCTGCACGTTTTCCTTTTTTATTATACTTTCCTATATAATTTTGTTTGCCATTTACAAACCAACCTTGCCACAAGCCTGTTAGCTGGCCATCGGTAAAACTTCCTTCATCTTTCTTGGCGCCGGTATCCCACCAACTCATCCATAAGCCATTTTCCTTTCCATTTACGTAATTACCTTCTTGTAATTTTTTTCCATTCTCCCACCAAGTTGTCCATATTCCTGTTTTAATCCCATTCTCAAAATTACCAAGTTTCCATTTTTCTCCGCCTTTATAAAAATAGTTCCATGACCCGCTTTGTTTGTCGTTTAAAAAATTCCCTACGCTTTCTATCTTACCGTTAGAATAATAATAGGTCCATTTATCTTCTCTAAGATCATTTTTAAGAGTGCCTGCCATTTCCATAGCACCATCTTCTCTATAAAATTTCCAGAATCCGTTTTTCTTATTATCCGCAAAATTTCCTTCGCTTTTTATTTTATGATTTGTATAATACGAAGAATAATATCCGTTCAATAATCCATTGCGATAATTAGCTTCATAATCCAGCTCGCCATTAGGGTGAAAAAATCGCCAAGTGCTGTCCTGCAAACCGTTTTTATAAATGCCCATAGCTTTAACCACGCCGTTAGTATAGTTGGCGGTAAGGCTTCCGTTTCCGTTTGTTATCAATTGTTTCCCTTTTGTATCCCATAGATCTAAGAGATATAAAACACTATCGCGGTATTCTTTAAAAAATTTTTTATTTCCGTTTTCATAAAACTCTTCCCATTTATCGCAGGGTTTTCCATTACAAAAATGTTGAATAGCCGACACCTTGCCATTTTTAAAATACGATTCTACTTTTCCTGTACGCTTATCTTTTTCAAAAGTACCTTTGCTTTCTATTTGTCCATTATCAAAAAAATAGATCCATTCACCTTCCTTTTTTCCGTTCACAAAAGGTTCGCGACTTTTTACGGAACCATTGTCGTGATAGGCTGTCCAGATGCTGTCGGGTAAATTGTTATAATACTTGGTTATTTGCGCAGTTTTGCCCGACTTAAAATAATAAATGTTGGTGCCCCATTTTTTTCCTTTAAAATAGTGTTCCACCGCTTTTTTTCTCCCGTCCTCGTAATAGATGGTCCAGATACTGTCCTCCTTACCATCCAGGTAATAACCCTTACGGCTAAGGTTTCCTGATTTGTAAAATTCCATGTGCGCACCGTTAGGCATGCCTTTGTAATAATCTGTTTCTGATTTTAATTGTGTTTGTTTGTCGTCGTAATATTCTTTTTTTAATTGCGCTGTAAATGTAAAACTCAGAAGCATAAAAAGAACAAGGGTTAAAAATCGCATAAGGTAAAGTTAACCCGCATAACGCTAAAGAATAGTATAGGTTACAGGTTTTGTGAACAATTTTTTGGTTGAAAAGTTCAAGCAAGCATTACAAAATTTGCTTACTGAAGGTAAATATTCAGCTAAAAACACTTTAAAATTTGCAAATGAATTAGATAAGTTAATTCGTGAAATCACTTCAGAAAGCAAACTTCAGAAAAAAATATTTGATGAGTATTGGAAAGAAAAATTCGGAGAAATATATAATGAAAAGGCTATAGTCGCAAAATCTCAGACAAAAATGTTTTGATAGATTGAGTGAGTCCAAATATATCAATATGAATAATTATTGAAAGAAAAACCGACTCTCATCCAACCAACACCGGCATCTGCGCTACCTCATCCAGCACATTTAATATTTCAGCGGAAGACAATAAAGACACTAATTTGGTGCGCGATTCTTTGAAATTAGGAATACCTCTGAAATAGTTCGCGTAATGACTGCGCATTTCAATCGTTCCCAGCTTTTCGCCTTTCCATTCAACCGATTTTAATAAATGAGCTTTACACACTTCCACACGGTTTTTAATTGTTGGCGCAGGAAGACGTTCTCCGGTTTTAAAAAAATGTTTTACTTCGTTAAAAATCCAAGGATTACCAATGGCGGCACGGCCAATCATAATGCCATCCACACCATAACGGTTTTTATATTCTAAAGCTTTTTCAGGACTATCAATATCGCCATTTCCAAAAATGGGAATTTTTATACGCGGATTATTTTTTACCTCCGCAATATGCTCCCACCTTGCTTGGCCTTTATACATTTGCGCCCGCGTTCGCCCGTGTATGGCAAGTGCCTTAATACCAACATCTTGCAAGCGTTCAGCCACTTCCATAATGTTAATGCTTGTATCATCCCAACCTAAACGGGTTTTAACCGTTACAGGCAAATTAGTTGATTTTATAACTGCCGTTGTTAAACGCACCATCAAATCAATATCTTTTAACACACCCGCTCCCGCGCCTTTGCAAACTACTTTTTTTACAGGGCAGCCAAAATTAATATCCAGAATATCAGGCTGAGTTGCATCTACAATTTTAGCGGAAAGAGCCATTGCTTCTTCATCGCCTCCGAAGATCTGAATTCCTACGGGACGTTCATAATCAAAAATATCCAGTTTTTTTCTGCTCTTGATCGCATCACGTATTAATCCTTCGCTGCTGATGAACTCCGTGTACATCAAATCAGCTCCGTATTGTTTACACACATAACGGAATGGCGGATCGCTTACATCCTCCATAGGAGCAAGCAATAAGGGAAAATCCGGTAATTGAATATGGTCGCCTATTTTAATCAAGGCCGCAAAGATACGTAATTTACAGCTTTGTATTTTTGAGGAATTAGATCCGCATATACAGATTTTTCCGATACATAAGATGCCTTTATGGGATAGAGACTAAGGTTTTCTCGATGCAGACGATGGTTTTCTCGATGCAGACATAGGTTTTCTCGATACAAAAGATGTGCTTCTCGATACAAAAGACGACCTTCTCTATTCAGATGATGCTTGTCTCTATCAAGACGATGGCTTTCTTGATACAGAAGATGGTTAGCTCTATCGAGACGATGGTTTTCTCGATACAGACGAAGGTTAGCTCTATCGAGACGATGGGCTTCTATATAAAGGCTCTTCTCTATACAGATGATGGTTGTTTCTATCGAAAAAGTGATTTTTCGGGTTTACGAGTGCTTTATATTCTACAGGATTACAAATCTTACGAAACGCGTTGGCTTGAAAACTTAAGGATGGCATAAAATTAGTATATTTAAAAATAAAGCGCATTTTGAAAAAAGTCATTATCTTATTTTTAATTAGCGTATCATTTGTAATACATTCTCAACAGTTGGATTGGATGCAAACTGCCCATTATGAATGCACAACTGATCCTCAAGGAATGGATGTCGATATATTCGGTAATATCTATATCTGTGGTAATTATGGCATTTCTCCCGGAGGAAACTCCAGCGGAACTAATGGTTATTTTATACAAAAGTATTCTCCGGCAGGCACATTGATGTGGGCAGATACCTCTTCCGGAGAGTCTTGGGGTGTAACGGGTCGCGGAGGCGTTGTGTGCGACCCAATTGGTAACGCTTATTTTTCCGTACGAGTAATGGGGAGTGATAGTATTCGGATAGGTAATTTGAAATATCCACCTAGCAAAATGTACATTATTAAATATAATCCTGGGGGACAAATAATTTGGGTGAAAAGTGAAGTACTCGATCCGTATGGCATGGCGAGAGATGCGCAGGGATTTATCTATGTGACAGGTAGCGGTTTTACAAATAAGTACGACCAAATGGGAAATCTGCAGATGACAATTCCCGACGGCTCAACCTATATTTCAATAGATGAACTAGGGAATATTCATTTGCCGGGGCGCAAATATAGCGCCACAGGTGCCCAAATATGGATTAACTCAGCGTATTATTCATCTGTTATTGCAGCAGATTCGATTGGAAATACTTACATGTCGAATTTGGCAAGTTGGGGGAATTATAGCTATTTAACAAAGGTAAGCCCCACTGGACAATATTTATGGGGTATTACAGTGCCTTATCATAACGGTGGAGCGATAAAGTGTGATAAAAATGGTAATGTTTATGTTACTGGGGAAGATAGTACCGGCATGTTGATTACTAAATATGACAGTAATGGTAATCTTCAATGGAACTGGCATAAGGCTAATCCTGTTTTAGGTAGCGTTTCTCCTCATTATTATTTTAGTGCTAATGGGGATATCAATTTATATAATGGCAACGTTTATTTTTCAGGCTTAAAAAACATGCAGTGTATGGAAACCTTTCTGGTTAAATTAACTGAGCCGGGCTCTACTACTTCACTTTATGAGCATAAGTTGGATTACTCGATAACTATTTCGCCAAACCCATCCTCCTCCGAATTTTTAATTTCTTTTAAGACTCTGGGCAAGGAATCGCTTACTATAAAAGTTATGGATGCGTTGGGTAAATTGCTTTATACAAAAGGGGAAATTTTATTTACCCACCATTTAAAAGAAATTCTTGATTTGAGCCATATTCCAAAAGGCATTTACTTTGTGCAAATCAATACGGGTAAGGTAAGTGAGGTAAGGAAGATAGTGCTGGAGTAATTAAAAATTAGGTCAATGTCCCTGCATTCGTCACTCAAAGAGATTGCTTCGCGAAAATGCTCGCAATGACGGTTTCTTGTCCACATCCTCGCGAGGGTTTTTCACCCGACGCGATCTCAATTTAGAACGCAGATAACACAGGTTTTATATGATTTATTAGGGTATAAATTCTCCCCTTAAACTCATGCGCCTTAGCGTCTCCTAAACTCTGCGTTGAATTGACGGAAAAGATTGCTTCGGGAAGCCTTAAGCTTTCGCTTTGGTATCATAAGCCCATTTCAGATAAATGGCGCCCCAGGTAAAGCCGCCGCCAAACGCGGAAATAATGATGTTATCGCCTTTTTTAAGTTGATGTTCGTAATCCCACAGTAATAATGGAATAGTACCTGCGGTGGTATTACCGTATCGCTGTATGTTCATTAAAACTTTTTCGGACCCCACGCCCATGCGGCTTGCAGTTGCTTCTATAATGCGTTTGTTGGCCTGATGCGCTACCAGATAATTTACATCGTCCGCGGTTAAATTATTTTTCTCCATAATCTTGGCACTCACCTCGGCCATGTTGTACACTGCATGCTTAAAAACAGTTTGACCCTCCTGATGCACATAATGCATTTTATTGGTAACCGTATCCATGGAAGAAGGATTTAAAGAACCCCCCGCTTTCATGTGCAAATAGTTAACGCCATTACCATCGGCATGTAAAATAAAGTCCTGAATGCCCATTCCTTCATTATTCGGCTCCAAAAGAATGGCGCCGCAACCATCGCCAAAAATAACACAGGTTGTTCGGTCTTCATAATCAATAATGCGGCTCATCATATCAGCGCCTACAATAACTACTTTTTTATAACGACCGGTTTCAATAAACTGTGCGCCGGTTGCAAGGCCGTAAATAAATCCGGAACATGCTGCGGAAAGATCAAATCCCCAGGCATTGGTAGCCCCAATTTTTGCGCAAAGAATGTTTGCGGTTGCAGGAAAAACCATATCGGGAGTAACGGTAGCCAAAATAAGAAGATCTATTTCCGTGGGCTTCATTCCGCTTTTTTTACAAAGAAGATTTACAGCCTCCACGGCCATATCGGAAGTAGCTTTTTTTGGATCTTTTTCAATATGACGCTGCTGGATACCTGTGCGGGTGGTGATCCACTCATCGGTAGTGTCAATTATTTTTTCCAGATCGGCATTGGTAACAATGTTATCCGGTAAAAAACCTGCAACGGCAGTTATGGCAGCTTTTATCATTATTGAAAAACTTGTTTTATTTTCTCATCCAGTTTAACATTCACCATATCTCGCGCAAGCAATAAAACATTTTTAAAAGCCAGGGGAGAAGACCGGCCATGACTGATAAGCACATTGGAGTTGATTCCTAAGATGGGAGTGCCGCCGTATCTTTCGTAATTAAATTTTTCGAAATACTCATCCTCGTATTTTCGCTGTTTAAGCATTTTATAAAAAGCCTCTGAGTTTTTTAAAACAACATTTCCCACAAAACCTTCGCAAACAATTACATCGGCTTTGTCGCTAAAAATATCATCACCCTCAATGTTTCCTACAAAATTAAAATCCTTTGAATCCTTCATTAAATTATAAGCGGCCTGCGAAACCAAATTCCCTTTTTCGGGCTCTTCCCCAATATTTAATAAACCTACTTTAGGGTTGTTGATCTTATACATTTCCTTGGCGCAGATAGAACCAAGAATACCAAATTGATACAATACATCGGGCTTGCAATCGGCATTTGTGCCTACATCCAATATAATGCCATAGCCTCCGTTTTCTTTAGGAACTATTCCCGTAATACAAGGTCTGATAACACCCGGCACAGCTTTAACGGTAAACATAGCGCCAACCAACATAGCTCCGGTATTGCCGGCACTTGCAAAGGCGTTTATTTGATTTTCTTTTAAATGTTTAAAGCCAAGGAAAATGCTGCTGTTTGGTTTTTGAGAGAAAGCTTTTGTAGGATGCTCGCCCATTTCAATTACTTCAGTTGTATGAACATAATCGAATTGATTGGGATCAATGTTTTTAGAAACGAAATATTCCTTTGCAGGAATACTGTCGCCGAACAATACCAACTTTACATCGGCAGGAAGTTCTTTGGAAGCTAATATTACGCCTTCCAGGCAATTGTGAGGGGCGTGATCGCCGCCGGAAATATCAAAACCGATTTTCATCTATTCTAAGGCTAAACTTAATTAATAACAGATTACAATAATACAATTTTAAAACCCTATAAAAAACAAAAAGCAGGTTTTTTGACCTGCTTTTTTAAATATACTAATTAACAATTATGCCTGAGCTTTTTCCATTACTACTTTTCCTTTGTAGTAGAGTTTTCCTTCAAACCAGTGAGCGCGGTGCATTAAATGCGCTTCGCCTGTTGTGCTGTCTTTTGATATGGTCATAGATGGCGCTTTATAAGTTGCACGGCGAGAATCTCTGCGTGAGCGCGATAGTTTTCTTTTTGGATTAGGCATGGTTTCTTGTTTTAATTTTTATTATTTTTTAATTTATTTAATTGCTCCCACAAGGGGTTTATCGGTTCTTGTTTTGTTTCGGTACTTATGCTTTTCAATTTATCAAGTGTTTCGTAATCGCATTTATAACTTTCTTCGTCTATTTCGCAGGGCACTTTACGCACCGGCAAGGCTAAAATAATGTATTCGTAAATATACTGCGCCACTTCAAACTCAGATTCTCCTTCGGCAATCACCAGAATTTCATCGGTGCTTTCTTCAGGATTACCATGTTTAATAACAAGGTTTTCGCTGGCTTCAATAGGAAAATCAAAAGCTTTTACGCAGCGGTCGCATTCTATACCCACAGTACCTCTTATTTCAAAATTCATTTGAAGCAGGTTATTCTGTTTAGTGAGTATGGCCACAACATGCAAATCTGCACTTTGTATTTCACTGTCTTCAATCGTTTTAAAGAACTTATCGGTTACCTCAAATTCAAATTCATGAATTCCAACAGGTAAGCCGGCAAATTGTATTATGTACTGACTTTTACCCATTCCTTTAAAAAGGGACACAAAATTACTGTTTTTTAGTTAATATGCAAAAGAATTTCCGCTTTTATCCATGCTAACACCTTTCTACCTAAATAAAAAAAGCCGTCAACTTTCGCAAACGGCTTATATTATTTAATTTTAAAAACTATTTGTGAGTTTTTTCGCTGCTAACGGTTAATTTTTTACGTCCGCGTGTACGGCGTGCTGCAATTACACGACGGCCATTTGCTGAAGCCATACGCTCTCTGAATCCATGTTTGTTTTTTCTTTTGCGCTGCGATGGTTGGAAGGTACGTTTCATTTCTATATGTGTTAAATGTTAATGTATTTTTTAAAATGGATTGCAAATATACGGCCTATTTCTAAACCACACAAATTTTATTATAAAAAACACAAATTTAGCCTCTTTTGATTACAATATAATGACACTTAATGGATTTTAAGGCTTAATTTTGCAAAATACTATGGCAAAACGCGGTGGCAGAGGGGCCGGACCCACAAATTCAGATACAGATGAGCTTCCTAAGGCTAAATTGAGCTGGGTAAATCTGAAAAAATCATTGCGTTTGTTTTCTTACTTAAAAAGGCAAAAATGGGCTTTTTTAATGGGAATGATGTTTTTAATAGGAACCGCGGGCATTGGCCTGTTATTTCCCGTAAAAGCAGGAGCCTTATTTGGCTTTTTTGACAATAATCCCGATCATTTAGCGCAAAACCAGGATAAATTAGCCCATTTAGGAATTACGCTCTTGGTAATTTTATTGATTCAGGGCGTATTTTCTTTTGGTAGAGTTTACTTTTTTACTCTTGTTACCGAAAATATTTTACAAGGCCTGCGCAATGATACTTTTAAGAGGCTGATTCAAATGCCTATGGGTTTCTTTTCTAAAAACCAGGTAACGGAATTAAGCAGCCGCATGGCAACAGATATAAATGTAATTTCTGAAGCATTTACAATTAATATAGCGGAACTGATCCGTCAAACAATTGTGGGCGTGGGCGGATTAATTTTAATGGTGGTGCTTACCAAATGGGAAATTGCAAAATGGTTTGTTTTTATTATTCCGCCACTAACTATTGTATCTATTTTATTCGCCAAGAAAATAAGGAAATATTCAAAAAGCTTCCAAGATAAAATTGCAGAAGCAAGCGTTATTGTTGGAGAAGTACTTTCAGGAATTTCAAACGTAAAAACCTTTACCAACGAAGCTTATGAAATAAAACGTTATACTGAAAAAACAACCGACATTAAAAATTTTGGATTTAAATACGGGGTTTTTCGAGGTACTTTTTTTGCTTTTGTAATTACTTTCGTTTTCGGAACCGTGTTTTTTATTCTTTACATCATGGTGCAAATGGTAATGAATAACCGTTTAACCTCCGAGCAATTTGGCCAGTTTTTAATGCTTGCGCTTTTTGTGGCCGGCTCTTTAGGAGGTTTGCCGGAGCAAATTGCTTCCATACAACGCGCATTGGGTGCCACCGACAGAGTGTTTGAATTAATTGACAGCGATATTGAAAACATTGAATTTTTAAGTGATAATAGTCCGGCTAAACATTCAAAAGGAGAAATTGAATTTAAAAACGTATCGTTCAATTATCCTACTCGTCCTGATTTTGAAGTTTTAAAATCTATTTCCTTTAAAGCAAACTCAGGCGAAACTGTAGCCTTAGTTGGAAGCAGCGGCTCCGGCAAATCAACCATTGCTAGTTTAATACTTCGGTTTTATGATCCGCAATTGGGAAGTATAGAAGTAGACGGAGTAAACAGCAAAGACCTTCAGCTTACGGAGCTTCGCAGACAAATTGCAATTGTGCCCCAGGATGTTATTTTATTTGCAGGAAGTATTAAAGATAATATTGCCTATGGTAAGCCCAATGCCACTGATGCTGAAATTGAAGAAGCTGCAAAAAAAGCAAACGCCTATGATTTTATTATTTCTTTCCCTGATAAATTTTTAACGCTTGTAGGAGAACGAGGCATTCAGCTTTCGGGTGGACAAAGACAACGAATTGCTATTGCGCGTGCGGTATTAAAGAATCCAAGCATTTTAATTTTAGATGAAGCCACCAGTAGTTTAGACAGCGAAAGCGAGCATTTGGTGCAGGAAGCTTTAG
The DNA here is from genome assembly GCA_016185125.1 of Bacteroidota bacterium. GTDB lineage: Bacteria > Bacteroidota > Bacteroidia > B-17B0 > Aurantibacillaceae > Aurantibacillus. Next base: position 96,797 of record JACPOC010000025.1, read on the forward strand.
ATAAACTCATGGTAGGGAGAACAAGTATTGTGATTGCGCATCGTTTATCTACCATTCGCAACGCCGATAAAATTGTGGTTCTTCAAAAAGGAGTAGTTCAGGAAAGCGGCACGCATCAACAATTGATGTTAAATAACGAAGGCTTGTATCAGAAATTAAATAAAATGCAGTTTGAGTTGAGTTAAGGTATATTTAAACTCACTTCTTCTACCTTATTTTCTTTAAAAGTAAAAAACTTTGTTTCCAAAGCTTGCCGCTCTTTAAGATAGGTTTTGTATTGTGTCGAAGCATTCTTTCTATCCGTTACTACCTGATTGTAATTATCGTTTAAATAAATCAACAGTTCTGTAACTTCACGAATGGCGTAACTTCCTCCCGGTGAGGCAGTTAAATAATCTACAAGCTTGTTTTTTGTGCAGTACTCTGCAAAGAGCGGGTTTGCTTTTTGGTTGATCAAAATTCTAACCCCACAAACTTCAGCCACTGAAAGATCAAGCACATCATCAAAAAAATAAGCAACTTCATGCGCTTGTATCTTTTCTTGTTCGCAGATATAATTTAAAGCGTCAATTTTATTATTGGCAGCTTTAAAAAAAGAATAATGAAAACATTCGCGCTTACAAAAATAAAAAGCTGTATCGTTTTTTTCGCCACTAATGATAGCTGAAACCTGAAGTTTACCGTGCTTTAAATAATTTGAGTAACGAAGTAAATTTGTACCCATTGAATCCACTTCGCTGAACTCACTGCTTCCGTTGCCGATTTTATTTCCATTATTGAAAACGCCGTCCCAATCGTAAATAATGGCTTTGATATTTTGCCATTTGCTTTTCAATTCATCAAAGGGTGTTACAAATTTTCCGCCAATGGCAAGGTATAAGCGTTCGGTTTCAGTCATAAAAAAGCCCCGGTTTAAAGGGCTTATTAATTAGTTAGTATTTAAATCTTGAATATCCAGCATTCCAACAGGCTTGCCATTATCGGTTACCACAATGGTATCTACATGGGTTTTTTTAAATAAAGTATTAGCTTCATTTAACAGAACGTTTCCGTCAATAGTTATCGGCTCACGGAATTCAAGATCGCTTAGTTTTTTGGTTAACACATCGCGACCTTTTTCCATTAATAATTTACGGAGGGAGCCGTCGGTAAACACGCCCTTTATACTTCCATCTTTTTTAGTGACAGTAATAGCTCCAAAACTAAACTCGGTCATTTTAATCAACGCTTCAGTAATGATGGTTTCTTCACTTACAACAGGGTTAACACCATTAATGGCTTCTCTTACTTTCACCATCATTAAGCGGGTGTCCATAATAAACTGATCGGTTCCTACAGTAGTAAAATTATTTTCAGTGAGTTGCTTTAAAATTTTTAAAGGAACAGTGATGGTATGCACTCCGATGTTAATAGCGTTACGAACGTGCTCCGCTGTTCTAACGGAAGAGAACATGATTTTTGTATCGTAATCGTAAAGGTCAACGGCGTCAACGCACTGCTGAACCAAAGCCAGCGCATCATGACCCTGATCCTGTAATCGTCCAACCAAAGGACATACGTAAGTGGCTCCTGCCTGCATGGCCATATAAGCCTGCTGCAAAGTATAAACCAAATGTACGTTTACTAAGTAACCTTTATCGCGTAACATTTTACAGGCGCGAACACCTTCTAAGGAAACAGGAATTTTAAAAACTGTTTTGGTTTTATCGAGACCTAAATTTATTTGGCGCTCAGCTTCCGCGAGAACCTCTTCGGCTGTATTGCCTAAAGCTTCAATTTGAAGTACGGGAACGATTTTGCTTAATTTTACGATAGTTCCGTCGATATCGGTGATGCCTTCCTTTTGCATAAAAGTTGGCGTAGTGGTTAATCCGTTTAAAAAACCAAGTTTAAAACCTTCTTCAATTTCTTTTAAGTTGGCCGAGTCTAAATATAATTCCATAGTTTATTTTGAAAGTGTAAATAAACGCAAAAAAAATGAATATTCATCGTTGGGATATAAACAGAAAAGCATGGTTTTCGGTCTTTAAATTTACCATGCAATATAATTTCCCGGCCAAAAAACTGTTTTATAATTAACTCCCTGCCTGTTTTCAAAGCCTTCCGTCTTGTAAATTTAACAGAAGATAAGCTAAAACCTTTGAAAACAATATCACAGGATTAATTTACTATTTTTGCAGAGAATGTCTCTAATTAAAAAACTGGAGGGGATTTTTGATTCTACTGTTACTGAATTAAACCTTAATCAAAACACATGGTTACAAGGTTTGAACGGGTCTTCTTTGTCTTTTTTTATACAATCACTTTTTAAATTAACTAATAAGAATATTGTTATCATCGCTTCCGATCAGGAAAAAGCGGCATATTTACTCAATGATATAGAGTCGCTTATCCGTGAAAAAAAAGTACTGTTTTTTCCGGAAACTTATCGTCAGCCTTATCAAATTGAAAAAACAACCAACGCCAATATTCAGGAACGGACCGAAGTTTTAAACCTAGTTTCTAAAGAAAATTTTAGCGGCATCGTGGTCACTTACCCCAATGCCCTTTGCGAAAAAGTGGCTCAAAAACTCAAACTAAATCAAAATACTTTACAAATAAGAAAGGGTGAAAAATTATCCATTGAGTTTATCTCTGAATTTTTGCTCTCTTATAATTTTGAAAATGTTGATTTTGTTTTTGAACCCGGTCAGTTTAGTATTCGAGGAGGAATTATTGACGTTTACTCTTTTGCTAACGAATCGCCTTACCGGATTGAGTTATTTGGAAATGAAGTGGAGGATATAAAAACCTTTGATCCTGCAAGTCAGTTATCGAATGGCACATTTGAGTTTATCACTATTATTCCAAACATTAATTCAAGTATTTTTAACGATGAGAAATCAGTTCTTTTAAATTATTTTAATTCCCTAAACACAATTCTTTTTTTTGAAGACATAAATTACGCCTACGATCTTTTTGATAAAAAATTTGATAAGGCTCAGCTTGCTTTTGGCAATCACCATGGCGAAATAAAGCAGGTTCCTCCTGAAAAATTATACGCTACCGCAGAGGAATTAAAAAGTTATATAAATGCATATCTATGTTTTGAATTCGGAATTTCTTCAGCAATAAACTCGCAGATAGTTTCCTTTAATCAGCAGCCACAGCCTTCCTTCAATAAAAATTTTGAACTCCTTATAAAAAACCTTAAAGAAAATAACAGCAAAGGTTATTCTAATTTCTTTTTAACAGATCATGCAAAGCAAGCGGAGAGGCTTATAACAATCTTTAATGACCTTCTTGCAAAAGAACACCGCACTTATGATAGCCTAATCAACTACGAAAACATTAACTTGCACGAAGGCTTTATTGATCACACGCTTAAAATAGCTGTTTATACCGATCATCAGATTTTTGAACGTTATCACCGCTTTAAATTAAAAGAAGCTAAACACAAAAACGCTGAAGCTTTTACTTTAAAGGAAGTTCTCACATTAAACCCGGGAGATTATGTAACGCATATAGATCATGGTATTGGGCGCTTTGCGGGTTTGCATAAACTAAACATCAACGGTAAGGAGCAGGAAAGTGTTAAACTCTTATTTAAAGATAACGATGCGTTATACGTAAGCATTCACAGTTTGCACCGCATTAGTAAATTCAGCGGAAAAGAAGGCCATGTGCCTAAAGTAGATAAATTGGGAAGCACCTCGTGGGCAACGCTTAAACAAAAAACTAAACGCAATGTAAAGCAACTTGCCTATGATCTAATAAAACTTTATGCCGAACGAAAAGCTAAACCGGGACATGCTTTTCCACAAGATAATTATTTGCAACATGAATTGGAAGCTTCGTTTATTTATGAGGATACACCCGACCAAATTAAAGTAACGGCAGATGTAAAAAAAGATATGGAAAAACCGCATCCGATGGACAGACTCATTTGTGGTGATGTTGGTTTTGGAAAAACAGAAATCGCAATAAGAGCAGCTTTTAAAGCTGTATGCGATAGCAAGCAGGTGGCAATTTTAGTTCCCACAACCATTTTGGCTTATCAGCATTTTAAAACATTTAAAGAACGTTTAAAAGATCTGCCGGCCAATATAGATTACATTAATCGTTTTAAAAGCGCAAAAGATCAAAAGGAAATCGTTAAAAAATTAGCAGAAGGGCGGCTCGACATCATTATCGGCACGCACAAACTGGTTGGTAAAGAAGTTAAATTTAAAGATATAGGATTATTGATAATTGATGAAGAGCAAAAATTTGGCGTTGGAGTTAAGGATAAATTAAAAACATTTAAAATTAATATTGATACCTTGACATTAACCGCCACGCCTATTCCACGTACACTTCAATTCAGTTTAATGGGTGCGCGAGATCTTTCTGTAATCTCTACACCTCCACCAAACCGTTATCCGGTGCAAACAGAATTACACAGTTTTAGCGAAGAGCTTATCAGAGATGCTGTAAGTTATGAAATTAACCGGGGCGGCCAAGTGTTTTTTGTCAATAACAAAGTAAGTAATATAAAAGAAATTGCAGGTATAATTCAGCGTTTGATACCTGATGCCAGAATTGCGATAGGGCATGGCCAAATGGAAGGTGACAAGCTGGAAGACGTTATGCTTGGATTTATGGAAGGAGATTACGACGTGCTTGTTGCCACTACTATTATTGAAAGCGGACTGGATATCAGCAATGCCAATACAATCATAATTAACGATGCGCAGAACTTTGGATTAAGTGATCTTCATCAAATGCGTGGGCGCGTGGGAAGGAGTAATAAAAAAGCCTTTTGTTATTTGCTCGCTCCCTCACAAATAAGTTTAACCAGCGAAGCACGTAAAAGACTAAAAGCCATTGTTGATTTCAGCGATCTCGGAAGCGGCTTTCAAATAGCCATGCGGGATCTGGATATACGTGGCGCAGGAAATTTATTGGGAGGCGAGCAAAGTGGTTTTATCAACGACATGGGTTTTGACACCTATATGAAAATTTTAAATGAAGCCGTAGATGAACTAAAAGAAGAAGGGTGGTATAAAGAACTATCAGGTGAGGAGAATGAAGTTGACAGGTCTGTGTTTTCACGCCAGTTTGTAAAAGAAACAATAGTGGATACAGATTTACATTTATTAATACCGGATACATACGTAAGCAGTTTAACTGAGCGATTATTGCTTTACCGCGAATTGGATAATATAACCAAAGAAGAAGATTTAAACGTATTCGAAAAAAGCCTTCGAGACCGATTCGGACCCGTTCCACCGGAAGCAATAGAGCTCATTAATGTTTTGCGTTTACGCTGGCAGGCAATGAAACTCGGTTTCGAAAAACTTACACTTAAAAATAATAAAATGATAGCTTATTTTGTAAGTAAGAAAAACAGTGATTTTTTTGCAACGCCCATATTTCATAGTTCTATGAGCTATGCCCATAAACACTCCAATTTATGCGATATTAAAGAACTTAATAATAAACTGTTGCTCACCATTCAAGATGTAAAAACAATAAAACGTGCTTCAGAAATATTTAATAAAATAGAAAGTTTAATAGTCATACCGCAAAATTAAACAACAAAAGGATGAACAGCATTTATATTCTATTTAACCATAAATCCACTAATTATTAAATCCAAATCCATAGTTATTTTGTTCGTGCTTTTTGGGTACATTATTCTTCAGTTTATCTGGTGGGAAATTCTTTTGGTAAAACAAACAGGGCAAATAATTGATGGCAAACAACAGCTTATTGAACTTTCAACATCCAATCATGACTTAATAGACACACAAGTTGCTGAACTTCATAATAAAAAGAAAATGCAAGTAATGATGGTAGTAGGCGAAGGAACAGTATTTCTACTTTTGCTTTTGTTCGGATTATTTAAAGTAAGAGTTGCACACACTAAGGAGATAGAACTAAACCAGCAGCAAAAGAATTTTCTGTTAAGCGTTACGCACGAGTTAAAAACACCTATTGCAGTTACAAAATTGCAATTACAAACCCTTCAAAAGCATACCTTAAGCCATGAGAAACAGCAGGAATTAATACAACACGCACTACGTGAAACTGAACGCCTTAACTCCTTAATTGACAATGTTCTATTGGCCAACAGATTAGATTCCGATGAATATTTTTTCAGAAAAGAAAAAAAGAATGTCAGTCACTTAATAAATGATTTGTTGAAACGTTATTACAAAGATTCGTTAGATAAGAATGAAATCGTTGTTGATATACAAAATGAGATTTACCTCAATGTGGATGATCAAATTTTTCCTTCCATCATAATTAACCTGATTGATAATGCTTTAAAATATTCATTTCAAAAAAAGGCAATATCTGTAGCTTTAAAAGAACATAAAAACAAAATAGTTTTAACTGTTGCTGATGGTGGTTGCGGCATCCATGAAAATGAGAGAGTAAAAGTTTTCAATAAGTTTTATCGCGCCGGAAGTGAGGAAACCCGCGCCACCAAAGGAACAGGTTTGGGATTATACATTGTAAAATACATCGTTGTAAATCATCATGGGAAAATTTTTGTAACTAAAAATGAACCTCAAGGAAGTATTTTTGAAATTCACTTTGATGCTAAAACTATATAAACATTATTTATATTTTCCGTTATTCAGCCTCGTATTGCATTCTTGCAATTCCTTGGATGATAATATCCCCAAGCTCAACACTCTGTTTTTTCAAAATCTTAAAAGAAATAGTAATGTAAAGTATTCGAAAAGATTCAGCATATATAACAACCGTTATATGAAAGTGCTATATTTATTTGGAAGTGCAGATATAAATGACACCTCAGCAACTTACATCATAGTTAAAGATTCCACAATCAAACTTCTCCCCCGTAAGCGAACTCATGTTTTATATAAAAGATGCAAAAAAATTGCTTCCTTAAGTAGCGTTTATACCAATATGCTTTGTGAATTAGGGGAGATAAATAACATAATTGCTATTGAAAATATTGATTATTATACTAACAAACACGTCTTGGAGAAATATCGGACAGGCGCAATTTCTGAATTAGTGAAGGCTCCTAAAATGGACATTGAAAAAACCATTAAAATTAATCCGGATATTGTATTTACTTTCGGAATGGGAAAGAATGAACCGGGAGTAGAAAAAATTTTCCAAGCAAATATTCCGGTTGTTGTAACGGTTGATCATCTTGAGGAAACCCCTTTGGCAAGAGCCGAATGGATAAAATTTTTTGCTGCCTTTATAAATAAAGAAAATTTAGCCGATTCCATCTTCAATTCCATTGAGAAAAAATACAAAGATTTACAGCATATAGCTTCTACTGCGCAAACCAAACCAACTGTTTTTACTGAGATTAAATATGGAGAAATTTGGTACGTGCCGGGCGGCAAAAGTTTTGCAGCAACCTTTTTAAAAGACGCGCATGCTAATTACATTTGGAATAAAAATACGCAAAGCGGCAGTCTTCATTTAAGTTTTGAAGAAGTTTTTACTAAGGCGAAAAACGCTGATTACTGGCTAAACATGGCCATGATCAATTCAAAAGCAGAACTTTTGGCTCAGGAAAAACGGTATAGTGAATTTAAAGCTTACAAGAGTGGGCAACTCTATAATAACATTAAACACACTAACAGTAAAGGGTTTAGTGACTATTGGGAAACAGGAATTGCCCATCCTGAGCGGGTTTTAAGCGACCTTATTTTAATTTTACATCCAAATTTAAAAAATAAAACAAGTGCGGATTTATATTATTATAAAAAATTAGAATAAAATTTTGAATACCTACACCCGCATAAAGTTTTCTTTACTGATCATTCTGTTTTTAACAGGTGCGATTTTAAGTATTATATTAGGCGGTAGTGAAGCCAATCTTTCAGATTTTTCATTTGAGAATTTCATATTCTGGCAAATACGAGTTCCAAAAACAATTACCGCTATCCTGGCCGGATCCACTCTTTCTATTGCCGGACTAATTTTACAGATTATTTTCAGAAATCCGCTTGCCGGTCCTTATGTGTTGGGAATAAGTTCAGGAGCGTCTTTATTGGTTGCTGTTACTGTTTTATCAGGCGGAACACTTCAGCTTTTGGAAAGTGATTTTTTTGGCAAAGGAATAATAGTTCTTTCTTCTATTACAGGAAGCATTCTTGTAACCCTTTTTATTTTGTACCTCTCCAAAAAAGTAAACAGCAATATTCTTTTGTTATTGATTGGCCTCATGATTTCGCAGATCTGTGGAGCCTTACAGGGAGCATTGGAATACTTCGCGAATCCAAATGAACTTAAAAATTTCGTAGTTTGGGGCATGGGCTCTTTATCTTCAACAACAAACTCTGATCTTTTAATTTATATTCCAATCGCTTTTGTATTTCTTGTTGTTACATTACTTTTCACAAAACCTTTAAATGCTTTTCTCCTCGGACAAAGCTATGCTACAAATGTGGGGGTAAATTATTCTGCCAATCGTTTTTATCTGATATTAATATCTTCTGTGTTAACCGGTATTACTACTGCTTTTTGCGGCCCCATAGCTTTTGTTGGTATTGCAGTGCCATTATTATCTCGCATAATTTTTAAAACTTCAGATCAAAGCACGCATGTGTTTTCATGTATGCTTATTGGAAGCATTTTACTTTTATATTCTGATGTGATTTGCCATACTTTCTCAACCTCTTTTACACTTCCTATAAATATGATCACAACATTTGTAGGAGCACCTTTGGTTATTTATTTACTCTTTAAAAACAAACAATGGTAGGCACTAATTGCATTTATATAAATGAAGGTTCCTTCGGCTATAATAAAAGTGGTAAAGACGTGGTGGTGCTAAAAAATATTAATCTTGAATTTTGCATCGGTGATTTTATTGGTGTAGTAGGCCTGAACGGAAGTGGAAAATCTACATTACTTAAATCGCTTTGCGGCTTATTACCCCTTTTAAGCGGCGATGTTTTTATTAAGCAAAAACTTCTGTCCGATTTTACAAATAATCAACTTTCTAAACAAGTTTCAATAGTACTTACTGAAAAAATTGGGGGCTTTAACCTCACCGTTTTTGATGCAGTAGCTGCGGGACAATTGCCATACACTAACCTATTTAATAAACTGGATGCCCATCATTTGGAAATTATTAATCACGCAATCAACGTTTGTGGTTTAACAACTCATCGCAATAAATTATTATCCGAACTAAGCGATGGTCTTTTTCAAAAAACAATGATTGCCAAATGCCTGGCTCAGCAAACGCTTATTATGCTACTAGATGAACCAAGTGCATATTTAGATTATGGCAGCAAACATGAACTGTTTAAACTTTTAAAAACGTTTTCAGAAGAAAATAAAAAATGTATTCTCTTAAGCAGTCACGATCTTAACTTTATACTCAAGTATTGCAACAAAGTTTTACTTATTCAAGGTGGTAACGCGCAATTAATTAAGACCCAAGCCGCAATAGGAAACCCTGTGTTTACTGAACTAAGCGGTGGTTATCTCTAAAACTTACCAATATTTTTAAGAACTATCATTTTATATTCAATTAAAATTTATTTTTGCGTCACTTATGGCATTAATAGTAAAAAAATCGCAATTACCAAATTCAGGCAAAGGCTTATACACCACAAAACCAATAAAAAAAGGAGAACATGTTCTTGAATATTTAGGGGAAATTATTAATTGGAAAGAATACGAAAAACGCGTAAAGGAAAATAAAGACGGGTATCTATTTTTTATAAGCAATAAGCGATGCATCGACGCTTATTCAACACCACAGCACAAAGCGCGTTACGCTAACGACGCTGCGGGATTAGGCCGAGTGAAAGGCTTAAAAAACAATTGCGATTACGAAATAATAGGCGATCAATGTTTTATTCTTGCGAAAAGAGATATTGCTGCGGGGGAAGAAATTTTTGTTAATTATACCAAGGAGTATTGGGATTGTGTTCGTTATAACATCAAACACGGCTTCCATAAAAAATAATTATTCTACTTAAACTAATTCCCCGATATAATCGTGAGCAAATTTTTAATAGTTGGTTTAGGAAATATTGGGGAGGAGTATACAGAAACCCGTCATAACATCGGATTTAAAATTATCGATCATTTAGCTGCTGAGGCTTCGGTAAAATTCACAAGCGACCGGCTGGCCGATGTTGCACATTTAAAACATAAAGGCAAACAATTGGTTCTTATAAAGCCAAGCACATATATGAACCTCAGCGGCAAAGCTGTGAATTACTGGCTTCAAAACGAAAAAATTCCTATTGATAACATGATGGTAATAGTGGATGAACTTGCTTTACCATTCGGAAAAATTCGCATAGGCCCTAAAGGAAGTGATGGGGGACATAACGGCCTAAAAAGTATTCAGGAAGTTTTAGGAACTTTAAATTATATCAGAATGCGCTTTGGAATCAGTAATGAATTTAACAAAGGTTCACAGGTTAATTATGTATTGGGCAAATGGAACGATGAAGAATTAAAAACTTTAAACCAGCGCATAAAAATTGCAGGAGATGCCATAAAAGCATTTGCCTTTATAGGTTTACAAAGATGCATGAATGAGTTTAATAATAAATAAGTATAATTAATGCTGTATAACAAAATAGTTGGGCAGCAAGAAGCCAAAGGCCGTTTACTTAAAATGGTAAATGAGGCACGTATACCGCACGCTTTGTTATTTAGCGGAAAAGAAGGAAGTGGTAATTTGCCTGCTGCAGTTGCTTTTGCCCAGCATTTATATTGCAAGCAGCCTTCAGTAAACGGAGCGTGCGGCACTTGCACCTCGTGTAACAAAGTTTCAAAACTCATTCATCCCGACCTCCATTTTGTTTTTCCCATTGTAAAAAACAAAGACGTAAAAAGCAGTAGCGATTTAATTAAAGAATTTCGGGAAATCTATTTGCAACAACCTTATATTAGTTTGCATGATTGGTTCATCGAACTAAATGCAGAAAACAAACAACCCATTATACCGGTTGATGAGTCCAACGATATTTTAAGAAAGTTAAGTTACACGAGCTACGAAGGTTCGTATAAAATTATGATTATCTGGCAGCCCGAGAAGATGAATGCAGAAGCTGCGAATAAATTATTAAAGGTACTGGAAGAACCTACCGAGCAAACGATTTTTATTTTGGTAAGCACACAACCGGATCAATTACTGCCAACTATTATTTCAAGAGTGCAACAAATTCCCTTTTATAATTGCACTGAAAAAGAAATTTCCGATGCACTTATTGTTGATTACAAGGTTAACGCAGCTGTGGCCTCACAAACCGCAATATTGGCTAACGGCAATTACGGCGAAGCTATTTCATTACTTACTCATAATGATGAAAATATTTCTTTCCTTACTAACTTCCAAAGTTTTATGCGTTTAGCTTTTAAATTTGACGGTGGTAAAGCGTTATTATGGATAGACGAAAATGCGGCAGGCGGCAGAGAAAAACAAAAGCAATTTTTTCAATACGGACTAGAGGTTTTTCGCGACTGTTTAATGTATAATTTTGGCAGCCGTGATTTGATAAGATTAAATGGGCAAGAAAAGCAATTTTTAGAGAAGTTTGCTCCATTTGTTACACAAAAAAATTACGAACAGCTGGTTGAAGAATTTAACAACAATTATTATTATATTGAACGAAATGCTAATCCTAAAATTTTATTTATGGATCTCATTTTAAAAACAAATGAGCTGATAAATAGGAAGTAAATTTAGGGTAGAGCCTGTAAAATATCCTGTAAAATATCTTCCTTATTTTCCAATCCTACTGAAATACGAATTAAACCTTCGGTAATTCCTACTGAATTTCTTTCTTCCAAGCTTAATTTGCAGTGAGTAGATGAGGCCGGATGTGTGGCTATTGTTCTGGCATCACCAAGGTTGGGAGAGATCTTGATCATTTTAAGTTTATCCATAAATTTTTTACCTGCCTCAAAACCACCCTTCAATGAAAAAGTAACAATGCCTCCTCCGCCTTTCATTTGTTTAATAGCAATACTATAATGGGGATGCGATTTTAAAAAAGGGTATTTTACAAACTCTAAAGAAGAATAACTTTCTAACTTTGCTGCAATATGCAATGCGTTTTCGCAATGACGCTCCATTCTTAAAGAAAGTGTTTCAAGACTTTTACTTAATACCCAGGCGTTAAATGGTGATAAGGATGGCCCGGTGATCCTTCCGAATAAATAAATCTCTTTAATCAACTCCTTTTTCCCCAATACAATTCCACCTAATACCCGGCCTTGCCCATCAATGTATTTTGTTGCTGAATGAATAACAATATCCGCTCCGTACTTTATAGGTTGTTGTAAAAAGGGAGTCGCAAAACAATTATCTACTATCAACAGTAAATTGTGTTGTTTGGCAATTTTAGAAACAAATTCAAGATCTATTACTTCAATAGCCGGATTAGTAGGCGTTTCAAGGTAAATGATCTTCGTGTTTCCTTTAATTAAGGCAACAATGGTATCAGGATTATTAATATTAAAATAACTGTGAGAAATATTCCATTTAGGAAAATATTTTGTAAAAATGGTATGCGTTGCGCCAAAAACTGAAGAGCATGAAATGATATGATCGCCACTTTTCAATAATGCCGCAAGACTTGTGTAAATGGCCGCCATACCGGAAGCACTTGCAACACCCGCCTCCGCACCTTCTAATAAACACATTTTACTTACAAACTCATCGGTATTTGGGTTGGTGTAACGCGAATAAATAAAAGCATCACTTTCATCGGCAAAAGCGGCGCGCATATCTTCAGCAGTATCAAATACAAAACTGGAAGTTAAATATACTGGAACCGAATGCTCATTATTATGACTGCGTTCATGCTGCTGACGGATTGCCTGAGTTTCAAAACTTTTATCTTTCATAATCTAATTTAGAGTTAGTGTATAGCTTATTTTTGCCGTAGGTTCAAGTGTTTTAGACACGGAGCAATATTTTTCAAGAGAAAGTTTAATTGCACGATCTGCTTTTGCTTTATCTACCTTTCCCGTTATTTTAAAATGCAATACAATGTTTCTGAATAAAGAATATTCTTCAATTTTTTCACGGTCTCCTCCCACTTCAACTTCAAAAGACTCGATTTCCTGTTTTTGTTTTTTAAGAATTAGTAGAATATCAATGGTACTGCATCCTCCAACAGCAGCCAACAACATTTGCATAGGCCTGAAGCCTGCATTATTACCGCCAATTTCAGGTGCTGCATCCATTATAAGTTTATTCCCTTCAGGGTTAACAGCCTCCATTTTAAAATCGTTATCGGTTCGTGTAATTACTATTTTCATGCTTAATAGATAAAACTTTATGTGAATATTTAAACCTCTTCTTCTTTTCTGAATTTAGGAAGGCTTAAGTTATACTTTATTGCAACTATCCGTATAATAAATATCAGAATCATTGACGATAAGATATTTACAGTCCTGTTATTCAAAAACACATCCAGACCTATATAAAATAAAGCTCCGGCAAGGCAGGCCGTTGCATACACTTCCTTTTTAAATATCACGGGAATTTCATTTGTCAGTACATCCCTTAATACCCCACCCATCACCGCAGAGAACATACCCATGATGGCAGCAATTAATGGATGAATTTGATGGCCAAGTGCTTTTTCGGTTCCCAAAATTGTGAACATGGCAATACCTAACGTATCAAATAAAAAAAAGGTACGCCTTAACTTAATAAGGGTTTTAAAAAATACACTTGCAATAATTATAGCAGCAATAATAGAATACATGAAATTTACATCTCTTACCCAAGCTAAAGGATAGCTTCCTAAAAGAATATCGCGCACGCTTCCGCCACCAATAGCGGTAATGAACCCGATAAATGTTACTCCAAACCAATCGGGCTTGGATTTATCAGTAGCAGCAAGTGCGCCGGAGATGGCAAAAAATCCGGTGCCGAATATCTCAACAATATATTGCGTGGTCATGTATAAAATATATGCAGTATCAAAATTAGATTAATTTTTCAAGTGGCTTAAAAAAATTTCATTTGTCTGCTTGTGCTCAATGCTTCTTGGTAAACCTGCAAAGCTCTGATTCTCGCGGCGGCATGATCGACCATTGGAGCAGGATACTTATTTGTGCCAAACTCAGGAATCCATAGTTTAATATATTTAAAATCAGCGTCAAATTTTTTCTGTTGTTCTGTCGGGTTAAACACACGGAAATAAGGGGCAGCATCGCAGCCGGAACCCGCCGCCCACTGCCATCCGCCATTATTTGCACTTAGATCAAAATCATTTAATTTTTTAGCAAAATAAGCTTCGCCCCATTGCCAGTTAATTAAAAGATCTTTTACTAAAAAACTGCTCACGATCATTCGAACGCGGTTATGCATAAAACCTGTGGCATTCAATTCCCGCATGCCCGCATCTACAATCGGAAATCCTGTTTCTCCATTACACCATTTTTCAAACTCCATTTCATTATTTCTCCATGGAATAAATTCGTAATCTTTTTTAAAAGCTTTAGTAGCAACATGCGGAAAATTAGAAAGGATCATCATATAAAAATCACGCCATATCAATTCGTCCAACCAGGTTTCACTCAATACAAGGCTTGCAGACACCAATTCTCTGATACTAACTGTTCCGAAACGCAAATGCACGCTTAATTTTGTAGTGCCATTAACCGAAGGATAGTCCCGCTGTTCTTTATACTTCTGAATTAACAGTTCATCAATCGTAATTTTATCAATAAATGGAATGTCGGTTTTTTTAAATCCTAATTCGTTAAGAGTAATAAAAGAGCCCTGTTTTTGTTTAAGAAAATTTCCGAAATATTTTTTAGTAGGATACGGTTTATGATAAAACTGATTGAGTTTAGCTTTCCATTTGCGGCTATAAGGTGTAAAAACAGTATAAGGTTTACCGTCATCTTTGGTTATTTCAGTGTTTTCAAAAATACATTGATCTTTAAAGGTGTGAAAAGAGATGTTTAATGTTTCTAAAAAATCTTTAATCTTAGTATCGCGCTCTATGGCATAAGGCTCATAATCATGATTGGCATAAACATTTTTTATATCATAAAATTTAGTCAGTTGCTGAAATACTTTTTCAGGCGTATCATGAAAAACCATCAAGGAAGAATGAAGTACTTTTAACCCTGAATTTATTTTTTTTGAAGCCTGATAAATAAAATCTACCCGACGATCATATTTGTCTTCTAATTGAGCAAGAATAGACGTATCAAAAATAAATATAGGAAGCACTTGCTTATTTTGTTTTAACGCATGATACAACCCGGCATTATCGTTCAAGCGAAGATCTCTTCTAAACCAAAATATTGTAATTGCAGAACTCATATTTGCTTAAACATACTTCTTAAACACAAAAAAAGATTCATTTTTTTTCAACTTATGCTAACATGCTCAGGTATAAAAACGTAATTTTAACAACAAATTTTTATATCCATGTCAAGTAATTTAAGCGAACAAGAAATTTTAAGAAGGCAAAAACTAGTTGAAATACGCGCCCTTGGAATTAACCCATATCCTGCGGATGAATTTAAGGTAAACGCAAACGCGCTTGATATTAAAGATAATTATGATAGGGATAAATTAAATTATAAAGATATTTCCATTGCAGGGCGCTTAATGAGTATTCGCGATATGGGCAAAGCTTGTTTTGCGGTAATACAGGATGTTACAGGCCGTTTGCAAATTTATGTACGCAAAGATGATATATGCCCGGGTGAGGACAAAACATTATATGATCTTCTCTGGAAAAAATTGATTGATATTGGAGACATTATTGGTGTGCAAGGTTATGTGTTTACCACAAAAACCGGTGAAATTTCTTTACACGTTACTTCTTTAAAAATATTAAGTAAATCCTTAAAGCCGCTCCCGATAGTTAAAACAGATGACAGCGGAAATTCATTTGATGAAGTGAGCGACCCTGAATTTCGTTTCAGGCAGCGATATGTAGATCTTATTATTAACCCTCAGGTGCGTGATACCTTTAAAAAACGTACTCAAATTATGAACTCTATAAGAACTACATTAAATGATGCGGGCTTATTGGAAGTAGAAACCCCTATTTTACAAAGTATACCGGGCGGTGCAGCAGCCAGGCCTTTTATCACGCATCACAACGCGCTCAATATTCCTTTATATTTAAGAATTGCTAATGAGTTATATCTTAAAAGGCTTATTGTTGGCGGATTTGAAGGGGTTTATGAATTCGCTAAAGATTTCAGAAATGAAGGAATGGACCGCACGCATAATCCAGAATTTACTGTTCTTGAATTTTATGTTGCGTATAAAGACTATAACTGGATGATGAATTTTACCGAGCGTCTTCTTGAAAAAGTGGCGACTGACCTTTACGGATCCACGCTTATAACAGTAGGCGATAAACAAATTGATTTTAAAGCGCCTTTCAAGCGGGTAACCATGTTTGAGGCCATTCAAGAGCATACAGGGATTGACATTAGTAAAATGAACGAAGAACAACTTCGCGAGGCTTGTAAAAAATTGAACATTCATGTAGAAGCAAGCATGGGTAAAGGAAAATTAATTGATGAGATTTTTGGCGCGAAATGTGAAGGCTCTTACATTCAACCAACATTTATCATTGACTATCCTGAAGAAATGAGTCCGCTTACCAAAAAACACCGTACAGTGGAAGGTTTGGTAGAACGCTTTGAATTAATGATAAACGGAAAAGAAATTGCTAATGCTTATTCTGAGTTAAACGACCCTATTGATCAACGCGAACGCTTTGAAGAGCAATTAAAATTACAGGAGCGCGGTGATGATGAAGCAATGTTTATAGATCATGATTTTTTACGAGCGCTTGAATACGGAATGCCTCCAACAGCAGGAATAGGAATTGGAATTGACCGTTTAACCATGCTTTTAACCAACAACTCCACCATACAGGAAGTGTTGTTTTTTCCCCAAATGCGGCCGGAGGTAAAGCCGGAAACGCAGGAAGTCCAGGCATAATCAGTATTTAAAGAATTATAAATCTTTTTTAAATACTGATTTTTAAAATCACAATGGCTTGTTAGCTTAATTGCTTAAAATTTTACAGGGCATTTAAATATTTATGTATTTTTACATAGCTCATCAACTTGAAAATCATTATTAAAATAATTTTACCACTTTTTTTACTTTTTATTATTTCTTGTCAACCACATGAAAAAAAGGAGACTAAAATAAAGCCAAGAGTTTTTGAGGGCTATCATCCTTTATTGGACGAAATTATAAAAACCAAACAAGGCGTTTTTAGAGGCTTAAATCTCAATAGCAAAGCCGATACCATTAAAGTTGTAGAAACGGCAGCGCCGGTGGAGGCCTCGCCCGGTCATCTTTATTTTGAATATAAAATAGATAGTCTTACTAATTATTCGATAGATTACACACTTAGTAAAGATAGTTTAGAAGAGATAAACTTACAGGTAAACAGTAACGATCTGGAGCTCACATCTTATCTTTTTTGCGATTTTAAAGATTATTATGCCAACAAACTTCCTAATCCAACCGAAGATAAAGGATACGTAGTTTACAATTGTTTTGAAGGGAAAAGAAAACCGTTTGTAGTTTCTCTCAGCGATAACTCTACTCCCACCAAAGGAAAACTGAACATGGTTATTTATAAAGATAAATAAGTTTATTAAAAATTTCGGGCAGCAAAAGCTAATGCAATTACCGAAATTTTAACACCCTCAATATCCTTTAATGCTTGCCAGGCCGCCTCAATTGTTGCGCCCGTGGTTATTACATCATCCACAAGCACTACATGTTTTCCTTTTAGTTTACTTTTATTGGTAATTAAAAAAATACCTTCAACGTTTTCCCATCGCTCATATTTTTTCTTTTTTGTTTGAGTTGCGGTTTCTTCATGTCGAATCATAGAAGTTATATCCACAAGGATATTTAATGTTTCCGATAATCCTTTAGCAAACCATTCGCTTTGATTAAAGCCTCTTGATTTTAATTTATTCTTATGCAAGGGTATGGGAACAATAAGATCAAAATCAGTTTTAAATTTATCCTGAATTAATTCTTTTGCATATTGCTGACCAAGAAAAAAAGCCAGTTCTTTTTGATTCTGATATTTTATTTGATGTAAAAGATGTTGTACTCTGCCGCTTTTTTCAAAAATAAAGTAACTCATTACATGCTTAAAAGGAATTCTACCGGCAAACACTTTGGTTAATTCATTATCGGTATTTTTATGATAATTGCTTCGAGGCAGGCCTATAGAGCACAAGTTGCAAATATATTCTTCCTGTAGAAATAATAAAATTCCACAGGCTTCACACCTCCGGGGATAAATTAATGACATGAAATCGTTAATAAGTGCCATACCTCAAGCATTAAAAATACAGATTTTACGTATTACTTTTGTAGTATGAATGAACAACAAGAAGAAAAAAAGAAAAGAGGCTTTATAATTTGGTGGATTGTAATAGGTGCACTCCTCACTACAAACGGAATAACGCTTTGGCTTCTTTTAAATGAAAAAACAAAGGTGGTAGATCAAAAAGTTGTAACAGAAACCATTATTGTTGAAAGGGATAATGTAAAGAAAGATCTTTTACAATTACAGGATGAATTTAAAGGTTTACAGGGAAAAGACGCCATGATGCAAAAAGAAATTGATGAAAAAAAACTGCGCATTGAGGAATTAATAATACAAGCCGAAAAGCATAAAGGCGACGCTTACATTATAGCTAAACTTAGAAAGGAAACCGAGAGCCTGCGCGATATTATGAAAGGCTTTGTAAGAACCATCGATTCTTTGAATACTCTGAATATAAATTTGGTTGCTGAAAAGAAAACGGTTTTAAAACAATTGGATCAGGAAAAAGAAAAACAAGATGTTTTAGTAAAAGAAAAAGAAGAATTGAAAACTACCATAGCCAAAGGAAGCATTTTAACATGCTTTAACGTAAGTGCCAAAGCTGTACTTTATAAGCGCGGAGGAAAAAAAGAAGTAGAAACGAGCAAGGCAAAAAGAATGGAAAAAATTAAAGTAACGTTTAGCTTGGGAGAAAATAAAATAGCCAAGCCGGGAGAGAAAACTGTTTACATTAGAGTATTAACGCCGGACGGAAAGGAAATGGCTAAAAGTTACGACGACAGCTATAAATTTGTGTTTAATAAAAGTAATGGCTATTACGCCGGAAAAGAAACCTTAAATTATTCAAATGTAGAAATTACAGGCGTTACCTATTGCGAAGGGCAGGGAGAATACGTGCCGGGAAATTATCAAATAGAAATTACCTGTGACGGTGCAGTAATTGGCAGCAGTAATTTAAAGCTTGATTAAAGATCGGAGGGTTTTTTAAACCCTCCGAGCTTTGAAAAAACTAAATGATCAACATCGCGTCTCCATAAGAATAGAAACGGTATTTTTCTTTAATCGCTTCTTTGTATGCTTTAGTAACAAGGTCGTATCCGCCAAAAGCGCTTACCATCATTAACAAAGTGCTTTCGGGCATGTGAAAATTAGTGATCATGCAATTAGCCACACTAAAATCATAGGGAGGAAAAACAAATTTGTTGGTCCAGCCCACATAAGGGTTTAATTGCCCCGCAGTAGAAACCGAAGATTCAATAGCGCGCATTACGGTAGTACCAACCGCGCAAACCTTTTTCTTTTTTTCTTTTGCGGCGTTAACCATTTTACAGGTGTCGCTTGAGATCAACACTTCTTCACTTTCCATTTTATGCTTGGTCAAATCTTCAACCTCCACGGTTCTAAAAGTTCCTAAGCCAACATGCAAAGTAAGCGGCGCAAACTGCACGCCTTTTATTTCCAGCCGTTTTAATAATTCGCGGCTAAAGTGCAAACCTGCTGTTGGGGCGGCTACAGCACCTTCATTTTTTGCAAACACTGTTTGATATCTTTCAATATCCTCCGGCTCAGCGGCGCGCTTAATGTATTTAGGCAATGGCGTTTCTCCAAGGTCGTATAGTACTTTACGAAACTCTTCATAACTTCCATCATATAAAAAACGAAGGGTACGTCCGCGTGACGTGGTATTATCAATTACCTCGGCAACCAAACTATCATTTTCTCCAAAATATAATTTATTTCCAATACGAATTTTACGGGCCGGATCAACCAATACATCCCATAAACGGCTTTCAGCATTTAATTCGCGCAATAAAAACACCTCAATTTTCGCGCCGGTTTTTTCCTTGTTCCCGTACATGCGGGCGGGAAAAACCTTTGTATCATTCAGCATCATCACATCGCCATCATCAAAATAATTGATAATGTCTTTAAATTTTTTGTGAAAGATTTTTCCGGTAGATCTCTCTAATACCATTAAGCGTGAATCTTCCCTGTTTTTTGCGGGATGCTCTGCCAACAATTCTTTTGGCAGGTTAAATTTAAATGCAGATAACTTCATATTTTAATTTTTGGTAAGAATACGATTTGAATTTTAAGGAGATTTAAGCTGAAGAAATGCTTTTAAATCATTATTAAAAAAAAGATCATAATCTTACGGGATTAATGGGTTGCAAAAGTAATATATTTTTTTGTTAATTCAAAGAAAAAATAGCTAAAATTGCTTAAACAATGCTTAATCTGTACCTCCCTCAATCTTTTTTTATAACTTTATAGTATATAATGTTGTTAAACGGGTAAAAATTGCCTTTTAAGGATAACCAAAGTGATTTTAAAAAGTAATAATACTTCCTTCAAGCATAAGCTGAAAAAATGGTTTTTCGCCTTAAGCTTGCCCCTTGCTATTTTTGCAGGATTTTCCTATACTCCCGATTACTTTGAGATAAGTAAGAACCTGGATATTTTTAATGCCCTTTACCGCGAATTAAACACCTCCTATGTGGATGGCACCAAGCCCGGCCAGCTCATGAAAACCGGTATTGAAGCCATGCTTCAATCGCTTGACCCATACACAAATTATTACACCGAAAACGATATTGAAGATTTTCGCATTATGACCACCGGCGAATATGGAGGAATTGGAGCGTCGGTAAATGATATTAACGGCAAAATAATTATTTCCGATCCTTACGAAGGTTTTACCGCTCACAAGGCCGGCCTTCGATCGGGTGATCAAATCATTGCCATTAACGGCACTAATGTAGAAGGCAAACGCACCGATGAAATTGGGCCCTTATTAAAAGGACAAGCGGGCACGCCCCTTAAATTAAAAATAATTAAGGCCGGGCAAAGCGCTTCAACCGAATTTGATTTGGTTCGGGAAGAAATAAAAGTAAAAGCGGTTCCTTATTTTTCCATCTTACCCAATGGCGAAACCGGTTATATAAAACTCTTATCGTTTACTGATAATTGCAGTGGCGAAGTAAAGGACGCTTTATTAAATTTAAAAGGAAAAGGGTGTAAAAATCTGGTGCTTGATCTTAGAGGAAATCTTGGAGGCTTACTTCACGAAGCTGTTAATATTGTCAACTTTTTTATTGATAAAGGACAGGAAGTTGTTTTTACCAAAGGAAAAATGCCTGATTGGGATAAAACTTATTTAGCGGTTAATAATCCAATTGACACGCAGATTCCTTTAATTGTTTTGGTGGATGAAAACTCGGCTTCTGCCTCTGAAATTGTTAGTGGCGCTTTACAAGATCTCGACAGAGCCATTATCATTGGTAAAAGAACATACGGGAAGGGTTTAGTGCAGCAAACAAAAGATTTGGTTTATAATTCCAAAATTAAAATAACTGTTGCTAAATATTATATTCCCAGCGGAAGGTGTGTGCAAGCCTTAGATTATTCTAATAAGGATGAGGAGGGAAGAGTGGAAAAAGTACCTGACAGTTTGATTACCGCTTTTAAAACCAAGGGCGGGCGGATTGTTTATGATGGCGCAGGCATTAGCCCCGATGTAAAAACTATTGAAGAATCGTACAGTAATCTTTTAATTTCGCTAATCTCTAAGTATCATATTTTTAATTATGCAACTAACTATTATCTTGCGCATCCGAAAATTGCGCCTGTTCAGGAATTTACTTTAAGCCCTGCAGAATTTGATGAATTTGCCGCTTTTCTTAAAGATAAAGATTATGGTTATAAAACCCGAAGTGAGGTTGAACTTTTAGATTTAAAAACTAACGCCGAAAAGGAAAAATATTTCGCAGATATTAAGCCTGAATATGAGGCGTTGGCAACTAAAATGAATGCTAATAAAAAAGATGATTTGGTAAAACACCGCGCCGAAATAAAAAAATATTTGGAAGAAGAAATTGCCTCACGATATTATTTTCAGCGAGGCAGAATTGAATCTTCCCTAAAAAATGATGCAGATCTTAAAGAGGCTCTAAGATTGATTGCAGACCAAAACAAAGTGAAGATTATTTTAACTACAAGCGATAAACCTGTAAAGCCTTTTAATATTAAAAAACGTTTTTAGTTGTTGTAAAAATACTATATTTATAAAAATTTATTTTATGTTATCATCCAAAGCCAGTTCATCCTTAAATAAGCAAATTGAATTAGAAGCTTATTCATCACAGTATTATTTATCAATGGCCAGCTGGGCCGAAACACAAGGTTTAAACGAAGTGTCTACTTTTTTATACGAACAAGCCGACGAAGAGCGCATGCACATGCTAAAATTGATCAAGTTTGTAAATGAGCGGGGAGGGCACGGCATTGTACCCGCGTTAAAACAACCTCCTGTTACATTTAAATCGGTAAAATCGGTTTTTGAGGAAGTATTGAATCACGAAATAAAAGTTACTGAAGAGATAAACGGACTAGTGGAAATTACTCTGAAAGAAAAAGATTATACAACGCACAACTTTTTACAATGGTATGTAAGCGAGCAGATTGAAGAAGAAGCTTTAGCGCGACAAATAGTAGATAAACTTAAATTGATAGGTTCTGATAAAAGCGGGCTTTACTTTTTTGACAGAGATTTAGAATCGATGGCGGCTAAAACTAAATCTGATATTGACAAGGTTAACGGTTCGGGAAGATAATAAGGTTACTTCGTAACAAATACAAATACATCTTCATTATCTTTTTTCATCAGATATTTTTCACGCGCAAAAGTTTCAAGACTCTTTTTATTTGTTTGAAGTTCGTTTAATTCGCGTTTGTTATTTTCAATTTCTGAAATGTAATAATTACGCTCCTTGGCTAATTTATCACACTTTTTAATAAGATTCCACTGCGTAAAAACATCATTCCTGTCAAAGCACAACAACCAAGTAATAATGGCCATTGTAGTAAAAAAATATTTATTCTTTAAAATTTTAAGTAAAAACATTTTAACTTTAGTTGTTTAAACAAATTTAAATAATGCGCCTTTTCAAATCATTGAACCTTAAAAAGGTTATTAAACTTAGTCTGTTAGTTTCTTTGATTGCATTGTTTTCTTTTATTACAATTTAAAACCTTTTAAACAGTTGAAAACAACTAAATCATTTAAAATTTTGGGCTTTCTGTTGAGTTTGCTCGTTCTACTTGGTTCGTGCAGCGGAGATAACAAATCCGTTAGTATTCCCGACCATATATTAAGTAAAGAAAAGTATGCAGATGTCTTAGTTTCGCTTGCCCTTACTGAAAGCGCCGCTAACTTAAATATAAAGAATGTAAAAATAGAAAAACTCGACTCTGCTTATTCCTTTGACCCCTTAAAAGAAAAAAAAATTTCGCGGGCGCAGTTTGATTCTACTGCTTCGTTCTATTCAGAGCATCCTGATCTTTACAAAGAGGTTTATGACGAAGTATTAAAACGCTTGAGCGAAATGGAATCTAAGAGGAAAGTAATTATTGATTCGGTAAAAAAATAATACTTCTTCGATAAGATAACCTTCCACTTTCTTTTAACCACATAGTCATAGGTATGTTTATAAAGTTTACATAGAGGCTAAGCCTTTAAACATAGCAACCTATGTGCAAAATTTTATTTTTCTATATCATTCTGTTTTTGCATTATTTTTAAGTAGCTATGTGGTTAAATCGGCCTATTTATTCCCTGATATAAACCCAAACTTTTCGTATTGCCCTTCATTAAAATAAAAAACATCATCGCTTACTGTTTCACTAAAATACAATAGCGGAACCAGATCAAAATTAGCGTTCTTGTAAATGAGATTTTTCTCTAACTTTTCTTTGGTTTGGTTACCATACGAAACCACATTTCCGCCAAAAAGTCCATTTTGTTTATTGAATTCATGAAACTTAAATTCCTGGGGAGATACAGGAAAGTTTTTTGAATCTTCCAAAAGATAAAAAACCGGATTGGCATTTTTATTTATTATAATGCACTCGCCCAAATTTTTAAATCGTGTTCGCCCGCTAAAGTAAAAAGTTTTCCTGGGGACAATGTTTAAGCTGATCAATTCTCCATTCTGAGGATCGATGTTCCAGCTCAATAATTCTTTATAATAATCCCCGTCCCTCCGCTCTGTTATAAAACACAAGTTGTTATTATTCAAAAAACTTTTTTTATAAGTGTAATTTTTATATGCCGCATCTTTATAATTATTACCATCATAAAAAGTGAGTTGCTCTGTAATATTAGGTGGGAAGTTATTCTTCCGTATATACACAACATTGTGCGTGGCATTTAACTTTTCAACATGCAAATAAGGTTTTTTGCCAAAATCTTCTTCCACCCCCTGAGCTATAAAAATCACCCCATCCTCCGTACAAACTAAGTGGCTAGCGTAAACTGTTTCAATTTTATTCATACCTAAAATGTGTTCTGATATTTCTTTTGAATCACTTAATATTTTTAAAACACTAATAGTCCCGTACTCATTAACAATAATCACATTCAAATTATCACGGTTTATAACAGTTCGTGATTTGATGTTGTAGTGAATATAGAACAGATCGTTGAAGCTATTAGTTGTAAAGCCATCCGAAACTTCCGTAATTGAATTCTCGTGAGGAAGTTTTTTAAACCAAACAGGCTTCATGGCTTTAGGATCAAACAATACTGCGGTTTTTTTTGTAATGCCATTTGGAAGTGAGATAGCTCCCACAATTAAAATATTATTATTGTCTACTTTCGAAAAGATGAATTTTAGTCCTACACCGGGCTCCGCTTCCATGGAACTTAATTCTGTAAAGCCGCCCGACTTTCCTAATGTGTCAATCACCTTTAGATAAATGGTATGCTTTTTATTTAATACTTTTTCAAATACAAAATATACTTTGTGATTGGATTCAAAAAATAAATAATCCAATTTCTCGTAATCAAACCAGTCTGCATTCACACTGTCCAATCGAAGCGGTGTATAAGCCAACATTGCCGCGTTGGGCTTACTCCTGCGTTCAATAGTAAAATCATGTACTGCTTTATTATAACGCATTACATGGAAATAAGAAGAATGATTGTTTATAATAGCGATGGGAACATTCTTTCTTTTTGAGTTGAATGTTTTGCTGAAAATAATGTTGGATTGAGCGGAAACAAAAATGCAACAACAGCTTAATAAAGCGATTATTGCATATTTATACATTCTTAAAATTTATTCTACTGTAACACTCTTGGCCAAATTCCGCGGCTGATCTACATTGCACCCACGCATAACTGCCGTATGATAAGATAACAGTTGCCATGGAATAACTGAAATAAGCGGAACCAATAATTCATCTGTTTCCGGAATTTCAATTGAAATATCAGCCATTTCTTTTACTTCTTTGTCACCCGAAGTGACGATGGCAATTATTTTTCCTTTACGGGCTTTCACTTCCTGAATATTACTTACCACTTTTTCGTAATTAGCCCCTTTAGTAGCAATCACAAATACCGGCATCGCCTCATCTATCAAAGCGATGGGGCCATGTTTCATTTCAGCAGCAGGATAACCTTCGGCGTGTATGTACGAAATTTCTTTTAATTTTAATGCTCCCTCTAATGCCACCGGAAAAGATACGCCTCGACCTAAATACAAGGCATTGCTAATATCTTTATACGTGTAAGCAATCTCTTTCATTTGATCGTTCAGCTTTAATACTTCGTCAATTTTAGAAGGCACAGCTTCCATTTCGTAAAGCAATTGGCGGTAACGGCTTTCGCTTAAAGTACCGCGCACTTTAGCCATGTGAAGCGCCATTAACGTTAACACGGTAACTTGGGCAGTAAATGCTTTTGTAGAAGCAACTCCAATTTCAGGGCCTGCGTGCGTATAACTTCCGCCATGCGTTGCACGTGCAATTGAAGAGCCAACCACATTACACACACCTAAAACCGTTGCCCCTTTTGATTTTGCCAATTCAATAGCTGCTAAGGTATCTGCGGTTTCGCCACTTTGCGAAATAGCAATAACAATATCATCCTGATAAATAATAGGATTTCTGTATCTGAACTCAGAAGCGTACTCCACCTCCACAGGAATTCTGGCCAATTCTTCAAATAAATATTCGGCAACCAAACCCGCGTGCCAAGATGTACCGCAAGCTACAAATATAATTCGCTTTGCTTTTTCAAATTTCTTTTCGTGATCTACAATGCCGCCAACCGTTATTAACCCTTTTGAAGTATTTAACCTTCCCCGCATGCTATCTCTTACTGAGCGCGGTTGCTCATAGATCTCTTTTAACATAAAGTGATCATACCCGCCTTTTTCGATAGACTCCAGCTCTAAGGTCAATTCCTGAACATAATGAGTTACTTCTTTATCCTTTAGGTTTCTTAAACGTAATTCTTTTCCTCTGCGAATAATGGCCACCTGCTCATCTTCCAGATAGACCACATTTTTAGTGTATTCAATAATCGGGGAAGCATCGCTGGCAATAAAAAAATCATCATCGCCAATACCAATCACCATCGGACTTCCCTTTTTAGCAGCTATTAAAGTATCAGGATCATTCTTATCCATTACCACAATAGCATAAGCGCCAATTACCTGGTTGAGTGCGGCAATAACCGCATGACCCAATTTCATTCCTTCGTGTACTTTAATATCCTCGATCAAATGAACAAGAACTTCAGTATCTGTTTGCGATAAAAATGTATGTCCGCGTTTTTTTAATCCTTCTTTTATTGCCGCATAATTTTCGATGATGCCATTGTGAATCATCACTATGTTTTGGCTTTGCGAATAATGCGGATGTGAGTTTACATCATTAGGCTCTCCGTGAGTTGCCCAGCGCGTGTGACCAATGCCTATATTCCCGCCTTTATCTTTGTCTTTAGCAAATTCAAGGAGCTCGCTTACTTTTCCTTTTCGTTTATAAACATTTAAATCTCCGGCTTCATTTAATAAAGCAACTCCGGCACTATCGTAACCGCGGTATTCTAATCGCTGAAGACCTTTTACTATAATTGGATAAGCTTCGCGCTTCCCTATGTATCCTACTATGCCACACATATTTTATAAAATTCTGTTAGATAAAAATTCTCATTTTTAACCCACTAAAGATACGACATTTTATCCTATCATTTGTAGAAAATTAATCTCTTTAGCCGTTAGAAAACGGTGTTTGCCACGCGGAAGATCTTTCTTAGTCAATCCGGCGAAAATAACCCTATCCAGCTTTAAAACTTCATAACCCAAGTGTTCAAATAAGCGACGAACAACACGGTTTCGGCCGCTGTGAATTTCAATGCCCACTTCTTTTTTTCCTTCGCCAACAAAAGCAAGATCGTCAGCTTTAATGATGCCGTCTTCTAGTTCAACACCTTCTATCATCGATTTAAAATCTTCTGGCTTTAAGCCTTTATTTAAACTTACGTGATATACTTTTTTTACGTTATGTTTTGGATGCGTAAGTTTTTTAGTAAGATCACCATCGTTAGTAAATAACAATAGTCCGGTAGTATTTCTGTCGAGTCTTCCTACAGGATAAATCCGTTCTTTACAAGCGTTATCCACCAGTTCCATCACGGTGTTTCTTTCCTGAGGATCATCCATGGTAGTGATATAATCTTTGGGTTTGTTCAGTAACAAATAAACTTTGCGTTCGCTTTTAACTGCAGAATCACCGTAAGTAACCGTATCGCCGGGTTTAACCTGAAAACCCATTTCGGTAATAGGCACTCCGTTAACTTTAACCACTCCGCTTTTTATAAGTGTGTCGGCTTCGCGGCGAGAAGCTATGCCCGCATAAGCCAGGTATTTATTTAAACGGGTACTTCCATCTGCTTTTTCAGTTTTTCCTTTAGCTTTTTTATCGGGCTTTTCTTTCGAAAATTCTTTTTTATATCCGCCGGAAAACTTTGTTCCTTCTTCAAAATCATCGTGCTTTATACGTTTGATATCTGAATCCTGCGCATCAAATTTTTTTCTTAAAGGTTTGCCTGAGCCAAAAGATTTTTTCTCTTTAAAATCGTTATCTTTTTTAAATCTATCGGGCTTTTCTGAAAATCGTTTTGGTTTTTCGCGATCCGAAAATTTATCATCTTTATTAAAAGGTTTTTTACTTTCAAAATCTTTCGATCCAAATTCTTTTTTTTCTCCGAAAGAACGGGACGAGCTTTTTTTAAATGTATCTGAATTTCTATATTCCTTATTTTTTGTGAAAGATCTTCTTGCTTTGTAGCTTTTCTCTTCGCTTTCGCCCTCGCTCTTTTTTACATAAGAACGTTTTTCTCTGAAAGCATCGCCCTCTTTGCGGGGATAGGACTTTTTTTCATAGCCTCCTTCAGACTTGCTTGAACTATAGGCGCGTTTTTCTTTGAATTCACCTTTATTTTCGCTTTTATCTGCATAAGGCCTTGCGGATTTTTTTTCGTATCCGCCTTCTTCCTTATCTCTGCCATAAGCGCGTTTCTTTTTAAAATCGTCTTCTTTACCGGAAGAAGAAAAACTGCTTTTGCCTTTATATCCCGAGGACTTGCCGGAGCCTGTGCTTTTTGCAAAAGGTCTTTTGGATTTAAAACCTTCGCCATCGCCTTTTTCACTGCTGCCTGAAGATTTTCTGTCTTTTTTAAATGCTCCGTCTTTTGATTTAAATGGTTTCTTTTTTCCTGAAAAAGAGCCGGAGGGTTTGCTGAATTTACTCATGTTGTAAAGTTACGTTACTTAACTGAAGGATAAAATGCATCCTCTAAATGTTTTACAGTTATATTGTTATTAATTGATAAAATAGCTATAATATCAAAGCGGCATTCCAGTTCTATAGTATGAGTTTGAAGATAGTGATTTGCGGCCAACACAAGGAATTTTTGTTTTTTTCTAGTAACAGCCAATTCAGGTTCTCCAAAGGCATCATTTGCTCTTGATTTAACTTCCACAAAAACAATTGTATTTTGATTTTGTGCGATAATATCAATTTCATATTGTTTATAGCGCCAATTCTTTTCCAATATAACATATGATTTTTTCTTTAGATACAAAATAGCGTGCTCTTCCCCATGACTCCCTTTAATTTTAGAATTTTTTTCCATTTATATTAATCTAAAATACATATATTAGTTGTCTGTAAAAAAATTAAATCATGAAAAAAATTGCATTAACAATTGTACTATTAGCATCCTTTTGTAAAATAAGCGGCCAAGGTTTTAACGGAAGTATTGATTTTAAGCATTACACGGCAAAAGATACCACCAACAATACGTATTACGTAAAAGATAAATTAATAAAGCTTGATCATATAAATCGTAAAACAGGCAACATAGAAGGCAGTTTTATTTTTGACCTTGAGACCAACAATATAAAATTTGTAAACCCAAAACGCCAAGTATGGGGCGATCATAAAAGTGAAACGCCGCCTATAATTAAGGGTAAATGCGAAGTTACAAAGGGGTCGGGAAGCAAAACCATTCAGGGTTACAAGTGCAACGAATACACTGTAAAAAACACGGAGGAGAACACCGTGGTAACTTATTGGATTTCTACCGATAAGTTTACTTTTTTTAGCCCTATCATAAAGTTATGGAACCGTAAGGATAAACAGAGTGTTTATTTTAATCAGATAACCGGATTGCCTGAGGGAAGTATGCCATTATTAAGTGAAGAAAAACAATTAAGCGATGGCAAATTAATTTCAAAGCTGGAAGTAATAAAAATAAGCAAAACCACACCGGAAGATTCAAAATTAAAAGTGCCTTCGGATTATACCAAGTTTGATAAGTAATTTTAACCCGGCTTATATTTTTTTAAAAAGAAACTTTCGGGTTTCTTATTTAATTTTCTTTTGTTTTTTCTTTCCCCACTCCAAAAATAGAATTTAATATTCCGGTAATGAGCGATAAAATTAAGCTGAATAATAAGGCATACCAAAAGCCTGCTACATGAAATCCATCCACTAATTTTTCGGCAAATAAAATTATAAATGCGTTAATAGCGAGCAAAAACAATCCGAGGGTAACAATGGTTATTGGTATAGTTAAAATGGTTAAAATAGGTTTTACAATGGCGTTAAGAAAGGCAAGAACCACAGCAACCAAAATTGCCGTGGTATAACCATCGAGTGTTACTCCCGGAACTATCTGACAAACAAAAAAAACAGCCAGCGCAGAAATTAATATTTTAAGAATAAAATTGATAGGCTTTACGTTTTTTGCTTTTTCTTTTTTGCTGCGGGAAAAAGAATATTATTTAAAATTAAGCGGTAGCCCGGCGAGTTAGGATGTAAGGAAAGATCGGTGGGCGGCTCCTCTACCCGATGCTCATAATCTTCAGGATCATGACCGGAATAAAATGTCCAGGTACCTTTACCGTGATCGCCGTGAATGTACCGCGCTTCGCCGAATGCCTTTGCTTCCCCCATTATCAAAACATTTTTTTTAATATATTTTTTGTCGAATGCGGCTGTTTGTCCCCAAAAACCCTGAATGGTGTTACTATGATTTTGACACAACATTGTTGGCACCGGATCCCATTTGGCAGAAAATTCAAACAGTGTAAACAAATCTGTTTTTTGTGTCATTCCAAAATTTCTTCGCGAACCATAAGTATCAATGGTTGAATATTCATATTCCAAAGGATTGGTGCTGAGTTTATAATTTTCAAACGCAAAACCTTTTGAGAAATCAATTTTACTGTTGGCATTTTTATCAGCCGGATCGTGGTCATACATCGTTTCGCAAATATCAATTCCTTCAGCAGCCAAAGCAATATCATAACTATCTGTTGCGCTGCACATGGCAAATAAAAATCCGCCGTTAAAAACAAAGTCTTTTATTTTTTTTGCTGTATGTAATTTCATTAACGATGTTTTGGTAAAACCAAGCTTTTTGGCAGTAGTTTCGTTTTCTTTTACTTCGTTTTGATACCAAGCGGCATAAGCAAAATTTCCGTAAAACTTACCGTACTGCCCCGTAAAATCTTCGTGATGAAGATGCAGCCAATCATAATCTTTTAATTTTTCAAGAAATATTTCTTCGTCATACATAACGTCGTATGGAATTTCGGCATACTTAAGCACCAGAGTAACAGCGTCGTCCCAAGGCTGTTTTCCTTTTGGCGAATACACGGCAATACGCGGAGCTTTTTCTAATTTTATAGCATCTTGGTTTACTTCGGGATTTGCAATATCAGCCAAGATTGAATTTTTTTGAGCGTCGGAAATTGTTTCATAACTAATGCCTCTGATAACACATTCATTAGAAACCGGTTTTGCATTAGGAATAAGAAAACTCCCGCCGCGATAGTTAGTTAACCAGTGAATCTCCAATTCTCCTTTTAAAGCCCAATAAGCCAAACCGTATGCTTTTAAATGATTTTTCTGTTCTTCATCCATGGGAATAAGAATGTATGAACCAAAAGCACCGGTATTAAAAAACAGAACCGAAAGCAGGAAAAAAAAACTCTTCATTTACTATACTAAATTACAAAAAAGCAGTGAGATTTACAACCGAAAAAAGGTAAAATTTGGCACTCTTTAACAATTTAAAAACGTTTCATTTCTATTCTAAACGTGGTTCCTTTTCCTTGTTCGCTGCTTAAAACAAAAATTTTCCCATCGTGATAATTTTCAATGATGCGTTTACATAAACTTAAGCCCAGTCCCCAACCTCTTTTTTTTGTGGTAAAGCCCGGCTCAAAAACTGTTTTAAATTTAGATTTTAAAATTCCTTTTCCTGTATCTCTGAATTCAATGTACAATGCTTCCGGAATATCTTTTAAAGTGATGTGGATTTCACCCTTTCCGTCCATTGCGTCAATTGCATTTTTACATAAATTTTCTATTACCCATTCAAATAAAGGAACGCAAACGTGAACTTGTAAATTTTCAGATGGTAGTTGCAAATAATATTTTACATTTTTTGAAGTTCTGTTTTTTAGATATTCTATAGCATTAATCAAAATCTGATTTACATTTTCGTTGGTGAGGGTTGGCTGAGACCCTATTTTACTAAATCTATCTGTAATTGTATCTAAGCGTTTTACATCGCGTTGCATTTCATTGATAATGTTTTCATCTACTCCCAAACCGCGCAAATGTTCATTCCAAGCCATTAGGGAGGAAAGCGGCGTGCCCAATTGATGAGCGGTTTCTTTACTCATTCCTACCCACACTTGATCTTGTTCCGCTTTGCGTGCAGTGCTGAATAAAATATAGGCGATTAATAAAAATAATCCTATTACACCAAACTGAATATAGGGATATAGGCGCAATTTTGTTAGAAGTTCTGACTCGGCATAAAAAATATAATTTACATCGCCTTCACGAAGAATAACGGGAATAGGCTCGTTTTGTTTGGAAAGTTTTAAGAGCATAGCTTCCAATTTTTGCGGTGTGTTTATTTCCTGATGATCTATTTTATCATTTTTTTCAAGCACCAAAGTTTTTCTTGAATTGGTATAAATCACGGGCACCGCTGCTGAATTAACCGCTACTTCATCCATAAACGATTTACTGAGGCTATCAAACACTAACTGTATATCGGTAAACACGCGGCTATCTTTATGATACATACGCTGTTTAATTCCTTTATAAACTTCAACTTCAAGCGCGGGATAAAGCGCTTTCATAATATTTAATTGTTGTCGCAAATAAGTTGTATCTTTTTCTTTTAATGAATCTAAATTCCGGCTTGCTGTTGCAGCACTAATTTCATCTTTTTCATTGGTAAGAATAACGGGCACAGTGGTGTTATCCTGCAGTACTTTTAAAACAAAGGTAGGATCTTTTAGATCACCGCTTAATTGCCTAATTGCTTCGGCATATAATTCCGCTTTCTTTTTTTCTTCTGCTTTTATTTTTTCGAAGAGCTCATTAGTAAATTTTACAAGCTTTGCTTTTTTTTGAACAGCTACTGCCCACAATTTAACTTTACGTTTTTCATCATCCTGAATGCGCTTTACAAGATTGTTAGTATACCACAAAGAAACAATAACAATAAGGAAAGCTATTGCCGAAAGAACCAATTTCCAGCGTTGTTTTTTTGTATAAATACTCACTTAATTATTTTGTTTGATAAAGGTAAGTATATTCTCGCTAGTTGTGGGAGTATCATTATGTTCTAATAATTATACTAAGTCATAGTTTAAAAATCATCATCGTCTTCTTTCTGCTTTTTAAGCTCTAACGATTTTTTGGGTATTTTATTGTCGTTTTTTTCAAGTTCAAAGTGTTGATCTGCTTTATTTGAAGATTTTGATTTCGCAGAATCCTTTTTAAAAATACCGAATTCTTCTTTTAAAATCTGTTTTATATTTTGCTTTTCATTTTTAATATCTTCATTTATCTTTTGTTTTAATCCTTTTCTGTCATATTTAATTACAGGATTATCAATATTGCCGCTCATTAGTATAAACGCGCTTCTTCGGTTATCCGGATCATTTTCAACCGGGCCAAAATCATTATTGTCTTTTCGCTTCTTTGCTAAAAGGTCGCTAATTAAAAGCCGGATGTGATAATCCACATCATTATTAAAAGTATGGGTACCATTAAAATCTATGTTTAAAACAGAATTTTTGATGGTGGTTTGTGGAATATATATGGTACTGTTCTTGATATCAATTTTACTATTTAAACTTGCAAATTTTATTCTTTTTAATTCTTGAATATCAACAAAGCGGGCAAGACTTTCAAGAGGTTTAAAATCAATTAATTCACCTTTTTCTATATTAAATTTCGCTGAGGATACTACCGTGCTAAGCATAGGCTCCAACTTCTTATTCCAGTTTCCGAGAAAATCTATTGACGCTGTTGCGTAACCGCTAATGTTTTTGTGCAGTAAAGTAGCTTGTCCAAAATTATTTAAGCTTGCGAACATTTTTTTTACGTTTATATTTTTAAGCTCTGTTTGTAAAGTAACCTCCAGTACTTTTCCGGAGGCATCTGCCAAAGCATTAATTTCGGCCACGCCTTCCATGGTTTCAAACCTCATGTCACTAATCATTGCTTTTTGATTTTTTAATTCAAAATTTCCATTAATATTTTCAGCGGTAAATTTACCGAAGGAAAAATTCTTTATTACCGCATCTAATACAAGATTTAAATTGGCAGGAATTTTAAATTCTTCAGTAGACGAGGAGGTTTTTTGATCTGAAAAAATAAAATCTTCCATCATTATATTAGAACTAAATAATTTACCTTTAATAACCAGCACACTTTTACTATCAAGGATATAATTAAACATACCCGGAATTTCACCATTCAATATTATTTCTGATTTTCCGCGTAATAATTTAAAATCCTGCACTTTGATATCGCGGTTGTGTGCCATGATTTTACAGGACTCTATTTCTGTTTCGTTTGCATCGCCCTTAAACTTTGTCTTCAACTTCTCGAGGTTAAGATCCGCATCCAATGAAACTTTATCGGAAAATGTATTATGCTTCAGATTACTTAGTAACCCTTTTACAGTGCAATTAAATTTTAAATTTCCTTCCAGCTTCTCAATTGTATCTAAAGGCCAAAATGAATATAAATTCTGCAGGTTTAAAATTCCACGCGTTGACACATTTATTAAGGGATTATTAAAGTTATCAATTCTAAAACTTCCTCTTACTTCATCAGAATACAAATTAGCGCTTAAAGTATCGATGTTTAAAAATGATTTAGAGCGATCTATGCTTAATTCACCTTTAATCATAACGTTTGTAAGCTTTGTACTTTTAGACTTATATTCTATGGCAGCCTTGTTAATTCCAAATTTAGAATGGATAGAAAGAAACTTTTGTGAGTAGTGAATATCTCCTTTTGCAAAAAACTCTCCGCTACTGCCATAATCTTTAATATTCGCTTTGTGATTGTCGGGCAGAAGAGATAATATGGATTCTATATCCAGATTTTCCGCTTTATAATTAATTTTTAGATTTTCTACGCTATCGCTGTATGTAAAGCCGCCATTGAGCTCAAACCGCATTTTGTTAAGGGCTAACCGGGCGCTTTTTAAAACATAATTCTTATCAGACACATCAAGATGTATATCTAATTTTAATTTTTTATTTTTCAGATAAGTTATTTTTTTCCATTCAATGGAATTAACATGGGCCAAGCCTTCAGATTCTAATTCATAATTGCTTTGGCTAAAATTTCCTTTGAATCTTAAATCATTAATTATAAAAGATGTTTTAATTTTTTGCTCTTTATTCTTATAAACGATAGCAACATTTTTAAGCGAAATATTTTCAAGTTTAAATTTTAGGTTATCAGTGTCGAGGGTTTGTTTTTTTGCATCAGTATCCCAAATTTTATAATTCGACCTCCCGTTTTTATCCACTAATAGTAAGCACCTTGCATCAGAAAGCGTAATTTGTTTGATATCGTATTTTTTATCAAAAAGGTCTTTAAGACTAAACCGCAGGCTAAGGTTTTTAGCAAATAACAACGTGTCCTTTTCTTTTACATCCCATGCTTCCATAACAGTAAGGTTTTTAAATTCAATGGCGCATTTTGGAAAACTGGAAATAAAGGTAATGTCTATATCTTTGGGACTAATTCTAACCTCGGTTTTTAAATGCTTATTAAGTTCTTTAATAACCTCGGCTTTCACTTCATCTTCATAAAGTATAACAATGCCCACTGCCGAACATACTAGTAAAATAATGCAAAAGCAGCTCCAGAAAATGAAGGTGATAACTTTTTTATAATAAGGCTTTTTAACTTTTATAGGATCCTGTTCTTCCAATCGATTAAAGGTGTTAAAAAGAATAACACCACTTACCGGAAAAGTTACAGAATTTAAACACTCGGGTTTTAATAAACCACCTGAACAAATCCTTTAAATTGAGTATTGGCTTCATCCCCTAACTCAAGGAGAAAGAAATAAGTTCCGGAAGGTAATTTCCCCGAGCCTGTTTTACCGGCCGAGTTAGGAGCACCGTCCCAATTGTTTTTATATGGCTTGGAAGTATATACAGAATTTCCCCATCGGTTATAAATTTGAAGGCTATTATTGGGGTAATTATCCAGACCTTTAATTTCAAAATAGTCATTTTTACCGTCGCCATTTGGAGTAATCAATTCAGGAACAATTCCCAAACCATCCTCAATCTTAATTTCTAAAGTATATGTTCGGGCACAATTACCGTCGATACTTGATGTTAAGGTAACTATATAAGAGCCGGGAGTATTAAAGATATTTGATGGATTTACCTGATTGGAAGCTGCGCCGTTGGCAAAATTCCAAGTGAAGGTATTTGCTCCTGTACTAAGATTTATAAAGTTAATAGTTGAAGGTGCGGGGCCAATAAGTGTATTAGCAGTAAATGAAGCTGTAACCGCTGAGTTAAGTACATTTAAAATGGTGGAGCCTTTACAGCCCGTAGTAAGATCTGAGGCGGTTAAAGAATATTGTCCCCCGGAGGCAATCACTACACCGGCTCCATTATTAACACTTCCCGTAATGGCAGGTCCCGACCAATTCAAATTAAAAACTGCCGGATCAGCACTTGATATAAGCGTAGCTGATTCGCCGCTACAAATTAAAGTAGGAGTAGAGGTTATGGATACCGTAGGATTAGTAATAACTGAAATAGTTTGAACAGCTGAAACAGTACTGCAAATATTAGAACTGATTACACTATACGTGGTAGTTACCGAAGGACTAACCGCTATACTGTTGGTTTGAGAAGTTGTACTCCAACTATATGTGCCTACTGAAGAGTTTGCTGTGAGGGTAGCCTGGCTTCCTTCGCACATAATATTAGTATTGGAAGATACCGATAAGGTTACGTTGGGCGTTACATTAACCGTAGCGGATGTTGAAGATACAAAACAAGAATTTGATGCAGAAACAGAATAAACGGAAGTTACGCTCGGCGATACCGCAATAGAATTAGTGTTAACGCCTGTTGGGTTCCAGGTATAACTGTTTCCGGGCTGACTGTTTGCAATAATGCTTGTAGTTTGTGAAGGGCAACTATTAAATAAATTAGAGTTCAACGCTATTGTAGGTACAGTTATAACGGAAATGGTTTGTAGTGCCGATACTGTAAAACATGAATTGTAACTTAAAACTGTATAAGTTGCAGAAACTGAGGGGGTAACACTTATAGAATTTGTTTGTGTGCCATTATTCCATGAATAAGTTCCGGCTGAAGAGTTGGATGTTAGTGTAGCCTGATTACCGCTGCATAATGTATTGGTAGAAGATGATACAGTTAAAGTAATGGTGGGTATAACATTAACAGCCACGCTGCCCGAGGCCGATGAGCACGCGTTATTGGCCGTAAAGGAATATACCGTATTTACGCTTGGAGAAACTGAAAGGGTGGGAGTGGTTGCGCCGGTATTCCATAAAAAATTTGTGGCATTGGTAATTGGAGAAAGAGTACCATTTTGCCCGCTGCAAACATTAACCGTGGGATTACTGAATGCCAAGGTTGCTGTTGGGATGATCTGCATTGTAAAAACAGTACTGGCAGATAGTGTACTTGCAGTGCATGAACGGGTAACAGTAGCAGTAAGAGAAATTACTCCGGCATCACCCGCGCCGGGAGTGTATGTATTAGAAGTGTTGGTGGAGGAAACCACCGCAAACGTTCCGGTTCCGCCTGCCCAGCTAATAAAATTATATAATCCACCTGTTACAGTTGAAGTAATATTTTGCGGCATGCCTACACAAGTTGTATTGCTAATTGCAGCGCTAATGGTAAGTGGAATAAATGGAGCCGTACAGCCATTATTAATGTAGGTGGGTGTGCCTACAGCATCATATAAAACTGCTCCACCGTCGCCCGCGCCCGGAACCTGGGCTGCATTTAATAATAGGTTTCGCGAATAGGTTACAGCATCGGTGCATCCCGGCACACTAAACATCATGGTAAGGGTTCGTAAAGCTATTGAGGGCGTGGTAATGGAGGTATAGTTGGCAAAATGACCGGCAGTATTTCCGGCGCATTGGGTAATTACAAATAAGGTATCAGATAAATTTACAAAACTTTGTGCTGAGGGATTAAAATTTTCACTTGTAATTAATAATACCCTCGAGTTTGCGGGCAATATTCCTCCCACCGGTTCTTTTAAATATCCGCAGGCCACAATAGAGGAGTTTATAGCGGCTATTTTAGCCGTTGTTAACGTGCTTTGACAAATTCCTAAGTAGCTGTTATTAGGCCAGTTAACTGATAAAGTTGCAATACTAAGGGGGGTGGCGCCAATTTTTAGTCCCACCATTTCGTTTTGGCCTTCATTTCCGCCATCGCAACCATCCACTAAAATACTGGTAATTTCAAAACATTGAGATTTTGTTAAAAAAGGAATGAGTAATAGCAGAAAATATATTTTTGTACGAAACATTTTGTGCATTTTAGTTTTTATTATTTGGTTTGAGTAATTATCGTTTTAATAAATTATTATTTTTGAAACGCCCAGTTGAGGGTAACTTTCGCATTGAAGTAAAAAAAGGCCCTTTCCAATATCCCGTTTAGAGATAAAGGTTGGATTATTTGCATCGATTGTTATTTTTTTAATTATTCGCCCTGTTACATCCAATAAGTTAAGCTCAGCGTTTTTTAAAGTGGTGTTGGAGGTAATAATCAAATCATCCTCATTTTGTGAGTATAAAAAATTATTGCTTTTATTCATGTAATTTACCGAAATAATTGGCTGAAGCGTCACCTTTCCGTCATTATCAACATTACTTAAACGGTAATAATTTAAACCTTTAACAGGAGAATTATCAAAGGCATGATAGCTAAGGTTTTTATTAGACTGCGAACTTGGCATTACAGTCTCAAATTTAATCCAATTAATTGCATCCACACTTTTTTCTATCCAATATTCACGCGTATTTACTTCTGAGGCAACGTTCCATGTTAAACGAACCGCCCCTTCCTCCTGCGTGGCATAAAAATCAGTAAGTTCAATAGGAAGAACCACAAAACCGGCACAACCAGGATTGCTGATGTAAGATGGGGTTCCGGAAGGGCTAAAAGCAACAATGGCCCCATCACTATTAACACCTGCACTAGGATTAAAAGCGCGCTCTACAGAGCATCCTGTACTTCTATTTCTGATGGTGGTAAATCTTAAGGCATTGTTTGTATTTGAATATCGGCCTGCGCAGTTAGTGGTATTGCTTACAAATACACAATAATAATTACCGCCACTACCACATAATGATCCAAAATTGACGGTGGTCGAAGGTGGATTACCCATAAAAACAATAACTCTTCCGTTTGCCGGAATTATATTCCCCGGTGGGCTAAGAAAAAATCCTGTACACCCGGCTACCCCATTTAAAGCAGTAACATAGGTGGCATTGGTTGTAAAAAATTCATCGCAGGGATTATTTGCGCTGTTTCCACAAAAAGTAGTGCCCTCCGGCCCTACTCCGGACGTGGGAACCGTAATTTCTAAATCATTTAAATTGAACGCCGAATTGCCATTTTGAAAAGATAAAAACTCGTCGGTTCCTTCACAAGTATCCGCATTACAGCTGTTATAAACAATGCTTGTAAACCATAAAAAACTGTTTGTAGTACAAGTTCCTGTTTTATTTAAAATGGTAAAATCATCTATAGCCACATTTACCCCTGAAGTAACCTTTGTATAGGTGATTCGTACTTGTGTTGCTGTGGTAGGAAAGGATGCTTCGAAAATTCTTGCAGTAGTATTAAAAGTAAAAGTGGCCGGAGTGCAGCTGTTCCACAATAAACCGTCGAAATATTCAATTGTAACAATATCCGAAAGTGTTGGCGAGCCCGTAGCTTTGCCCCAAAAAGTAATGGTATTGGCCGTACCTGCCGTAAAAACTGCCGAGGTGATCCGGTCTCCGGTAGCATCCATACTTATGCTCGGGGCTGTTTTTCCATAATTTGCATTAGTATTATAGATTGAACCGATAGAAGTAAAAGTCCAGCCTGCAGGGGGAGTAGTTCCTCCGTTAAATTCTTCTTCAATAATTATTTGTGCACGAAATCCATTGCCTAACAACAGAAAAATAAACACTAACGCTATACCAATTTTTTTCATTATACTTTTTAAAAATATAAATTAAAAGCGGTTAGGGATTTCTTAAACTAAATGTTTAACTTCCTTTAGGGAATCACTTCTATAAAACGAATACCAAATTTACAAAAATTAAGCGAGAGGAGGAAAACATAATTTATTAATTAAACGTTAATAAATGTAGATTTTGAAAAATGGGGTTAAATTTCAGCTCTTCTTTACGGCATAATTAGTAGAAGCTAAAGCTATATTAGTCGATACTATTGGAGCAATAATTTTTTTAGGCTATTGTTTGTAGCCTGAAAACCAACAAGATAGAGGCCATTTGCTAACTCAGACTTATTAAAACTTAAAACTTTATCCGAGGTATCATTTTTTAGGATCTTTACTATTCTTCCCGACATATCTCTGATAATAATATCCTCAATCGGTGCATTATTACCCAATATAATGTTTACCAATTCCGCAGATACATTTAAGAATAACTGATCGCCTGATTTAAAATCGTAAAGTACAGAAATTATTTTTGATTCATTTTTAGTTCCATCCAGGTTAACATTTAAAAGTTTATAATAATTAATTCCTTTTTCAGGAGTAAAGTCTGTTCCAAAATAAGATAAATTTGTGTTTCCGGAACTCCCTGCTATCGATTGAATAGTTTGAAACGGAATGAAATTAATTCCATCTCTGCTTTTTTCTAATTGATAATATGATACATCAGTTTCGGTGCTAACATTCCATTTTAAAAGAATGGAGCCGTCATTTTCAACGCCGGAAAAGTCGGTTAATTTAATTGGAAGTACGCCACTACAGGATGCCCCGCAGGAACCGGATAAAGATATGGTATACGTAACTATTTCATCGCTTCGGTTAGCCGATCCCCAAATTAAAATGGTTCCACCTGTTTGAGTTAATGAACAGCTCACGTCTGCATTGGCACTTCCTAAACATCCGGCTAAGGTAATACCGGGGGTGCTTGTTCCATTGCCACAATTACCCGTATTAGTTCCATACACATTCATATTATTTATTCCTAATTTATCATTTGCATCCATTCCTGAATTTGTGCAACTACCTCCTCTTTTTTTAAATTCAGCGGTTATAACTCCCGTGCAGCCCGCTGGTAAAGTAAAGGCAGTGGACATAGTTTGATGGCCGCCAGAAGCAGAGCCAAAACAATTACCGTTATTAACTGTGCCATTGCACATGGGTCCAAATCCTCCATAGGTAGTTGAAAGGTCGCACCCGGAAGTGCAGCCTTGACCATTATTACATGCCGAATAAATGCCCATTCCGCCAGATAAGGTACAGCCGGCTAGGGAAACCTGTCCGCTTAAAGATATGCATACAAACAGCATTAAGAATATTAATGCATTTTTCATTTTTATAAATTTGGTTTTATGTAATTATTATTTCTTTCATGACTGCAAACCTAAATCACCCACCTTACCATGGTATCATCTTAACATTATATAATTCCTATTTAAAAGTTTACACAGCAACATTTAATTTAATTTTTAACAATTGTACAATTAAACAGAGTTAATGGATAAAAGAAATTAACTATCTTTATATTATATAAATTATATAATGAAAAGAAAAGCCTCCCTTCTGTTTATTTTACTGATTGTTTGTACTGTAACTTTTTCTTTTATTAGCCATGCTTCGTTTGAAGACTTGCCATTAAATGCGCCTATTGCTAAAGGTGATTATAAAATGAAAGATGTTTCAGGAAAAGAAACTTGTCTGAATGAAGTTAAAACACCAAAGGGATTACTTGTTATTTTTACCTGCAATACTTGTCCGTACGTAAAACTCAGCGAGTCGCGTATAAAAGAATATTCAGATTATTGTCTGGCTAACGGCATTGGCTGTATTTTAGTAAACAGTAA
The DNA here is from genome assembly GCA_016185125.1 of Bacteroidota bacterium. GTDB lineage: Bacteria > Bacteroidota > Bacteroidia > B-17B0 > Aurantibacillaceae > Aurantibacillus. The sequence goes on from JACPOC010000025.1 coordinate 138,870, forward strand.
TGAGGGGCAAAGAAACGAAGATGACAGCTTTGAAAAAAATGATTTCTTATTATACTTCTCAAAATTTAAAATGTGCTTATGCAGTTGACGCTAAAAGTATTCTTGCAAACGCTTTTGGGGCAACCCGCACGCCTCAATGTTTTTTGTTCTCCCAAAAAGGACTTGTATATAAAGGAGCAATTGATGATAATGTTAAAGATGCTTCTGCTGTTAAATCGGCTTATTTAAAGGAGGCTTTAGGTGCGGTTAATAAAGGCACAACCCCAACAGTTCAAGAAACTAAATCTATTGGCTGTACCATTAAGCGTGTTGAGTAATTCTTTTTTAAAGCCTGATGTTTCCTAATAAACTCGAACCGGAAGACTTCTATTACAGCAACGAAGGTTATATTGTATTTACCGAAACATATCATTTAAAACGCGGCCATTGTTGCAAAAGTGGCTGCAAACACTGTCCGTATGGTTTCAACAAAAAAACCGGATTGATTGATAAGAAACCCGAGCAAAAATAATAAAATCCCCTTTTCTGTTTCTTTTGTAAATTAGCACATAATTTTATGACAGCAGAACAGTTTCACCAGCAAATACTCACTGGCATTCCCGCGGAATTGCCTGAATTAAAAACTTACGACCTCCAAATCAATCATGCTCCCACAAGAAAAGATATTCTTTCTATTGAAGAAAAAAAATTAGCCCTACGTAACGCGCTCCGCTATTTCGGTAAAAAACATCATGCCATTCTTGCCAAAGAATTTGCCGATGAGTTAAAAACCTTCGGACGCATTTACATGTATCGCTTTCGTCCGGATTATAAAATGTACGCAAGGCCAATTTATGAATATCCGCATAAGTCCATTCAGGCAGCTGCAATTATGCACATGCTAAGCAATAATCTGGATTATGCAGTGGCACAACATCCCCATGAGCTGATTACTTATGGAGGCAATGGCGCGGTTTTTCAAAACTGGGCACAGTATCTATTAACCATGCAGTATTTGGCTATTATGACCGACACACAAACGCTTGCCCTGTACAGCGGACATCCAATGGGCTTGTTTCCTTCTCATAAAGATGCTCCCCGGGTTGTAATAACAAATGGCATGATGATACCAAATTACAGTAAGCCGGACGATCTGGAAAAATACAACGCATTAGGTGTAACACAGTACGGGCAAATGACAGCCGGCAGCTTCATGTATATTGGCCCCCAAGGCATTGTACATGGCACAACCATAACCGTTATGAACGCCGCGCGCAAAAAGTTTAAAACAGAAGAAGAAAGAAAAGGAAAATTATTTGTAACCTGCGGATTAGGAGGCATGAGCGGTGCGCAGCCAAAAGCCGCAAAAATAGCAGGCCTTGTTTCCATTACTGCTGAAATAAATCCAAAGGCTGTTAAAACCCGTCACTCGCAAGGTTGGGTAGATGAAGTGTTTACTAATTTGGATTTTTTAATTAATCGGACAAGAGAAGCACAAAACAATAAAGAAGCAATCAGCCTTGCCTATGAAGGAAACGTTGTTGATTTATGGGAAAGACTGGTTAAAGAAAATATTAAGGTTGATATAGGAACCGATCAAACTTCGTTACATAATCCTTGGTCAGGAGGTTATTATCCCGTAGGTTTATCACTGGAAGAAAGTAATAAAATGATGGCCGAAAATCCTGAACAGTTTAAAATACAAGTTCAGCAAACGTTAGTTCGTCACATTAATGCTGTTAACACGCTTCATCAAAAAGGGATGTATTTTTTTGATTATGGTAATGCGTTTTTGTTAGAAGTATCAAGAGCGGGTGGCGATGTTTTTAAAAATAAAGAAGCCGGTGAGTTTAAATATAATTCTTACGTGCAGGATATTTTAGGGCCCATGTGCTTTGATTACGGCTTTGGTCCGTTCAGATGGGTTTGCACCAGTGCTGAAGAAAAAGATCTAAAAAAAACTGATGAAATTGCTTTAGCTGTTTTAGAAGAAATACATAAAACTGCACCCGACGAAATTAAACAACAACTTAGCGATAATATTGTATGGATTCGGAACGCCATGAAAAACAATTTAGTAGTTGGCTCGCAGGCAAGGATTTTATATGCCGACAGCGAAGGCCGTGTAAAAATTGCGGAGGCCATTAACAAAGCTATTGCGGATAAGAAGATTTCTGCGCCTGTAGTTCTGGGTCGCGACCATCACGATGTAAGCGGAACCGATTCACCTTATCGCGAAACATCTAACATTTACGATGGTTCAAAATTTACCGCTGATATGGCTGTACAGAATTTTGTAGGCGATTCATTTCGTGGTGCCACGTGGATAAGCCTGCACAATGGCGGTGGCGTAGGTTGGGGCGAAGTAATCAATGGAGGATTTGGATTGGTTTTGGATGGAACCGAAGATGCGGACAGAAGATTAAAATCGATGCTTTTTTGGGATGTGAATAATGGCATTGCCCGAAGAAGCTGGGCGCGAAACAAAGAAGCCGTTTTTGCCATTAAAAGAGAAATGGAAAGAACGCCAAACTTGAAAGTTACACTTCCAAATTTGGTGGATGATAAAATTCTTGAGGGATTGCTAAACTTTTAAAATTTAGATTGTAGTTATTTTTTCAACGAATCTCTTATTTCAGCAAGTAAAATTTCAGTTTTGGTAGGCTCCGGAATTACTATAACAACCGGCTCATTCTTTTTAATTTTATTGATAGCTTTTATAATTAAAAAAAGTATAAACGCAACAATTATAAAATTAATCACGTTCGATAAAAAAGCGCCATATTTAACTGAGCCAAAAACTGTAAGGTCTTTAATATTGCTTAAGTGTGCCGCATCCAAAGCCGGCTTTAAAAGTAACGGAGTAATCACATCATCAATTAAGGATCCAATAATTTTATTAAATGCCGCCCCAATTACCACACCCACTGCCAAATCAATAACATTTCCTCGTAATGTAAATTCCTTAAATTCTTTTACTAATCCCATTTGCTATATTTTACTAATTATTGCCAAGTACTTTTAAAAGTTCATCCAGTTTTGGTGTAAGTATTATCTCTGTTCTTCTGTTTTTTTTACGCGCTTCCGGTGTTTTTGCAGCATCTAATGGAAAAAATTCTCCGCGCCCTGCGGAAGTTATTCGCTTTGCATCAATCTTTGCGCTATTAAGCATTATCTTTGTTACCGAAGTAGCACGCATAACGCTAAGATCCCAATTGTCCTTAATTTCGCCTGCACCTTTCATGGGCACATCATCGGTATGCCCTTCCACCATTACATTTATATCTGTATTAGTTTCTAACACCTTTGCCACGCTTTTTAGGGCCTCAACGCCACGCGCCTCTACATTTGTTTTTCCGCTGGCAAACAATAAACTTTCATCCATACTAACGTACACTTTACCATTCTTCTGTGTTATGGTTAATCCCTTGTTTTCAAAGCCCAATAAAGCATCGCTTAATTTTTTCTTAAGGTCAGTAGCCGCCGCGTCTTTTTTCTTAAGTATATCTTCCAGTTCATTTACACGGGCTTCGCGTTGTTTTAGTTGCAGGCTTAACTCATCCAGATCTTGCTTCTGCTTATTTAGCTTGGCTTCCAAGGCCTTTAATTCATCTTCTTTTTTAAGCAATTGTTCTTTTGTTAGCTGCAGATCGCCGCTTAATTTAGAATTATCACTGTTGCTGCCTGCCAATAATTTATCTAAGCGATTCATTAATTGTTCATTCAAAGAATTTAATTTATCATACTTGGCGGTTAGATTCCTATAATTACTTCCAATGATGGACGTATCTCGTTTTAAACCTACATTTTCTTTTTCGTTCTTTAACATTTGCTCCTTCAACTCAGCAACCTTAGCTTCATTCTCTTGTACACTTTTTTTTAATGATTCACGCTCAGTTTCACAAGCAGATAGCTTGGCTTTAGTTTCATCCAATAACCTGGCCGGAACACAGGAAAATGCTATTGCCGATATGGCAACTACGACACAAAAATATTTTTTAATCATGTTTAAATTTAAGAGAAATATTCCACAGAAAATATATATTTTAAGCATCTTTTTAACAATAAACCTGTTTATATTTGATACAATAAGAAAGTAAAAAGATAAAATATCAGCAATGCAGATAAAAACATTTGAAGAGTACCAACAAGCTTACGACCTGAGCGTAAAACAACCTGAATCTTTTTGGGCACAAATTGCCGAAAATTTTAACTGGAATAAAAAGTGGGACAAGATTTTAAATTGGAATTTTACTGACCCTAACATTAATTGGTTTGTAAATGCCAAGTTAAATATCACCGAAAATTGTATTGACAGACATCTTACCGATAAGGCAAACAATGTTGCCTTTTATTTTGAAGAAAATGAAGATGGAAAGCCTACACAAACTATTACCTACCAAGATTTACACGACGAAGTTTGTAAATTAGCTAATGTTTTAAAAGAATTTGGAGTAAAAAAAGGCGATCGTGTTTGTATTTATTTGCCAATGATTCCACAGGCGGTTTTTGCCTTATTAGCCTGCGCCAGAATTGGTGCTATTCATTCAGTTGTTTTTGGTGGATTCAGTGCGCAATCCATTCAAGATAGAATTAATGACAGCTGTTGTAAGGTGGTTTTAACAAGCGATGGTGCTTATAGAGGAAGCAAACAGATTCCAATGAAAAGCACAGTAGATGAAGCCTTGCAAAATTGTACTTCAGTAGAAAAAGTTTTGGTTTACAAACGCACTAACGAAAAAATAAATCTGGTGCAAGGACGGGATTTTGACTGGGAAACTGAAACAAAAAAACAATCAAAATTTTGCACTCCCGAAATTATGGATAGTGAAGACCCATTATTTATTTTATATACCAGCGGAAGCACCGGAAAACCCAAAGGCGTTGTGCATACCTGTGGAGGATACATGGTATTTACCTGCTATAGTTTTTTAAACGTATTTCAATATCAACCCGGACAAATATACTGGTGCACTGCAGACGTAGGGTGGATAACCGGACACTCTTACATTACTTACGGCCCGCTGCTTGCCGGCGCTACTTCTGTTTTATTTGAAGGCTTGCCAAATTATCCGGATGCAGGTCGCTTTTGGAAGATAACAGATAAATTAAAAGTAAATATTTTTTACACCGCTCCAACAGCCATTCGTTCTCTCGAAGCTGCCGGACTTGATTTTGTAAAACCCTACGATCTTTCTTCTTTAAAAGTTTTAGGGAGTGTAGGCGAACCAATTAATGAAGAAGCCTGGCAATGGTATCACAAACACATTGGAAAAGAAAAATGCCCCATTGTAGATACCTGGTGGCAAACCGAAACCGGCGGAATTTTGATTTCACCGCTTGCTAATATCACTAAAACAAAGCCAAGTTATGCCACACTTCCCCTACCCGGCGTTCAGCCGCTGTTAGTGGATGATAAAGGGAAAGAAATAACCGGCAATGGTGTTGAAGGAAATTTGTGTATTAAATTTCCGTGGCCATCTATCATTAGAACAACCTATGGCGATCATGAACGTTGTAGACAAACATATTTTGCAACCTATCCGGGATTATATTTTACTGGCGATGGTTGCAAACGTGATGAGGATGGTTACTATCGCATTACCGGCAGAGTGGATGATGTTATAAATGTTAGCGGCCACCGGATAGGAACCGCAGAAGTTGAAAGTGCTATCAACCAATGTCACGACGTTGTGGAATCGGCAGTAGTAGGTTATCCGCACGACATTAAGGGCCAGGGAATATATGCTTATTGCATTGTACCTAAAAGCGAAAAAACCCATGATGAATTGCGTAAAGAAATTTTAAGTATTGTAAGTAAAATCATAGGTCCAATTGCTAAGCCTGATAAAATTCAAATCGTAAACGGTTTACCAAAAACTCGCAGCGGTAAAATTATGCGCAGAATATTACGCAAGGTTGCAGAAGGAGAAACGACTAACTTAGGCGACACCTCTACTCTTCTTGATCCCGCAGTAGTACAGGAAATCGTTAACGGAAAACTCTAATTAAGTGTTTTACAATTATTTTGAATCACCAATAGGAATAATTGAATTAAAATACGAGAGTACTTCCTTTTTATCCATCAGGTTTTTAAATAATAACGAGGATCAGAAATTAATAACGGAAGACACTTCGCCATTAGCAAGCCATGCCATAGCACAATTAAAAGCATATTTTAATGGAGAATTAAAAGTGTTTGATCTGCCATTAAAACTTGCAGGAACTAACTTTCAACAAAAAGTGTGGACTGAATTAAAGCGTATTGAGTACGGTAAAACCAAATCCTATTTACAATTAGCAAAAGAATTAGGAGATAAAATTGCATCCGCGCAGCCGCATCTGCTAATGGCAAAAACCCTTTTATGATAGTGATTCAATGCCATCGTGTAATTGGAACTAATGGAAGTTTAACGGGTTACGCCGGAGAACTGTGGCGAAAACAATGGCTTTTAGAGCATGAGGCAAAAATAACGGGCAATTTTAACCCACGCCTATTTTAATCAACTTAAAGCCTTTCAGTTTTTACATAATTTCCGTACCTTCATAAGTTCAATCCGATACTATAGCCCTTGTTATGCAAATTGATTTAGAAGCAGAACGTAAAGAAATTCTTAACCGCTACAAACTTTTAATAAAAGCCTGTAAGCGTCGTTTAGAGAAAGGCGATAAAGAAATAATTCGCAAAGCTTTTGAAGTTGCCGTAGAAGCGCACAAAGAAATGCGTCGTAAAAGTGGCGAACCTTACATTTATCACCCCATTGCAGTAGCTCAGATTTGTGCGGAAGAAATTGGCTTAGGCACAACCGGAATTGTGTGTGCATTATTGCATGATACCGTGGAAGATACAGATCTTACTCTTGATGACGTAAAAGGATTATTTGGCGAAAAGGTGTCACAAATCATTAATGGCCTTACAAAAATTTCTGAAGTTATTGATAATACGTCCTCTATTCAGGCCGAAAATTTCAGAAAAGTATTGCTCACCATGAGCGAGGACATTCGCGTGATATTAATCAAATTGGCTGACAGGCTGCACAACATGCGTACGCTTGAACACATGAAGCGTGATAAGCAAATGAAAATAGCCAGTGAAACTTTATTTTTATATGCGCCCCTCGCTCATCGCCTCGGATTAAATACTATAAAAACAGAACTTGAAGATCTTGGATTAAAATACACCGATACCGATGGTTATAATGAAGTAGCCGCTAAATTAAGAGAAACCGAACCGGAGCGCAAACGTTTTATACAAAAATTCATAGAACCTCTGAAAGAAATTTTGGGAGAGCAAGGTTTTAAATTTACAATGTATGGTAGGCCAAAATCCATTTTTAGTATCTTTAATAAACTAAAAACAAAAGGTGTTTTATTTGAAGAGATCTATGACCTTTTTGCAATACGCATTGTTATTGATACGCCGCCGGAACAGGAAAAATCAGATTGCTGGAAAGTTTATTCAATTATAACTGATTTTTACCACCCAAGCCCTGACCGTTTACGCGATTGGATCAGCACGCCAAAAAGCAACGGATACGAAAGCTTACACACAACCGTTATGGGTCCGCAAGGCCGATGGGTAGAGGTACAGATTCGAACCGTTAGGATGGACGACCTTGCTGAAAATGGCTACGCTGCTCATTGGAAATATAAAGCCAGCGCCGCTGATAAAGAAAGCAAACTGGAAAGTTGGTTATTGAGAATTCGCGAAATGCTGGAAAATCCAGATCCCAATGCTCTTGAATTTATTGACGATTTTAAGTTAAATTTATTTAGCGATGAGATCTTCGGTTTCACTCCGAAAGGGGATATGAAAACCTTACCCGTAGGTTCAACTGCCTTGGATTTTGCCTTCGAAATTCATACTCAGGTAGGCGAACATTGTATTGGAGCTAAAGTAAACCATAAACTTGTTCCTTTAAGCTACGAATTGAAGAGTGGTGATCAGGTAGAGATTCTTACCAGCAACAAACAAACGCCTAAAGAGGATTGGCTTCATTATGTGATAACAGCCAAAGCCAAATCTAAAATAAAAAATTCTTTAAAAGAGCAACGAAAAAAAATTGCGGAAGACGGAAGAGAGATTTTAGAACGCAAATTTTATAAAATAAAAATAGACTTTACGCTACAGAATGTAAATGATTTTTGTAATTACTTACGCTTGCCTTCTTCACAAGAATTATTTTACAGGGCAGCTTTAGGAAATATTGATGTAAAGGAAATAAAAGCCTGGGTTAGAGAAAAGGAGCAGCCCCCAAAACCTCATCCTAAAAAAGATGTTGCAAAAATTGAACAATTAGTTACCAATGCCAGAGGAAAAAGCGACATGCTTGTTATTGGCGATGATATGCAGAAATTGGATTATAAACTTTCGCCCTGCTGCAATCCTATTCCGGGGGATGATGTATTTGGTTTTATTACCATTAATGAAGGAATTAAAATACATAGAGTTAATTGCCCCAATGCAATTAAACTACTTTCCAACTACGCTTATCGGGTAGTAAAAGCAAAATGGATGAATGATGCCATGATCTCATTTTTGGCCGGAATAAAAATTATTGGTACCGATGAGCTGGGCCTTATAAACAATATCACTAAGGTAATCTCTAATGAAAACAATGTTAACATGCGTTCAATTAATTTTGATACGGAAGGAGAAATGTTTGAAGGAACAATAATGATTTACGTACACGATACTAAACATCTTAATCATTTAATTGAAAATCTTAAAAAAGTTAAGGGCGTTACGCGTATTGAAAGAATTGATGAAAAAAATTAACTTTTAAGTTCTCTTGCTTTTAATTTTTGTGCAGGGTTTCCCTGATAGATCCAAAACGCATCTAAACTTTTAGTTGCCACACTCCCAACCGTTAGTAGACTGTGGCTTCCCATTCGCACACCGGGACATATAACTGTTTGAGCACCAGCCCACGCCCCCTCCTCTAAAGTAATTTCGCCCACAAGTAAATCAAATGTAGATCTTTTGTAATTATGATTTCCACAAAGTAACATAGCGCCTTGCGAAACACATGAATTATTTTTTAAAGTAACTTTTGCCAGATTATCAATCCAAACCTGCTCGCCTATCCATACATGATCGCCCACCACCAATTTCCAAGGATATTTAATTGACACGTGGGGTTTAATAGTTACATCCTTGCCGATAGTTGCGCCAAACGCTCTGAGTAAAAAACGTTTCAGTCCGTAAAAAGGAAAAGACGATTTGAAAAAATATGCACTTATAAAATACCACATGGCTCTTTTAAAAACAGTTCCTCCCGGTTTATACCAAGAGTTGTTAAATGTGGAAAGATCACTTTTTAATTGATTCATCAAATACTTTTTTATATTGTTCTACGCTCATTTCAATGTTTAATTTATCACTAATATAATTAATTGCCGAAGCGCTTCGCATAGCATATTCGGCCGCATTTAAAGAGGCCATTTTTGCAATAGCTTTAACAAATCCCGCTTTATCGGAAAGGTCAATAGCGTACCCGACATTTTCTTTTTCAACATCATTCCAAGGAGTTTTATTACTTATAATTACAAGACATCCGCAGAGTAAACTTTCCACTATAGAATGCCCGAAATTTTCATTCAACGTTGGAAGAAATAAAGTATGGTATGAAACTATTATAGATTGAACTTCATTAAATTGAAGTTCGTGCCTACCTGTAACGGTGATGTTTTCCGGCAATGTAGAAATAATGTTTTTACATTGAAGCCAATAGTCCTTGTCCTCAATATTACCATAAATATCATATTCAATTTTAATATCTTTCGGCACTTCTCTCAGAATCTCCAGCGCATAATGCAGATTTTTAACCTTAGCCACCCTCGAAAGATAAAACATTTTAAGGTGGTTAACTTGTTTAGGCTTAGAAATGGAATACGCCGTACCGGAATTAAGATTAGGAGCTATAACTATTTTAGCTTTTTTAAACTGCTTTAAAATTTCCTTTTTTTCTATTTCATTGGTAGCATGAAATGTTATGTTATCATACCAGTTAAACAATTTAGCAGCAAATAAGTATGAATACTTTTTTACTGATTTAAGTCCAAGCGCCCCGCTACTTAGCATTCCACGGGGAGCCAGTAATACAGGAGTGTTTAAGTGCCCTGTTTTTTTTGCTTTAATTATGCTGATAGAAAAATGATAAGACCAAAAACTATTTAAATAAATGAGATCCGGATTAATGCCTTTAATTGTATTAAGTATATTAGTTGTGTTTAAGTTTTCTGCGGAAAAATAATAATAAAACACACCTTCTTTTTCGTGAAGAAAATTGGGCTTAATGTTTTTATAAGGTTGAACAGTACCAAGATCATAATTGGCAGTAATAATATATAACTCGTACTTATCTTTTAATAATGAAACAAGCGAATAAATAGATCGAACAGGCCCTCCCGCTTTAGTACCGGGCAGATACCAATCAATAAGGATAGCTATTTTTTGTTTCACAGGGATATCAATTAATTTTATTCTGAACAAGCCAGTTATTTAAAACTACCAGATGCCATATCCGACTCCATGAAACAGTGGGATCATTATTTAAAAATCGTTTCCAAAGTCCAATTATATTTTCTTTGTTACTAAAATCTCTGGCACTAAGTTCATCCATATTTTTTTCACAAAAACTCCTTAAATCCTTTTTCAACCATTCCTGCCAGGGCAAAGTAAATCCCATTTTAGGTCGGTTTACCGCTTCGAGAGGAAGAAGCTCACCAAGACTATCAGTTAACAGTTTTTTAGGCGTTGTGGGATATTTGTATTCATCTTTCACACCGAGCACAAAATCAATTAACTTATAATCAAGAAATGGTTCCCTCACCTCAAGAGCAACGGCCATACTCATTTGGTCAGTATCACGCAGTAGGGTATTCTGTAAGTAAGTGGAGATCTCACAAATTGAAACAGCACTAAGCAAAAACTGATTTATTTGCGGAGCCAAATTGGCAATTTTAGAAATCTGAGCAAAAGGATTTGGGTTTTTAATTAGTCTTTGTAACTCATCATAACTATATAAAGTTCTGTTGTAGGGATAAACAGAATTAAAATTTATACCGGGCAAACTTAAAATCTCTGCAATTTTTTGTCCACCGGCCGTATTTCGCTTTTTCTTTATAATCTCGCCCCCTATTTTCCGCACGAAAACCGGTACTGTATTTAACCAACTTTTTTTCTTCAAATCGTTCATCCGCTTAAACACTTCGTAGCCCGCAAACAATTCGTCACCCCCTATACCACTTAGTGCCATAGTTACGCCTGCCTGCTTTGTGGCTTTGGATACAATGTAAGTATTTGGCCCATCGCCACTTGGATGATCCATTCCATCTAAAGCCTCGGGTAGTTTTTTTAAAAAATCTGTAGGTGTGAGTTTAATTTCATGATGAGTGGTATTAAATTTTTTGGCGATGAGTTGCGCGTATTTTGATTCAGAAAACTCACTTTCATCAAAACTAATATTAAAAGTTTGCACTTTTTCTGCACTTACTTTACTCATTAAACCCACAATTGCACTAGAATCAATTCCTCCTGATAAAAAAGCGCCGAATGGTACATCCGCAATCATCCTTCGTTGCACAGAATCCGTTAAAAGCTCATTTACGTTATTGCAAATCTGAGAATAAGAAAGGTCAGAAGCCTGTGATGGAATTTTATTTACAGAATAGTATTGAGTTATGGATGCTTTTCCATTTTCGAACTCCATATAGTGGCCTGGCATCAGCATCTTAATACCTTTTATAATAGTTTCAGGGGCAAATACGGTTTGGTACATAAAATATTCCGCAAGAACTTCTTGATTTAAATTGAAAGTTTTTATGCCTGAATGAATAATTGCGCGGATTTCACTTGCAAAAGAAAAAGCTTCCTCGCCGTAATAATAATATAACGGCTTCACTCCTATTCTATCCCTCGCAATAAACAATTTCTTCTCCTGAGAATCATAAATACAAAAAGCATACATCCCATTAAAATAGTTCAAACACTTATTACCCCACCTAATAAAAGCCGCAAGTACAACTTCTGTATCTGATTCTGTTTTAAAAAAATACGGCTGCTCAGCTTTTCCATAAGCACTGCGTTGCAGTTCAAGTTTAAGCTCTTTGTAATTATACAATTCTCCGTTATAAACAATGGTATAACGTTTATCATTAGAAAAAAAAGGCTGATTGCTTTCACAGCTAAGATCGATGATGGATAAACGGCGATGGCCAAGGCAAACATTTCCATGACTCCACACACCTTCATTATCAGGTCCACGATGAGCCAAAAGATCATTCATTTTTTTTACAAGGCCCGGCAACTTATCAGGAAGTATTGTTTGAGAAACTATGCCTGTTATTCCGCACATTATGATAGAGCTATAGATTGTAAAAAGCGTGGATCCTTCATCATTAGTTTAATTCCTTCTTCAACAGAAATAAGATTTTTTTCTAAAATAGCTCGCATTTTTGAATTATCCGGTTGTCTGCGAGTCATATCACCCTCTATAAGAGCAGGCAAAAACACAATGTTAGAAGATGAACGTGTGATGCTTATTACGAGTTCAGCAAGTTCTTTGATAGTCATCAATTCATTATTGCCAATATTGATAACATCGTTTACCATTAATTTTTCTTTAAAGATTTTATAACAAACGGCCATAGTGTCTTCAACATAAGTAAAGGTGCGGGTTTGAGAACCATCCCCGTAAATAGTAAGGTCTTTGTTTTTCAAAGCGGCTTCTAAAAATCTGGAGACAACAAAATCAGTACTTTGATTAGGACCATATGTATTAAAGAAGCGGAAAATGGTATAAGGCAAATTAAATTCCTGCCAATAGCTTCTGTAAAAACATTCGCCAACATTTTTAACCACCGCATACGGCACTCTGGAATTTAGAGGTGTACGGTGTTCGTTTTGTGGTAATTCTACAGGCTCACCATATACCTCTGAACTAGAGGCGTAATAAACGTGTTTAACGGTAGAATTCTTAGATAAATTTAGTACATTTTTTATTCCTTCGATATCGTTTAAAACACTCACCGGATTTTCCTGCGTTCTTTTTACACCAACAACTGCAGCAAAATGAAACACGTAATCGAAGCTATACGAATACATGACACTAGAAATATCTGCCAAATTGTTAACATCTGCTTTAATGAATTTCCAATTTGTTTTATTTTCCGAAGGCAATTTTGACATATAACCTGTAGATAAATTATCAAGAATCACTACAAAATTTTGCGGATCGGATATTAATTGTGCTACTAATGCACTGGCAATGTTTCCGGCTCCACCGGTAACTAGTATTTTAGTTTTTATTAAATCCATTTATAATTTCTTCTATAGTATTTACCCAAATATCCGGAGTGAGTTTTTGTGCCATTGTATGACTATGGCGACTCATTTCCTCCAACTTCTCCGCATCTAAAGATATTATCTTTTTAAGGAAATTTTTAATTTGTGAGACATTTTGTTTGTTAAAAGAAAATCCATTTTTGCCCTCTTCAAGAAACATTTCCCTTGCCCCTACTTCCTTACTTAATAGTAGCGGAAAGCCGGCCGCTGCATATTCCTGAACAACTACTGCCCAAGGCTCAAAACGGCTTGGCAAAATAAAAACATTACATTGCTCAACAATTGGATTTAAGTCTTGAGGTTGTACAAATCCGAAATGCTTTATTTTGGGATGTTCAGCAGGTAACAAAGAACCTGTACCAAGACACCATAGTTCCCACTCGTTTGGCGTTTCAGTTTGTAATTGAATAAACGCTTCCCATAAATCAGCAACACCTTTAAAATCATAGTATCTTCCCACATATAAAAACCTCTTCGGAAAATTTTGGGTGTACTTTTCTCTTCTTGAGCAATAAAGCTTGTTAAATTTTTCAAGATCACAACAATAAAAACCCGTTTTAATCTTTTCTGCTTTAAAGCCAAGTTTCCTTGCGTATATCTGCTGAGGCTTGCCCGGCACCCAAGCGTAGGTAAAACGATTTTTCAAAAACAGGGGGCTGAATACCTGAGCAATACGCTGTTTTAATGAACCTTTCCAATGCGTGTCGCAAGCAACAATAGTAGGGATTTTTTTAAAATACGGTTTTACAAGTTTAAGATAATCTTTATCTATCCAACCGCTGCAAATAATTATTTCAGGGGATAATGCCTTGATGAGTTCTTTAAGTTGGCTAAAAGTATAGTTGTTCTTATCATAAATTTTAATGAATTCGTTATGTTCAAATTTAAAAGGAGCTTCCTTATTCACCGGCCATCGAATTATATGCACAGTGCCCTTAGTAGACAAATGTTTACAGCAATTTAAAAAATAATCTGCCAGTTCTGTGTATAGAAATAAGAAATTCATAAGGGATCAAAGGAGAAAGTTTAAATAATATTCACCTCTCGTTCAAGCGTTACCCCAAATTTATCGAAAACTTTTTGTAAAACATAACCTGAAAGCACGTAAACATCTTTACCGCTGCAATTATTTATATTTACAAGAACTAATGCCTGTTTACTGTGAACGGCTGCCCCGTTATATTCAAAACCCTTTAAACCACACTGTTCTATAAGCCAGCCAGCCGCTAATTTATAATTACCATTGGTAAGAGGGTATGCAACTAATTCAGAAAAGTGCGATTTTAATTCGGTAAATTTTTCAGTTGTAACTTCAGGATTTTTAAAAAAACTACCGGCGTTTCCAGCCACAGCAGGATCAGGCAATTTACTTCGGCGAATACGAATGACGGCTTCCGATACGTCCTTAATGGTAGGATTGTTAATTCCGTGTGAATCAAGTTCACCGGTGATAGCTCCATAAGAAACATTCACAGGGGCGTTTTTTTGGAGTGAAAAACTTACCGATGCAATGAGATATTTATTTTTACATTCTTTTTTAAACACACTTTCACGGTAACCAAATTTACAGTCTTCTTTTGTGAAAATTCGCTTTTCGCCATTAATTAAATCGTAAGCTTCCAACTCGGTAAACACTTCTTTAATCTCAACTCCATAAGCACCAATATTCTGCATAGGACTTGCTCCAACGCATCCGGGAATAAGTGATAGATTTTCGATTCCGCAGAAATTATGCTCTATTGCCCACATTACAAACTCATGCCAATTTTCACCCGCAGCTATTTTCACAATTACTGTCGCATCATCTTCAAATACGATTTGTTTTCCTTTTAAACTATTTTTTATAACAATTCCATTGAAGTTTTTGGTAAATAAAAGATTACTTCCTCCTCCAATAATTAATTTTTCGGATTTTTGATAAATAACATTCCTAATAAGGTCATGAAAATCCTCTATGGAGTTTAATTCGGTAAAATAACTACATAACGCCTGAATGCCAAATGTATTAAACTCTTGGAGTTCTTTATTTTCTATTATCTGTACCAATTAAAGCAAAAATAACCTAATAAATTAAATGTAATATTTCTATCTTTAGTGCAATATCAACAAAGTATTTGTTTACAACCAAAAAAATAGCCACCGTTAGTGTAATTAATGATTTGGTGACTGATCATCGGGTATACAAAACATGTAAAGTGCTTATGGATTGCGGTTACACCGTTAATCTGATAGGAAGAAATTTACCTGATTCCCTTCCTCTGCCCAAATGGCCATTTAAGGTCGCACGAATGAATCTTTTATTTAAGAGCGGCCCGCTTTTTTATATTTTTTTCAATCTGCGTTTATTTTTTAAATTGCTTTTTCAAAAATCTGATCTCCTTTTTGCCAATGACCTTGATACTTTACTTCCTAATTATTTAATAAGCAAATTAAAAAATCGTCCCTTAATTTATGACAGCCATGAACTTTTTACCGAAGTTCCGGAGTTAATTGATTGCCCTTTTAAAAGAAATATTTGGAAACGTATTGAAACTTGGATCATTCCTAATTTAAAAACATGCATAACAGTTAACCAAAGTATTGCCACAATTCTTGAAAGTAAATACGGCGTAAAATTTGAAGTGATCAGAAACATTCCTGAACGCACAGATAATTTTATTCTTCCCTCCCGCGAGGAACTTAAATTACCGCGTGATAAAAAAATTATTATTCTTCAGGGCGCGGGAATAAATATCAACCGAGGTGCTGAAGAATTAATTGAAGCTATGGCCTATATAAATAACGCCGTGTTGTATATAATTGGCAGTGGCGATGTTTGGCATTTATTAGAAAAAACAATAAAGCATAGTAACCTTTCTGAAAAAGTGGTACTTATCAAGAAAATCCCTAAAAATAAATTGATGGCTTATACAAGAAACGCGGATCTGGGAATAAGTATAGATAAAAACAGCAATCAAAATTATTATAATAGCTTACCAAATAAAATTTTTGATTACATCCAGGCCGGAATTCCAATTGTTGCAAGCAGACTCCCCGAAATTGAAAACATTTTAACGCATTACCAAGTAGGTTGTTTTATCAATTCGCATGATCCAAAACATATAGCGGAAACTATTAACAACTTATTTTCATCTTCGTTGTTAAATGAATATAAAAATAATACTTCTATAGCTGCAAAGGAATTAAGTTGGGAAATTGAACGTTTAAAATACATAAATATTATCCACCAAATAAATTATTAATTTTTCTTACTTTTAACTAATATAATGGAATTTTCAGCAGAACAAATTGCACACCTCCTTAACGGAACCGTTGAAGGAGACAAAGATACATTGGTAAACAACCTTTCGAAAATTGAAGAGGGAATGCCTAAAACACTTTCATTTTTAGCCAATCCAAAATATACACCATTCATATACACAACAGACGCAAGCATCGTTATTGTAAATAATTCTCTTGTACTTGATAAACCAATTAAGTCCTCCTGTACTTTAATACGGGTAGAAAATGCTTACGAATCTTTCGCCAAATTGTTGGAGATGTATAATCAGGTAAAAGGAGTAAAAACAGGAATTGAACAGCCGAGTTTTATTCATCCTACGGCTCACATTGGTACAGATTGTTATGTAGGGGCATTTGCATACATAGGACAAAATGCAAAAATCGGAAACAATGTAAAAATTTATCCGAATGTTTACATTGGAGATAATTGCATAGTGGGCGACCAAACTGTTTTATTTCCCGGAGTAAAAGTTTATCATGAATGTAAAATCGGTGCTTCCTGCACAATTCATTCTAACTCTGTAATTGGTAGCGATGGTTTTGGTTTTGCACCAAACAATCACGGTGAGGCATTTGCAAAAGTTCCGCAAATTGGAAACGTTATACTTG
This sequence comes from Bacteroidota bacterium, assembly GCA_016185125.1. GTDB lineage: Bacteria > Bacteroidota > Bacteroidia > B-17B0 > Aurantibacillaceae > Aurantibacillus. Next base: position 156,088 of record JACPOC010000025.1, read on the forward strand.
AAGACCACGTTGAAGTTGGCTCCAATTCTTCCATTGACAGAGCAACTATGGGATCTACTATTTTAAGAAAAGGTGTAAAACTAGATAATCTTGTACAAATTGCTCACAATGTTGAAGTGGGTGAAAACACAGTTATTGCAGGCTTAACAGGCATTGCGGGATCTACCAAAATAGGAAAAAATTGTATGATTGCTGCTCAGGTAGGAATAGTTGGACACATTAAAATTGCTGATGGCGTTAAAATTGCCGGGCAATCAGGCATTGGCAACAGTATTGAAAAAGAAGGAGAAGTTGTGCAAGGCTCGCCGGCCTTTAGTATTGGAGATTATAAACGCAGCTATGTATTATTCAGAAGTCTTCCTAAGTTGAATGATAAGATTAATGAGCTTACAAAAAAATTAAAATGAAAGTAGATATACTTGCAATAGGCGTGCACCCGGATGACGTAGAACTATCCTGCAGCGGAACTCTTTTAAAACATATTTCCATTGGAAAAAAAGCAGGAGTACTTGATTTAACGCATGGCGAATTAGGCACAAGGGGAAGCGCAGAACTCCGCACACAGGAAGCTTTACATTCTTCTAAAATTATGGGCTTGTCTTTCAGAACGCAATTAAATTTTAAAGATGGCTTTTTTGAAAATGATCAAGCGCATCAAATCAAGATCGTTGAACAGATACGAAAACATCAACCTGAAATTATTTTGTGCAATGCGGTTAATGACCGGCATCCTGACCATGGAAGAGCCGCTAAATTGGTTGCTGATGCTTGTTTTTACAGTGGGCTTAGAAAGGTTGAGACTATGCTTGAAGGCAAACTTCAACTTGCCTGGAGGCCAAAAGCGGTTTATCATTACATACAGGATCAATTTATTCATCCTGACTTTGTAATTGATATCTCTGACTTTATTGAAACAAAACATAAAGCTATTATGGCCTTTTCCTCACAGTTTTATGATCCTAAATCAAAGGAACCCGAAACACCGATTTCAGGAAAAGATTTTTTAGAAAACATTAACTCAAAAATGTCTGTTTGGGGAAGAGCGATAAACGTTAGATATGCGGAAGGTTTTACCGTTAACCGTTATCCGGGCGTAAATAATTTGTTCGATCTCCTTTAATCAAGAAACTTCTTAATGTGTTGGCAAACCTCGGGCACCGCTTCCAGATTTAATGTATGACCTGCCTTTTTAATCAGAATAAATTGTGAATTCTTAATGTTTTTATGCACTTCTCCGGCCATGTGCGCAGGGATGAGTAAATCTTTTTCACCGTGAATTATTAATGTTGGAATCTTAACATTTTGTAATTCCTTTCTGTAATCTTTTCTTTCCTGTGTGGCTCTCATCAATTTCATAATGGCCTCCGTGTTTTCATTCATTCCTTTTCGTGATTCCTTCATCATATCTATTGGAATCAATGGATTATTAAAATAACTTTCACTTAAAACATTTGGAAGCATAACATCCAGCATCAAATTATAACCGCCCGCTTCCAAAGCCCGTGACCAACTTAAACCAATAGCTTCAAAATAAGGCGTGCGATGAGCAAAGGTGGCTACCAAAACTAATTTACTAATACTTTCAGGGTACAAAACTGCGTAGTGCTGCGCTACCAAACTTCCATAAGATAATCCTATAATAATAGGTTTAACTATATTTTCTTTGTCAAGTACAGCTTTTACGTCCACAGCATGCTCGTCAAAGTTTCGGTATTCACAATTCTTATCGCTTTGCCCCTGAAATATAAAATCCAATAATATTATTTTATACAGGTCTTTAAAATGCTGCTGCACAAAATACCATGACAAGGTAGATTGGGTAAGTCCATTCAAGAAAACAAGGGTTTCAGTGCTCTCAAGGTTTCCATGCACTTCGTAATAAAGGTCTAAATTATCGGATGTTTTACAGATCATATCATGTTTTTTTATACTGCCAAACAGAGTGCGGCTTACATATTTATATATAATTTAAACTTACTTTACCTTCAGTAATTATCAAACTCGCTTCACGACCCAAATATAAAGCAAGGTTAGTATTTATGTGGCCTGCCGGAAAATTAAAACATACAGGATAATTATATTCCTTAACCGCATCATAAATTATCTCTTCAGCAGATTTACCATAGGGCACAGCATTATCCTTCATCTCCGTCATTCCCCCAACTATAAGTGCTTTTAAATGTTTCAATTTTCCGCTTCTTTTAAATTGCATCATCATTCTATCCACATGATACAATTGCTCATCAAGGTCTTCGATAAATAAAATTTTATTTTTACAATTTATTTCATCTTCACTTCCGCTGAGCGCATAAAGCAAGGATAAATTGCCGCCCACTATTTTACCGGTAACATTCCCATATCTGTTCAATTCATGAATTTTAATTTCATATTTTAATTTTTTGCCGAATAATGATTTTTTTAAAAATGCGGTGGCTTTCTTATCCTTATTAAAATGAAATGCAACAGGTCCATGAATAGAAGCTATTTTCAGATTAGAGAGTCTGCTGTGAATTGCCGTTACATCACTAAATCCCACAAACCACTTAGGATACTTGAGCATTCCTTTAAAATCCACTTTATCTATAATTCTAATTGTGCCATAACCGCCACCAGTTATAAAAATGGCTTTTGCAGTTTTGTGATTTATAGCCCATTGCAAATCGTGTAAACGTTCTTCATCCGTTCCTGCAAACTGATGATGTTCATTATAAACATTACCCCCGATTTCTACTTTTAAACCCCAACTTTTTAAAATTTTCAATGCAGGAGCAACCGCTGGCTTAGATCGTTTCCGGGCCGTAGCTATCACCAATACTAAATCTCCTTTTTGCAAATAAGGCGCAATCTTTATCATAAATAAAAAGTGGGCATTTACTTTTTGGAGCTTTTCTTTTTCTTATGCGACTTGCCGGATTTTTTATCCTTTTTCTTAGTTTCCTTTTTTTTAACCTTATCAACTTTCTTTTTTTCTTTTGCTGCTTTTTTTTCCTGATAAGCAATGTTTTCTAAATTTTTAGTGTAGCGCTTATGTTCAGGCTCGTTATCCACTTTTACATGAAACCACAATTCGCCACTTTTAATCCTGTAAATTTGCATTTCAGAAACATTGTATTTTTCAGCAATCTGCTTAAACGTAAGTTTTCTTTTAGGATCCCAAATGAGTTTTTTTACTGCAATTATTGACTTTTCATCAAAAATTCGTGCGGTATGACTTACGGTGATAGGTCTTTTCTTACGAGCCAACAGTGCCGCAGGGCTATTAGTTACATGATATTTATGTTCTTCAGGAGTAGCCCACTTTAAATTATCCGGGTGATCATTTAAATAATTATGATCTTTTCTAATAATCATAGTGTGTTTTGCGCTTGGTTTATTTACAAAAATTTTAGCTACCTCTCTATAAATAAACAAGGCTTTAGATTTTCCGTCGAGTTTATAATTAAACCTAAAACCACCGTCTTGAGGCTTAAATGTGCGTACTTCCACATTACCTTTTTTATCCATCACTCCAAAACGTCCGTGATTAGACACCGCGTAACGCACGGTTGGCTTCTTACCTTTAAAAGCAATCTGCTTCCAAACTTCTTTTTTGTTTCCCATCTTAATGAATTTTAAAATTTAATATTTACGACTGTTATAAGTATCTTTACGCTAAATTAATAAAAACATTTAAACTATAAGCAAACCGCTAAATATTTTAATATAACGGTTCGCGTTTTGAATAAAACTTTATGACTTCAAATTATAAAAGAACACTCATAACAGCAGCACTTCCTTATGCAAATGGCCCGGTACACATCGGCCATCTAGCAGGCTGTTATTTACCTGCTGATATTTATGCCCGATATCTGCGAAGCATCGGACATGACGTAAAATTTATTTGCGGTAGTGATGAACATGGCGTTCCTATTACAATTAAAGCGAAAATGGAAAATACAACCCCACAAGCAGTTGTAGATAAGTATCATAAAATTATGGGCGACGCATTTAATGAATTTGGCATTTCATTCGATATCTATTCCCGGACTTCATCTAAAACACACCATCAAACAGCTTCAAATTTTTTTAAAAAATTACATGATAAACATAGCTTTACTGAACAAGTAACAGAACAATATTTTGACGAAACGGCACAGCAGTTTCTGGCTGACCGATATATTGTTGGAACTTGCCCTAAATGCGGCAATGATAATGCTTATGGAGATCAGTGCGAAAAGTGCGGATCATCCTTAAACGCAACTGATCTTATCAATCCAAAATCTACTTTAAGCGGAAATCCTCCGATACTTAAAAAAACAAAAAACTGGTTTTTACCTTTAGATAAACTGCAGCCCAAAATAAAAAATTATCTGGATAAACATACCGATTGGAAGACTAACGTTTACGGGCAGTGTAAAAGTTGGTTAGATAGTGGTGATGGATTACAGCCACGTGCCATGACGCGCGATTTAGACTGGGGCGTTCCGGTTCCTATAGAAGGCGCGGAGGGTAAAGTGCTTTACGTGTGGTTTGACGCCCCTATTGGGTATATTTCGGCTACCAAAGAGCTTTTGCCCGATACTTGGGAAGATTATTGGAAAAGTGAAGATTCGCGTCTTATACATTTTATAGGAAAAGATAATATTGTTTTCCACTGCATTATTTTTCCGGCAATGCTTATGGAGCATGGGGAGTTTATATTAGCGGATAATGTGCCTGCTAACGAGTTTTTAAACCTGGAAGGAGATAAAATATCCACTTCCAGGAACTGGGCCGTTTGGCTGCATGAATATTTACTTGAGTTTAAAGATAAACAAGATGTGCTTAGATATACCTTATGCGCCAATGCACCGGAAGCCAAGGATAATGATTTTACGTGGAAAGATTTTCAAACAAAAAACAATAGTGAGCTTGGCGATATTCTTGGGAATTTTATTAATCGGGTAATTGTTCTTACCAATAAAAATTACAACGGAATTGTGCCTGAGGCAAGTGAATACAATAAAACGGACTTACTGGTTTTAGATGAAATTGCAAAAGTGCCGGGAAAAATTTCGGCGGCTCTTGAAAAATTTAAATTCAGAGAAGCACTTGCTGAAATGATGAATCTGGCTCGCGTGGGTAACAAATATCTTGCGGAACAAGAACCCTGGAAAGTAATTAAAACAGATGAGAAAAGAGTGCGAACCGTTATGAATGTGGCCTTACAGATATCAGCCAATTTGGCAATTGTATGCGAACCATTTATTCCATTTACCAGTAAAAAATTGTTTTCACTATTAAATATGCCGCAATTAAAATGGAATAGTTCAAAGAATACAAACAATATTGCAGCCGGACATAAAATAAGTAGTGAGGCTGTAATTTTATTTGCCAAAATTGAAGATCAGGAAATTGATGTTCAATTAGAAAAACTCCAAAAAAGCAAGGAATTTAATTCGTCTGAAAAACCTCTTCCGGAAATAAAACCTGAAACAACTTTTGATGACTTTAATAAAATGGATATTCGTGTGGCAACGATTACCGCCGCGGAAGTAGTTCCAAAAACAGATAAATTATTAAAATTGACACTGGACACCGGGGTAGATACAAGAACTGTAGTGAGCGGCATTGCTGTTTATTACAAACCCGAAAATATTATCGGGCAAAAAGTAATTATGTTAGCTAATTTGGCTCCACGTAAAATAAAAGGCATCGAAAGTCAGGGTATGATCTTAATGGCCGAAAACAGTAAAGGAGAATTAAGTTTTGTTTCACCCACTAAACCAGAAAGCGAAAATGGATCGATTGTTAAGTAAATTATTTTTACCGTGTTTTTTATTTTTATTCGGTTCTGCTTTTTCTCAGGATGACGGCACGGAAAAAAACGTGCATGGTGATAAAGATTACAAAGATCCTAAACAATTTGAAAACTTTAGAAAAAAGAAAAACCTTATTGCCGCCTGGCAAATTAACCAATTAAAAGAGGGTGCCGTTGTGGTTCGCTTAAAAACCAATAAAAAGCTTATTGATGCTTTAAGAGAACAAGGAAATAATGAACTGGCCCTTGAAAAAGAAAAGGAGCAATATGCGGTAAATGTAAATACCTATCATGCCTATCGAGATAAACTTAAATTCGCTAAAGTTTATTTTATTTTAAGCAACCATACAGATAGTTTATTAAATGGAGTTCGTACAGGTATTTTTTTGGATTCTGCCTTAAAGGTAGATCCAACAATAACTATGAATGAAAAATTCTATTTGATCGCCGAACGCGATTACGGCTATAATTCTTCCATTGGGTTTGTAAAAGAAGATTCCGCCAAAAAAGTTATTGAAGCAGGAAATCCTGTTAGAGAGATGGCTGTTATCTTGAAAAACAAATACGGACATCAACTAAAAGGACCCTTTCCATATTGCATAAAAGAAAAGAATTTTTCAGGTGGCCTTTATACAATGCCTATTAGTGTAAATACTAATTCTGCGGGTGGGGTGAGTTTTAATTATATGGTGGACTTAACATATTTTGCAGATTTAAAAGCAAAAGACAAAGGCGAAAAACTATTGAAAAAAACATTCGGTAATTCTATAGTTAAATTAAAAAAACAGGACACTTACGAAAAAATTTCGGAATCAGTAGATCAAATGAACGACGAGTTAAACCGATTTTACAGAAATTCTCCTAAGCCCGATACGAGTAAATTAAGTGCTGAGATTTTACCATACCTCTATTAATAACGAGATAAATTAAGCCAAAGCCTCGTTGATAGAAGGTAATTTCCCGAAACGCTTCAAAGTGCTTACGTGCGAGGAAAGAGCCTGAACAAAGGTTTTATTCTCCAGATAAGGAACGCCGTATTCTTCAGCGGTTGCTTTAACGATGTGTGCAATTTCGGGATAATGAACATGACAAATAGTTGGGAACAAATGATGTTCCACTTGAAAATTTAATCCACCGACATACCATGAAATTATTTTGCTTTTTCTTGAAAAATTTACGGTGGTATTCATCTGGTGAATAGCCCAGTTATTTTCAATTGTAAAATTTTCATCCGGTAATGGGTGAGTTGTATCCTCAACAGTGTGCGCCAATTGAAATATAACGGTTAGCACTATGCCTGCAATAAATTGCATCAACAGATATCCAAGTATATATTCTGCAACCGGCATTTTTAAAACAGCAAGCGGAATTACCATGTAAATAGTAAAGTAAACAACTTTACTTAATACCATTTTAAATAAAACTGAACGGTTTTGTTCCTTTGTATTTTTATTGACGCCGTCCTTTGTATACTTACTAAACTGCACAAAATCTTTTAAAAGAGCCCAGTACAAAGTAAGAATGCCGTAAAACAAAAACGCATACACCACCTGAAATTTATGATACCATTTTACTTCCGTGTGGGGGGAAAAGCGCAGAATCAATTTATCATCAATATCATCGTCAACCCCGGCAACGTTAGTATAAGTGTGGTGAAGGATATTGTGTTGAAGCTTCCAATTAAATACAGAACCACCTAAAAGATTAAGGCTGTGCCCTAACCAATAATTTGTTTTACTGTTTGAGGAATAAGCTCCGTGGTTAGCATCGTGCATTACACTCATACCTATACCCGCCAATGCGAATCCAATAATTGACCATAAACAAAGGCTAATGCCAAATGATGGCTGAAAAATCAAAAGTGCTATAAAAGGTAATATGTATGCAGAAAGCAGAACAATCGTTTTAATAACCATTTCTAAATTATAATGTTTGGAAATATTTTTTTCTTTAAAATAACCATCAACTCGTTTACGTAATTCGGCAAAAAACATAGCCTTATTCTGATCTTTGTGACTGAAGCGAATGGGAGTAAATGACATAATCTACTTGTTTTTAGATTTGAAATATTCTTTTTTTGAGCTTTAACAATGCGCTTGTGAAGTTACAAAATTCTAAATAATTGAAATGTTAATTATTTTCAATATTAATAAAGGCGTACTTACAAAAAACCAAAAAGGCCCCTGAAAACAGGAGCCTTTTACTTAAGTATAAGTGGAAATAATTATGCTAACTGTACGTTTACTGCATTTAATCCTTTTTTACCTTGCTCAACTTCAAAAGTTACTCTGTCGTTTTCGCGAACCTCAGCTTTAAGTCCTGATACATGAACAAAGATGTCTTGTCCATTATCTTCTTTAATAAATCCAAAGCCTTTTTCTTCATTGAAAAATTTTACTGTTCCGTTTTTCATTTTTTGTTTTTTTTGTGCCCCGTTGTAGGGCGGGTTATTGATTTGTTATTTGTTTTGTTCTTTCTTAATTGCTTAAGAAAACGGGTGAGTTGTAACCTCAATATTTTTATTTATTAATTTATTTATGTCGCGTAGATAAACCATTTCGTCCTGGGCGCAAAACGATAATGCTATTCCGGTACTGCCTGCACGGCCTGTGCGACCAATACGGTGCACATACGTTTCGGCAACTTCAGGTAATTCAAAATTAATAACGTGCGATAATTTATCCACGTCAATTCCTCTTGAAGCAATGTCAGTTGCCACCAGCACACGAATACTGCGGTTTTTAAATCCCTTTAAAGCTCTTTCGCGTGCGTTCTGCGATTTATTTCCATGAATAGCTTCAGCAGAAATACCGTTACTGTTTAATTCCTTTGCAACTTTATCAGCACCTCTTTTTGTGCGTGTAAATACAAGAGCATGTTCAATGGTGCCGTTCTTTAAAACGTGTTTTAACAGCAAACGTTTGTTTTCGCGTTTCACATAATAAACAGATTGCTGAACAAGAGTTGCTGTTGAAGAAACAGGAGTAACCGCCACGCTAACCGGATTTTTTAAAATAGTATTTGCAAGCTTCATAATATCCGGAGCGGCTGTTGCAGAGAAAAACAATGTTTGTCTTTTTACAGGAATTTTAGTGATAATTTTTTTAATGTCGTGAATGAAACCCATATCTAACATACGGTCAGCTTCATCTAACACAAAATGTTCAATAGCATCTAATTTCACAAAGCCTTGCTGCATAAGATCCAATAAACGGCCCGGTGTTGCTACTACAATATCAACGCCACGACGCAGAGCCATGGTTTGTTTATTCTGATTAACTCCGCCAAAAACGGTAGTGTGAGAAATACCCAACTGATTTCCGTAAGCTGAAAAGCTCTCGCTGATCTGTAGAGCTAATTCACGAGTTGGTGCTAAAATAAGCGCCTTAATAGCGCGCGAATTATTGTTTAGTTTCTTCTCAGTAAGCATTTGAAGGATTGGAAGCGCGAAGGCCGCCGTTTTACCGGTTCCTGTTTGAGCGCATCCAAATATATCTTTTCCGGCTAATACGTGGGGGATGGATTGTTCCTGAATGGGTGTTGGTTGAGTGTAGCCCTTTTTTTCAAGTGCTGATACCAAAGGTTTAATTAATTTTAATTCTGAAAATGTCATTGATTTTTTTTCATGCCAAGGCACGGTTATTTAATTGGTTTATTACGTTTGTGAAAATTGTAAAGGTTTTCAAATTGCAGCAGAGCGCCGGCAAGGGGAATTGGGATACAGTCTTCTTTTTGTTGTTTATTCTTATTTATTATATTCTTAATACAAAGATAAGTAATCTTTATGTAATTAACAAATTATAAACAAATTTTGGCTTTAGCAGCTTTTGGAGTGAAATTGTAAACGATTACAACTTAATAAATTCCACCCGTCTGTTATTCGCTTTTCCTTCGGCACTGGTATTGGGACCCGCAGGTTCAGCCTGACCTTTTCCATCAGTTTCTAACCGAGAAGCATCTATTGCAAACTCCTTACTTAAAGCATTTTTAACAGCTAAAGCGCGTTTCTTGGATAATTCTAAGTTTGAAGCCGCGTTGCCATCATTATCGGTGTGCCCTACCACCTTAACTTTTACAGTAGGGTTCTCTTTTAATACAGTGGCTATTTCTTTAAGGGTGCCGTAAGAAGCAGGCTTAATTTTATCGGAACCTGAATCAAAAGTAATTCCTCTGGTAACTAATTTTCCTTCGGTTAAAAGCTTACTGCGCATATCGGGTAAGCCAACAGCCAGGCGGATATTGCCCAGGTAAACATTTTGATTATCTGCAGCCTGATCTGAAAAGCCCCACATGGTAAAATAAATACGGTCATACACATCGCCCTGCGGTAACATTTTAGGAATATCAGCCACTTTTTTTTCATCAATATATACTCTTAAACGGGATTTTTGCGCGGTAAAGGAAAAATGCATCACCTTGCCAAGTTTACCTTTTGTAACATCATCTCTCAAATTACTGCTAACCCCTGCCGTTTGATCATTTTTTACATTTTCTAATGAAATGTCAGCTCCCAAATCTGTAAATTTGACCTCAACACGTGCGGCAGATTTACCGTAGGCATCCAGGTTGCCTCCAGCTGTAAGTGGTTCATTTTCGCTTCCGGGCTTCGTTGCTCCAAAAATGGTGGTCAAAGAGCCTAAGGCGCCGTTTCCGTTGTCAGTTCCGGTAACAATCACATCCATTTCCATAGTAAAATTCTCCGGCAATTTTGTATTTATTTCAGGCATGTAAATCTGATTGTTTTGCAGCTTTAGCCATTTCCCCGTAGCTTTATTGTTGGTGGTAACTTCGCCGGAGCCGCTAGTATTCCAGTTTGCAGGAAAATCTCCAACCGCTGTTTGCGAAAAATCAGTGAAATAAACCACTTTTTCCCCTGCTACAAAATCGAATTTTGAGTAACTTTTCATATCTTCGGGAGGATTTTGGGAAGAAGCCGGCGCATTGCTTTTTACATTAGCACTTTCGTCTTTTTCTTTAGAATTATCTTCGCTCGAGCTATCGGATTTAGATTTTTTATCTTTTTTGGTTTTGGTTGCTCCATTCTCAACATTATCCAAACTTTTATCAATAGCGTTGTCTATTTTTTGATCAGCGCGTTGGGTTGTTTTATTAATTATTTTTTGTTCGATGTTTATTTGAGCATTAGCACAAACAGAAAATACAAGAGAAAATAAAAGGGGGATGAAACTATTCTTCATAATATTTAATTATTTTAACAAAAATACAATAATTTTTAAAAAAAAAGCGTTAAAAATTTAAATTTTAAATAGGTAAAAAAATATCAAACCTTACGCCTTCGCCTAATTTGCTGTCAGCGGCAATAAATCCGTTATGATTTTCAACAATTCGCTTACAAATTGCCAGGCCAATTCCTGTGCCCGCAAATTTATCGAATGTGTGAAGTCTTTGAAAAACTTCAAAAATACGGTCTTTGTATTGAGGGTCGAAGCCGATACCATTATCTATAAATATCAAATTTATATAATTGCTATCGGGAAGAAGTTGCGTGTAATCGAATGAACTCCCAAGGCCGGTTTTGCTTTTTATAGTAATTTCCGGCGGCTTTCCTGGTATTGAAAATTTTAAGGAGTTGCTGATGAGATTTTGGGCAAGTTGCCTAAATTGAAACGATATAATGTGAGCTTCGCCTAAAGGTAATATTGTAATTACAGCCTTTTTTTCCTTTAACACCACTTCAAAATCACTAACAACTTCTTCAATTATAGAGTTAAGGTGAACGGTTTCAAATTTGCGGTCATTACTTTTAGTTCGTGAATAAGTAAGGAGATCTTCTATTAAGCATTGCATCCGTTTGGCAGTATTTGCCATCCGGTTAAAATAATCTTTACCCGTATCTGAAAGATTTGTTTCTTCTAAAAGAATGCAGGATACAAAATTCTGTATTTTGCGTAAAGGCTCCTGTAAATCATGACTCGAAACGTATGTAAATGAAGTGAGATCCTGGTTGGCAATACTTAATTCAGCGGCGCGTTTTTCCTTTTCTTCATTCTGAAAAGTTAATTCTTTATTGGCTATTATTAATTCTGCGGCGCGTTTTTCTTTTTCATCATTCTGAAAAGCTAATTCCTTATTTGCAATAATTAATTCTGCCGCGCGTTTTTCTTTTTCATCATTCTGAAAGGCAAGTTCTTTATTGGCAATAATTAATTCAGCGGCACGTTTCTCCTTTTCATCGTTTTGAAAAGTTAATTCCTCGTTGGCAATACTTAACTCGGCTGCACGTTTTTCTTTTTCATTGTTTTGAAAAGCGAGTTCTTTATTGGCAATAATTAATTCGGCCGCGCGTTTTTCTTTTTCATCATTTTGAAAGGCAAGTTCTTTATTAGCAATGCTTAACTCTTGAGCGCGCTTTTCCTTTTCATCATTTTGAAAAGCCAGTTCTTTATTGGCAATAATTAATTCTGCCGCGCGTTTTTCTTTTTCATCATTTTGAAATGCAAGTTCTTTATTGGCAATAATTAATTCAGCGGCACGTTTCTCCTTTTCATCGTTTTGAAAAGTTAATTCCTCGTTGGCAATACTTAACTCGGCTGCACGTTTTTCTTTTTCATTGTTTTGAAAAGCGAGTTCTTTATTAGCAATACTTAATTCAGCCGCGCGCTTTTCCTTTTCTTCATTCTGAAAAGCAAGTTCTTTATTAGCAATACTTAACTCTGCGGCACGCTTTTCTTTTTCGTTATTTTGAAAAGCCAGTTCTTCATTCGCAATAATCAATTCAGCCGCGCGCTTTTCTTTTTCGTTATTTTGAAAAGCAAGCTCTTCATTAGCAATGATCAATTCCGCGGCACGCTTTTCTTTTTCTTCGTTTTGAAAAGCGAGTTCTTTGTTGGCAATAATAAGTTCTGCCGCACGTTTTTCCTTAACCTCATTTTGATATGCTAATTCTTGATTGGCAATAATTAATTCAGCCGCACGTTTTTCCTTTTCGTTATTTTGAAAAGCAAGTTCCTCATTCGCAATAATTAATTCAGCGGCGCGTTTTTCTTTTTCATTATTTTGAAAAGCGAGTTCTTTATTGGCAATACTTAACTCTTGGGCACGTTTCTCTTTCTCGTCATTTTGAAAAGCGAGTTCTTTATTGGCAATGATAAGCTCTGCGGCACGTTTCTCTTTTTCTTCATTTTGAAAAGCGAGTTCTTTATTGGCAATTCTTAAATCAATAGCCCATTTTTGTTCAGTAACATCACGCGCGGCGGCAAAAACACCAAGAACGTTGCCTTTATCATCCTTATAAACGGAGGCGTTGTATAAAACATCGGTTAAATTACCATTCTTATGCCTGATGGTTAATGGGTAATCAGAAACGAACCCCTTTTCAAAAACCTGACGGTAACCTTCCTGCGCTTTTTCAGGCTCTGTAAAATAATTTGAGAAGTCTGTATCTATTAATTTTTCTCGTGGAACGCCTGTAACTTTAATGGAAGCCTCATTTACATCGGTTATTTTTCCTTCGGCACTAATAGTAACTAATGGGTCTAAACTTGCCTCTATTAAACTGCGGGCATAATTTGCAATTATTAATTCCGCGTCACGTTTTTCCTTTTCGTCGTTCTGAAAAGCGAGCTCTTCATTGGCCATACTTAGTTCAGCGGCACGTTTCTCTTTCTCTTGGTTTTGAAAAGTCAGTTCCTTATTGGCAATACTTAACTCGGCGGCTCGTTTCTCCTTTTCCTGATTCTGAAAGGCAAGTTCATTGTTGGCTATAATTAATTCGGCGGCTCGTTTTTCCTTTTCCTGATTTTGAAACGCCAACTCTTTATTTGCCGCTTCTGCTTCTTTATTTTTTTGTTCTAATTGTCGCGTTCTTCGTTTTACCGCTTTTTCCAGTTCTTGTTTATCAGCTTTGTGAATACTAATATCATTATTTAAAAGTTCCTTTTCTTTTAAGTGATAATGCGTACGCTCGGTGATATCTTCAATGGATAATAAAATTAATTGCTCGCCATTATTTTGAATGATACTGTGCGCGTTCAACAACAATATTTTTTCTCCCATATCCTGGAAGGTATGCGTCATCTCAAAATTATCGAAGTTTTTGTTTTTTTGAAGAACCTCTTTAAGCAAGCGCTTTAACCGATGAATATTCCATTGCTTGTTGCTGAGTTCAAACAAGGATACACCTATACTTTCTTCCTTAGTGGTGTTAAATTTTTTGTAAAAAGAATCGCTTGCAGATTTAACTCTGAATTTTACATTAAGAATAATTGTGGGCTCGTGAATAGTGGCAATAATGGCTTCAGAATAGCTATAGGATTCGACCAGAAGCTTATTTGCTTTAATAAGATTATCCTCACCGGAATCAAGCGAAATATTATTTGATTGAATTTTTTGTTTCAAAATTTTAGCATTTATTTGATCCGATTCTTCTTTAGCGTTAGTAAACAGGGCATTTAAATTTGCTGCAGAAGGTTTAATAAGCTTCTTAAAGTCTTTTAATAAATCTTTTGGGCTACCTTTAATTTTTGAATCTTTTTTCATTTAACTTAATATTTACAACTGCTCTTTTATTGATAAAAGGGCAATTATTTTTATGCGCAGCCTCTGATCCTTCCTACGATTAAAACAAACTAAATTGAATTTAAAAATATTGTTATCACTCAGCCATTAAACCTTTTTTTAACAGCGGTTCAAATAACAAATTATGCTGTTACTCCATTAAACACAAAACGGTCGCGGGTCGGACGTTCAAATCTGTTTTCCAAAATTTCTGTAAGAATAAATTGAAGTACTTTTTGAAGTTCAATAATATTGGTCTTACGAATATAAAAGTGCGCGCCGTTAGCATATAAAAGATCAGCAACATCTTCATGCATGGAAGTTGAATACATAATTACAGGTAAGCTCTTAAGTTTATCATTTTTTTTAATTTCCGATAAACACTCCGATCCGTTTTTACGGGGCATATTTAAATCTAAAAATAATACATCGGGTAAGGGGGTACTTGTAGTAGCCAAAAAATCCATCAATTGCTCTCCATCCTCCACGCTTGAAAATTGTGTGGGAATGGATAAGGCTTTGAGTACTTTATTAAAAAAAAAGCGATCATCCTGATCATCGTCTGCAAGTAAAAGGTGTAGTTTCTTTGACATTTAAAAAAGGTATATAAAATGCGTGAGGGATAACATTAAGTGTTAATTATAAAAATAACAATAAGTTACTTTTAATGAAAGTTACACAAAAATTACTTGCAAAAACAATTTTAATTTTTATTTAGCATAATATGGGAAGATATTAGCTTTAGCCTCAATAAAAATCCTGCATTATTTTTAAAAGTTACATATTTCACAGTTAGGTAAATAATTTGCACAAATTTTTATTAGCAAAATAGTGTTTATTTTTTAACAAAAATTTGCAAAAATTAATTTAAATATTCTTATAATTTTTAAATCATATAGTTAAATCCATATATTTGTTTTGTGAAATTCTTTGCAATAATATTCAGTCTTTACTTTACTTATCTCTCTACAATGCCTTGTGGTGATAAAGAGAGCTGCAATGAATTTTCACAAACTCACTCAACTCTTACTTCAAAAAAGGGTCAAAGCACTTCTCATCCAAATGAAACTTGTACGCCTTTTTGTAGCTGTGCTTGTTGCGCTTCTCACTTTTTGAAGAGCGATTTTCAGCCCAACCACACTGTTGTTGCACTTATTAAATCTGTCTATACAGTGCATAAAGAATCTAAAATTACTTTTGCAATCATTCCTATATGGCAACCGCCTAAAACCGCCTAATTTAATTATCAAATTTTCATATTTGATTTAACTTTTATTATGCCTAATGGTAAAATAAATTATTTGTCATTTAAAAATGTTAAAAAACTTAAGCAAAACCCATTTGTTTGTTGACAATATATCCCAAATAATGTTTCATATTCTAAAATATTCATATCAAATAACATGTTAGATAAAATAATTTCATTCAGTATTAAAAATAAAATGATAATTGGCATTTTTACCATTGCTTTAATTATCTGGGGCAGCTATTCGCTGAGCAGGCTGCCAATTGACGCAGTGCCTGACATCACAAACAATCAGGTACAAGTAATAACATTGTCTCCCTCTCTTGCTTCACAGGAAGTTGAACGTTTGATTACATTTCCTATTGAACAAACAATGGCCACCATTCCTAAACTGGATGAGGTGCGTTCCATCTCTCGTTTTGGCTTGTCGGTAGTAACCATTGTTTTTAAAGATGGTATAGATATTTATTGGGCGCGTCAGCAAGTAAGCGAAAAATTGATTGCAGCGACAAAAGAAATTCCTGCCGGTATTGGCTCGCCCGAACTCTCCCCTATTTCCTCAGGCCTTGGAGAAATTTACCAATATGTAGTGCATCCTAAAAAAGGCTACGAAAAAAAATACTCGGCAGCCGACCTTAGGACCATACAGGATTGGATCATCCGCAGGCAGTTGCTTGGTATACCCGGCATTGCAGAGGTAAATAGCTTTGGTGGTATTCTTAAACAGTATGAAATTGCACTTAATCCCGACAGGCTTAGAAGTTATAACATAAATATCAGCGATGTTTACGAAGCGTTACAACGTAATAACCAAAACACCGGAGGGTCCTACATTGATAAAAAACCAAATGCTTATTTTATAAGAACAGAAGGATTGATAAGAAGCCTCAGTGATATTGAAACAATTATTGTAAAGAATATAGAAAACGGCGCACCTGTTTTAGTAAGAGATATTGCCACCGTTCAATTTGGATCTGCAAACAGATATGGTGCTTTAACGCGAAACGCCGATGGCGAAGCTGTTGGAGGGATTGTGATGATGCTAAAAGGAGAAAACTCAAACATTGTTGTAAATGCTGTAAAAGAACGGATTGAAGATATAGGCAAATCACTTCCTGAAGGTGTTCAGATTGATGCCTATCTTGATCGTAGCCAGCTTGTAAAAAAAGCAATCGATACCGTAAAAAACAATCTGATTGAAGGTGCCCTTATTGTAATATTTGTATTGGTTTTATTTCTTGGGAATTTAAGGGCGGGTTTGGTTGTGGCCTCAGTAATTCCTTTAGCCATGCTCTTTGCTATCAGCATGATGAATTTATTTGGTGTATCAGGAAACCTTATGAGCCTCGGTGCAATTGATTTTGGCTTAGTTGTTGATGGCGCGGTTATCATTGTAGAAGCTACGCTCCATCATTTACATTACAGGAAAAATACCAATAAACTTTCTCAGGAGGAAATGGATGGAGAAGTTTATCACGCAGCCGTACAAATAAGAAGTTCGGCAGCCTTTGGCGAAATTATCATCCTAATTGTTTATTTGCCGCTATTAGCGCTTGTTGGTATTGAAGGTAAAATGTTCGGCCCTATGGCACAAACCGTTTCCTTCGCCATTTTAGGAGCTTTCATACTATCATTAACCTATGTTCCCATGGCATCCGCTTTATTTTTAAGTAAGAAAATTCCTACTAAAAAAACCTTTTCAGATAAAATGATTGAATTTTTTCAACGCCTATATACACCTGTTTTAGTTGGCGCATTAAAAAGAAAATTCTTAACCGTAGCATCAGCTATTGGTTTATTTATTGTTTGCGTAATTATTTTTATGAATATGGGTGGTGAGTTTATACCAACACTTGAGGAGGGTGATTTTGCGGTTGAAACAAGACTTTTAACAGGAAGCTCAATGAGTGAAACAGTTGAAAAAATTACAATGGCATCTGACATTTTAATAAAGCAATTTCCGGAAGTGAGAGAGGTTATCGGTAAAATTGGGGCGGCGGAAATTCCTACTGATCCAATGCCAATGGAAGCATGTGACCTAACCGTTATGCTAAAACCAAAATCTGAATGGACTTCCGCGACAGGCCGGGAAGAACTTGCTAATAAAATGCAGGAAGCTCTAGAAAGAATCCCTGGCGTTAATTTTGGTTTTTCGCAACCCATACAATTGCGTTTTAATGAGTTGATCAGTGGCGTGCGTCAGGATGTTGGTATTAAAATATTTGGCGACGATATGGAGGAGTTGGCTACACTAGCAGAGAAGATTGGAAAGTTAGCAGGTACAACAGATGGTGCAAAAGATATTTACGTTGAAAAAGTTGGCGGTTTGCCGCAAATAGTAGTAAACATAAACCGTGGTCAGCTCGCTAAATTTGGTTTAGATATAGAAACAGTGAATCAAACTGTAAATACCGCTTTTGCCGGGCAAAGTGCAGGAATAGTATATGAGGGTGAAAAGCGGTTTGACCTAGTGCTCAGGTTAGATAAACAAAGCCGTCAAACGTTAGCCGATGTTCAAAATTTATATGTAAGTACTAAAACAGGTCAGCAAATTCCACTAAGCCAGTTAGCCGATGTAACCATGAAGATAGGTCCTAATCAAGTACAGAGGGAAGATCGTAAACGCAGAATCATAGTAGGTTTTAATGTTCGCGGACGCGATATTGAAAGTGTTGTAAAAGAGATTCAGGGTAAAATAGGAACAAAGATTAAACTGCCAACAGGTTACTTTATCCGCTACGGAGGACAGTTTAAAAATTTGGAAGAAGCGTCTAAACGTTTATCAGTTGCAGTGCCGGTTTCACTTGCATTAATTATTTTATTGTTATACTTTACGTTTAGTTCATTTAACCAGGCACTATTAATATTCAGCGCCATTCCAATGGCCGCTATTGGTGGTGTATTTGCCTTGTTATTAAGAGGTATGCCTTTTAGTATTTCAGCCGGAGTCGGATTCATTGCACTGTTTGGAGTAGCAGTATTAAATGGTCTCGTATTGATTAGTGAATTCAACAGGCTAAAAGCTTTAGGATTAACTGACATAAAAGAAATTATCCTTAAAGGAACATCTGTGCGTTTACGTCCTGTACTTATGACCGCCTTTGTTGCTTCGCTAGGCTTTATGCCAATGGCATTAGCAACCAGCAATGGTGCAGAGGTTCAAAGACCTTTGGCTACAGTGGTTATTGGCGGTTTAATAAGCTCTACTATCCTAACGCTTATTGTTTTGCCTTGCTTGTTCATTTATTTTGAAAAACTACGAAATAAATTCGCGAGCAAAAAAGTGGTTACAACTACTGTAATTCTTTTAGCTCTTCTACCTCAATTTTCAACTGCTCAAAATAATAAGATGATGAATGAGTGGGTGGGTGCGGCTCTTAAAAGCAACAATACTTTATTAGCTGCAAATAAAGAAATACAGCAATATCAGTTTCTACGGAAAACCTCCAGCGAAATTGGGAAAGCAAGTGTAAACCTTACTTATGGGCAATATAACAGTTATGCTAAAAATGATAACAATTTTACAATAGCGCAAAGTCTTCCTTTTCCAACAACTATGGTAGCTAAAAATAAATTAGCTGTGTCGTATGTACAAAGTAGTATTTTAAAAAGGAAATTTTCTGAATCTGAAATTATTTATAGCATTAAACAAATATATTACGACTGGTTGTATTTAAATCAACGGAAATTACTTTTGCAAAAACGCGACAGCTTATATAATATGCTAACCAAAGCTTCTGAATTGCGTTACAAAACAGGTGAATCCACTTTGCTAGAAAAATCAACCTCCGAAGCACGAAGCAAAGAAATAAGAAATCAACTGGAGCAACTGGAAAACGATCGTAATATTATTAAATCGCGCCTACGAGCCATCCTTAATAGTTTACCTCCCGATTTTACCGATTCACATAACGATGAAGCCACTCTAAGTTTTAAAGTAGATTCAACATTAATTTCTAAAAATCCTTACCTACAGTATATAAAGCAGCAGATAGAGATTGCAGAAAGGCAAAAGAAGGTAGAGAAAAACAGCTTGCTCCCTGATATTACCCTGGGGTACTTTAATCAAACGTTGTACGGTGTACCTTATGGAAATGATTTAAATACTGCACCCTTGGCAGGTTATGGCAACCGGTTTCAGGGCTTCATTGCAGGCGTTACAATTCCTTTATGGTTTGGTCCGCAACGCGCCCGCATTAAAGCTGCTCAATCTTTAAAAGAAAGTGCCGAACTGGCTTACAAGCAAACCGAAAACAACATAGCTGCCGAAATTATTGGTTCCTACGAAGAATATTTAAAAAACCAACGATCCTTGGCTTATTATAAAGAAAACGGTTTGCCAAATGCGGAGCTCATTTCGTCAAAAAGCACGCTCTCGTTTCAAAAAGGCGAAATTAGCTACGCTGAGCATGTAATAAATTTACAACAAGCCGAAGAAATCAAACAAAATTATTTAACTACGCTGCTCAATTTTAACAGAAGCGTAATAACACTAGAATTTTTATCAGGATTAACTCAATAAAAAAACAATATGAAAAACATAAAAAACATAGCATACATAATAATAGCAATAACAACCCTAATTTTTTCTTCTTGTGGAGATAAAAAAACAGAAGAAGAAGGTGAAAAACATGAAGAGGCGGCAACAGTTGCAGAACTTACAGATAGTCAGGTAAAAACAATTGGCTTAACGGTAGCATCAGTTGTAGGACGAGAACTAAGTGGAACAATTAAAACAACCGGTAAACTCGATGTGCCGCCGCAGCAATTAATCAGTGTATCCATTCCCTTTGGCGGCATTTTAAAAAAAATAAATTTGTTGCAGGGTTCTGAGGTAAGCAAGGGCGAATTGATTGCGGTAATAGAAAATCCGGAATACATACAGATGCAACAGGATTATATTGAAGCGAAATCACAACTCGACTTCGCGAAATCCGACTATGAAAGGCAAACAGATCTTGCAAAAGAAAATGTAAATGCTCAAAAAACTTTGCAACAATCCAAATCAACCTATAACACACTTATAGGAAAAACCAATGGGCTTAAAGCGAAATTAAAAATCCTTAACCTTGATATTGCATCTATCGAAAACGGCGACATACAATCTTCCATAAATATTTATTCGCCCATTAATGGCTATTGTACTCAGGTAAATTCCAACATCGGTGCTTTCATTAATCCGCAGGATGTAATTTTTAAATTGGCCGATACCCAAAATATGCATGCCGAACTTACTATTTTTGAAAGAGATCTTCCAAAAATTGTAGTAGGACAAAAAGTTAGATTTAAACTATCTAACGAAAATAAAGAACGCATTTCAACAGTAAGCTTAATAGGCCGTGAAATAGGCGCCGACAGAATTGTTCAGGTACATTGTAATTTATCTTCCGCCGATAAAGACCTTTTACCGGGAAGTTATTTTACCGCCATTATAGAAACAGGCGCTAGCAAAGTTCCAACTCTGCCAGATGAAGCAATTGTAAATTTTGAAGGAAAAAACTATGTGTTTGTTTACAAGGGATCTGAAAATGTAAAATCAAAAGAAGGCGAATCAGAAACAAAATTTGTTTACGACATGAAAGAAGTTGAAATTGGAATGGCGGAAGATGGTTATACCGAACTTAAAAATATTTCTGCTGATCCAAAAATTCAATATGTGGTTAAGGGCGCATATTCCCTTTTATCTAAATTAAAAAATAGTGAAGAAGAAGAGTAAACTATAATAAATTATGGTTAGGAGAAATGGAAAGTTCATCAACGCAAAAACCGCATTGCAAAGTGCATCATTTGGTTATGCAGTAGATAATTATGCGGTTGGATTTAAACGCTTTTCTTCTGTCAAAATTAAAACATAAAAATACGAAGCATGGAAAAATTTGATGTTACAATAATAGGGTCAGGCCCCGGTGGCTATGTAGCTGCCATCAGATGCGCGCAGTTAGGAATGAAAACGGCTCTTATTGAAAAATATGAAAGCCTTGGTGGAACCTGCCTCAATGTGGGCTGTATCCCTTCAAAAGCGATGCTTGATTCGAGCGAACATTTTTATAACGCCACGCATCATTTTAAAGATCATGGCATAAAAATTAATACACCCGAAGTAGATTTAATTCAAATGGTAGCGCGCAAAGCAGATGTTGTTAAAACCACAGTAGCCGGCGTAAGTTACTTAATGAAAAAAAACAAAGTGACGGTGTTTACCGGGCATGGTTCTTTTTTAACAAAAAACAAAATTGAAATTACAAAAGCAGATGGCACAAAACAAGAAGTTGAAAGTGATAAAATAATCATTGCCACCGGCTCAAAACCTGCTTCGTTGCCGGGTATAGAAATTGACAAAAAAAGAATAATCACTTCAACAGAAGCTTTGGTGTTAAAAGAAGTACCCAAACATTTGGTAATTATTGGCGGCGGTGTAATTGGCCTAGAACTTGGAAGTGTTTATGCAAGGTTGGGAAGTAAAATTACCGTTGTTGAATACGCAGATCGTATTGTGGCAGGCATGGACAGGGCAATTATAAAAGAATTACAACGGGTTTTAGAAAAGGATTTAGATTTTAAATTTTTGTTAAGTCATAAAGTAACTTCCGCTAAAAATTCCGGTAACGAAATTGTTGTTATCGCCAAAAATGCCAAAGATGAAAGTATTGAAATTAAAGGCGATTACTGCTTAATGGCTGTTGGCAGAAGGCCTTACACCGATAACCTGGGGATCGACAAATCAGGCGTAAAATCCGATAGCAAAGGAAAAATTGAAACCAACGAAAAATTACAAACAAATATTGAAAACATTTACGCGATAGGCGATGTAATAAAAGGTGCTATGCTGGCGCATAAAGCGATGGAAGAAGGAGTATTGGTAGCCGAAATTATTGCCGGACAAAAACCACACATAAATTATAATTTAATTCCCGGCGTAATTTATACCTGGCCCGAAGTGGCATCTTTAGGCTTAACCGAAGAGCAATTAAAAGAAAACGGACAAAAATTTAAAGTGGGCATGTTTCCATTTAAAGCAAGCGGGAGGGCAAAAGCTAGTGGCGATACCGATGGTTTTGTAAAAGTATTGGCCCATGAAACTACGGATGAAATTTTAGGAGTGCACATGATTGGGCCGCGCGCCGCGGATATGATTGCTGAAGCCGTAGTGGCCATGGAATACCGAGCAAGTGCTGAAGATGTTGGCCGCATGAGCCACGCACATCCAACCTTTACAGAAAGTTTTAGAGAAGCATGCTTAGACGCTACGGGAAAGCGACCTATTCATATTTGAACATAGAAAATAAATTTTATAATAAGGATATTAAATATTGCTAAAAAGTTCCTTTATTAAGGAAAGAAAAAACCGGGTATTGTATCACTTCAGCATGATATCGCTACCGGAAAAGTTAATTTTGAATAGATGTCTTCTAATAAAAATTTGAAATAAACATGAATAAAAATAAAAACACATGAAAAAAGAAAAATCAATTTATTTGTTTGTTTCACTTGTAGTAGCAATGTTATTAACTAGGTGCACTGTTATACATCCAGGTGAAGTGGGGTTAAAAATAAAATATGGGAAAATACAGGATCGAGTTCTTCTACCCGGTGCGCACCCGCGTGGGATTTTCGGAAAGCGGGTAGTTCGTTTTGATTCGCGCATTAAAGAATATGAGGGAAAATTTAATTTTCATACCGAGGAAGGTATTGAAATAAATGCGGATATCACGCTCACTTATCATTTAATACCCGATTCAACAAAAAGTATTTATACCAAATTTGGTAAAGATTATCAAAACATTGTTATCGTAGATAATCTGGTAAGTGTTATTCGAGTGGATGGAGCCACGCATAAATCCAGTGAATTGCTTAACGCAAGAAGTGAGATGGAAAAATCTATAAAAAACAATATGAACGCAATTATTAAACCTTATGGCTTTGAAGTTGATTTAGTGCTGCTGCAACACATCGCTCTTCCGCCTCAAGTAGTTGCAACTATTGAAGCAAAAATGAACGCGGTAGAGATTTCAAAAAAAATGGAGATAGATCTAGAGATAAAAAAGAAAAACAGAGATTATGACCTCGAAACGCAAAAGAAAGAAGCTGAACTTGAAATAACCAAACAGCGCCTTGCCCTCGACTTTGTTATTGAAAAACAAAAAAAAGAAACGGAGCGATTGCTAATAGAATCTGAAGGTCTTAAAAAATCACAAGATATCCTTAACTCATCCATTACTGACAAGCTGATAAAATTTAAATCTCTGGATATTACTAAAGAATTGGTCAAATCGTCTAACACAAAAATTATTATTACCGATGGAAAATCACCTGTAATACTTAGTGATAAATAAAATTTTAGAATGGATATAAAAGTTGAACTTGCTATTGCACTACGATTATTTATCGCCTTTTTGCTTGGAGCATTTATTGGGCTTGAAAGAGAAAGGCACGGTAATTCAGCAGGAATAAGAACTTATGCTGCAGTATCGTTGGGCGCAGCTTTATTTACCTTAATAGGTATTCATGCCACAGATCAATCAGCCGCTGGCAGAATTGTGGCTAATATTGTTACAGGCGTTGGTTTTTTATGCGCAGGTATTATTTATAAAGACAACGAAAAAGGTTTGACTCACGGTCTTACTACTGCTTCGTCTGTATGGGCAACTGCTGCGGTTGGTGTAGCGGTAGCATACTCAATGTATATAATCGCATCAGCTGCAACCATAGCTATTTATTTTCTGCTATCACTGCACCACTACCATTGGTATATCAGACTTAAAAAGAAATGGGAAATTAAAGATGAACATAAACATGATGAGGTGGATGAGTAAAAAGCCGCATAAAAAACCTGAAAAATTAAAAGAAAAAGTACAGCAATTATATAATCGGCTACAACATCTTAATTTTGAAACTCATCAACTTATTAATACAGGTTCTATTATTAAAGACCAAATTCATTTGCTGAGTTATAATCCTTACAATAAATGAAGGGTTTAAGGAATTTAAATTTGAAGTAAAAAAAACATTAATAATCAAAATAAATACTTTTAAAAAAAATGAAAAATTCAAATTGGAAAACATACCTTAACCCTTTGAGCTGGTTTCAAATTGGTCGGGGCGTATTATTTGGCGTTTTTCTTTTGTTGTTTAGCCTAGGCGTTGGTATGATAGGTTTTAAACATTATATCGGCAAGTCTTGGGCTGATGCTTTTATTAATTCCGCAATGTTGCTAACCGGCATGGGGCCGGTTGATGAACCCGAAACAGATGGGGGTAAAATTTTTGCGGGAATATTTTCGCTTTACAGCGGAATTATTTTTCTATCAATTGTTGGCTTAATGATGGTGCCAATTTTTCATAAATATATGCATAAATTAAATATGGAATCAGAGGATAAAAAGAAACAATGTGGTGACTAATATACTTTTAAAATGAAATATATCAACTCAAAAAATGTGACTTTGTGCTTCTTGGTATTTTTCATGCTATCGGCGTGTACTATGAATGTTATTCCATTAAAAAGCAGCAGCCAAATTAGCCAAACATGGTCTTCCGGTAAGGTTGTAAAAAACATCAGAAGGTTTTTTTGGTCAGATTCTCTTGTTGTTACTACGTTCGATAAAAAAAAGATAGTGATTGCCTGCGACAGTTTGTGGGGAATTAAATATAAAGACGGAACTGTATATCGGAATTATAATGATCAATACTATCTTTTAAGGCAAAATTCCATTCCGGTTATTTATTCTCAAACACATTCCGGCCATAATTCAAGCCATACATCTTATTATTTTAGTAAAGATCTGGATTCAGATATTTATTCTATGAAAATAAAAAATTTCAAAAAGTATTTTCAAGGCGATGAGTGTTTTTTAAACAAAATTAAAAAAGACTTAAAGTGGTATCAAAATTACTCGGCTTTCGATAAAAAAAATAAAACATTTTATATTGTAAAATTTTATAAAGAATGCCATCCTTAATAAATTTAATTAAATATGAATAATCTCACTCAAATTACACTATACTCGTTAATACCTGTTGCTGCTATTGTAATAGGTGGCATTTCTGGTCTTATTAAAAAGCCTAGTGGAATGTTTACAAGTTCTGTTCTCCATTTTGCCGCAGGGGTTGTGTTTTCAGTTGTATCTGTAGAATTATTACCTGATATAATAAAGCAACACAAGCCATTAGAAGTGGGAATTGGTTTTGGCCTTGGCATTTCAACCATGCTATTGATTAAATTTTTTGTTGAAAAACTAGAAAAGAAAGATGATAAATTACTTGATAAGAATAAATTACCCATGGGGTTATTAATTGCAATGGGTATAGATATGCTTATTGACGGTTTACTTTTAGGGGTAGGTTTTGCCGCAGGAAATAAAGAAGGAATATTACTGTCGGTAGCATTAGCTATTGAGGTGTTTTCCCTGGGTTTAGCTGTAGTGCTCGCTTGCGCGGATAGTAAAATCTCTAAACAAAAAAATATCGCTATTTTATTCATATTAGGTATATTATTTTTTATTGGCGCAATAATTGGCATTTTATTCCTTTCAGGTTTATCTCAAGAAATGTTGGAGTTGGTACTCTCTTTTGGTTTGGCCGCTCTATTATTTTTAGTAACGGAAGAACTCTTAACAGAAGCGCACGAAGAAGAGGAAACTCCCTTCCAAACAGCTTGTTTTTTTGGAGGATTTTTGCTATTTTTATTAATTGGCATGATTGTTTAAGTGTTTTTGTATTTACTTCTTATAATAAAATAAATAATGAAATTTAATACAGTATGCTAATAAGAAATAACGGACAGGCATTGTTGTTTTTTTTAAACAGTATAAAGTGGGACATACTTTTTATAACCATTTATGCCATAGTAGCCAGTTTATGGGATCACAGAAGCCTTTCTATGAGTCTTGTAATTCCATTACCCGTGGCGGCAATCATTGCCACAATTCTTTCGTTGCTCTTGGCTTTTAGAACCGGCCAGTCTTATGAAAGATGGTGGGAGGCCAGAAAAGCATGGGGCGAGATAGTAAATGATTCAAGAACATTTATCCGCCAATTAAAACAGTTTTTACCCGAAAATTCAAAAGAAGATTTATTGATGTTTGCAGAAACCCAAATTGTATGGTGCTTTGCATTAAGCGAATCATTAAGGAGGCAAAGCTTTTCTGTTAAAGTTGAAGAGTACTTGAAACAAAATAACATCCAGGCTCACAACGTACCGTGTTACTTATTAAATATGCAGGCAGATCATCTCGCTAAATGTTCATCAATTTATAATTTAAACGTTAACAAACAAGTGCAGATTGACACAACCCTAGCCTCGCTGAACGCGGCAATGGGCAAATGTGAGCGGATTAAAAATACTGTTTTTCCAAAATCGTATAGTTTATTCATACATTTTTTAATTTATGTTTTTGCTACCATTTTGCCTTTTGGATTAGCTGATGTAACAATACTATTAGAGATATTCATAACTATATTACTTCCATTTTTATTTATTGCCATAGAAAAAACGGCCATCATCATGCAAGATCCATTTGAAAATATACCTACAGATATTCCTATGACCGCTCTTTGTAATACCATCGAATCCAACGTGCTCGAAATGTTAAACCAGCCATCAACCTCAAAAAAAACAATAAACAATTCTTATTATATCAATTAAATATTATGATAAATACCGATCCAAACCACAAACACACATACGATGCAAAAGGCAATATGACCTGCTGCTCGTTAGAAGAAAAAATTGATGCTAAAACCGGTAAACCACATTCTCATCCTGAAGGTGAAAAACATAAGGAGGGTGATGAGCTTGGCCATTCACATGAAACTGACGAAGATTCTGCATGGAAATCATATCTGCCTGCCATTATTAGTTTTGTGTTGTTAATTATAGGTTTGATTTTCGATAACTTTATAAAGCCGGCCTTCTTCCAAAATTATGTTCGCTTGGTCTGGTATATTGCGGCCTATCTTCCAGTGGGAGTTCCGGTGGTTAAAGATGCAGTTAAATCAATCGCTAAAGGTGCTTTCTTTTCCGAATTTTTCCTTATGTCGGTTGCAACTATTGGTGCATTTTTCATTAAACAATATTCAGAAGGTGTTGCTGTTATGCTATTTTATGCAGTCGGAGAGTTGTTTCAAACCGCCGCGGTTAATCGCGCGAAGCGGAGCATTAAAGCATTATTGGATATACGCCCCGATACAGTTAACGTAATAAGAAATGGTTCAATACAAACTATTTCTCCTTCCGAAATTCAAATTGGTGAAACAATACAAGCAAAGCCGGGAGAAAAAGTTGCTTTGGATGGCGAACTGATCTCCGAATCAGCTTCGTTTAATACCGCAGCCTTAACAGGAGAAAGTAAACCCGACACTAAAAGAACAGGTGAAAAAGTGTTTGCCGGAATGATCAACCTTAACTCTGTGGCCGATATAAAAGTAACTTCATTATTTAAAGACAGTAAGCTCTCTAAGATATTAGAAATGGTGCAAGATGCCACCGCACGAAAATCACAAACACAATTATTCATTTCAAAATTCGCGAAAGTTTATACGCCCATAGTTGTGTTTTTAGCAATAGGTATTTGTTTCCTTCCTTATTTTTTTGTTCCTAATTATCTTTTTAACGATTGGTTATACAGGGCATTAGTATTTTTAGTTATCTCTTGCCCATGTGCTTTGGTAATTTCCATTCCATTAGGTTACTTCGGAGGTATAGGGCTTGCATCGCGTAACGGTATTTTATTTAAAGGCTCGAATTACTTAGATGTAATGACAAAAATAGATACTGTTGTAATGGATAAAACGGGCACTTTGACTAAAGGTGTTTTTAAAGTTCAAAAAATTGCAGCTGTTGATATGGATGAAAAAGAATTATTAAAATTAACCGCGGCAATTGAAAGTAAATCAACTCACCCTATTGCAACTGCGGTTGTTCAACATGCCGGAAAAATTATAGAAGGAGTTAATATTGGCAATGTTGAGGAAATTTCAGGACATGGTTTAAAAGGAACTATTGATGGAAAAGAAGTGTTAGCGGGAAATTTAAAACTCTTAAAGAAATTTAATATTGAATTTAATAAAGAAATTGAAACTATTACTGACACCATTGTAGTGGTTGCAGTAAATAATAAATACGCGGGCTACATCACCATTGCTGATGAAATAAAAGAAGATGCCGAACAAGCCATTAAAGACATGCACAGCCTGAATATTAAAACAGTCATGTTATCGGGCGATAAACAAAGCGTAGTAGATAAGGTTGCAAAAACACTTGGTATGGATAATGCCTATGGAGATCTGTTACCGGAGAATAAAGTAGAGAAAGTACAGGCTTTAAAAGATGAGAAAAGAACAATTGCTTTTGTAGGTGATGGCGTAAACGATGCGCCGGTAGTTGCTTTAGCCGATGCCGGGATTGCAATGGGTGGTTTAGGAAGCGATGCTACCATTGAAACAGCAGATATTGTTATTCAAAACGACCAACCTTCTAAAATTGTTGTAGCCATAAAAATCGGGAAGATTACAAAAAAAATAGTTTGGCAAAATATTATTCTCGCCATGGGTGTAAAAGCAATTGTTCTTGTAATGGGTGCCATTGGTATTGCAACCTTATGGGAAGCTGTTTTCGCAGATGTTGGGGTAGCTTTGTTGGCCATTTTGAATGCGGTAAGGATTCAAAAAATCAAATTCTAATTATTGAGAACAGAGCAATGCAAATATTATTTTACAAATGATTTGGCTTAGAGCGTGCTTGCAAATAATTTTTATTTCCTACCCCATATAAATTAATTCGCACTTTCATATCAGTTACTATTTTCTTGAGACTTATCATGAGTAGAAAAATGACTTCATAAAAAATATATGAGGAATACAACAAATTTTTCAGTAAAAATTAAAAAAGCCTTGAGAGTTTTAGGCCCCGGCTTAATTACAGGGGCAAGCGATGATGATCCCTCCGGCATTGCAACATACTCACAGGCAGGTGCAGGCTTTGGATATTCCACGCTTTGGACTGCCCTGCTCACTTTTCCGTTAATGGCAGCTATTCAGGGCATGTGCGCACGAATTGGTATTGTAACACAAAAGGGTTTAACCGTAACCTTAAAGAACAATTATCCCAAAACCATATTATATATTGTACTTTTATTTAGCTTTCCTGCTATAACATTAAATATTGGAGCGGATCTACAAGGAATGGCAGCGGTGGCTCATATGTTGGTTCCAGAGATACCCATTTTTGCTTTTAGTATTGCCATAACAGCTATTTTAATATTTGTAATTATTAAATATCCTTATCAAAAGTTAGCAAGAATATTGCGTTGGTTGTGCCTTTCATTACTGCTGTATATTCTCGTTCCTTTTTTGGTAACGCGTGATTGGACCGCGGTATTAAAAAGTACATTCATTCCTTCATTTCATTTTAATAAAGAGTTTCTATCCATACTTGTTGCTATTTTAGGCACTACTATTTCTCCCTACCTCTTTTTTTGGCAAGCTACTATGGAAGCAGAAGACATTGCCCATAAAAAAGGAAAGGTTATTGTAAATAATCAGATCCTCAGTAACATGAAAAAAGATGTAAATTTTGGAATGCTGTTTTCTAACGTTGTAATGTTCTTTATAATCTTAACTACTGGAACGGTTCTGTATAGTGCAGGAATTCACACCATTGATACCGTTGAACAAGCCGCAATGGCATTGGATCCTTTAGCAGGACACTTGACATATATTATTTTTGCAGCTGGCGTTTTAGGAACAGGGATGCTGGCCATACCTGTGTTGGCTGGAGCCCAATCTTATATGTTAGCTGAAACCTTTGGCTGGACGCAAGGCCTGGATAAAAAATTTAATGAAGCAAAAGGTTTTTATATAACCATCATCGCATCACTCGTTGTTGGTTTATCACTTGATGCGCTCAGGATCAGTCCTATACACGCGCTCCTTTACACTGCCATTTTATATGGGCTTACCGCTCCTGTATTAATAGCAGTTATATTACACATAGCAAATAACAAAAAGATAATGGGCGAATATACAAACGGTAAACTTTCAAATGTTTTAGGTTTTATCACTCTGATATTGATGACGTTTGCAGCGGTGGCAATGCTTTATTTTCTATTTTCAAGCGGAAAATAACAACTTATTATGATTTTACATCCTAACCACATTGCGTAAATAGCAACAATCTAATTGTCATCCCTACGTTTTTTTTAACAATTTAAATTATATAATTTAGCCAAATGTCCGCAACCAAAAAGCACACCCATCATTGGTCAGAAAAAATGGTCGGCACCACTAAACTTCTTATCAGTTTAACAGTGGCTGTTTTTGTATATATTATTTGTTACTTTCTAAAAATAGAACCAAGTAACCGGCTTATTTTAGGTTGGGATATGTTTTGCATTTCCATGATTTTATTTAGCTGGATATTATTTTTTACTACAGATTCAGATGATCTTTGTATTGTAGTTGAAAAACAAGACGACGGCCTTAAAATAATATTTGCCATTGTTTTGATAGCGGTTTCATTTAGCATTTTTGGCACCCTGGCACTTTTACTTGAAAAAAATGAAACAACCATAAATAAAATTTTGCACACCCTAATTTCGTTATCACCGGTGCTACTTTCATGGTTATTACTTCACACCATGTTTACAATACGGTACGCGCATTTGTACCACGATCACAATTCATTAGGCACGGGCAGTAAAGTTGGCGGCATTGATTTTCCGTCTGATGAAGCTCCCGATTATATCGATTTCGCGTATTTTTCATTTGTTATCGGGATGACTTTTCAGGTATCAGACGTAGTTGTCACTTCTCGCGCCATAAGAAGATTTGTTCTGATGCACGGCATAATTTCTTTTGTTTTTAACACCATTATTGTTGCATTAACTATTAATACACTTGCCGGGCTTAAAGAATAGATAGCATAAACAGAGAAGCGCTTTCTATATTTAGGCGGCATCAATTAGAAAGTATAAGCAATGAGTTTAAATTTGAATAATATTCTAAGTATTTTGTTCGATACTTTGAAAGCTGCCCCGAAAAAAATATTATTAACTGCGAGATTGAAGTTTGGAAGAATATGGTGAAATTTAATTTTTTATCCGGACAAAGAAAGTATAGTAAAGTATAACGTACATATATTACCCAACCAATTTAGAGGAGTTATATTTTAATATTTTAGGGTAACCAGCATCAACCAAATTGATTCATATTTGTTTAGGGATTTGGATAAAAGCTTTTGTAAATACTCTATAATTGCTTAACTTTAAGTGGTAAAATAAACATAAAACATTAAAGATGACAAAACTGCGACTTAACCTAAAATCAGCGTTCATCATCGCCTTAATTTTATTCTGTGTTCACAACGGATTCGCTCAATTTTCAAGCGCTGAAATAGGAGTGGATGGCCTTACCTGTTCTGCCTGCACCCGTGCAGTAGAAATGAGCATTCTTAAACTTAACTTCGTTAACGATGTGCAAATGAATCTCGAAAATACTACTGGAAAGATTATATTTAAAAAAGGGGCTGAAGTAAATTTAAAAAAAATAGCTAAGGCTATTACCGATGCAGGTTTTTCGGTAAGGTATTTAAAGGCGACCTATTCGTTTAGCAACAGTGATATCTCAACTAGTGGATCTCTATTAAATGCAAGCGGGGAGTTTTGCTTTGTGATTGAAGAAAGTAAAAAACTAAATGGAGACATTCTGCTAACGATTATTAGTAAAGAGTTTATGCCAAAAAAGGAATATAACAAATGGAAAGAATTAATAAGGAAACACTGTGGAGAAATCAAAAAGGAAATATATTATGTTACGACTAAACTAAGCGATGATAAATAATTTATATATCAACAACCTATTTCCAACCCAATTCGTTAAGGTTTTTGGTGTTACATTAGTTTTTATTTTTTCATTTGGCTTAAAAGCACAAGAGCTTTTTCCTCATAATGAACCCGCCAGTAACGTTCCAAAGGGCGTTATAGGTATAAAGACTTTTTATAAAACATATCCTGAAGTAGATTTAATGAGAAGAATGTATGCGGTAAGAATTATGTATGGCTTGCTTCCCAAGTTAACCGTAATGGGAACTATTAGTGCTACAAACCATCACGGAAAAGATTTACCACCAAACTTAGTAACGCATACGCATACTGGTAATCAAACTCTTTATTCTACTAATAACTTTCAGAGAGGTGTAGTCTATCCTTATATTTTGAGTGGTATTTACTTATATGCCAAATATCGTTTTCTAACGTTTGACAGAAAGAATGAGCATTTCCGAATGGCTTTATACTCTGATTGGTCAAATGTTGGTGTTGCACATGACGAATCTGAGCCTAACCTAATGGATGATACAAAAGGTTATGGTGGCGGTTTAATTGCTACATACCTGAAAAATCATTTTGCGGTGGCCTTTACTGGTGGCGTCATAGTGCCCAAATACTATGATGGTTATTCCTTGGATCTTGGAGGAGTAAAAGTGCCGACAAGAATTGAATACGGGCGGGCTGCAATATATAATTTGTCATTCGGCTACTTGGTGTATCCAAAACAATACTCTGATTACAATCAAACCAATATTAACTTGTATGTAGAATTCATTGGTAAATCATACGAAGCAGCTAAGGTTACCCAATTTGGATATGTAAATGTTCCAATACAAACTCCTATATTGAGTAAGGGGAATTATGTAGAAATACATCCATCCGTACAAGTTATTTTTGATTCTAACCTACGAATTGATTTGTCGGTAGGTTTCCCCATGATTAATCGCTCATACACTAGGTTTTATCCTGTTTATTATTTAGGTATTCAGAGATATTTTTTTCCTATGGCAAAAAAAATTAAAACTAACGAACTTAAGGCAAAAATTAAAAGATATAATGAATAAATTTCTTTTCATACTTTTTATTTGGAGTATATTAATTCAAAATTTCAGCAAAGTATATATACTCATGCGATTTAAAGTTAATCAAAACTACATTGCAAAAAATCTTTGCATTAAAAAAAGTGAGCCGGACAATTGTTGTAAAGGAAGCTGCCAATTAAAAAAAGAATTGGATGAAGAAGAAAAAAAGGAAAATGCACCTCTTAATCCCATCAAAAACAAAAACGAAAGCGAAAATCAACTCTTCTTTCAAAGCAAATCCCGGCTTCACGCGCTACGCAATTGTGAAACAAATGAATTGATTTCCCGTTACAATCTTCATTTAACCGAAAAAAACACTTCCTCCATTTTTCACCCACCCAGGCAATGCTGGTATCTTTTATGAAACAGTATTCCTTTTGCTCTAATGGCACTTTCTATTTTCCATCTCAGGAAATATAGGGAGTGGCGTTATCATATTTATTTAATTCTAAAAAAAAATACCCATGAAAAACATATTCATTGTGGCGGCTATTTTATCAGCCACACTCAACCGAGCTTATAGCCAATGTGCCTGTTGTGCCGGTGCCGGCTCGTCGTTAAATACGGATAATAATAACGGAAGTTTTACCCTTCCAAAAAAAAAGCTTTTGGCAGAGGCTTATGGTGATTACAGAACTATTATGATTGATGAAAAAGGCGGAGGGCATGGAGCGCCTGTTGCCACAGATTCAATCAAGGACCAAGAAACTCCATTAAAAAGTATGCTTATAAATTCTTTAGGGCTTCGCTATGGTCTTACCAATAAAATTACTTTATCCGTTTTATTGCCTTTTGTTATTTTAAATACAAATAAAGGAAGCGATAATGGATTAGGCGATCTTATATTTCTAAGCACCTTTAACCTGTATCAAAAAAGAAATTTCAATCTAGCGTTATCCGCCGGTCTTGAGTTTCCTACAGGCGTACAAAAAGGTTCTTCATTTGATGAAACAACGGTTGTAGTTGGTTCAGGTTCATTCGATCCTATAATAAGCCTTGCCGCCTCAAAAAAGTGGAATAAACTTACTCTGATGGGAAGTGCGCTGCACCGTTACACAACCAAAGGATTCGATAATACTACCTATAGCAGCGTATCTTTACAAAATCTCATGGTTTCATACAACATAATTGGTCATAGTAAATCCTGCCAAACCGATAGTATTTGTTCTGAACATAATTTTAACTGGGCAGTATCTGCCGGCTATTACGGAGAATGGTTAGGTAAAATCAAAAAGCCTGACGGCCCTGATGAGAACACCGGCTATTATTTGGGATTTGCCACTTTAGGCACGAACTTGTCATTCAAAAAATGGTCTATTCCCCTAACCTTTTCCTACCCTGCGTTTCAACAAATGAATGGCGATCAAAATAAAGCCGGATTAAGATTCAGAATGGGAATTATAAAGATGTTCTAGTCATTAATGCGGGCAATAAAATAATACAATTCGGTAACAGTTCCGTCATTTTTTTATGGCGGGACTGTTTATCAAAATTTAAAAATAATATCTACTAAAAATGGCAACAACACTTAAAACCCTTCTAGCGATACTTTTAGTAGTAACAACTCTCCCATCTTGCAAAAAAGAAGGGCCGGGAGGAAAGGCATCAATAAGTGGAAGGATCCTTCATCATTCATTGCCAATTACTAACGCAACTATTTATATTAAATACGGAGCCCAGGAATTTCCGGGAACAGATCCCTCAGCCTACGATGTAAGTGTAACGGCTGGTACAGATGGAACGTATGCGTTTATCGAATTAAGAAAAGGTAACTATTATCTCTTTTCAATAGGTTACGATTCTGCCATCTCTCAAACAGTAAAGGGCGGAATACCCATTCGAATAAAATCTAAAACCGAAAATATAACATCGGATATTCCTGTTGTAGAATAAAATTTAAAAAGTTGTGGAAAAGCAGTGTTTTTAGAACAGTTCAAAAATACGCTATTACAAAAAACAAACATTGCATTTTTACTTTTTTAAATACTTTTTATTTCGAATGACCGATTTAAATTGTAACTTTATATATTTAGATAATGAAAAAAATTCTCCTTATTGTAGGCATTTTCCTATTCTTATTAGTTGCCTTTATCTCTTTCATTCCGCAATTATTTCACGATAAAATTGAAGAAGTTACTTTAAATGAAATTAAATCACAGATCAAAAGTAATGTCGACTTTAAACATCTGGATATTTCAATATGGAAGAACTTCCCAAACCTAACAATAGTATTAGATAGCGTCTCGGTCTCAGATAAAAAAATAAAGGGAGACACTCTCTTAACAAGTGAAAGAATTGACTGTGTTATTGATATAATTGATTATGTTAAAGATGAATATATAAATTTAATAAGTGTTTGCTTGGATAGGCCCATAGTAAACGCGTGGATTGCAAAAGATGACACCACAAATTTTCTTATTTTGAATAATGATACTTCCACGGCAACATCCGGTACATCGGCCATAAATATTCATTTAAAAGACATTGAAATAAAAAATGCTTTCATCAGTTATCGCGATATGAAGAATGAAAGCGAGTTTTTTTTAAAAGATTTTTCATACGAAGGCAGCGGTGAAATTGGACCGGAAACCTTTAACCTGAAAACGGTTGCACAAGTGGAAAGTTTCTCATTAAAAGTTAACGGAAAGAACTATTTTACAGATAAAAGTATAGGAATTAAATCTCTTTTAACCGTTAATTCAAAAGAAGGAATATTTACCATTTTAGAAGGCAATTTAAAAATTAACAGCCTAGCGCTTACTTTGCTTGGCAACCTTCAAATTAAAAAAGATCGGGTGGGGTTAAATTTTACTTTTAATTCCACAGAAACTGAATTAAAAGACATTCTTTCTTTAGCATCCTTTTTTAAAAAAGACATGCAGGGCATAGAAACGGAAGGCGTAGTTAAGTTTTCCGGATATACGCAAGGTAATTATATTCCGGGCATCGATTCTATTCCAAAATTTCAGATTAATCTTGAAGTTAGCAAAGGCACATTCAAATCTGATAGTTTGCCCGATGCCATTGAAAATATTCATTTGGATTTTATGGCCTCTAACACAAAAGGACTTTTAGATAGTACACAATTACGTTTAGATACACTTTTCTTTCAGTTAAAGGAACACAAAGTACAAGGACATGTGCATGTGCACGGGCTTAAAAACCTCGACATTGATGCCGCGCTAAAAGGATCAATTCATATTGATGAAATACTTAAAGTTTATCCTGTGAAGGGAATAGTAGCGGAGGGCGAAATTAATTTTGATATTCAGGCGGAAGGAAAGTATGCTTCTTTGGGAGATAATATGGCCATACCGGATTTTAATTTTGATATAGATATAAAAAATGGAAAATTTAAATATGACTCCTTACCGGAAGCTATCAGCAAGATTAATTTTCAGAGCACAGGGCACGCCAAGCAAGGTAAATTTCAGGATGCGGAAATAAGCATTGCCAATTTATCGTTATTGATGGGCGATGATCCCATAAAAGGGAATATTAAAATAAAAGGTTTAAAAAACCCGCACATACAATCTTCTTTAATGGCCGATATGCATTTAGAAGATATTGGTAAATTTTATCCTATTGCCGGGTTAAACATGAAAGGCGCTCTGAAAGTTAACGCAACTATTAACGGTGTTTATAATTCTTCCACCGGGCAATTCCCTAAAATTGATGCGAATGTGCTTGTAAAAGAAGCTTATGTTAAAACCGAAAATTATCCCAAACCAATCGAACATTTAAACCTTGACCTTATATTTAAAAATGAAACAGGCAAAACCGAAGACGCAAAAATAAATTTTAAACAATGTGGCTTTGTGCTTGAAGGGGATTCGTTTAATTTAACGGGATACTTAAACGACCTTAAAAATTATAATTACGATTTGCAAATGAAAGGTATTTTAGATTTAGGTAAAATCACAAAAATCTATCCTTTGCAAGGAATGTCCCTTGCAGGCCAAATAAATTCGGATGTTGCGGTAAAAGGATCGATTACCGATTTAGAAAAAGGCAATTACGAAAAAACAAAAGCCAGCGGAACATTGCAGCTAAAAAAGTTATACATTAAAACTGATTATTTACCCAAACCCATCGAAATAAAAAGCGGCGTTATTGCCTTATCGCCAGTATCTATTTTCTTAAAAAATTTAGATATGGATTGCGGCAAAAGTTGTTTTAAACTTAATGGAGCGGTAAAAGATTATTTTTGTTTTTTTAAGAACGATGAAGATCTGGTAGAAGCTAAGTTAAACCTTGATGCCGATACCCTTGATTTAAACGAATGGAAAGATTTATTCAGCACCGCTCCTACACAAACCACACAGCCCTCAAAGGTGTGGAAAGTTCCGGAAACCATTGATTTCGATTTCGATTCTGATCTTAAATATGTTAAATATGAAGAGATGATTATAAAGGATATGAAAGGCGAGATAAGAATAAAAGACGGAATCCTTACCTTAAAGGAAACCGGATTTAACGCGTTAAATGCCTCTTTTGATATAGGAGGAACTTACAATACCCGCGACATCAAGCATCCTTTATTTGATTTTGATTTAAATATTCAAAAACTTGATATTCAAAAGGCCTACAAAGGCCTAAAATTAATAAGGGATTTGGCTCCTGCGGCTGCCGAAACAGAAGGTGTATTTTCGATAAAGTACGAGATAAAAGGTGAATTAGACCAAGAAATGAATCCCAAATCAGAAACCTTAATCGGCGGTGGAGAATTAATAATTGAAGACGCAAAAATTAACGGAATGAAATTATTTGATGAACTTGGTAAAGCCTCAGGTAAAAAAGAAATGAATAATCCTCACCTTAAAGAATTTACACTGGTTAGCGAAATAAAAAATAACAAACTTTATTTAAAACCTTTCGCGGTTAAAATTTCAGGCTTTCATACCGAAATTGAAGGGGTTAACGATATAAATGGCCCCATCAGCTACCAGATAAAAGTTGACTTGCTCTCCATAGAAAAACTAAAAGTGCCCTTTAATGTTTCCGGCACTTACAGTAAACCAAAAGTTGCTATTGGAAAAGGCGCTAAATTACCCGATGAAAAACAACCTTAAAAATTAAAAGCCTTGTTTCCCAACGGTTAAATGATAAACATGAAAAAAAGAGTAATACTATTTTGCCTTTGCTTTACATCTGTATATTTTAGTACGTGCACAAAGGATAAGGGCAAGCGGGATATAACCGGTTCGGGTTTTCCGCAAGCCGTTGGCCAAATAATATTAAACAAATGCACTACCAGTGGTTGTCATAACGATATTAGTAAAGGGGCAGCCGGCGGTTTATCGTTAACCTCATGGGATAAAATGTTTGAAGGTAGCCGTGCAGGTTCGGTTGTAATTCCATTCAGAGCTGACTACAGCACACTTATCTACTATACAAACTCCTATAATGAATTTGGAACTTTACAATTAACCCCCAAAATGCCTGTTAATTCTGAAGCACTATCTTACCAAGAAATGAAAATAATTTATCAGTGGGTGCAAAACGGTGCTCCCAACGCAAATGGAATTGTAAAGTTTGCCGATAACCCAAACAGAAAAAAGTTTTACGTCTCTAATCAAGGATGCGACCTTGTTACAACGTTTGATGCACAAACGATG
This sequence comes from Bacteroidota bacterium, assembly GCA_016185125.1. Classification (GTDB taxonomy): domain Bacteria; phylum Bacteroidota; class Bacteroidia; order B-17B0; family Aurantibacillaceae; genus Aurantibacillus. The sequence continues at coordinate 195,153 of JACPOC010000025.1, forward strand.
CTTGCCATGAGAGCCACGGATGTGGGAAAAGGCAACAACATAGAATCACCGCATTTTATAAAAGTATCGCCGGATAATCAGTATTGGTATGTTTCGTTTCTAAATGCAAATGTTTTTCAAAAATACAGAGTGTTAGATAACTCATTTGTGAGCGAAGTGAATATTGGATATGGAAGTTGGAATACATTTGTGCTTTCCTCAGATGGAAAGTATGCATTTTGTGTAGACTGGGAAAGTAATGGTAAGGTTAAGAAAATCCAAACCGATAGTATGATTGTAAAAAACACTATCGGAGGCTTAAATTGGTCTCACGGTTCAGCCCTTAATCAAACTAATGATACTTTGTATGTAACATCACAAATAAGTAATTACATTTTTAAAATACCAACCGATTTTTCAACTGCAGATTTGATCGTATTAGATAACTCAGGTTCGCCACTACCTTCTTCTATTTACGACCCACATGAAATTATTTTTAGCCCCGATTACTCAAGATATTTTGTATCCTGCCAAAAGTCAAACGAAGTAAGGGTGATGAATAAAAAAACCGATCAACTGATTACGGCAATCCCGGTTGGCGACTTTCCTCAGGAAATGGCGATTGCTTCCTCTAAAAATTTGCTCTTTGTTTCCTGTATGGAAGATGTAACTACATTCGGCTCCACTAAACGGGGTTCTGTGTATGTTATTAACCTCACAAACAACGCTGTTGTAGCCAAAGTTTATACAGGGCATCAGCCTCACGGGTTAATGGTTGATGAGTTAAATGGAAAAGTTTATGTAACAAATAGAAATGTTTTAAGTGGAGGCCCTGCTCCACATCATGCGTCAGCATGTAACGGAAAAAATGGCTATGTAACGGCTATAGATTTAAATACTTTGCAATTAGTTCCCGGCTACAAAGCAGAAGTATCAGTTGACCCGTATGGTTATTCAATAACGCATTAAATTAAATGAAGCTTTTTTATATAAAGATAAATATTGAAAAATTATGAAAAAAGAAATGCAGCGTAAAGCAATAATTATCAAATACATACAAACGCAAAAAACTCTAACTACTTCCTCAGTTCTTGCCTGTTTACTCGTTTTAACACTATTAACTCCAAAGAATGGGTTCGGGCAATTGTTTGTTGCTCGAGATACAATAATGGTAATAGAATCGGGTTATGTATTAAAAATGCCCTGGGCAAATGGGTTAAACTATTCTTCAATTTCAAATATAGATTTGAATCTTGATGGAAAAAAAGATATTGTAGCCTTTGATAGAATCAATCAATTTGGGATTGGTAAAATGCGTTGTTTTATAAATAATGGTGCCCCCGGAGATGTAAAATATATAGCCAGCCCGGCACTAACATATTCCTTTCCTTTAATTGCTAATTGGGCAATTTGTAAAGACTACGATTGTGATGGTAAAGAAGATCTGTTTTGCTCTACAAATGGCGGTATAATGGTGTATAGAAACACAAGTACCCTTTCCTCTGGTTTAAGTTTTCAAATGATAAAACCTTTAATTTACTCCAACTTCAAGCCGGGCATCTCAAATCTTTATGCCGCACCTAATGGCGTGCCTGCGATAGACGACATTGATAACGATGGGGATTTAGACATCCTCACCTTTAGCCCGCAGGGTGTTTTTATAGAATACCATAAAAATATGAGTATAGAAAATTATGGAACCTGCGACAGCTTAATCTATGAATTGGAAACAGGTTGCTGGGGTAAAATTATAGAAAGCAGCTGCGTTGTTAATTTTAACCAAACCTGCGCGTTTAGACCCTTATCAGATAGCAACAAAGTACAAAACTCCGCACTGCATGCCGGATCTTGTCTTACAAGTTTAGATAGTGATGGAGATGGGGACAAAGATCTTTTAATTGGCGATATTTCGTGCGACATTGTTCAATACGTACACAATTCGGGCACTGTTAACAACGCTATAATTACCGATACTACTAAGCTATACCCCAATTACCCAAGTAAAAATAATACCACACAAATAAAAATGAACATTTTTCCGGGCGCTTATTATGTGGATGTAGACGGCGATACTAAAAAAGATCTTGTGGTTACCCCTTCGGTGTTTGGAAGTGGTAACGTTAACAGTGTTTGGTACTACAAAAATAGTAGCACAACTAATACAGTCAACTTTCAATTTATTAAAAAAAATCTTTTTCAGGATGAAATGATTGAGGCAGGTGCCAACTCATCGCCTATATTATTCGATTATAATTCTGATGGAAAAAAAGACTTGCTTATTGGAACATTTGGCTATAATAATATGTCCGGCCAGCAATCGCAACTTTGCCTTTATGAAAACAAAGGGACTTTGGCGCAACCGGTTTTTTCGTTAGTTACTCGAGATTATGCTAACCTTAGCGCGCAGGGTTTAAATTTTGCCATTCCTACCGTTGGAGATATTGATGGTGATAATGATATTGATATTCTTGTTGGCACCTCCAATGGCAAAGTTCATTGGTTAAAAAATACTGCAGGTGCAGGCAACATCTGTAATTTTTCGATATTCCTAAATGACCCTTTTGGTTTTACAACAAATTCAGCTGTTGCAGAGTTGCAACTTTTTGATATTGACACAGATGGAAAGCTTGATCTTATGATAGGAGCCAAAAATGGAAGGATTGCATATTATAAAAACGTGGGTACAACTACATCGCCTTCATTTACTTTGATAACAAATTTTTTTGGGGGCATTGATGTTAAAGGCCTTTCATCACTTTATGGAATAGATGGATACGCGTACCCTCATTTTTATAAAGAAGGGAGTAACACATTTGCTCTTGTAGGAAGCATAAGCGGACAAATCTTTCACTACTCTGTACCCGCAGATATTTCTACTCCTTGTACCTTGATTAATTCAAACATCAATGGCATTAATGAGGGGGCGCAATCAACAGTGTGTTTTGAAGATATAAATAATGACAATAAGCGCGACCTTTTTGTAGGAAATGCCGGTGGGGGATTAAGTTTTTTTTCGTCTAAAGGCCCCGAAGTTTCAGTTAAAGAGAATTCCTTTTCAAACGCAATAGCCTTTGCAATTTTTCCCAATCCGTCATCCGGTAATATCAAAATAGAAATAGATCAAATAAATGCTGCTCCTAAAGAAATATTAATTTACAATATACTTGGAAAAGTTGTTTATCATCAAATTATAAAGTTAAATATTAACAATATCGACGTTTCTTTTTTAGGTGACGGTGTCTATGAAATAATAGTTAGGGAAACAGCATCAGGCATAAGAGGCGGTAAAAAATTTATATTAAGCGGGGCATACACCAATTGATTTGGCTGTTTTACAAGCTGTTTGGCGAATCTTCGTTAAGAATAACAAACTAAAAATAATCGCTGAATCATCCCCGAACTGTAACTAAAATACATGTAATAATGTATGTAAAGATGTAAGCAAAATAACAAAGCCCCTATCAATAGGCTTACATAAAATTTTTGTAGTCCCACTTGTACCACATCAATACAATTTCAATTAGCCTTTAAACCCTTTTAAATAGTGAAGTACCCTAACAAAATCAATGGTACAGCTTATTAACAAAGGTAATAGATTATTTAACAATATTGAAATAAATTGAAATAGGTGGGCTAAATGTGGGCTAAGTATGGGCTTTATACTTATCTTTACAGTATGGCAACAATAAAATTTATAATCCAAAGCGATAGCGATACAGCCGGAATTTATGTAAGATTAAAAGAAGGACGGCTATTTGATGTTAAAGCTAAAACGAAATTTATAATAAATTCAAAAGATTGGAGTACTACCAAAGGGCAACCCACTTTAAAAACAGAAAGTTTAAAGGCGCTCAATGGGGACTTAACAGCGTTTAAAAGCGATCTTTTATCTCACTACAATAGAACAAAAAACAAATTAGAGGTTAACACCCAATGGTTAAAAGACTTTATTAACCCACCTCAGCAAGTAACAGAAACACCCGATAAACTTGTATTATATTATGATTATTACGCTTTACACAAAAAGGGTGTATTAGGGGCAACCACCTTTAAAAAATTGAATGTTTATAAGCATTTAGTTGAAAGGTTTGAAAAAGAAACTAAAACGGAATATCTACTTAAAGATGTAGATTCAAAATTTAAGCTGAGGTTTGAAACCTTTTGCACTAAAGAAGGTTATGCCCCTAATACTATTGCCCAAAGTATTAAGTCTATTAAAACCATGTGTTACCACGCCCAAACAAATGGCATTGAAGTAAGTAATCAACTCAGCAATATTGCTGTTAAATGGCAAAAGGTAGAAAAAATCTATTTAGATCTTAATGAATTAAAGGCTATTGAAACCGCTACATTGCCAACGGATAGCCTAATAAATGCTAAGGACTGGCTTTTAATTTCATGTGAAACCGGGCAAAGGGTTTCAGACTTTATGAGATTTAATAAGGATCAAATAAGGCATGAAGGGGGCAAAACTTTAATTGAATTTACTCAGGTTAAAACTAATAAGATAATGACCATACCATTAAGTAAAAAGGTAATGACTATCTTAAAGAAAAGAAAGGGTGAATTTCCCTATCCCATTAGTGACCAAAAGTATAATGAATACATTAAAGAGGTGTGCAAAGTGGCTAAGTTAACCCACAAAGTAAAAGGCAGTATTATGAATAAAGAAACGGAAAGGAAAGAAACCGGACTATTTCACAAATGGGAATTGGTTACTTCGCATATTGGCAGACGTTCCTTTGCTACTAATAATTACGGGCGTATTCCCACCTCTTTATTAATTGGTGCAACCGGGCATAGTACTGAAAAAATGTTCTTAGAATACATAGGTAAAACAGATACACAAAAGGCTATGCAATTAGCTGAATATTTTTAATTAAAATTTTAATGAATGATTGAGCCTTTAACCGCTGACAAATTAAAAGAATACGGCTTTGATAACGAGGCAATAACTCTCTTATTAACTTGGGATAATTACCCGTATTCCCTACAAAATAATGAAGGCTCTATTTGGGCGTGTAGTAAAGAAAAGAAAATTTATTCAGGAATAGATGCTTTAAGAAAAAGATATTTTTCCGGTGGAAATAATTTATCTTTTCCCTATGATGATTTAAACTTAGTACCTGAGTATTACGAGTTAGGGCTTTCTAAATATCTTAAGGAACAAAAGGAGTTAGCAGGTATAATTTTTGTTGAAAAGGCATCAATTGAAAAATTCAGATTAGAACAAATTGACCAATGTAACAACGTTATAGCGCATTATAGTAACCTCTTAAAAGGTCGATCTTTTCAAAACATAATTAAAAAAACCAAGGCGTATTTAGATTGGCTTAATCAGGCAGATAATAGAGTATTAAGTGAAAAGCAACCTCAACAAGTCAATAGTCAAGAAGAGGTAACGACACCAGTAAATAAATACCCCCGGATATTTGTTAACGGGTGGGCTTATGATCTATTTGAGAAATTAAGGGCGGAAATAATTAGCGATGCTAAACAACAGTATTCAGATTATAGTTTTATTTTCCAACGTATGATTAACGATGAGTATCTAATTCAAACAAAACACGTCAAATTAATCGAGTTTATTGATAAGGAATATTTAACTACGATTGGACTAAAATACAATCAATTTAATAAATCAACCAGCCTTATAAAAAACAAAGCTTATTCACGCTATAACAAGGAATTAAAATCTAAAATCAAAAGCTTATTATAAATAGTACGATAATAGTAACCAACCTTACTCAGTTTAAGAATATCCGCTAAGCAAATATTTGTCTATCAAAAAAAAATAGACAAATGAAAGTATCAACCATTTTACATGAAGTAACCCCTGAACAAATAGCACGTTTATTTGAAGGGCTACAAAACCAAATTAGCGAACTCAAACAAAGCTTTGAGCCTAAAACCCCCACCGAGTATTTAACCCGTACTGAATTGGCTGAGATGCTTAAATGCGATCTTAGTACAATTTGGAATTGGACTAAGAAAGGTAAACTAATTCCCTATGGATTAGGCAACCGGGTGTATTATAAACGTGCTGAGGTGGAAGCGGTATTGCTTCCATTCGGTAAAAACAAAGGGGGTGAACATGAGTAACATGAACACCCCCCCTATTAACTCGCAAAGTAAAGATAGGCAATTTCAAAATGAACTAACAACCATATTTCAATACTTACAGGAAAATGTTTGTACGGCTTCCATGTTAAGCGAAGCAACAGGGATAAAGCAAAAGAACATTTGCCGTTATAAAAGAGATCTTGAGGCTCAGGGACATCTTAAAGAACTTTATCGAAACTATTGTAAAACCACCGGGTTTAAGGCTTGGTACATTACAACGGACAAAACAAAGTTTCCAAGTGGTTTAACTCAGTATAATTTATTTAATCATGACTAAGGCGTTTACTGAATTACAGGCGCTTTACTTATCAGATAATAAAGCGAAATACCCCAACTTTCCTGAAGCATACATTCCCAAAAGGAACTATTCAGATAAAACGGCTAATGACTTAACCCGTACAATAATAGACTTTATAAAATACAAAGGGCATTATGCTGTTAGAATAAATACCACAGGCCAATGGAAACCTCAGCTAAACAAATTTGTAAAGGGTACAACGGCAAACGGCACAGCGGACATACACGCTATTGTTAAAGGTCGCCATGTTTCAATTGAGGTTAAAATTGGAAAGGACAGGCAAAGCCCGGATCAAATTAAAACACAAAGGCAGATTGAAAAAGCCGGGGGCGTATATCTTATAGCAAAAGACTTTGAAAGCTTTTATACTTGGTATTATTATTTTATTGGTTTAACCCTTAATACTTTTAATAATGAAAGCTGAGGTTAAATACTTTAATTTTCCGATTCAATTATTGGACGGGTTTTTAAATAACCCACAAAAGGTATTAGGGGACATTTCAGATTATGCCCTTTATGCCCATTGTTTAAAGTTACAAGACGGCACAGAGACCCAAAGGATAATTGCAAGCGCTAAGTTCTTTGCTATTAAGCTTGGTAATTTTAATAACACTTTAAACAATGGGCGAACCCTTTACGAAAGCATTGAAGAGCGAAGCCCAAAGGTGGGAATTAACCTTTCAATTTTTTGGGATTATTACAAGAACGAAAAAACGGAGTTTGACAAAGTTTGTCTATTAGCGTTTTTAGCCATTAAGAGCATAGTTCAAAACAAAACCTATTGCAAGGTGGTTAATTCCTATTGGCTTTGTAGAATGGCAGGATATACCCATTCATGTAAAGATCTAATGTTATTGCCCCCTGAGATATTTAAATACTCAAATGAATACCAAACCAAGAAAATAAAGAAAGCGCTTCAATTATCTTGGGGACTTAAAGAATACAGCCATTATACTCGTGGTTTTTATGTAAGCTTTAAATTAACCTTAGATGACTTAGTATTCCAAGTGGAAAAAAAGAAACAGGCTACAAAGGAAAAAGAACTTAAGCAGTTAAAAAATGAAGCAATAACAAAAGCCCGGGTAAAATTAAACACTACACGACCTTAACACGACCTATAAAAAAGGGTTTAAAACAATTGTTTTATTAGTGTTATACTTTGTTTCAAAACTACACGACCTATAATAAGGTACTTAAATAAGATATTAAAATAAAATACTATAAAAAGATTCTCTAAAATGAAACCAAAAAATAAGAGTTTACAAAAGTTTACAGATATACAGGTAAAATTTAATAGTCTAATGGCTTTAAATAAGATATTACCTAAAGATCTTGAAATATTAAATAAGGATGAAACCCGGCAATTTTATTCCCTTCTTACAGAAAAGGCACAAGCGCTAAAGGGAATTGAAAGCGAAAAGTTTTGGAATAAAGTAGATGCGGTAATAAACCAAACTACTAAAAACCAACTATGGGAAATTAATCACACTAATATTACTTGTGCTATTGCTACTTTAATACAAGAATATGGACGTATGCCTGTGGCTACTGAAATAGCTACAACCACAAATTTAAGTAGGCAAACCGTACATAAACATTTAAAAGAATATTCTAACCACCCTTTGTTTTTAGAACAAATGGCAGTCACACAGTTTATGACTTCAAAAGTATTGGCAAAAGTATTTCACTTTGCTGTGAATGGGGATATGCAAGCAGCTAAGCTTTACTTAAATGCAATGGGTGTATTTAACCAAACCCAAAGCAATAAGGGTTTAACGGTGGTTGCTGAGTTTGGAAGCAGTCAAAACAATACACTTATTCAAAAGCAAAATAACTTTATTCAAATTAATAATACGGTGTTAAGTGAAGATATAATTAACCAGTTAAACCCCGATCAATTAAAACAAATTGAGGAAATAGTTAAAGGTTGTGGGCTAAATGCGGGCTAAATACTAAATTAAAAACCCCTAAACATTTGATTGTTAGGGCTTTATGCTTTTAAAAAGTAGTCCCACTTGGATTCGAACCAAGGGCCGCAGGTTTAGAAAACCTGTGCTCTATCCAACTGAGCTATAGGACCATTTAATTTGGATTTAATCGCAATTTTAAGGTGGCAAAGATAAAAAAAAGAATTTGTTATCGCAATTATAATTATTTTAGCACTTAATCCTTATTAGAATCCCTGCAGCTATCTGTTATCATAGTTAATTATAATGTAAAACACTTTTTAGAACAGTGCCTTTATTCTGTATTTAAAGGTTTAAAATCTATTGAAGCCGAAGTGTTTGTAGTAGATAACAATTCTGTAGATGGCTCCGTTGCGCTTATTAAGAAAAAATTTCCTGAGGTTAAGCTAATTGTTAACACGGTAAATACAGGTTTTTCAGTGGGCAATAATCAAGCAATTAAATTAGCGCAAGGAAAATATGTTTTGCTTTTGAATCCCGATACGGTTGTTCAGGAAGATACTTTCAAAAAAACTCTCGCCTTTATGGAAACTCACCCTGAAGCCGGCGGATTAGGGATAAAAATGTTAGACGGTAAAGGTAATTTTTTACCGGAAAGCAAACGCGGGCTGCCAACTCCTTCGGTTGCTTTTTATAAGATATTTGGACTGGCTAAGTTATTTCCAAAGTCAGAAAAATTCGGACAATATCATTTAACTTATCTTAATAAAAATAAAAACCATCAGGTAGATATTTTGAGCGGAGCCTTTATGTTGATGCGCAAAGAGGCGCTTAATAAAGTAGGGTTACTGGATGAAACTTTTTTTATGTATGGCGAGGATATTGATCTCAGTTTCAGAATTACGCAAGGAGGCTATAAAAACTATTATTTCGCCGAAAGCAGCATCATTCATTATAAAGGGGAAAGTACCAAAAAAAGCAGTGTGAACTATGTGCTTGTTTTTTATAAAGCGATGGCCATATTCGCCGAAAAACATTTTTCAAAAAAGCATGCCCGCACTTTTCATATACTTATCTATTTTGCGATATATTTAAGAGCTGCCGCCGCAATTTTTGGCCGATTAATTAAGCAGTTGTTTTTTCCGGCATTGGATTTTATTTTAATTTTATTAGGCCTTTACTTTTGTAAAAACTTATATGAAATAAATTTTAAACTTTACCCAAATTTTTACTCGTCCGAAATTTTGAAATTATTTTTTCCGCTCTACACCCTTATCTGGATGTTTTTTACATATTTAAGCGGAGGCTATGATGTTCCTTTACGAATGTGGAAAATCATTCGCGGTGTTATGGCCGGCTCTGCTTTCATTTTAATTCTTTATTCTTTATTGCCTGAATATTATCGCTTTTCGCGTGCACTTATCCTTATTGGTTCTGCATATACATTCTTAATTTACGTGCTTACGCGACTTGTTTTTCACTTATTAAAAATTAAAAAATTTAAACTTGGCGGCATAAACAATTATGCGCGCATAGCAATTATTGGCAGTGAAAAAGAATTTATAAGGGTGAACAGCCTTTTAAAGCAAACAAAAATCAATGCTGAGTTCACTGGCTTTGTGAGTACGGAAAATAATGGTGTTAAAAATGAATTTTACATTGGCCCTTTTCATCAAATAAACGAAATTATCGATGTACATCATGTTAGGGAAATAATTTTCTGCGCGCGCGATATTTCCTCCGGTGAAATCATTGACAAAATGGTAACTTTAGTAACCAAAGGCGTTGAGTTTAAAATAGCGCCTCCCGAAAGTCTTTCTATTATTGGAAGCAGTAATATTGATACTGCCGGGGATTTATATGTGATAGACATTAATAATGTTGGCCGTCCCGAAAATCGACGCAAAAAACGCTTATTAGATTTGACAGTAAGTTTTATATTGATTGTATTTGTATGGTTCTTCATATGGTTTCAAAAAAACAAAGTAGGGTTTGTGGCTAATTGCTTTAAAGTAATGTTTGGCATTTATTCATGGGTGGGCTATGGCAAGGCAAAAAGAAAAGATCTACCAAGTATAAAGCCCTCCGTTTTAAGCCCCGCATTGGGATTAACCAGCCTATCAGATGAACGTATCAATCGCGCTTTACTGAATTATTCAAAGGACTACAAAATTGAAAATGATTTTAAAATCATCTATACTAATTTCAGTAAGTTAGGATGTTAACCAACATTTGTTAAACTTTGTTTATCACTTTGCAAGATCCGAGATTTATCTTCAAATTTAATCTAAAACTAAATCATGAAGAATTTATTAACCATTGCCTTTACTCTCATTTCATTTATGGGATTATATTCTCAGAATCAGAATCCTCTTAGCTGGCAAGCTTCTTATAAATCAATATCAAAAACTGAAGGCGAAATAATTATAACAGCAACTATTGAAAAAGGTTGGCATACTTATTCGCAGCGCCCTACTGATGCAGGACCTATTCCCACTTCTTTTAAATTTACACCTTCAAAGGAATATAAATTAGTGGGTAAAACAGAAGAGAGCAATGCGCATGAAGAATATGTAAAAGCTTTTGAAGCTAAAATTTATGTATTTAACAACAAAGCGGAATTTAAACAAAAAATAAAAATTACCGGAAAAGGCCCGGCTACTATTAATTTTAAAGTGGAGTACATGTGCTGTAACGATGCCATGTGCCTTCCTCCAAAAACACTCGATTTATCTGTTAATACACAATAAAAAATAATAGTATTTTTACTCTTTAAACGTTTTTAATTCTATGAAAAAGTTTCTTTTACTTTTTGTGCTATTTGCTCTTAAATTCTCCGCGCAGGAAACGCACGTGAAATGGGATTTTGAAACTAAAAAGATATCCGATTGCGAAATTGATTTGATTGTTAAGGCAAGTATAAAAAAATACTGGCACATTTATTCTATCACACAAAAAAATCCCGACGGCCCGAATGCCACATCTTTTACATTTACCCCAAATTCAGATTATGCCCTTGTAGGCACGGTTAAAGAATCAACTCCTCACAAGGAATTTGATAAAGTTTTTTCTATGAACGTTGCTTCGCACGAAAACAAAGCAACTTTTACACAGCGAATTAAATTATTATCCGGAAAAAAAATTACTGTTAAGTGTCGGTATGAAGCCCAAATTTGCGACTCTGCCAGTTGCACATTTCCACCTGCCGATACTTATGAATTTCAATTAAATGGTTCGCCGATATGCGCAACTTCCGTTACTTCAACAGCAACCCAAAGTGTTACGTCTGATTCCACACAAACCTCCAACAACACCGCAGTTATTAGTAAAACTACGGTTGCTGCCACTGAAAATAAATCGGGGGGCACATCTGCAGAAACACTAAGCTGGCTCACTATTTTTCTTGCCGGATTTGTTGGCGGATTTGCAGCACTTTTAACTCCTTGCGTATTTCCAATGATACCAATGAACGTGAGTTTTTTTACCACACGATCAAAAACAAAAAAACAGGGAATACATAACGCGCTTATTTATGCTTTATTTATTATTGTATTGTATGTAGGATTAGGATTAGGTGTAACCCTCATTTTTGGTGCCGGAGCCTTGCATACATTATCCACTAACGCCTGGTTCAACCTTGCCTTTTTTGTCTTATTGCTTGTGTTTGCCGCTTCCTTTTTAGGAGCTTTTGAAATTGTTTTGCCCAGCTCTTTTGTAAATAAAATGGATGCTAAATCAGAGAAAGGCGGAATAGCAGGAATATTTTTTATGGCCTTTACGCTGGCATTGGTTTCTTTTAGTTGCACAGGTCCTATCATAGGAACACTTTTAGTACAAGCAGCAGCTGGTGGCGACATCGGCGGCCCTTTCTGGGGTATGTTTGGCTTCGCGTTAGCCCTTTCTTTACCATTCGGTTTATTCGCTGCTTTTCCGGGCTGGCTGAACGCCCTTCCAAAATCCGGTGGCTGGCTTAATTCTGTAAAAGTAGTTTTAGGATTTCTTGAACTGGCCCTTGCTTTAAAGTTTGCCTCTAATGCTGATCTTGTGTGGCAAGCCGGAATTTTAACCCGCGAAGTTTTTATAGGTTTATGGATAGTTATTTTTGGACTACAAGGGGTTTATCTTATTGGAGGATTTAAAACCTCACATGATAGCGATTTAAAAAATGTATCTGTAACACGTTTGTTTTTTGCAATTGTTTCATTTTTCATTACCATTTATTTAATTCCCGGAATGTGGGGAGCCCCTTTAAAATTATTTAGTGGGATTCTGCCGCCGCTTGATTATTCCGAATCTCCACATGGCTTTGGAGGCTCTCAGAATTCACATCAATCTACAATAAATACAGATATTGAATTTAATAAATATATTGAAGTCAATAAAAATGGAATTATTCATTTTAAAAATGATTATGAGCACGCTTTGGCTTATGCAAGAAAAGTTGGTAAACCTTTGATGGTAGATTTTACCGGACATGCCTGTGCAAATTGCAGGAAAACCGAAGATTATATATGGCCCGAGCCTGAGATTACAAAAAGATTGAATAACGATGTTGTTCTTGTTTCTTTATATGTGGACGATAAACGATCTCTTGAGCCTAAAGATTTTATGAAAGTTCAGTGGTACGGAAAAGAACGTGTAATAACCGACATTGGAGATAAATTTAAATACATGGAGGAAACGTTATATGGACAAAGCACACAACCGTTATATGTTTTATTAGATAATAATGAGAAACCATTAAATGCGGTGCGCGGTTATAATTCCTCTATTGAAGAATACAAAGCCTGGATGGATGAGGGTATTGCGAAATTTAAACCATCCAAAAAATAAACTCGTCTACTCTAAAGACTATTCTCATTATCTTAATCTGCCAACTACACCTATCTGAAATATTAAGGGAGAAGGGTAGATCGAATATTTTGGGCTATGGGTAAAGTTGTACATAAGGGCAGTGTTTAAAACTAAAAGCTCTCCTAACGGTTGACTATAGCCCACACCGGCCAATACGTAATCAATCCAGATTTTTTTCTTCGGGTTATAAAAATTGTAAAGATCGGGCTGTAATAATTTGTCATACTGCCCTTGTACAAAAAAACTTGGCGTAATATTATATCTCGCATAAGAATGTCCACCGTAAATTGATTGCGAATATTTGCCATACGCTCCATAATCAACTTTGGTGTAATTGTAAATAAAACCTATACCAACGTTTAAGTTTTTTTGCAACAAATATCCAATAGATGGCGAAATGTAAATGAAAGTAGGATTTCCGAAGTATGCTTGAAAATTACCACCGAACGTAACTTTCTCTTCCCACTCTTGGTTTGTTTTTTTTGTGCGGTCTTTGGCTGTAGGAGGCTTATCGCCGGTATAAACGCTATCCGTTTGAGCCTTCATAGAAGTCTTGAACGAAATAATAAAAAATAATATTACAATTATTTGCCTCATCTTATATCTTTGTAATACAAATTTACATAATATGTTGGTATTAGTTACTGGTGCTTCCAAAGGAATAGGGTTTGAAACGGTTAAACAATTGTCGCAAATGCCTGAAATACTGGTAATTGGTGTTTCGCGGAATACCGCTTCTATGCTCCGGTTAATTTCTCAAAAAAACATAAAAAATCTTTTACCGCTAAAAGGTGATATAAATAAACCCGCCGATCTCAAACGAATAGCGACCACAATAAAAAAACTAAATCTGCATTTGGACGTCCTCATTAATAACGCCGGTGAAATTGTAAATAAGCCCTTTCAAAAAATAACTTCTAAAGAATTACTTTCGGTTTACTCTACTAATGTATTTGCGCCTTTTCTTTTAATACAACAGCTCTTGCCACTTTTTAATCCTGAAAAGCGTTCGCACATAGTAAATATAAGCAGTATTGGGGGGGTGCAGGGAAGCTCCAAGTTTCCTGGCTTAAGCGCTTACAGCAGTAGTAAAGCTGCTCTTTGCGGCTTAACAGAATGCCTTGCCGAAGAGTTTAAATTAAAAAATATAGCTATTAATTGCCTTGCTCTTGGAGCAGTTCAAACAGAAATGCTCAACAGAGCTTTTCCGGGCTATAAAGCCCCTTTGCAACCTCAGCAGATGGCAGAATACATTTGCACCTTTGCCTTATCAGCTCATAATTATTTTAACGGTAAAATAATTCCTGTTTCATCAACAACCCCATAAATTATGAATAAATTATTTCTAGTTGCGTTTGTAGTAATCACCAGTATTGCTGCCGGTCAAAAAAAAATTAAACTTGAGTTAACTTTTAAATATACCAAACCTTATTGTGGCGCAGGAAAAGCTTCGGCAGCTCAACAGGCCGATTCTAAAAAAGAAAGGCCTCTGCCCAATCAAAAATTCTTTGTTTATCAAAACAATACTTGTATTGATTCGCTTATTACAAATGATAGCGGCAATGTGGTTGTTAAGTATTATCCGGGAACTTATTTTTTATTTGAGCCCTGGAAACATTTTAAAAAAACACCCGACAATTCTCCTATCACCGATTTTTTTGGAGATTGCCTTGCTAAAGAATGGATAAAACCCAATTATAAAGTAACGATTTCTGATGGTGATTTACTTATGATCTACTATGAAATAAGTGCAAGCCGTTGTCCGAATCAATTGGCCTGTTTAAAAGTCAGGCATTTGCCCTCTCAGATCAAGCGTAAATGAAAAAAGTATTTTTTATAATTGTCACATTTTTATCGGCGCATTTTTATTCTCAAACCATTACTCAAACCTTAAGAGGCGTGGTACTTGATAAGCAAAGTCAAACTCCTTTACCGGGCGTTGTGATTCAACTAATAAATTCAGAGCCATTGCTTGGCACCTCTACAAATGACAAAGGTGAATTTAAAATTACAAATGTACCTCTTGGTCGGTGGCAGTTAAAAATTCAAATGATAGGTTATAAAGAAAAGTATATTGCTACCATTTTAAATGCAGGTAAGGAGGCCATCCACAACATTGAATTGGAGGAAAGTGTTATTCAAAGTGAAGAAGTAGTTGTAGTGGCAGAGCAGGACAAAACTAAAAATAACAACAAGATGAGTACCGTTAGTGCAAGAGTATTCAGTGCCGAAGAAGCTGCAAGATATGCGGGCAGCAGAAACGATCCTGCACGCATGGCTGCAAATTTTGCAGGTGTAAGCGGCGCTAACGATTCGCGTAATGATATTATTATCAGAGGCAATTCGCCCATGGGAGTTTTGTGGCGTTTAAATGGGCTCGATATTCCCAACCCTAATCATTTTGGCAATGCCGGCTCAACAGGCGGACCGGTAAGTATTCTAAATAACAACACCTTAGATAATTCAGATTTTATGACAGGTGCTTTTGCCGCAGATTACGGCAATGCAACTGCCGGCGTTTTTGATTTAAAAATGCGACAGGGCAATAATGAAAAATTTGAATTTTTAACTCAGGTGGGTTTTAATGGTTTTGAATTAGGTGCTGAAGGTCCCTTAAATAAAAAAAAGAATTCGTCCTTTCTTTTAGATTACCGTTACTCTACCCTTTCAGTTTTCAAAGCCCTAAATATTGATTTTGGTACAGGTAATGCAGTTCCTCAATATCAGGATATAACTTTTAAAACAGATTTTAATACTGACAAGGCAGGGAAAATTTCGGTGTGGGGAATCGGTGGCTTAAGCTACATTGCGCTTTTAGAAAGTGATAAAAAAAAAGGGAAAGATTTATACGGTTATAGTGCCCGCGATACTTATTTTCGCTCAAATGTAGGTGCGAGTGGAATTTCACATACTTATCTTTTAAAAAACAATGCATACATAAAAACCAATGCGGGAATTAGCGGATCTTATAACTATATTTCTGCGGATAGAATTGATACTTCTTTTAAAACACCAAAAAATTTAAAACCTGAATACCGCCAGGAAACAAAAACAACACACTATATAGTTAATTCAACTTACAATAAAAAATTTAATTCCAAAGATTTTGTAAACGCAGGCATATATGCAGATTTTTTCAACACGCTTTTTGTTGACAGCACTGATGATTTTTTCGGCTATAACACCTTTGTAACTTTAAGAAACTACAAAGGAAATAGCGCATTACTAAGATGTTTTATTCAATGGCAGCATAAATTCACTGACAATTTTTTAATTAACGCGGGAGTTACTAATCAGTATTTTCTTTTAAATTCTTCCAACGCTATTGAACCCAGAGTTGGACTTAAATATTCTATAAACAGCAAACAGAGTTTTAGTTTTGGTGGGGGCTTGCATAGTCAGCTGCAGCCTGTTTATATTTATTTCGCAAGTGAAACGGTGAATGGGGTAAGAACAGAAACGAATAAACAATTGGATTTTACCCGTGCCGCACACGCAGTTATTGCATACGATAACAGCTTTGCACGCAATTTTAGGTTAAAATCCGAGATCTATTATCAATACATTTATAATGCGCCTGTAAAAAATTATCCGGATTACTTTTCAGCTTTAAACCTAGGCGCTGATTTTAATAGTCCGAATGTTGTCGGTTTGGTAAGTAAAGGCACGGGTACTAATTACGGCTTGGAAATAACCCTCGAAAAGTTTTATAGCCAGGGATATTATTTTTTATTCACTACCAGTTTATTTCAAAGTTTATATAAGGGAAGTGATTATATAGAGCGCAATACCGCGTTTAACGGTAATTATGTATTAAATTTGTTAGGTGGAAAAGAATTCAGGATCAATCAAAAACATATTTTAAGCCTGGACGTTCGCGGCACTTACGCAGGAGGAAAACGTTATACCCCAATCGATATTCAGGCGAGTATTGCCGTTAAAAATGAAGTGATTGACGGATCCAAAGCATATTCACTTCAATATCCCGATTATTTTAGGATAGATGTGAAGCCGGGCTATCGCTTTAATTCAAAAAAAATGACACATGAATTTACTATTGACATTCAAAACGTCACTAGGCATCTGAATGTATTTCAACAGTCTTACGATATTAAAAATGAAACTATAAAAACAGATTATCAGCTTAAATTTTTTGTAATTCCTCAATACAGGTTGCTATTTTAAGAATTCTTAATATTAAGTCAAAAAGGCCATAATTCATTTTACAAACACTACCTTTACCAAATGAAAATTTCAACGCTCACCATTCTGTTATTTTTAGCTGTAAGCACTGCCTGCTGCCAGAAAAAAATTCAAACCATTAAAATAAACTGTCTATCTCCCTATTGCGGCGGTGCGCGCCCATCAAAAGAAATGATTGCAGAGTCAGAGAAACCCAAGCCTTATGCAGACAAGAAAGTTATTTTAGTTTCAGCAACAGGTAAAACTGATTCGGCAACAACGGATAAAGATGGGAACATTAAAAGAAAACTGAAACCCGGCACGTATAAACTTTACGAGCCTTGGCGCTATTATAAAAAAAATCAAACCGGAGAAAAATTATCCAATTATGATAAAGAGTGCCTTGCAACAGAATGGAAAAAGCCATTTATGGTTGTAATTGTGTCAAAAACTACTCTTACTCAAAAATCGGAAGGCCCGATTATGCTATATTGCGAGTGGGATGCTCCCTGCCTGCTCGATTCAATTAAAGTACATAGAAGACCCGAATAAATTATGAACCTGCTCTCAGTAAACAATCTTTCAAAAGCATACGGTGCAAAAGCACTGTTTAAAAAAATAAGTTTTGGCATTAATTACGGTGATAAAGTAGCCTTGGTTGCAAAAAACGGCTCGGGTAAAACAACCCTTTTTAAAATATTAAAAGGTATTGAAATAGCTGATGAAGGCGAAGTGGTTTTCAGAAGAGATATTACCATTGGGTTTTTAGATCAGAATTTTACTTTTGATGAATCTTTATCCATTCAGCAATTAATTGATACGGCAGACAACAAATTTGTAAAGGCTATAAAAGAATACGATGCTGCTATAAAATTAAGCGAAACTTCGTCATCGGATCAAACTTCAAATAAACTGGAAGAGGCCCTCAATCAAATGAACCTTATTGACGCGTGGGATTATGAAAAAAATATAGGGGAGATTTTAACCAGATTAGAAATATTAGATACCCAGCAAATAATTAAAACCCTATCCGGAGGACAAAAAAAACGGGTTGCTTTAGCGCTCACCTTAATTAACAAACCTAACCTCATTATTATGGATGAGCCAACCAATCACCTGGACATTGATATGATTGAGTGGCTTGAAAATTATTTACAGGACGGTTCTTTAAGTATTTTATTAGTTACCCACGATCGTTATTTTTTAGATGAAGTGTGCGACCGTATTATTGAAATTGATGATACCGAACTTTTTGAATACAAAGGAAATTTTGATTATTTCGTTGAAAAAAAGGCTGAACGTGAACAAATAAGAAACGCTGAAGTTGACAAAGCGAGAAATCTTTACCGTCGCGAAGTGGTGTGGGTTAGGAAAATGCCAAAGGCACGAACCGTTAAGTCTAAATCGCGCGTAGATGCTTTTTATGAAATTGAACAAAAAGCAAAACAAAAACGCATTGAGAAAAAAATTGAACTCACCGTAAAAATGGAACGCATGGGATCCAAAATTGTTGAGTTGCATCACATCACTAAAAATTACCCGAACAAAAACATTTTAACCGAACCCTTTACCTATACATTTATCCCCGGAGAAAAAATTGGCGTTGTCGGTAAAAACGGAGTTGGAAAAACAACTCTCTTAAACATCATCCAGGGAAAGGAACAGGTTGATACAGGGAAAGTTTCTTTAGGAGATACCATTGTTTTTGGATATTACTCACAGGGAGGGTTAATTATTAATAACGATAAACGAATTATTGAAATTGTTCGAGACATTGCGGAACATATTCCTTTGGCTAACGGCGCAAGTCTTTCCGCCTCCAATTTATTAACACGCTTTAATTTTCCGCCTAACGTTCAATTCAGCTATGCCCACACCTTAAGTGGCGGCGAAAAGAGAAGATTATATCTGCTTACCGTGCTAATGAAAAATCCAAATTTTTTAATACTCGATGAGCCTACTAACGATTTGGACATTGTTACTTTACAAACATTGGAAGATTTTTTAGAAGAATTTAAAGGATGTGTATTAATTGTTTCTCACGATCGTTATTTTATTGATCGCCTCGTGGATCATACATTTGTATTGGAAGGCAATGGAACCATAAAAGATTACCCGGGCAATTATACGGAGTACAGGAATTGGAAAAGCACTCACAAAGATGAAGAAATTCCAAAGCTTGAAATTGATACCGCCATGATTGCAAAAGTAAAAGCGCAGTTGGTGAATGATGCTCCGGTAAAAAAAATGTCATACAAAGTTCAACGAGAACTGGAAGAACTTGAAGGAGATATTCCAAAACTCGAGGAAAAGAAAAAGAAGCTTGAAGAGGAAATGAACACTTCCGCTGCTGACTTTGACAAAATTCAAAAGATAAGCGCGGAATTAAAATATGTTAACTCGCAACTTGAAGAAAAATCTATGCGCTGGCTGGAAATTCAGGAAACTTTATAATTCGGATTATAACTTAAAGCGTTCAATCTTTTTTTCTACCTCGGGATCCATTTTTAATTCCGGCGCATGATGTGGTTTTTTTCGCGCGTCAAAAATCATCGGCCCGGTACAGCCCCAGTGCTTATTTTCAGTAACTTGATTTACACCGTAAATATCATGGCTTGGATTACTACGTGTATAGGTTATCCACACATAATCATTTAAGCTTGTATCCGCAGTTTTAAAACTAAAATCGTTATAAATAACAATTTGAACAATACCGATGAATTCATTTATGTTTGAAGAAACAAAATCACATAATTTAGTGATCTCCTTTTCCGCATTTTTATAATTTGTAAATTCATTCAATTGTAAGGCCAATACCCCTTCCATTAAAATAACAGGCTCTAAAATAAATACAGATGTTTTTAAGCAAACCGGAAGTACACTGCTTAACTCCCGCAATTTATCGCCATAAGCCGCCACCACTAATTTACTTCCTTCATTAATAGAATTGCCACTATAATCTAAGGTATCAATAGTGGTTTTTGTGTAAAAATGAAGATCCCTGTTTAGATCAATTCTTTCAAAAACATGCTTAAAAAACGCTCGAGAATCATGACAATTTATGTCATGACTAAATCTGTCATTTTCGCTACAACTTATAAATAAATATTTTGCTAAGCTTAACTGCCCTGTTCCTAAAATTCGGTTGGCCTGAGTCAATAGTTCTGCAGGTCGTTTGCTTTTTAAATAAGGCGTGTACCGCTCACTTCCCACAGCCAGCAGCAAAGGATGTACTCCTGCAGCATCCACCGCGTGAACTTCTTTAACTCCCGGGATTTCATGAGGAATTGCTGTGCCGCTTATTTCGTGGATTAGCGCGCCAAAAGCGGTGTCTTCCTGCGGTGGCCTGCCCACTACTGTAAAAGGCCAAATTGCATCGTCTTTGGCATATACTTTATGTACACGCATTAGAGGAAAATCATGCTTTAGGCTATAGTATCCCAAGTGATCGCCAAAAGGGCCTTCGGGTTTATTTTCATTAGGATATACCTCTCCCGTAATAACAAAATCAGCATCCAACGAAATGCAAAAACCATCTACATAATCATAACGAAATCTTTTACCGCCAAGGGCACCCGCAAAAGTAAGTTCACTTATTCCTTCCGGCAACGGCATAACAGCAGCTAATGAATGACTTGGAGGGCCTCCCACAAAGACACTTACTTTTAAAGGAACATTTTTTTTATTGGTTTTACTTTGATGAACACCAATCCCGCGGTGCAATTGATAATGCAGGCCAATTTCTTTATTTAATATATAATCATTTCCGGTTAACTGTATTCTGTACATACCTAAATTAGAAGACATCACGCCGGGTTTATCAAGATCTTCTGTGTAAACTTGTGGCAAAGTTACAAAGGCTCCGCCATCCATTGGCCAATGCTTTATAAGAGGAAGATCACTTATTTTTATTTCTTTAAAACCTGCCGAAAAAAAAGAACCATGTCTGGGAAGTGCGCTAAATGCGGCTAAGCCGGTTGAAGCATATTTAAAGGGATGCTTTAAGGCCGCAAACGGATTGTTTCGCAATTGAACCATTTGCTGCATCTTTTCTAATCTATGTCTGAAAATAAATTTACTTCTTTCTATTGTGCCAAAAAGATTACTAACGGCTTGGTACTTGCTACCTTTTACTTTTTCAAATAAAATCGCAGGTCCCCCTTTGGCAAACACTTTTAAATGAATGGTAGCCATTTCCAAATCAGGATCAACTTCCTCCTTTATACGAATAAGGTGGCCGTGTTTTTCAAGATCTATAATACACTCCTCAAGATTACGATAGTTCATTCTTATCTTTTATAAACTTCCTCACCTGCAATGTAAGTGGAAAGCACTTTTGTTTTCAAAATTTTATTTTCCTCGCATTTAATTATGTCGGTATCAAGCACTATAAAATCAGCCCACTTTCCCAACTCTAAACTTCCTTTTTCCTTTTCCTCAAAATTAGAATACGCTGCCCAAATAGTCATTCCTTTAAGAGTCTCTTCTCTGCTAAGCGCATTTTCCATCTGGTAACCACCGGCAGGAAATCCTTTTCCATCTTTTCGATACACTGCGGCGTAAAAAGTTTTAAAAGGAGAAATGTCCTCTACAGGAAAATCCGTTCCTAAAGCAATTACACCTGCGGCATTTAAAAGATTTTTATAAGCATAGGCCAACTTTATTCTTTCTTTGCCTAATCTTTCCTCAGCCCAATACATATCGCTGGTTGCGTGTGTGGGTTGAACAGAGGGAATAATGCCAAGTTCCTTAATTAATTTAAGATCCTCCGGACTAACAATCTGAGCGTGTTCCATTCGCCAACGTAATTTTTTAATTTCATTCTTTCCTTTACAGATGTGAGTCATAAGTTTAACAGCGGAATCTCCAATACAATGCATGTTCATTTGAAAATTATTTTTAGCCATAATACCCGCACTATTATCATAAAACCCGGGAGGCTGTAATAAAAAACCTTTCCAAGCCTTTTTATCTGAATAATCATTTAATAAACAAGCTCCCCTCGAGCCCAAAGCCCCGTCTCCATAATATTTGAAAGCGCGAACCGTTAGTTTATCAGTTTTATACTTTCCATTCTTTAAATAAAAATTCAGGTTTGTTTTATCGGGTGTTAACATGGCATACACTCGTATTTTTAACTGCGCATCCTTTTGAAGTTCATCAATAGCATCAATAACTAGTTTTTCAAGTCCTGCATCATCAACCGTTGTTAAACCCACACCCAAACAATTTGCTTGCGCTTTAAGAAGAGCCTTTTTAATAAGATCTTTATCAGGACGCGAAATGGATTTTTCAAGTGAGTCTGCCGCATTGTCCACCAAAACTCCTGTTAATTTCCCATCCTTAATAATTAACTCGCCACCCCATATTTTTGTGTGGGTGGTAAATTTTGCAATATTTAATGCTGCGTTATTTACAAGAACCGCATGGCCATCAATCCGTTTTAAAATTACAGGCATATCCGGAAACAACGAATCCAGTTTATCTTTTGTAGGATACTCCTTGCTTGCCCAATCGTTTTGATCCCAGCCCCTACCAATAATCCAATTTTTACCTGATAGTGAATTTGTTTGTTTTACACTTTCGTGTTTCAGGTCTCGTTCTTTTACATAATCTGCAACTTTTTGAACAACCTCATTATATGAAGTTGTACCAACTAAATTTACTTCGTTTAAACCTTTACCGTAGCCGTAAAAATGGCAATGTGCATCAATAAAACCCGGGAAAATAAATTTACCATTTACATCCTTGATCTCCTTTGCAGTATAGGAATTTAAGACATCCTGATTTGAACCAACATAAAGTACTTTTCCGTTTTTAATTGCCATTGCCTCGTTGACAGTAAATACCGAATCAACTGTGTAAATAGTACCGTTATGAATAATCAAATCTGCTTCAATAAAATCTCTTTTACATGAAAACAATATAAGCGCTAATAAATATTTTATACTTCTCTTTAAAATAATTTGTAAATTTTAGTTTGTTGAAATTTCTTATAGAACTTTGGTGTATTAGTATAGAACCGCCAGCCAAAAGTAAAGTTTCCTGAAATGGAAGCCGAAGAAAAATCTAAGGCTTTATTATTAAATAAATTATAATCATTGGAATAGGAGCCTAAAATATAAAAACGTTTCAAATTCAATCCAATAGAAGAACTATCGGTATTTCTTGCTTTTGATTCCGAGCCAACATTTGTATCCGATCCTG
Organism: Bacteroidota bacterium; assembly: GCA_016185125.1. Lineage (GTDB taxonomy): Bacteria > Bacteroidota > Bacteroidia > B-17B0 > Aurantibacillaceae > Aurantibacillus. The sequence goes on from JACPOC010000025.1 coordinate 218,703, forward strand.
TTTGCGCGCACACTTTCAATGACAATAAAATTAAAAATATAGCGAAAGACTTATGCACGTTTTTTTTATAGCTTTGTGAAGGTAAAAAAAATTATTGTATGTTTTGTTTTTAGATGCGGCATTAGTACGTGTTTTGCCTAGCGGGCAAAGTATCCGTTTTAACCAGCGAATAATCAGCTTTACTGTGCATTCTAAAAAAAACAATACTAAAATGCCGCGATGATTACAAAATAATAAGTTCTAAATTAATATGAAAATTTCTACAGCTCAAAAAACAGTTGATAAATGGATAAAAAAATATGGCGTTCGCTATTTTAACGAATTAACCAACACCGCCATTTTAATGGAAGAGGTTGGCGAAGTAGCGCGTATCATGGCCAGGAGATACGGTGAGCAAAGTGAAAAAGAAAATGATAAAAATAAAAAACTCGAAGATGAATTGGCGGATGTTTTATTTGTGATCATTTGCCTTGCTAACCAAACCGGAATTGATCTTGAAAAAGCTTTGAAAAAAAACTTAGATAAAAAAACAAAGCGGGATTACAAGCGTCACACCCAAAATAAAAAATTGAAAAAAGTTTAGTGCTTTTTGAAAAATGTTTTCATGAACTCACTCGCGAAAACAAAGTCGAATAGCTCCTTATTTTCCGTATCCAAAATTTCTGTTTTATCCCCTGTCCACCAATTTTTGCCTTGATAAACAAACATGATGTTTTCACCGATTTCCATTACGCTATTCATATCATGTGTAATAATAACGGTTGTAATATTAAACTCCTCTGTAAGATCTTTAATTAAAGTATCTATAATAATAGAAGTTTTTGGATCAAGTCCCGAATTTGGCTCATCGCAAAATAAGTATCTTGGGCTATTAGCGATGGCGCGTGCCAATGCCGCGCGCTTTTTCATTCCGCCGCTTAATTCGGCAGGATAGAGTTTATTTTTACCCTCCAGCTTAACGCGTTGAAGACAAAAATTTACACGCTCCTGCTTCTCTTCCTTACTCAGTTCAGTAAACATATCTAAAGGAAAAGAAACGTTTTCTTCCAGAGTTTGCGAATCAAACAACGCGCCACCCTGAAATAACATTCCAATTTTCTTCCTTATATCTTGTTGCTCATTACCATTCAGCTTAGGAAAATTTTTTCCATCGTATAATACTTCGCCGCTATCTACTTTATGCAAACCCACCATCAATTTTAAAATAGTTGTTTTACCGCAGCCACTTTCGCCAATAATTAAATTTGTTTTACCCTGCTTAAAGGTAAACGATACATTTTTTACAACTTGTCTGTCTCCAAAGGTTTTGTTTATGTTCCTGATCTCTATCAACGGTTAATAAATAAGAAAGTTAAGATCAAGCTGAACAATAAAATTAAGATGCTGCTATACACCACAGCATTGGTGCTGCTTTTTCCAACTTCAAGCGCGCCGCCCGAAGTATTGTATCCGTAATAGGATGAGACGGAAGTAATAATGTAAGCGAACACAAGCACTTTTGTAAACGAATAAATTAACTTCCAAGGTTGAAAAAATGTTTGGATACCGTAGATGTATTCGTAGGAAGAACAGGCGCCGGATGAAACACCCATCACATAACCGCCCGCAATACCAAGAAACATGCTTAAGGCAATTAAGAACGGAAAAATAATAAGAGCGGCTGCTATTTTCGGAAAGATAAGGTAGCTTGCCGAATTAATACCCATAATTTCCAAGGCATCTATCTGCTCGGTAATGCGCATTGAGCCAATTTCAGATGCAATGTTAGAGCCAACTTTGCCTGCTAAAATCAGGCACACAACGGTAGGGCTGAATTCGAGAATAATGCTCTCGCGGGCGGTAAAGCCAACTACATATAAGGGTACAAGCGGGCTATCAATACTGTAGGCAGATTGAATGGTAATAATGCCTCCCATAAATATAGAAATTATAGCAACAATAGTTAAAGATGAAATACCAATGGTGTCTATTTCATAAATAATCTGACGGATGTATACACGAATGTTCTGTGGTTTTTTAAAAGCCTTGAACATAAGCAGAAAATAACGGCCAATATGAAAAAACGGATTCATGATAAAACATTAAAAATACTAATAATTAAGAACAGTATAATAGATACACGGCAATTCTTTTACTTCAAAAACCGCTTCTTTTTCGCCCGGCCATGTTAAATGTATAAGCTCGTTGCTTTGTACAATAAAATTGATAAGAAATTAAGTATTTTTTGAAGAATTACCTGAGTATTTCTGACGTGTTATTTTGCAGTTGCCCTTGTAACAAAATTTAAGAATATTTTACTTTTTTAAGATATTTTAAGCTTGAGGTATCAAAACTAAATAAACAAATCTGCGTATATTTACTCTACAAATGATTAAACGTTATCTTTTGCTTTTATCTGTCGCGGTACTTTTTTTGAGTATTTCGCAGAGTTGTTTTATATTTCGCCCTAAAAATAAATGCGACTCCTGCCCCAGCATGAAACGTAAAAAGTAATGGTTAATATTTAGCGCCACCTATTCCAATATTTTCAATTGGATGCCATGTTGTTTTTATTTCCTGAAGATCCATTATTAAATACGGATTTTGACTTTCGTCCTTGACCCAATCTTTATTCCAGATAAAATTACGTTTTACATTTAAGGAAGCGTTTTCGCCTATCTTTTTTATTTCTTCTTGATTGTCGCGGCAATAAATTACAGCATTTACATCCATGTGAGATGAAAAATGATCGTGTAATTCTGCGGAAGTTCCTGTAAGAATATTAACCACGCCTCCCGGAAGATCGGAGGTGGCAAGCACTTCGGAAAAAGTAACAGCGCATAGAGGAAGGCTTTCGGAGGCTAACACCACGCATACGTTTCCGCCCGCTATAACAGGCGCTATAACACTTACCAAGCCCAGTAATCCCGATTTTTCGGGAGCAATAACCGAAACAACTCCGGTAGGTTCAGGTACAGAAAAATTAAAATGCGAGGAAGCAACAGGATTAACGCTACTGAACAATTGCGAATATTTATCGCACCATCCGGCATAGTGAACTAACCGATCAATACTTTGCTGCACTTCTGCTTCTGCGCCTTTTTCTGAAATACCTTGTAGATTTAACTCTTCAATAAATTGTAATTTACGGCCTTCTAAAATTTCCGCTACGCGATAAAGGATTTGACTGCGGTTAAACGCGCTTTTGCTACTCCAGCCCCCAAATGCTCCGCGAGCCGCTACAATAGCGTTTCTGAAATCCTTACGGGAAGAAAGACATACATTAGCCAAAATTTCCCCTTTTTTATTTTTCAGCTCATAGTATCTTCCGCTCTCGGTGCGCGGAAAGGCGCCGCCAATATATATTTTGTAAGTTTTTAAAACATTTAATCGAGACATAGACAATCAATTTATACAATAAAGATAAGAGTTTATTTTATACTTTTTTGGAGTGACTTCACAATAAAGTCTGAAATTTAACGTTTATAATTTTGGTGATCCCATATTTTTTTTTAAATTAGTTTAAAATTTAATGCGTATGAAAAAAATCATTTTTGCTTCATCCTTAATTTGCTTATCGTTTTTGGGTTTTACTCAATCGGATACATTGTTTACCCGCACTCAAAAAATTATTTGTAAACTAGTGGAGATCAATGAAAATGAATTTAAATACCGTTCAGCCAACAATCCTGAGGGTCCGGTTTATTTTTTGAACAGAGCAACCGTATTAAAATACACACTTTCTAACGGCATTAGCGAGAGGGTTGTGAAAGATGAATTATCTCTGGAAAATGAACACGCCGAAATATTGGATAACAGAGAGGTTATTAAAGTTCATCCGTTTGCCTTTGCATTTAATCATGTATCCTTATCCTATGAAAAAGTATTAAAAGTAGGCACTAATTTAGATGTTGAAATTGGTTATATTAACTCTTCTATTAATTCAAACCCCTTAAATACCGTTTTTGGCAATCCGTTTCACACAGGTGTTTACATAAAGCCGGGTTTAAAATTCTTTTTAGGCCATGATTATTCTGTAAAGGGTTTAAGGTACGCGCATCCCTTAAAAGGAAAATATATTAAATTAGACTTCGCTGCATCTTTTATTAATTATCAGGGATTTAAACGTACTTATTATTCAACTACACAAGGGTCTTTTGGCACATCAACTTCAATTGCCACGGTTACAAGCAATTTGAATGCGGTTGCTTATGGAGGTTTTGTAAATTTTGGGCAACAGCATATTCTGGGTAATATTTTAACTCTGGATTACTATGTAGGAATTGGATTTACTGCCTATAATTATCAGTACACAAATATAAATTACACTACACTTGGTAATACAAGTTATTACATTAGGGATTTAGAAGCAAATGGTATATATAATTTTTATGGCTTTTTAAGAGCCCCGGCAGGCTTATCATTTACCTCAGGATTCAGAATAGGTTATATTATTCCTGCAACTACAAAAAAAAGAAAAACGACGTAAAGCATTCTTACTTCACCAGATTTAATTCATTAATAAGATTTGTAGCACCACCTAATTTGTCAACTACAAATAGCATGTAGCGAATGTCGAGGCAAATAGTACGGTTCAGTTCCTTATCAAATGCTATCTTATGGCCCAGGGCTTCATAATTTCCGTCAAAACATAGGCCAATTAATTCGCCTTTGGCATTTAAAACAGGTGAGCCTGAGTTGCCTCCTGTAATATCATTTGTGGTAATAAAAGTTACTACTATATCGTTAGTTGTTTTATCTACGTACTGTCCGTAATCTTTTTTATCAAACAATTCCATTAATTTAACAGGCGCATCAAATTCGTAATCGCCCGGTTTATATTTTTCCTTAATTCCCGCAAGCGTACAGATATAGCTGTATTTTACCCCATCCCGCGGTGTGTAGGATTTTACATTGCCGTAATTTAACCGCATGGTTTGATTAGCATCAGGATACATAGGCTTATCCTTTTGCATTTCTAAAACCCCTTTTAAATATTTATTATTTAAAACATAATTAGCACCCGTAAAATCAGAATAATACTTTGAGTAATTTAAATTGTAATTATCGGCAAAAGCCAGTGCGGTTTTATACGCCGGATCGTTGTGCAGTTTCGCGGTGTCGGGCTTATTTAAAAAACTATCGAATTTTTCTTTGCTTAATAACATAGTATTATCAAACACAAAAGAAGAATACTTTTTAAATGTTTCTTCATTTTCCAAGACGCCGTAATTACCTTTAAGGAAACTGTAAAAAGCTTGGGGACGCTGTTCTGCGTCAATATCCGTGTAAAACATTTTGAGAACAATGGCCATAATGTTTTTATCTGAAGCTACATTTTCTCCCTTTAAAAATCGGGTGTGAGAGGCTTTTACTGCTTGAATTAACTTGGTAACATCGTCAGGATTTGCTTTTGGATTAGACAAAGTTGCATCTAACGCTTTAAGGCTTGCCGCAAAACCCAATAAAGGTGAGCCATAAATGCCCTCCGTTATATACATGCGATGTTTTGCATAAGGACGCCAGTTATCATACGTATTTTTTATATCAGAGAATAAATTATTATACTCCGGTTTACCTTTTGCCCAAGCCTCAAAAGCCGACTCATCTTTTTTCTTAAGATCCACCACATTTAATTTTACAAGTTGTTTAGCCTCTCCGTCAAAAAACTTCCAGTAATTTGCTATGCCGGCATAAGAACCGGCAAGTTGAATTTTTACTGCCGGATCTTTTATCATTTCGGCCAGCATACATTTTAAACGTGCATCGCGCAGGTTCACTAAACTTGGATTATCAATATCTATCTTTAATTTAACGCCGTATGAAGTTTCATAACGGTTGGTGCTTCCGGGATAACCGTAAATCATCGCATAATCTCCATCCTTAATTCCTTTTAATGATACCGGCAGAACATGCTTTGGCTGGTAAGGAACATTTTCGGCGGAATATTCCGCAGGCTTTCCATCCTTACCCGCGTACACTCTAAAAATTGAAAAATCGCCTGTATGGCGCGGCCACTCCCAATTATCGGTATCGCCTCCAAATTTGCCAATGCTTTCAGGCGGGGCACCAACCAGGCGAACATCCTTATAACGCTGATAGGTAAATTGAAGGAATTGATTGCCTTTAAAAAACGTGCTAATGCGCACTTCGTAACCTGTGCCTTCCGCCGCTTTGTTTGACATTTCAGCGATGACCCCCGGCAACTTAACAGCCAATTCTTCTGACTTAAAGGATTTCATTTTTTCAGTTACTTGAGATGTAACATCTTCTACCTTCACTAAAAACTGCACGCTCAATCCCGGGCAGGCAATTTCTTCATTTTTAGATTTGGCCCAAAAGCCATCCTTTAAATAATTATGTTCCACGGAACTGGATTGCGCGATGTTATCGTACCCGCAATGGTGGTTGGTAAATAATAAACCTTCTTTGCTTACAATTTCGGCCGTGCAGCCACCGCCAAATAAAACAATAGCATCTTTAATACTATTGTTATTAATGCTGTATAATTGCTCTTTTGAAAGCTTTAAGCCCTTCTTAACCATATCAGTATACACTTTATCGCCAAGCAATTGCACCAGCCACATCCCTTCATCGGCCTTAATAAAAGAATTAAAACAAAAAGAGATAATAAGAATACCTAAGAACTTTTTCATGTGTAATTAAAATTGAAGCGCAAAAATAGCACGAATTAAGATACGTTTTAGATTTTTAGATAAACGCAGGTTTATGAGGGTGATATCAATAAAAAGAACCCATCAATAAAATGGCATTTTTAAAATCAGCCTGTTTTCCTTAATCTGCTAAAAAGTATTGACAGATTGAAAAGGTTAGGTCACGGGTAATTCAAGAACTATAAAGTAGTTATTTCATGTGATAAAAGACTACACTATTAGGGAGCAGTATAATTTATTTTTTCTCTTTCTTATCCGCTTTTTCAAGCAGTTTAAGCATTTCAATTACCTGATCGGCACTTAAACGTTTGGCTTTAATTTTTTTATCCTTATCAAGAATATAAATTACAGGGGTGGAATAAATATCAAAACGCTCTTTTAAATTATTTAAATGGATGGGATCAAACACATTTATAAATTCAAGTTTTTTTTCAATAATAAATTTACGCCAGGCTTCAAAATCATCTTTTGTTTGCACTGAAAAAACTTTATAGTCTATCTGTCCTTTAAGTTCCTTTAAATTATCCTGAAGCTTAGGGATTTCTGTTTGACAATGCCCGCAATCGGAAGCCCAAAACACTAACACTGTATATTTGGCATTTACCGAATAAAGGGTTTTAAACATAGGCGTAAGTTTTTCCAAATTCTTATAGTAAAGATCAGTTACGCTTTTACTGGTTTTGCAAGTATCAAATCCCATCTTCATCACCTGCTTGCCATAGGTAGTATCAATCATGTATAATTCAGAAACCTTAGCTTCCAGTAATAAATTACGTATAATATCCACCCGTTCTTTTACTTTGCCAATAGTTTCCTGGGTATAGCCCAGTTTTTTTGATGCACCGTTAATAATATATTTATCAGCCATGTGAACAAATATTTTATCAAAACCCATTATTTTACTCTGCTCATACTTGTAAGTAAAATAAACAATCAAGGTGTTATAAATTAAGCTGTCCTTATTGCATTGCAAAATAATTTTATCAATCTCGTTTATAACAGTATCAGGGTGTTGAACGATTACATTATCAAAATACTTTTTTACACGGTCGTCAAAAAATGGAGTGCGAATTATGCGATCATCTTTAAAGTCTACACCGTCAAAATAATGATTTTTGTAATAATAATATTGATAAACACTGTCGGGCCTTCCATTACCGGCTTTAGGAACGGTGGTGGGTTCCTTTTCAGTTTTTAAATTTAAAACATCATACACAAAAGTTCCCTTGACTTTCAGCATAAAATCTGCATCAAACTTTTTAACGTCTTCGTTCAGGATTTTAAATTTTTCGGTAATAAATTTAATACTATCGGCTTTGCTTTTTCCGGCAGATTGCTCACGAATTTTAATAAATTCCTGATTTTTATTAGTGATGAATTTAATATAGGCGAAGAAATTTTCGTTTTCTTTATTTCCTGCGGACTTTAAATTATTTACCACTTCAGCATTATCCGTACTAATTGCAAACTTTTGACTTTCATTTATAAAAAAATCAAAATAAATTGATTTAGCCTGACTAACCAATGTATACACACCTTTATCGAGCGCGCGCTTTCCCTTAAATTCGATTAAACCATTTTTTATTTTTTTACAAGTATCTACAATATATTGTTGATCCCAAGTATATTTTACCAAATAGGCCGAAGTATCTTTACAGCCTTTAAAGTTTATTTTTATATCATAGGCGTTTTGTGCCCTTACTGAACTGAATGAAAGTAAAAGAAGTAAAAAAGCTATTGATAATTGTTTCATAAAAATAAAATTGCGTAAAATAATAAGCGTTAATAAAATATAAATGTAATTATTTGCTTTGTTCTTTTTCCATCTTTTCAAACATTTCAAGTAATTCCACAACCTGCTCATGCCCTATTTTTTTTGCCTTGATCTTTTTATTTTTATCAAGGATGTAAATTATAGGAGTCGAATTAATATCAAAACGTTCTTTTAAATTATTCAAATGCATGGGGTCAAAAACATTTATAAAATCTAATTTTTTATCTATTATAAATTTTCGCCAAGGTTCATATTCATCTTTTGTTTGCACAGCGAATACTTTAAAATCAATTTTACCTTTAATTTTATCTAAATTTTCTTTCAATTTAGGGATATCGGTTTGGCAATGCCCGCAATCAGATGCCCAGAAAACAAGCACCGTGTATTTAGCGTTTACACTCGATAGAGTTTTGTACAAAGGTTTCAATTGTGTTTCCTTTTTGTAATAAAGATCGCTTAACGTTTTGCTTGATTTACATGTATCAAAGCCCATTTTCATTACTTGTTTGCCATGAATGGTATCTATCATAAAAAGCTCTGCAACGGTGGCTCCCGGAAGTAAGTTTCTTATAATGTCAGTTCGCTCTTTAATTGCTTTTACGGTTTCTTCGGTGTAAACGCCTTTGGCCTTTCCGTTTAAAATATAATTATCTGATAAATGCACAAAAACTTTTTCATACGTAAGAGCGTTGCCATTTTTATCAAACAGCATATTTTTATTCGTTTCGGCTTTATAAGTAAAATAGCCAAGCATAGAATTATAAACCAAGTTTCCCTCTTTACACTTTGCAAAAAGTTTATCAATTTCTGCAATCATGGTATCAGGATGCTGAATAATAACACTTTCAAAATATCTTTTTACTCTTTCATGAAAAAAAGGTGTTCTTATAATTCGTTCATCTTTAAAATCAATGCCGTCAAAAAAATGATTTTTATAATAATAATATTGATACACGCTGTCCGGCCTTCCGTTACTTGCCTTTGGAGGATTTGGATTTTCCTTTTCAATTTTAAGGTTAACAAAATCGGCAACAAAATTTCCCTTGTTCTTCTCAAGAAAATCACGATCGCTGTGCTTGGCCGCTTTCATAAACTCAGCCGACTTTTCATTCATAAATTGCAAGCTATCGGCTTTACTTTTGCCTTTTGTAAGATCTCGCAACTTCATAAACTCTTTGTTTTTTTCATTCATGCCTTTTAGATAAGAAAAAAGCAGTTCGTTTTCTTTACTTCCTGTAAACTTTAAAGTATTTCCAAAATCGGCAATATCGGCAGATATCGTAAATTTTTGAGTTTCGTTGATGATAAAATCAAAATAGGTTGTCATTGCCTGGCTAACCAAAACGTACACTCCTTTATCCAATTCAATTTTGCCTGTAAATCGCGCCTGCCCGTTCTTTACATTTTTGCAGGTATCGGCTACATACTTCTGATCCCAAATATACTTTACCAAATAAAGAATCGTATCCTTTCCCCCTTTAAAATTAACCTTAATGTCGTAACCTGACTGAGCCGGACTAATTAAAGCGAATAGGGAAATACAAAAAGCAATGGAAAGTTTTTTCATGTGAGGGTTTATTTATCAAAATTAATAATTGCCTGCTTTATACCTCAAATCCCGTACCATATTTTTAAGTTCGCCATTGTAAATTTTGTTAAAAACGTCTTCCAAACTATCCTGCAAGCTATCGTATTGTTCAAAGTCAATAAAATAAGCATTTTTTGCCGATAATATTATTTTTTTTCGGGACGTTAGCTTCAGCGTATCAATGCCGGGTAAAAAACGAATGCTATCGGCAATTTTATCTATTGCTTTTAATTTTATGATGTATTTATTTGGGTTGTTATTTATACCTTGATAGAGTTTTTTAATACGTAAACTTTGCCTGAGCATATAATTACGATAGATGGTTTTATCCTTTTGATCATCTAAATATTTCTTTAGAGCTACAATATCATTATTTAAAAATTGAACCGTTGCTTTATGAGCTATAAAACTGGCAATATTCTCATTAAAATTAACCGAATTTTGAGCATAATACGTAGCATGAAAAAGCTCATGAAAAAAAAGATTACAAATTTCGCCTTTATTTTTTTGAAGCGAATTACTTAAAACAGGATCATTTAACCAACCTAAGGTACTCCACGCAGAAACACTCCTGATATCCACATCAAACCCTAAAGATTTAAAATGATTGAAACTTTTTAAGGCAAGTTCTTTTTTAAAATAACCTTTATAACTAACACTTCCAACCACCGGAAATTTCCATTCATAAGCTTTTAATTCATACGGTTGGCTTACAGTTAACACCCATAGTATTGGAGAGTTGTGTTGGTCGTAAATACGTGTAAAATTATTGGTTGGCTTGTAATTTAAACTATCCACCGAAAACATTTTAATTTGCTCGATGAGCTTTATTTTTTTTATAATCCTTTCTTCATTTTTATTGCGTTTAGCAAAATGTTCGATGCTTTCTGTATTTATCAATATTTGTAACTGCCCTTTTGCCTGATAAAAAAGATAAACAGAATCATTTTTATTTATTACCAATAACATTACAATGGCAAACAAACAATAACTTAAACATAACCTTAGCCATCTCCATAAAACAATCATACTTAATGTGTAACTTTGTTTGGTTTTTGTATTATAAAAATAATGTTTAAAGCGGCATCATTTATTTTTTTAGCGTTTATTACCACTGTTCGGGCGCAAAAAAGCGACAGTGCCCTTGCATTTTTTAAGCAAGCCGAGCAGGAATTAAAATTACTTCAAAAAGAAACTTTTTACAGTAGAAAAGAAGCTGAGCGCGTGGCGGGCAATAAAAAATTTATTAAAGCCTGGGATGCAATTGTCAGCAATCCTGAAGTTCTGAATTATCCCTTCGATAGCTTAAATGATATTTCTATTCTTGAGCCAAAAAATCATAAATTTAAATTGATAACCTGGAATTTACATAAGGACGATGGCACTCATGGTTTTTTTGGATATCTTTTGGTAAACAACAGCAAGCGAATTAAAAAAGGATTGTTGGGGCATGAAACCATTGAAGCGTACGAATATTTTAAGCTCATTGATAATTCGGGTTCCATTAAAAATCCTGAAAATTATATTGGTTCGCCTGCAAAATGGTACGGCATGCTGTATTATTCTTTAATTGAATGCAACGGTTTTTATACTCTTTTAGCATGGGATGGAAATGATAATCTCACGCAAAAAAAAATAGTGGATGTGCTTTATTTTAAACCCGATGGCACTCCTGTTTTTGGAAAAGATGTTTTTAAATTTCCGCGTAAAAACCCAAGACGACTTATTTTTGAGTACAGCAGCGAGGTGAGCATGAGCTTAAAATTCAATGAAAAAAGAAAGCAGATCATCTACAGCCATCTTGCCCCAAAAGATGAGGGCAGCGTGCTCGAAGGCCAATACCAATATTACGGGCCCGATGGCAGTTTTGATGCCTTAGAATTAAAAAAAGATAAATGGATTACGCTTGAGGCCGTAGATATTACCAACGAAAAAAACAAAAACGATAAAGCTGAAAAACCAAATCCGGCTGATCAAACTCCTATTTTTAAACCTAAATAAATAATTCTTTTAATTAAGGCTTGTAAATTAATTTATTGCCGGGAAGAAGCACTAAAGCATCTTTAAACCCGGGCAAAATAACTGTTACTTCTTCATTTGCTTTCCGCTGAGATTCAAAACGTGTGATGTCGATTATTTCTTCATTTAAAGTAACACCCTCAGTTAAATGGTTTCTTTTTACATAAAAAGATTCGGAATAATACCACATTTCTTTGGTATATAAAAGCTTGTTGTTTTCTCTCCACTCATTAAAAGAGCTGTAACCGGTATGTTTAAAATGAATATAAGGCTCAAACTTTTTAATTTTTTCAGCATTAAGCTTTATTTCATTTGTTTGGGATGTAACCGCTAAGGAAATAAGGATAAAAAGCGAGAAGATAATTCTTTTCATATTTTAATTTTTTAATAAATCAATTGCACCTAAAATTATATATCATAAAGTTAAGGTAAAACCACTAACATCATACATATTTCACTCATTCATAAGCTCATTTTACTAAGTTTATGCGGTTTTTACCGGTATGGGTCCAAATTCCATTCAAAAACCAAACAAAAAAAGCCTGCTTTTAACAGGCAATTTCTTAAAGAAGAATAATTTAATCTTTTCTTCCGCCAAACAAACGGAGAAGAAATAAAAATAAGTTGATAAAGTCAAGGTATAAAGTCAAGGCACCCATGATGCCCATTTTTTTAGCAAACACATCGCCTTGGCCTTCGGAGCCCAGATTCTTTATTTTCTGAACATCGTAAGCTGTTAATCCTGTAAAAATAATCACCCCTAAAATTGAAATGATATAATCCATTTTTTCGCTCTGCATAAACATATTTATCAAGGAAGCAATTACAATTCCTATCAATCCTATCATCAATAAACTGCCTAATTTGGTAAGATCGGTTTTAGTAGTATACCCCACAATGGCCATTAACGCAAACAAGGCGGCAGTACTTAAAAACACTTTATAAATAGAACCAATTGAATAAACATAAAATATAAAACTGAAACTTATTCCGTTAATTACTGAGTAAGCCACAAAGGTTGCTATCAAAACAGGCAGCGACATTTTATTAACGCCAAAGCTCATTAATAAAACAAAAATAAGCGGCGCAAACATTACCACATAAGCCAGAATAGTGGGCTTAACGCCGAATTCAGTTGGCTCCAGTAATAATGCCGTTAACTGCGGCACAAAAGCAAAAAGCAAGGAAGAAAGCGTGGTTAACACCATGGCTATTGCCATCCACAAAAAAGAAGAACGTAAAATGGTTCTTTCATTTAAAATTGTTGCAGACTGAATACTGTCGATATTGGTACTTCTGTAATTTGTTGTTTCCATTATTAAACTAATTTGACATCAAAATTAATAAAATATTGCTTAGATGAATGGTTAAGAAATCTAAAAATACAGATCGCTGGTTTTTAAGCGCAGATAACGTAAAACAGCAAACATGGCGCTCATGGCCGAAATAATAATTCCCATCAACACCAATAACCCGAAAAGAACTAATAACACATTTTCATCCTGAAGCTGAAGCAGGTCAGGAATAAAACGGGTACTCAACACCAAAAAGCCGGCCAATAAAGCCCCGGCAATTATTCCCGCTATTACACCCTGCCGTATTCCTTTAAAAATAAAGGGGCGACTAATAAACGCCCTGGTAGCCCCCACCAAATACATGGTACGAATTAAAAACCGTTGCGAATAAATAGATAAACGAATGGTATTATTGATTAAAGCAATAGCCACAATTAATAAAGCTCCGCTAAAAATAAGGATGAAGAAAGCAATGGCGTTGGTATTTTTATTAAGACTGTTGATCATATCTTTTTGATACACCACTTCTTTAATGATGGATTGATGTTTTTGCAGAAGATTTTTCTCAACACTCATCAAAGTATCGCTGTCGGCAAAAGCGGCGTTAAGTTTTACTTCAATACAGTTGAGGAGCGGATTACTTCCTAAAAAACTTACAAAATCTTCGCCCAGATCGGTTTTTAATTTTTCGGCAGCCTGTTCTTTATTTATTAAAATAACACTTTTTGCGTAGCGCGAATTGGTTATTTCCTGAACCAGGCCATCGGTTTGTGCCGAAGAAGCGGTATCTTTTAAATAGATTTGAAAGCCCACGTTTTCTTTAAAATGCTGGCTGAGTTTATTGGCATTAATAACCAGCAAACCCAAGGCACCAAGCATAAACAGCACCAAAGCCAAACTGATAATAACGGTAAACCCCGAAGTTCTTAAACGTTTTTTAGTTAAATTATCGCTCACAAAGCGAAATTATTTTTTTTACAGCCTTGTTGCGGCTCATAAGAATTAATTAATTAACAGGGTTTTGTTGGTTTAAGGTTTCGCTCTAAAAAGCCAAAGCTGCATTTCATGGGCTAAAACGTGCATTTTATTAAAACAAAAATAAATTAACTTTTATTTGCATATTAAAAAGCAATCTATATATTTGTCTTATAAAACATCATACATACTCTATAGGTTCTATTAACCTTGAACTTAATACTACAAACAAATCAAAATACGGTTTTTTCTTAGGGTATGTTTACCAATTGGATAAATTTATATTTAACGAAAAAAGTGCAAGCTTCTTAGTGGGAAGAGTGTACGAGGAAAAAGAAAGTAGCTTTTATATAATACCCGGGGTTTCTTTAAAACGGGTACTAAAAAATAAGAAAGTAAGCGGCTTTTATACCAGTATTGGAATTGGTGGCGGACAAGAAATTTTGAAGGGCGATAATTATTTATATAATAGCCGCACAGCTTGGTGCAACAGTATAGATGTTGGTTATATTATTGGCTTCAAGCATTTTTATTTAAAACCTTTTGTGGGATTGCTATCTATCTTTAATTTTAAAGAGTTTATAGATTATAATAATGGAGAAGTAATTAGTACGGGGAAATTAAATTATTATTCACAAAACAATCCCGAAAAAACTAACTTATATAAATCATCTACATCGCCAAACCCCGCGCAAATACTTATTAAATATAAATACGCAGGTTTAACAAATGCTACGTTTTTACCGCGCGGGCTATTTAGTATTGGCTTTACATTTTAAACAATACCATTAATTAAGTTACACCGATAAAGTAATCAGTAAACGGATTATAAAAAATTAATTCCCCCCCCCCCCACAATAAACCCCAACCGCCAACCGTTATTATCGTATATAAACCCATAAAAACCAAACATAGCCATGCAAAAACCGTGGATATCAGGGGATTGTTAAAAACAAAATATTTCCACCGTTTCCTTGCAGGGGATTGTTAAAAACATAAATTCTATTGAAAATTAAATACTATTTATCCAAATCTTTGGAGGATTATCGTATAACTATTCAATTTTAAAATCATTAATCAAAATTAATCGGGGCTTACAAAAACAGAATTAAATCACATTCAATTTTACTCCCATTAAAAACAGGATGATTAAAATTCCGCCCACTAAAATCCGGTAAATGCCCCAAATTTTAAAGCCGTGTTTATTTAAAAGTCCTATAAAGGTTTTAATGGCAATCATAGCCACCACAAAAGCCACCACGTTGCCCAAGGCCAATATTTTAAATTCTTGCGAAGTAATGGAAATGCCTTGCTGATAAAAATCCAGCAATTTTTTAACTGTTGCGGCAAACATGGTGGGAACCGCTAAAAAAAACGAAAACTCGGCGGCGGCTTGTTGGGTTAATTTTTGGCTCATTCCCCCAATTATGGTAGAAGCGCTTCGGCTTACTCCCGGAAATAAAGCCAAACATTGAAACAAGCCAATTTTTAAAGCGGAAAAATAGGAAACTTCTTCGTCATTTGTAATGACAGGATTTTTAAACCATTTATCTACAAATAATAAAATAATGCCTCCCACAAAAAGGGCAATGGCAACTCCCAAAACATTTTCCAATTGGGTATCTATCCAATCGCCCAGTAAAAACCCCGCAATGGCCGCGGGAATAAAAGCCACAAATAACTTCACATAAAATTCTATGGACTTAAAAAATTTGCTGAAGTATAAAAATACCACGCTTAAAATAGCGCCAAACTGAATGGCTACCGTAAACAGTTTTACAAAAGGCGTGGATTGAATTCCCAATAAAGCGGAGGCAATCATCATGTGTCCGGTTGAAGAAATGGGTAGAAATTCGGTGAGGCCTTCTACCACAGCCAATATAAAAGCTTCTAAATAAGTCATAAGCTTAAAATTAATTTAAAAAAAAGAAAAGAATGTTTTAAAAATAAATTACTTATTTACAGGGCTGCATTCATAAATAAAATAATCGGTATCGCCTTGCCAGAAAAAATTTTTCATTACCTGTTTATAATGTAAAACTACTTTATTCCCTTGCAAAGCTTCCAATTGCTGGTACACTTTTTTATCAGTTACCGAAAATTTAAAGATACTGGCGGGCATAATGGTTCCGCCTTCTTGGTTGAAGCCTCCCACGTTTAATTCGCCTTCGTAAGTTTTAAAAACATAGCCTTTTTCACTCACTTTGGTAAGGATGCCCGAGCGCGTACCCTTGCTGTAAGCCATACCGCAAACAAAATAATAAATGAGCAAACCGGCTACAACAATCAGCGAAAAAATGATCAGGAATTTTTTGAATTTGCCTTTTTTAGGCTGAGCGGGCTTTGAGGTATTAATTGAGCTTTCCATTTTCAACAACTTCTTCGTTAGTTTTAGGCCGCCACATAATGGCAAAAATAATAGTTACAAACCCTATTAAACAAAGCACCGGTGCCAATGTAATGCGCTGAAAATTAAAAATAGCGGGATTAAAAACATTTGGGTCTTCGCTTTTGCCCCCAATCATTAAAATGTAGCCCAGCACAATTAAAAAAATTCCGGCCAGTAAAATTATATAGTTCTTTCTTTCAAATGTTGGTTTCATAAAATCAATTTAAATTCAAAATTACCACTTTTTTGCCATTTTCACGCAATAAACTCCTATTAAAAATCGGCATCATAACTAATTTTTCATATATTTGATTATAAATTATAATTATGAAAAAATCAAGTTTTATTCTAACATTGTTTTGTTCATTGAATCTATTGACAAAAGCTACAATTCATCATATAGGTGTGGATGGTTGCTCTTTTAATCCTCCCGCAAATAATACCATTGTCTTGGGAGATACTCTTCATTGGTTTTTGGATGCGAACACTCCTAGGAAAACCTCATCATTAAACCTTCCTCCGGGTGCTACGGCTTGGGATGCAACTTTAGATGTCACACACAAAGATTTTTACTATATTCCTTCAGTTCCAGGGCAGTATTTTTATAAAAGCAACATCATGCCAACCTGCATTGCTTCATTTGTAGTTTCATATCCAACAGGTCTCAAGCAATTAAATCCTCTTGGCCAAAACTGTGTATTTTTTCCTAACCCTGCCTCAACATCATTTATTTTGATCCACCCAAAAAACGCCACAACGCTTGAAATACTAGATAAAAACGGAGAACTTTTAAAAACTGAAGTGTTAGATCCTAAGGAAACTAACGATGAAATTTTAACAGGCTCATTAAAACCAGGCAGTTATATGATTGTGGTGAAACAAAAAAAGACAATCATTTTTATTTCTAAATTACTTATTGCAAATTAATGTTTTTCTACATCAATAAATACATTTTATTGGTGCATTTTTTTTTATGGTGCTTATGCTTTACCGGGCAATCTGTTGATTACTACATAAAAACCTATAACCTGCAGGCAAATTCGTATGGGGGAAATATTGCAGAACTCAATGACGGTGGATTTATTAATTCAGCCGCCAATATTGATACCATAGTAAGTTCAACAAAAGATACATCTTATGTCGAAGTTATAGCTTTATACCGCGTTAATAAATCAGGCGGAATAAAGTGGGCCAAAAATTATATTTTAAGTAGCAATTGCGCATATGGAGGCTCTTTCTGCCTATCTAAAGATTCAACGATAGCTTTAGTGTCGGTAGATTTTAATACACTCGTTCCAAACCCTGATTACTTATTTTTTAAAACAGACCTTAACGGAACCTTATTAACAAGCACGGCAGTAGGCACCCCCGGCAACGAATATGCGATGGATATTAAGCAGCTTAATGATGAAAACTATCTTATTTGCGGATATTCGGATGGTGGTAGTGCCGCTTCGAGTCAGGGCGATTTTAATTTGGTTAAATTGAACAAAAATGGTAGCCTTCTCTTTTCAAAATTATATCTTACACCTGACTCAACTTACGATTTTCCTTTAGCGATGGAAATAGACAAAAAACAAGATGTGTACATATTTGGTGATTCGAATAAATATAATGATATATATACTGGTATTGGTCAGGCCGTAAAAACAGACCAAAACGGAAATCTTTTGTGGTTATCAAAATTCGGCCCTGTCATACCCTCCAAAATGCACTATTATAATTTAACCTGCGGAACTATATCCAAAAATAACGATTTAGTTACTGCAGGAATCACCACTGTTTTTGATACCTCCAATGTAAATTGGACGAGATCTTATTTTGCAACCATTTCTTTTTTTAATTCAAATGGAGGGATTAATTTTTCAAAGAAATATTACTGGAAGAACAACGCGTCGAATAATTTGACATTCAACAGCATTATTCAACGCAAGGATAAAATTTACGCAGCCTCATTTAACACCTATGATAGTTTGGGCAATTCCAGTTCCGGTGTAGCCTTGATAGACACGCTTGGTAATATAAAAAAAACCACAGTTTTTAGTTCGTCCCTATATTTAAGTAAAATAAATAATATTAAACATAACGGCGTCGTGCTCAACGGTGCCAATTTTAATAACTTCAATTCCACTATAGTTAAACTTGATTCTAATCTGCATATTAAATGTGAAAAAGACACTAATTTAATTTTTGTTTCTGCCATTACTTTTACTTCTAACGTTGGAGGAGTAGCTAATAATATCGGCACTCAACATCCTTCCCTCGTAATTGAAAAAACTAAAAATATTGACGATTCAACATTATGCTTTAAAACTATAGTTACTACAACAACGGCATTAGCAGGTAACACCATCCAAATTGCATCGCCACAAAAAGAAACTTGTAGTAATAACAGTCTTTTTTTGCCCAATACTTTTACCCCAAACAACGATGGACAAAACGATGTTTTTTATGTAAGAGGAATTAACAATGAGGAAATTGATTTTCTCATTGTTAATCGTTGGGGTGAATTAGTTTTTGAAACTAAGGATAAACTCATTGGATGGGACGGGCTATATAAAGGTAAGATTTGCAGCCCCGGCGTATATGGCTGGTATATTAAGGTTAAATGCGATATCGGCGAAGTCTACACGCGCAAAGGTAGTATTACACTTATCAGATAATCAGAAAGACGTTTTCAAAGTTGCTTTACGGGGATATCCCAAATTTTTCCGTAATTTTGTTCCTCTAAATTCACTCATGTCAAAAGTAGCTTTAATTACAGGTGTAACGGGACAAGACGGCGCGTACTTGGCCGAATTATTATTATCCAAAGGATACATTGTGCACGGCATAAAACGCCGCAGCTCCATGTTTAATACCGATCGTATCGATCATCTTTATCAAGATAAGCATGAAAAAAATGTAAATTTTATTTTGCATTACGGCGATCTTACGGATAGCACCAATCTTATACGAATTGTACAGGAAGTGCAGCCCGATGAAATATATAACTTGGCCGCGCAATCGCACGTTAAAGTAAGTTTTGAAACACCTGAGTACACCGCCAATTCCGACGCTTTAGGTACCCTAAGAATTCTGGAGGCCATTCGCATTTTAAAACTGGAAAAGAAAACACGTTTTTATCAAGCTTCTACTTCTGAATTATACGGATTGGTTCAGGAGATTCCTCAAAAAGAAACCACTCCTTTTTATCCGCGCAGCCCGTACGGCGTTGCTAAATTATATGGTTTCTGGATTACTAAAAATTACCGCGAGAGTTACGGTATGTATGCCTGCAACGGCATTTTATTTAATCATGAAAGCCCTTTACGCGGCGAAACATTTGT
This sequence comes from Bacteroidota bacterium, assembly GCA_016185125.1. Classification (GTDB taxonomy): domain Bacteria; phylum Bacteroidota; class Bacteroidia; order B-17B0; family Aurantibacillaceae; genus Aurantibacillus. Next base: position 238,725 of record JACPOC010000025.1, read on the forward strand.
TACCCGCAAAATAACCCGTGCCGCAGCCAAAATAAGTTTGGGCATGCAGGAAACACTGTTTATGGGCAATATTGATTCGGAGCGCGATTGGGGGCATGCCAAAGATTATGTAGAAGGTATGTGGCGCATGTTACAACAGGACGAGCCGGATGATTTTGTATTGGCCACCGGAATTAAGATAACGGTTCGCGACTTTATAAACATGGCTTTTGCCGAAGTGGGCGTTACTTTAAAGTGGGAAGGCAAAGCGGAAAACGAAAAAGGAATTGATTCTGTTACAGGAAAAACAATTGTTCAGATTGATCCAAAATATTATCGCCCGGCAGAAGTTGAATTACTTGTTGGCGATGCAACCAAGGCCAAAGAAAAATTAGGATGGGTGCCTACTTACACGGTTCAGGCTTTGTGTAAAGAAATGGTTCAGTCTGATCTTGAATTGTTCCGTCGCGATAAATATTTAATTGAAGGCGGGCATAAAGTGCTTAACTATAAAGAGTAGAATAATTCTGGATTTTTAGAAGTACGATTTTTAGAGTTACATGCAATTCTATCATTCAAAATTCTGAAAATTTTAAAATTCAAAAATTATTCAATGGAATTAACTTCTAAAATATACATTGCAGGGCATCGCGGAATGGTTGGTTCTGCCATCCACAGAAATCTTCAGAAGAAAGGATTTACAAATTTTATTTTTAAAACTTCCTCTGAACTTGATCTTCGCAATCAACAAGCCGTTAGTGAGTTTTTTGAAAAGGAAAAACCGGAATATGTTTTTTTAGCGGCCGCAAAAGTTGGGGGCATCCAGGCGAATAATACTTTCCGCGCTGAATTTTTATATGATAATTTATGCATTCAGAATAATGTAATACATTCTTCATATATAAATAAAGTAAAAAAATTAATGTTTTTAGGATCATCGTGCATTTATCCTAAGCTGGCACCTCAGCCTTTAAAGGAAGAATATCTTTTAAGTGGGTTGCTGGAAGATACCAACGAACCCTATGCTATTGCAAAAATTACAGGAATTAAAATGTGCGAGAGTTATCGCCGGCAATATAACTGCAATTTCATAAGCGTAATGCCTACTAATTTATACGGACCCAACGATAGTTATAATCTTAATAATTCGCATGTGTTGCCTGCGCTGATAAGAAAATTTCACGAAGCGAAAGCGGCTAATTCTTCTTATGTAGAAATGTGGGGAAGCGGTTCGCCCCTGCGCGAATTTTTACATGCCGACGATATGGCCGATGCTTGCGTTTATTTAATGCAAACTTATAGCGGAGAACAGCACGTTAACATAGGTACGGGAACTGATTTGAGCATAAAAGAATTAGCCGAATTGATTCAAAAAATAATTGGATATACAGGGGAAATAAAAAATGATCTTACTAAACCGGATGGCACCCCGCGTAAATTGATGGATGTAAGTTTTTTACACAGTCTGGGCTGGAAACACACCATAGGGCTGGAAGAGGGCATCAAAACCGTTTACGAAGATTTTAAGAAAAGAGAAAATGTAAAAGTGTGGTAAAAAAAGACGCAAGATTATTTTGATACAAAAGCCATGATCAAAACAAATAAATTCTGTCCCAATTTAAGCATCCTGTTTCTTGCTTTTTTATTTCTTGCCTCTCTGAAAATTTCAGCTCAATTTTACAATCTTCCTAACGATTATTCTTTTTCATTACTTACCGAAAAACAATTGGCGGCAAAAGATTCTTCTGTTCATTCAGGAATTAAGCCTTACATACATTTTTTCTCAGATAAATATTTGCATGTTGCGGATACACACAAACTTTTTAAATTTATTACAGACGATCCGGTTTTAGATGTTGTATTTGTAAAACATGTAATTACTGTAAAACCTAATAATCAAAATTTCAAATTTACACTCGACCCTGTATTAGATGTAAACATTGGCAACGATTATTTTGATAGTTTAAAAACACAAACAAGCACGAATACCAGAGGCTTTATTGCCTGTGGTTATATTGGTCAAAAATTTTATTTTGAAACCATGTTTGTAGAAAGCCAAAGTATTTTTCCGGCATATATTTCTGATATTGTAAAAGCTAATTCAATAGTGCCGGGTCAGGGCCGATATAAAACATTTAAAACTACAGGTTTTGATTACGCTTTTTCTTCCGGTTTTATTTCCTACCAAGCCTTTAAAAATTTTAATATTCAGTTTGGGCATGGTAAACAAAAAATCGGAAATGGGTATCGTTCGCTATTACTAAGTGATAACGCGTTTAATTACCCTTATGCGCGGTTTACACAACAATGGTTTAAAGGCAGATTACAATACACCAACATTTATGCATCTTTCATGAATTTGGTAGCGGCAAGTACAACTCCTATTCCTAACGCAGAACGATTGTTTCAGAAAAAGGCGGCGGCTTTTCAATACCTTAGCTTAAACATCAGTAAATATTTAAATGTGGGATTTTTTCAGGGAATGATCTGGCAATCGGGCGATGGGCGTAATCGCCAGTATTTAGATCTATATTATTTTAACCCGCTTATATATTCTAATCTCGGTAAATACAAATTAAATAATAAAAACAACTTGCTTATTGGAAGCGATATAAAAATTAAATTAACCAATAAAATAAATTTGTACGGACAATTTATGGCAGATGATCTGAGCAATACAAAAAAGACAGGAAACGGAATTGGCTATCAGGCCGGATTTAATTATTTTGACGCTTTGGGGTTAAAGAACCTGTTTTTTCAGGCTGAATACAATTACGCTTCTGAGGCATCGTATGTTAGTCCTATTGGCTCCCTTACCAATCAATCTTACTCGCACTATCAGCAAAATATTGCTTATACATTGGGCTACGGACAGGAACTGCTGGGCATAGTGGATTATAAATGGAGAAGATGGAATGCCAATATAAAATACAATTACCAAATGGTTCCCCTTAATAACCAAAAAATTTACGACAACCAACTCCTCAACTTAAAAGTGGGGTATTTAATAAATCCGTCTTATAATTTAAATCTTGCATTGGGATATACCTATCGTAACCAAAATTTTTCTAATTTTAAAAGTTTGAACAATCAAACAAATTATATTTATGTGGCATTAAAAACCAGTTTTTATAATTTATATTACGATTTTTAAATGGCTGTATTAATACTTGTTTTTTTAACCTCTTTTATAGTAGTGCTCTACTCCACTCCTTCCCTTATAAAAGTGGCGGTGTTAAAACGCTTGATAGATGTTCCCACCGAAGACCGCAAGATCCATAAACGCTCTGTGCCCACCATTGGAGGTATTATTATTTTCGCGGGCACACTTTTCTCTTATTCGCTTTGGTACACCATTGATAAAATGATCTATTACGACAAGATCTTTCAATCGGTTAACGAGTTTAAATTAATTATTGCTACCAGCCTTATTTTATTTTTTGTGGGAGTTAAAGACGATATTATCGGCACGGCTCCTGTTAAAAAATTATTCGCGCATATTCTGGTGGCGCTTATACTTGTGTTAATGGGCGATATCCGCATTACCAGCCTTCATGGAATTTTCGGCGTTTATGATATTCCTATCTGGGGCAGTGTATTCTTATCTATTTTTACTTATGTGGTGGTTGTAAATTCGTTTAACCTTATTGATGGCGTTGACGGTTTAGCAGCGGGTGTGGGCTTTTTAAGCTGTTGCGCCTTTGGAACTTGGTTTATTTTCGCAAATGAATTTCCGTATGCCGCTCTTTCTTTTTCTTTAGCGGGAGCCTTAGGGGGATTTTTGATTTTTAATTTTTCTCCCGCAAAAATATTTATGGGCGATTCCGGCTCGCTTGTCATTGGCATGTTTATTTGCGTGCTTGCCATAAAGATGATCGAGTATCCCATGCAGTCCTTAACCCCTTTTTGGGTGCATGTGAGCAAGCCTGTATTTGCTGTTGCCGCCCTTATTTATCCATTGCTTGATACATTGCGTGTGTTTCTTACAAGAGCTGTTAAAGGACAATCGCCCTTTACTGCCGATCGCAATCACCTTCATCATAAATTAATTGATTGTAAATTCAGTCACGTTAAAACAGTAATTATTATTTACGTTTTTACAATATTAACCATTGGCGCCTCTTTGCTGTCTTATTTTATTTATGAAGCCACACTCAGCCTTATAACGGTGGTAATAACAAGTATGATATTTTTATCTTTGGTAATGGCTATTAACAGAAATGCCAAAAATAAATCAATTAAGCGCAACGAAGATGAAACTTGATTTTTACCGTTGATGTGAGTTTAAGTGCTGGTTAAACAACTTTAACAAGCGCTTAATTAAAATAGCTAATTTTACTGCAAAATTACCAAAATGAAACCCCGGAATTATTTTCATTATTTTTTATTTCTCCTGCCCTTAGCTTTTTTTCATAAGGCAAGTGCCCAATCGGGATGGGACCTTCAACAGTGTATTAATTATGCAATCAGCCATAACATTAGCCTAAAACAAATAAGTTTAAACAACCAAATAAATAAAATTACCGCCGATCAAACCAAGGCTATCGCCTTACCTTCCATTAATCTTGGTGCCTCGCACACATACAATTTTGGAAAAACAATAGATCGCTACACCAATACTTTTGCCAATACGCAGGTATTACAACAAAATTTTTACATTAGCAGTAATTTGATTTTATGGAACGGTTTAAGTCAATATAATACCATTAAGGCCACCCAATACCGCTATTTGAGCGGGGTAGAAACTTTAAAACAAAGCCAATATGATCTTTCAATAAATGTGGCCAGTGCTTATATTTCCGTTGTGTTCAACGATGAACTTTTAAAGATCTCAGAAAATCAATTTGCAATAACAAAAGAGCAATTAAACCGCACCCAAAAGCTGGTAAACGCCGGATCGCTTGCTAAAAGCGTGGAGTACGACATTAAAGCTCAACTGGCTAATGAAGAAGTAAATGTTACTACCGCTGAAAACAATTATCAGTTATCGATTTTAAATTTAACGCAGCTAATGAATTTGGATAGTGTTAGTAATTTTTCGGTTGCAAAACCTAATGTAGATGTTCAGGGAGAACAATTATTGAACAACAACATTAATGGAATTTACGAAACAGCTTTAAAAAGCCAACCAAATATTAAAAGCGGAGAATATTCCATTTTAAGCGCAGAAAGAAATTTAAAAGCCAGTAAAGGGCGATTGAGCCCTACGCTGAGTTTAAATGCGAGTATGGGAACCGGAACCTCGGGACTAGCCAAGGATATTATAGGGGTAAGATTTACCGGTTATAGAGTAAGCGGTATTACCAATAAGGGCGATAGTGTATTTACGCCGTTAACAGAATTGGTTACCAGGCAAACACCTTTTGCCGATCAATTTAAAAATAACGTTAATAAAAGTATTGGACTAACTGTAAACGTACCCATATTTAACGGCCTACAAACTTACTCCGCTATTAAAACGGCGCAAATAAACACACTCAACGCCCGTTTAACCCAAGATCTGGCCAAACAAAACTTATACAAAACAATTTCGCAGGCTTATGTAAATGCAAAAGCGGCCTTAAATAAATTTAATGCTACTAAGGCAAGCGTAGAAGCTGCAACAGAATCGTTTAAATACGCCCAACAAAAATTTAATGCAGGCACCATTACCTCATTTGATTTCAGTACTGCTAAAAATCGCTTATTTGCAGCTGAAAGTAATTTACTGCAAAGCAAATACGATTATATTTTTAAATTAAAAGTTTTGGATTATTATCAGGGAAAACCTCTGACTTTTTAAGAAGATTCATTCATAAAAAAAAGCGATCTTTTTGAGAACGCTTTTTAATAATAAACTGATTTTATAAGCTTAATTATTCACCAATAATTTAAAACCTTTACCGTGAATATTAATAATTTCAACCTTATTATCTTCTTTTAAATATTTACGGAGTTTGGCAATGTAAACGTCCATGCTTCGTCCGTTAAAATAATTATCATCGTGCCATATAGTTTTAAGCGCGAAATTACGATCAAGCACATCATTCTTATGCACGCATAATAAACGCAGCAACTGACTTTCCTTGGTAGTTAATTTTTGTTCCGTTCCTCCATGCTGTAATACTTGCCTCTCAGAATTAAATTGATATAAGCCTACTTTAAAATTAACCTCCTCGCTTTCGGTACTTCGCACTTTATTGGTGCGGCGTAAAACTGCTGTTACACGAGCCAGTAATTCTTCCATACTAAAGGGTTTGGTTATATAATCGTCTGCTCCTACGTTAAACCCTTCCATGGTATCTTCCTTCATGCTTTTGGCAGTTAAAAATATAATAGGAATATTTTTATCCACTACCCTTATTTCTTTGGCTAATGTTAAACCGTCTTTAACAGGCATCATTACATCCAAAAGTAAAAGATCAAAGGAACCCTTAAAAAAAGCGTCGGCGCCTTTTTTGCCGTCTGTGGCAAGTTTGGCCTCAAATCCTTTTGCTTCTAAATATTCGAGCAAAAGCGGCCCTAAACTCTCATCGTCCTCAACTAAAAGTATTTTCGTTTTAACAGTATCCATATAATTACAAATGTTAATTGTTAATTAAAGATACTCAGAATTCATGCCAATTTTAACACTTTTAACATTTATTATCAAATTGGCAGGTGTACTTTAAAGGTGCTGCCCCTGCCTTGCTCACTCTCAACGGAAATGGTGCCATTGTGTTTTAAAACTACCGCCAAAACATAAGATAAACCCAATCCAAACCCCTTCACATTATGCACATTTCCGGTGGGAACCCTGTAGAATTTGTCGAATATTTTCCTCTGATTTTCTTTACTTATGCCAATTCCGTTGTCTTTTATCTCTATCATTAGCCCCTCAGAAGTGTTTTTGGTGGAAATGGTAATTTCCGGAATCCCGTGGGTGTACTTAATGGCGTTATCTATTAGGTTAAAAATAATGTTTGTTAAATGCACTTTATCGGCCGGCAGTTTAAATTTTTGGGCTTTTAACGAAGTATAAACCTGGCCTTTACGCTGACTGATTAACAACTGGGTGTTATTGATGGCCGTATTTATTATTTCGTGCACATCTATTTCGGTGAGTTTTAATTTAAATTCGCCTTTATCAAGTATGGAAGTTTGTAATATACTTTCAACCAACACACTCAATCGTTTGTTTTCTTCGCGAATCATTTTTAAAAAGCGCTGCTGTTTTTCCGGAGTTTGAGAAATACTCGAATCACTCAGCATTTCACTTGCTAACGCAATAGTGCTGATGGGCGTTTTAAACTCATGCGTCATGTTACTGATAAAATCGTTTTTAATAACGGATAATTTTTTTTGCCGGAGGTTGCTGGCCATGATGTAGTAAAACGAAAAAATCAATATTGAAATTACTACGCTGGACATTGTTAGTAGCACCCACATTCCCTTAAAAATAGCGCGATCCTGATCTGGGAAACGGACAATTAAATACTGGGGATCGACAAAACGGTTACTTGGCGAAAGGCAAACTTTGTATCCCTCTCCAAGCGAATCGCTGAAGCTTTCAGTTATTTTTAAATCTCCATGGTGATGCCCCTCGGGATAAACAGAAGTTAACCGATAATAATATTTTGCCCTTATTTTTTGCTTTTTAAATTCTGACCTTAGGATAGAGTCCAGTAAAACGGTATCTACTTTTTGCTTGTAATTTTTATAAAAATTCTGCTCAATGGTTTCATCGAATATATCATTACCCAATGATAAAGCCTTAAACAAATCTGTATTGGGAATTTGTACTTTTTGTTTTGAATTTTTGAACGTATTAAAAAAGTTTTTGGCAATGGGTGAAAGATCCAACGAATCGCCCGGCATGGTTTTAGAAGAATACTGGCTGGAATGCTGTCCGTTGCTATCAATGCTTAAAGTTTCAAATACATTAAAGCTGTAACTCCCCGAATTTTTCCCGTCAAAAAAAACAGGTTGTTTAATTCCTTGAATTCTTTTTTTAATTTTTTTATAGGAAGTAGTGGTGTCATATCGTTCAAGCTTTGCGGAAGTATTATCCATAGCGTCCTTTACATTCAAAACAAACGTTTCTTCGTGCGCCCTAAAATCTCCTTTTATTAAATATATCTGTATAAATATCAATGCCAGCAAGGCCACAGAAAAGGCAACAGAAATTATGGGAAGAATGCGGGTATTCATTGATATTCAAAGATAGTTTTTAAATACACTTACATTTTAGCCTAAAATGCAAAAAATACTTAAACATTCCGCCATACTCAATAATTGGGATATAAGTTTCAAGTCCACGCGTTAATGCCCGCCGTATAGAAGCTCTTCGTTTCACAATAAAATGTGAAATGCAGGTCTAATTGTACTTACAGAGAAATAGCTAAGTATTAGTTTGTATTTTCATCAGCGACTCAAACTCTTCAGCTATACTTCTTGAAACCGGGAGAATATTCCCATTTATTTCCACCTCTTTTTTGGAATATCTTCTAACCTTGGAAATATTAATAATATATGAACGCTGTATCCTGAAAAACAATTTGGGCTCTAAAAACTCCATAATGCTGCTAAGGCTCTGCCGACTCATAATTTTTTTCTCTCCATAATAAATATTGATATAATTTCCATCACCCTCAATATATAAAATTGTATCGAACGGTATAATTACAACCTCATCTCCATTTTTAATTTGCAGGCAACTTTTCTTTAATTGCAAGCGTTGTGAAGCAATTAAATAAAGGCTTACAAGAAGATCCGTTTTTTTAATAGGTTTTGTGAAATAAGCCCTAGGTTTTGTTTTAACGATTTCCTTTATCATTGCAATATTGGAGTGCGCTGTAACATATATAAAGGGTATTTGATAATTTAAATTAATGTACTCTCCTATTTCAAGACCATCCGTTTCTCTTTCCATTTCGATGTCGAGTATTGCAACATCAGGCTTGAATGTATCCAATTGTTTTATCGCATCGTCTTTCGAATGTGCCAAGCAAATATCGCTCTGACTGAACTTGTATAAATGATTCTTTAAATCCTCGGCTATCAAAACCTTATCCTCAACAATTAAAATCTTTAGACTTTCCATGTTAGATTTAACGTTCAAATTAATGGGGTTCAAAAGTTATTTTACAGATTGAGTACATCTTAGAATTCCTTTATAATTTTTCTTGCAATTTATTACTCAAACATACAATATTTTTCTTATCACGTCAAAAATTTCATTCATTCGTAATTTTCAATTTATTTCGGCGTATAGAACATGGTATATTACCTTCAATTTCCCACGTCGGTAACCAACCAAAATAATTACGCTTAAAATTACATATTTTCAATAGGCGTACACACCCCGTTTTCACAAACGTAACATTTTAAACGGTCTTTAAAAACGTAAGGTTTATAAATAGATTTATGAAGCAGCATTCTTAAACACTCCTGAACACCCTCAATAATACTTGGGTGCGGATGCATCATATCCGCGAGTTCTTTGATACCCTGATTGGTGTAAATTAAATAAGCTACACCCTGTATGGCACTGCTTGCATGTTCGCCCACTACACGCATGCCAAGTATACGCATGCCGCTATCGTTAGTAACAATGATTTTAAAAAAGCCCTGTGTTTTGCGCATGGCAATGGCACGGGCGTTAGTTGTATAATCCAGCTTTACTACTTTATGCGGAATGCCCTGCGCCACCAGTTCCTGCTCACTCATTCCTACAGCAGCTACTTCGGGATTTAAAAACATTATGGTACTGATGTTTTTATAAGACAATGGCCTTACAATAGGTCCAAACATTCTTACCACCGCATGGCGCGCTTCCCGCTCACCTACATTAACAAGCGCAACTTCGGTGGTGGCATCACCTGCCACATAAATATTGCTGATGTTTGTTTGCGTATCATCGTCCCATATACAACCACGTTCGTTTAATTTTACGCCCGCATTTTCCAGCCCTATATTCTCAACATTTGCAACGCGTCCAATTGAAATTAATGCTTTATCCACCGTAATTACTTCGGTTTGTCCGTTTTTGTATTGGAGTTCGTATTCAACTTTACCGTTTTTTATTTCCATCCGTTTCAGCGAAGAGCCGTGATGCACTTTAGCCCCGTGAAGCTCAAGATTTGTTTTTACAACCTCCGCCACATCCGCATCTTCAAAAGGTAAAATACGATCTGCTTTATCAATCAAATAAACTTTTGTTTTTCCAAACGCCGAAAAAATAGTGGCAAACTCGCAACCAATAACCCCTGCACCAAGCACCACCATGCTTTCGGGCCAATCGGTAAAATTTTTAATGCCGTCGCTGGTTACAATTATTTGTTCGTCTATTTTTATATTTGCAGGAATACGCGGGCGGCTGCCTGTGGCAATGAGTATATTATCGCAACTCACAACTTTTATAGAGTCGTCTTCCTTATGAATTTCGATGTGGCGCTTATCTTTTATTGTTGCAAAACCTTTTTCATAAAAAAACAATTGCTTGGGCATTTTTTGAAGTAAATGCAAATGCACGGTCATTTGAGTTTTGCGTTCAAACACTGCTTCATTCACAATTTTTGAAATGTCGGCGAATTTTACTTCGTAGTCAGGTATCATCTCCCGAATAGAAGCAGTTTTCAAAGCCTGTTCCCATAATGTTTTAGAAGTTAAAACCCCATCGTAAACGCCTGCTCCGCCAATACGTTTTTTTTCTATCAGTAACACTTTTTTACCGAAATCTACCGCCCGCATAGCTCCGGCGTATCCGCTTGGGCCTCCGCCAATTACTATAAGGTCAAAATGTTCCATAAACTATCTGCAAATGTATTATTTATTAAATAATTCACCCGGCTAAATAACCACCTGAAAATCAATTTTTTACGAAATTTTCTATTTACAGAAAAATGCCTAATTTTGCACCCCTATAAATTAAATTTTATGAACGAAAGTGTTATTTATTTAGTCCCAGTACTTGGGATAATTGGTTTGATTGTAATGGCTATAAAATCTGCCTGGGTGAGTAAGCAGGACGCCGGAGATAAAAACATGCAGGAATTAGCCGGCTACATTGCCGATGGTGCCATGGCTTTCTTAAAAGCAGAGTGGAAAGTGTTAAGCATTTTTGTGGTTTTTGCCGCGGCTTTATTAGCTTATTCAGGAACAGTGCATGAGGTTCATGGAAAAGAAATTCACTCCAGTTGGATTATTTCCATAGCCTTTATTATTGGCGCCGTGTTTTCTGCCACCGCAGGTTACATTGGCATGAAAGTAGCAACTAAGGCAAACGTTAGAACCACCCAAGCGGCTCGTACCAGCTTAAAGCAAGCCTTAAAGGTTTCTTTTACCGGCGGAACGGTAATGGGTTTAGGTGTTGCCGGCTTAGCGGTTTTAGGTTTAGGCGGTTTATTTATTGTTTTCTTAGGGATATTTTCTGATCTGGGCGTTAACCAGGTTAAAACCGCTATTGAAGTATTAACCGGGTTTTCTTTAGGAGCAGAATCCATCGCTTTATTCGCCCGTGTGGGTGGAGGTATTTATACAAAAGCCGCCGACGTTGGAGCAGATTTAGTTGGAAAAGTTGAAGCAGGAATTCCCGAAGATGATGTTCGTAATCCTGCTACCATTGCCGATAACGTAGGTGATAACGTGGGCGACGTTGCCGGAATGGGCGCTGATTTATTCGGATCGTATGTGGCTACTATTTTAGCTACAATGGTATTAGGACAGGAAATTGATGCTTCTAAAGATAATTTCGGAGGCATGTCGCCTATTTTATTGCCAATGGTGATCTGCGGTTTAGGTATTCTTTTCTCTATCGTGGGAACATGGTTCGTTCGAATTAAAGACGATAAATCAAATGTTCAGAATGCCTTGAACATGGGTAATTGGTCCTCGATGATCCTTACAGTAATTGCCTCTCATTTTGTGGTTCACTGGATGCTGCCTGACACCATGAGTTTACGTGGTTACGAGTTTCCGAAAATGAATGTGTTTTTTGCAATTGTTGTGGGCACCATTGTTGGCGCCATCATGAGCATTGTTACTGAATATTATACAGCAATGGGCAAAAAACCCGTGTTGTCAATTATTCAGCAATCTTCTACCGGCCATGCAACCAACATCATTGGCGGTTTATCGGTAGGTATGAAATCTACCGTTATTCCAATACTAACACTTGCCGCTGGTATCATGGCTTCTTATCATTTTGCAGGATTATATGGTGTGGCTATTGCGGCCGCAGGTATGATGGCAACAACAGCTATGCAATTAGCCATTGACGCGTTTGGCCCTATTGCCGATAACGCCGGTGGTATTGCCGAAATGAGCCAGTTACCTCCTGAAGTGCGTGAGCGTACTGATAATTTAGATGCAGTAGGTAATACAACTGCAGCAACAGGAAAAGGATTCGCTATTGCTTCAGCAGCATTAACTTCTTTGGCTTTATTTGCAGCCTTTGTAGGAATTGCAGGAATTGACGCGATTGACATTTACAAAGCGCCTGTTTTAGCAGGATTATTTGTAGGTGGAATGATTCCGTTTATCTTCTCTGCGTTATGTATCCAGGCGGTTGGTAAAGCGGCTATGGACATGGTTCAGGAAGTTCGCCGACAGTTTCGCGAAATTCCGGGAATTATGGAATATAAAGCAAAACCGGAATACGAAAAGTGTGTGGCTATTTCTACCAAAGCTTCTATTCGCGAAATGATGTTGCCCGGTGCAATTGCCTTAATTACACCTTTATTGGTAGGATTTATTTTTGGCCCTGAAGTATTAGGCGGCTTATTAGCCGGTGTAACGGTTAGCGGCGTGTTAATGGGTATTTTCCAAAGCAACGCAGGTGGTGCATGGGATAACGCTAAAAAATCGTTTGAAAAAGGTGTGTTGATTAATGGCGAAATGTTCTACAAAAAATCGGAGCCGCACAAAGCTTCGGTTACCGGAGATACGGTGGGAGATCCATTCAAAGACACTTCAGGACCTTCCATGAATATCTTAATTAAATTAATGAGCATTGTTTCTTTAGTTATAGCGCCTTACATAGCGGTTGTGGGTAATGGTAAGGATCATGCAAACAATCATCTTACAGCCCCAAACACCGATAGCTTACACACGGTTAGCTCAAAAAACATTAACGAATTACAGGGCGTTTATGAAATTGACGGAGCGCATAGCGCGGTAGATTTTAGCATTAAGCACATTGTTACCAATACCAAAGGCACCGCGTTAATTGACAGTGGATGGGTAAATATGCAAAATGCCGGAACCAAGATCTATATCAGTATAGACGCTAAATCAATCAACACTCAAAACTCTTACCGCGATGAGCATTTACAAAAAGAAGATTTCTTTGACGGATCAAAACATCCTAAAATTATTTTTGAAGGAAGCCAGATTGTGAAAGACAGCACCGGCAGCGAGTATCCTTACAAAGTTACCGGAAACCTTACCATTAAAGGAATTGTAAAAATTGCAACCATCAACTTTAACTACGTTGGAAGCCAATTAAAAGAAAACGAAAAAGGTAAATACACCGTTGTCGGCTTTGAAGGCAAATGTGTAATTAACCGCACTGACTTTAATATTGGCGAAGGTGGTGGTTTAGGTGATAACGTAACCTTAAACATTACGTTGGAAGCAATTAAGCACTAGTTCTTTAATTGAGAATGTAGAATTAAAAGTTAATGAAGCCCTCATCTGAAAAGATGGGGGTTTTTTGTTTTTCGCGGGGTTATTAAGCCACAGATTACACAAATTTCGCAGAAGTAGTATTTATATAAGGTGGTAAGGAAACCGCTGTAGTGTATTGTTCATAGCGATACTTCGGAGCCTCAGTATAAACTCCGAGGAATCTATATTATAATCCATCATATAAAATCTGTGTTATCTGCGTGCTAATTTTAAAAAATACACAAAAGAACAAGAAATAAAACATATCAGAGGCAGAGTTCGACACCCACAAACACAAGGTAAAATTGAGCGTTATCATCGTAGCATGAAGAATGTTATTAAACTCGATGTTTACCACAGTCCAATGGAATTGGAACAAGCATTACAAAAATTTGTGCATTATTACAATTATGAACGTTACCATGAATCAATTAACAATGTGACACCAGCACAAAAATATTATGGCAAGTCAAATCAAGTATTAGAAAGGAGGAATAAAATCAAACTAGAAACAATCAAAAAAAGAAAACAAAATTACAAGGATCGAAAGTCGGTAAGTGAAATTATTCTGACAAGGACTGGCTCCTTAAAAAAGCCAAAGTCCGCAGTTGGAAATAATTTTACGACGGCTATTAAAAATCAAAAAAATTAACTAATTTTAAAAAAGAAAATGTCCAAAGTTATTTAGGCTTAAAAGTACAGATTGGTTTGACTACATACAGGTATTACTCAACAATCAATTTTCTTGACTGTTTAAAATGAGGGCTATTCAACTCTAACACGTATACTCCTTTAGGAAACCCAGTTAAATCAATGGTTTCATTTATTTCAGTTCCAAAACTGCTGACTTGTTTGGTGTAAACAATTTTACCCAAAGCATCTACTACTTGTATACTAATTGGGTCATTTTCTACCTTTTTAATGTTTATTGTAAAGAAGGATGAGGATGGATTAGGGGAAACGGAAATTGCATCAGAGTTTTTATTATTTATTAACCCCGTTATAATTCCGGGTTCTAATAACTTAACTAAAAACGCTTCGGAACATTGCATTTGCTTATAGCCTGAAAAATAAACTATCCCATTCTCCGCTTTAATTTTTCCACGTGGAGTATAATGATACGGATAATTAAGATTTGTAGGATCAGCCAATAACCAGTTCCAAAGCTGGTTACCATTACTGTCGTATTTGTACATACACATGCCTATTGCTGTACCTGAACCATAAGCGCCACCTACGTATACGGAATTGTTACTACAATATACTGAACAGCCACCTTGGTAAGGAACAGTAAAGGTCCAAGCTACCTGCCCATTCATATTAACCTTTGTTAGTGAAGAAACACCATTTGCACCTTGATCACTCACATACGTATTGCCTATAGAATCCGCCGCCATCATCGCAACAGGAGGGGAAGTCCAAACAAGATTACCAGAAGGATCAATTTTTTTGCCGGGTAAGTAAATGTTATTAGCGCCATCTAATGAAATGCAAATGCTGCCATAAGGTATACTAAGTACGGAATTGCCCGCGGGGTCAAACTTTGTAATAAACCAGCCACCACCTGCCCATTGCCCTGTAACATAAATAAACCCGTTAGAGTCTATTGTCATGGCACGGGGTGTAGACGCGTTGCCTTGACTTTTAACCCATATAACCTGACCGGCAGGGCTGTATTTAACCAGGTACATTAAGCCAGATGGATAATATGAGTTACCTATGCGGATTGTACCGCTTGGGTTATAGGAAGCACAAACGGTTTCAAAGCAAGTATAAGCGCTACCTGAATCATCGACTACCACCCCACCGGTTTGCACTCCCCAAGTAGTCCCTGAAGTATCCGACCAAATAAGATTTCCATTTGGCGCATATTTATGAATGTACATGGCCGCCGGACCACTAATAGCGCCTGCTAAGTAAATATCTCCATTTAGATCGACAGCGGAGAAACCCACGGTAGAACAATTATAATGCGCGGTTTGCATCCATTGCATTTGCTGTGCCTTTAAAAAAAAGCTGCAAAAACAAATTGAAAAACATAAAATTTTAATCATAACATTTATTTAAAATAAAGATAACTGGAAATTGAGCCAAGTAATCTTTTATTCGTTCAAAGGGCATTTTAAATAGCTGCACTTTCTTCTTTTGAATTTAAACCTACGAGGCCACTAAGGCTCACAACATATTAACTAAAATAATCAATCACTTCAAAAATTAATTATGAAAATTAAAATCTTAACAATTTTATGTGTGCTTACAGTATTTTGTAAAGCTCAGGTAAGTATTAGTCCAAATTTCTTTGGACAAAATTATTGGTATACGTATTACCAAAATGCACCCTTCGGCGGAGGAACTCAAGCCCTTTCAGCTACTCAGTTTACCCTAATCACTCAAAGCGATGCCCGCTTAGTTAGGGTAGGAGGAGCAAATTACAATCGGGTGAATTTACAAAGCGATTATTCTGCGCCCACGACTGTTTCGTTTCCTGATTGGTATAACAAAAATAAAATTGATTATGTATATTTACAAACTGTCGTAATTAGGGGAAGGTTACGCCTGCAAAACAAGTTTTATTTCGTTAAGACAACATTTCGGTGTCAATCTTAACGTATCGAGCTGTTTATGAGATAATTACGCAGACATTTAATTCGACAAATTGAGAAAAAACTTGCCCGTCTTTGGTTTATACGAGTAGACACAGGAGTGTTTTTAATCCCCCTGCGCAAGCCTGTGCGTGAGGGATTGCAACGGAAAGCCCACAGCCCCGTTTCCGCAATTTTTAATAGCGGGGCGAGGACTTGCAGTGGAAAGCCCGACCCTTCCGCTTCCTTAAATTAACCCGGCGGAAGGGGCACGCCCAAAAAATATAAATAATTTTAAAAACCCTTTGTTTATACAAGCGCACATTGTAATTTAGTGCTGTTAAATTCTACACCCATCATGGATCCATTAAAAGATAAATTTAAAACTAAGGCCAGTGTTTTAGCTGCTGAAATAAAAGATATTGTAAAAAATCACGGCGATTTAAAGCTGGGCGAAATTACGGTAGCTCAAGTGTACCAAGGTATGCGCGGGATGCCGGGGATGGTTACCGAAACCTCGCGTTTAGATCCTGAAGAAGGAATTCGCTTTAGAGGATACACTATTCCCGAATTACGCAAGGCTTTACCTAAAGCTCCGGGCGGCACAGAGCCTTTACCCGAGGGTATATTTTATTTAATGCTGGTGGGCGAACTTCCTACGCAGGATGATGTAACCTATATTACAACCGAATGGACTAAACGTAACAACGTGCCCAAGCATGTGTTTGATGTGATTGAACAATTGCCTCCTGATACGCATCCTATGACACAGTTTGTTATTGGCGTTATGGCCATGCAAACCGAAAGCGTTTTCGCGAAAGCTTACGCTAAAGGAATGAGCAAAAAAGATTATTGGGATTACGCATACGAAGACAGCATGAATTTAATTGCGCGCCTTCCACGCATTGCCGCTTATATTTACCGTAGAAAATACAAAAACGGTGTTCACATTGAGCCCGATCATAAATTAGATTGGGCAGCCAACTTTGCGCACATGTTAGGTTTTGAAGATTTTGACATGAAGCGTTTAATGCGTTTGTATTTAACTATTCACGTTGATCATGAAGGTGGAAACGTTTCGGCGCATACCACGCACTTAGTAGGTTCTGCCCTATCCGATCCATATTTAGCTTTTGCAGCCGGAATGAATGGCTTAGCCGGGCCTCTGCATGGGCTTGCTAATCAGGAAGTTCTGAACTGGATAATGGAATTAAAGGAAACTTTAGGCGGAGGTTTGCCAACTAAAGAACAAATTGCGGAATACATTAAAAAGACTTTAACTGAAGGAAAAGTAGTACCCGGATACGGACACGCTGTGTTGCGTAAAACCGATCCGCGTTTTGCCGCTCAGCAGGATTTTTATAAGACCTACATTAAGCACGATGATATTTGCGAGATAGTTCAAATGGTTTATGAAGTGGCTCCTCCAATTTTAGAAGGAACAGGCAAGATCAAAAATCCTTGGCCTAACGTAGATGCTCACTCAGGAGCTTTATTAGTACACTATGGCATGCACGAGTACGATTTTTACACCGTGTTATTTGGTGTGAGCCGTGCCTTAGGCGTATTGGCAAGTTTGATCTGGGATCGCGCCACCAACTCACCTATTGAGCGTCCGGGTTCATTAACAACCGAAAACATTAAAGCGAAGATTAAAGCAGCACAAAAAGCGACGCAGTAAGCATTCGTTTAAGTATACAAAACCGTTTCTTAATCAGGAACGGTTTTTTTTTGGACAAAATGATCTTCCTCAATCTGACAAATTAGAACCATCCCTAATGGATTTTATAATTATTTGTCCTTCCAGGACTAATTATATTCCTATTGAATAGCTGAGCGACTAAATGTTTAACGTTTTGCTTTATAATACCGGCTTTATATAATTTCTCGTTAAAACTCTTTTGATGTTTAAAAGGAGTTCGAGAAAGACTATCGCACAATAGGCGGTTATTTTGTATTCTGGTCTTTTGAGAAAGCTTGTGCGGGAGGCTTGGCTGTTCGAGCCCCTAAAGATTTCATAGGGGCGAGTTCCAAGACTCAGCTTAAACATCAAAAAGAGTTTAGAGAAATTTTATGAAGCCTTGAGTTTTTGTTTCTTTTTGGTCAAGCAAAAAGAAAGGAACGGTTTTTTTATGAAAATGCTTTTTTGAAGGAAAACTATTAAGTTCAATTGGCTCATCAAAAGACAAGAGGAATGTAATACAACGAGAAACAATTTAATTAGAAGCAATAAATCCTTTATGAAACTTTTGTTTGGTATTTGAATCCAACATAAACTCATACATATTATCCTTTAAAGAAGGAAATTTAGTAACCAGATCCATCCCTTCGGCCAGATCTTTAATAATGTTTAGTCCCAATGTATTTTGCTTTACTTTCTGAGTAAAATCAAAACCCTTACCGTTATCCCCTATTTTAATATGAATTTGCTCCTGGCTGTCCTTTTTAATACCGATGTAGAGTTTATAATCGTTATTCTTTAAAAAGGAATGTTTAAAGGAATTAAGGAAAACTTCCGTAACAATTAGACCCATGTGTATGGCTTCTTTGGTGGGCAGATAACAATTTACAATGTCAATATGTTCAATTATTTCGTGACTGATGTCTGCATGTGTTTTTTTAAACTCGCTAACTAGTTCTTTTAAATAATCAGAAAGATTAATGCTGGTGTAATTTTTAGATTGGCATAACAGATCGTGAATTTTGATCATGGAAATGATGCGCTGCTCGTACTCCTCAAATATTATTTTAGGATCGGTGGTTTTACCTTTATCCTTGCTTATTCTTAAAAGGCTTATCAAAATAGCGAAGTTATTTCTTACGCGGTGGTTGATTTCTTTTATTAAAAGATCCTTTTCATGAAGCGCTTTATCGAGCTTAGCTTGAGCCGCACGACGATGGCGCGCTTCAAGGTTAGAAGTAAGTATAAAAGAAACGCTAATGGCAAAACGTTGTTCTTTAAGAGTAAACTTTTTCTTTGATCCGGCTTTTTCAAAACAAATAACCCCCACTAATTCACCGGCAATGCGCAAGGGTATGTCCATTAACGATTCAACGCCCAAAGGTTTGGCATAATCTTTACTTAGCTCTTTGGTTGCTTTGTGAGTATGAATGTTTTCGGCAACAATAATTTTATTTTCTTCAAGCGCTTTAAAATAAACAGGATATTGGACTTTTTCAATAACCGATTCTTTTTTAAATTCGCGGGTACGGATATCGTACTCTCCCATAGAAACAATGGATGTTTTATCCTGACTATAGATCCAGGCATTAATGCGCTCAATTTTTAAAGAAACGATGATGCGCTTGGCAAAATCCTCGAACATGGAATCTATTTCTTCCCTTTCGAGCCAGTGAACTTTTGATAAATTATCAAGTTCGTCGAGTAAATTTATAGATTGGTCAAGCATTATTCTTAATCTAAGTTAAATATTTAAATTGAAAAAACTAAACAATCGGTAAAATTATCGGACAAGAGCTTATTTTGCCTTACCTTTATCCTTTAAACAGAATCTCATGAAAAAAACATTAGTTAAGCTTTTTGGTGGCATTTTTATCTCCACCATTTCCTTATTCAGTTTCTCATCCTTTAGAAATCCTCCTTTAAATAAAGGTGGCGCCCAACAAAGCATTTATGATTTTAAATTAAAAACTTTAAGCGGCGAAGACATTAGTTTGGCTAAATTTAAAGGTAAAAAAATGCTGTTGGTGAATGTTGCCAGCGAATGCGGATTTACACCTCAATACAAGAATCTTCAGGCCTTGCAGGAGCAGTATAAAGATAAAGTTGTTTTAATTGGATTTCCGGCCAATAATTTTGGTGGCCAGGAGCCCGGAAACAGCAAAGACATTGAAACTTTTTGCACTAAAAACTACGGTGTTACTTTTCAGATGATGGAAAAAATAAGCGTAAAAGGTAAGGACATGCACCCGCTTTATAAATGGTTAAGCACCAAAGAAGAAAACGGAACCTGCAACGATGCTCCAAACTGGAATTTTTGCAAATACCTTATTGACGAAAACGGAAAGGTGATCAAATTCTTTCCAAGCAAAGTAGATCCTTTGAGTAAGGATATTACGAGTTTGCTTTAGGGGTCAGGCTTTACTCGTAACTCTGTGCTTGCTCATTAGCGGAATAACGCCCAAAGCTGATCATAAAACAAATTGTAGTTTTTATGCGCTGAAGCTTTGTCTTCAAATTGCAACCGTGCGTTTTTTCGTTTTATCAATTGCTCTTCTTTAGAAAGAAGTGTGAATGCATTGATTTCCTCCGCTAATTCCAAAGCTGTTAATTCTACTTTTAATAATTTGCCAAGCGTAGTGTTTACTAATTCCGAGGTTCCGCCGGCATTAGTGGCAATAACCGGAATACCAAAAGATAAAGCTTCCATGATAGAAACCGGAACGCCTTCGGTTGTACTTACATTTATGAAAAGATGAACGGGAACTGTGGCGTAAAAGTTTATGATCTCTTGATTGGAAACATAACCATGAAAGCTAACCGTTAATCCGGGACGCGCTTCAGTACTTAAATCGCGGAGCTTTTGTAATAAAGGCCCGTCCCCAAAGTGATGCCAGGTAATATCCACTTTTAATAATTGT
Organism: Bacteroidota bacterium; assembly: GCA_016185125.1. GTDB lineage: Bacteria > Bacteroidota > Bacteroidia > B-17B0 > Aurantibacillaceae > Aurantibacillus. Next base: position 259,514 of record JACPOC010000025.1, read on the forward strand.
AAGGCTTCAAAAATAAGAGCCACTCTTTTTAAGGGAATAACATTGGAAACGCTAACAATAGTGAAAGCCGCGTCAGAAGTAGGATTTAAGCCCTGATCAAACACTCCTAATCTTGCCAAATGTATTTTCTCCGAATGCTTTGGATATTTATTTTGAAGATATTTTTGTCCGAATTCAGAAACCGTAAATATTGCATTGGCTTCTTTAAAAATTACATTGCGCAAAGGCGCGTAATCTGCTTTTAAATGTTCGTACAAATCAGAGCCATGCAAACGCAACACAATTTTAACTTTCGGCACTTGTTGTTTGAGATATGGAATAAGCCAGGCCAGATTATCTCCCCAATAAAAATACAAGAGCGGAGATTCGGCGTTTTTCAATTGTGCAACCAAGTTTTTATACGAAGGGGAGGATAAAGAGGCGCGTGTAATAAACAGACTGATAAAAAACCAATAAAGCTTTTTAGGTTGAAAGAGTATTCCTTTTACAAAAAACTCTTTTGCATGAAAATGAAAAGGCGCTAAATTAAAAAGGCCTTTGCTTAGTATTTGTTTTTTATGGTTGGCGTTTTCGAAAACAGGAGTGAATAATTTTGTTTGTTCGCCTGTTATTAAATTTGCTTCGCTGGGTTTGCCATACAAAGTAAAAACGGAAACCGATTGTACTTTGCTTATTGCTACATCAAATTCATTTACTAAAAAAGGCTCCGCTCTTTTATAAGGAAAAAAATTAGCGAACAGAAATACATTCATTCCCTTTAAATTTTACTCTTTATGTTTTCGACACCGAGTTTTACTTTACTTTTTCTTACATAATGATCAATCACCATATTCTTTTTTAAAACAATACAAGTATAATCGGGCTGAACGTATTGTAAGGAATAGGAATTCATGGAGAACAGTTTAAAGCCGTGCGGATAACTGTTATTTAAAAGATCCTGCATGCTTAAAGACTGATCGATGATCTGTAATTTATCGGGATGATGTTTTCGGATCCAGTTCAGGCAATTGGGTTCCGGGATATTGATGAGTACGGTTGCTTCCTTTGTGGTAATTTCGTTTAGCACCTTAAAAAGATTATCATGCTGCTCCACCGGAATATGTTCCAGCACATCGGGTAAAACCACAAAGTCGAATTTAGTTTTATGAATGAACTTACTCATGTCGCTAACCAAAAACTCAGCGTGTTTAGCGGGATTTAATTTCCGAGCCATCTCCACACTTTCAGAACTAATGTCTACTCCCGTAAAACTTCCCGAAGGAATGCTTTTAATAATCAAACCGCTTACTGTTCCTATTCCGCAACCTATTTCAATAACTTTTGAGTTGGCTTTCAACCCTACGCTTTTCAAATTTTTAAGAATAGTACGGTGACGGATGTTTACGCCAATTTTTTTCTGTTTGTCTTTATAGGTATTATAAAAGTCTTCAACCTGTTGTTTGGAGGCAAATTTATCGCTGTTACTCATTTGTAAAGATGTTGTTCTTAATAAATATTGGCTTTTCTATGTTACATTTAAGCCATTAATTAGCAAATTTATGTAAATAAATGGGTAAATGATCAGTAAATCTTTTCTTAAATCTTCTTTAATATTTACTTTGGGCGGAGCGCTGCCCATGCTTGGAAGTATTATTCTGCTTCCCTTTTACACCAATTATTTAAATGAAATACAATTCGCCCAGGTTTCTTTTTACATTGGCATTTCTTTACTTTTTCAAATACTTTTTTCATATTCCGTCGAGTCTTATTTTGGAATTGAATTTTCGCGCTTGCATCAAGATCCTTCTAAACAAAAAAAATTCATTGGTACGATTGCCGCATTGCTGTTAATCATAGGAGTATTTATTTTATTATTCTCTTCCGTATTTGGTTCCTCTATTTTTTCGCGCATTTACAACACGCAATACGATATGCATTTTTGGCCTTATGGCTTTTACGCAGTGCTTACGGCTTTTTTTAATTCTTATTTTAAGGCAGCGAGCATCAGTTTAATTTATTTAAAGCAGGCAAAGCTATTTTTGATTGTTAACATTATAAATTTTTTAGCTACTCTTTTTATTTCGGTGGGAGGATTAACACTTTTTCCGGAAACCATTATTGGCCCCATGTACGGACGTTTAATTTCGGGGATAATCATTTTTTTAATGGGACATTATATTTTTAAACTGAACGGCATTTTTACCTTTGATAAAAGCTTTTTAAAAGATTTGAATAAATTTTGTGCGCCCTATTTTTTATTTGCTATAAGTGCTTGGGTGCTTGGGCAATTCGATCGTTACATCCTTCAAAAGCATATTCCAACTGTTGATTTAAACGCGTATGATCTTGTTTTAAAATGTTTTTTTGGAATAGAATTTTTGCAGAACAGTCTTTCGGCGGTTATCTTTCCAAAGCTTTATGAGATATGGAGCAAGAATAAGGAAAACTCTACTACAAAAGAAAGCAATCGCTATTTTAATGTATTTACCGCCATTAATATTATTCAGTTAATTCTCTTTTGTATTTTTATTCCTTTAATTTATAAGCTCATTATTAATAAACCCGGCTTTTATCGCGCGGAAGTTTATATTGGGATTTTATCGGCGGGTTATGCTTTGCGCAGTATTCTCAATTTTTATCTTTCAACTATTTTATATTCAAAAAAAGTAGGCATTTTATTGAAAATTTTTGGCTTCAGCGCATTGTTTCAAATTGCAATTACAACCATAGCCATTAAACATTTTGGATTGATGGGTGCCATTTACGCCAGCTTGTGTACTAAGATTTTACAGGTAATTTTCTCGGTTATTTTTACAAAAAATGTATTTGTTTATCATTACAATTATTTTAAAATTATTGCCATTCCTTTTATTTACCTAATAATTAATGTGCTTCAATTTACGTTTATGCCGCAATATAACGGTTTGCTGTATGTCGCTCAATTAATTTTATTTCCGGGTATTTTTTATTTTATATTCAAAAATGAAATAGCGGCTGTTTACCGTCAGTTTTTTGTAAAAAAAGCTTAACCTTAAATTGATAGAAAAAAAATAACGGAGTAGAATAGATTTTCATTTACAGAAAAATGTTTGGATTCGTGAAGGAAAGTCTGAATCTGCAGAGAAACGTTGGGTCCGTAGAGAAAAGTTTGTATCTGCAAATCTCCATGGCCCTTAAGAAATTTTTGCTGTAAGTTAAATATCCTCGCAGATATTTATATAATACTCATCAAAATTATCAACAAAACTTAATCCAACAAAAAAGCCGAACCTTTTGGGCTCGGCTTTTAATTTTTAAATAATTTTATTTAGCAAAATCAATGTTATAAGAAATTCCTTTAATAGTAACTGTACCTGCATTATCGCAAGGTGCTCCGGCTTCTCCGCTTGCATAATCAATAACGCGGGGTTCAGTAGTTCCTTGGCCAAAAGAGGTAAAGGAAGCAACGCCACTAATAAAAGGATGCCATTCAGAATAAGAAGTAGTTAAAGTTGGCGTTATCGAAACTGCCGAAATTCGTTCAGGAGCGCATTTAAAATCTCTAACAATAGCCTTATCCGGCTTAGTTTCATCCACAACATACGCGTAACTTATAGCGTATTTTGTAACTCCGGTAACACTTCCGGTATAAGCAACAAGCGCGCCATTAACAGGGGCGCCCGAAGTTTGACTGTAAATAACCCAATTAATGGAGTTTAATTTAGTAGGATTTAAAATGGCAGGATCTTGCGTGTTTAATAAAGTTTTTATCAGTTTTCCTTTCCATACCATTTTTTTAGCGGAAGTATCGGCAAGGTTTTCAGGAAGAATTGAAAAATAACCATCTAGCGTCCAACTTAATTTTGTTGAAGCAACAGGATAATTAATTGGCGCGTTATTAGTAATAACAAAGGGCGCGGCACCATTTACAAACCAACCATCTACCCAATAATTGTTTAAGGTTACTTTTGCCACAAAACCGGCATCTCTATAAAATTTAGAGCCAAAAGTTGCGTTAGAGGGAGAATAATCTACAATTATAGAGCCATTACGTTTTTTTCCATCGCGGCAAGTAACACTTCCGCTATAAATAACGGTTAATTTTTTGTTTAAAGTATCGCGGTTGGTAGTAATAGAACCGTTAGCTGAAATTTTACTAAAGTAACCGCTGGATAAAAGGTTTTCACCCAAATAGCTGGCAATAATATCAATTTCAGTAATTATTGAGTTGGCAAAGGAAGCGTCTTTAGAACTTTGAAACTCCATATCCTGCTCCGGTGCTACATTTGTTTTTTTGTTGCAGCCGATAATAAAAAGCATCCCGGCTAGTAAAATCGAACAACCTAATGTAATTTTTTTCATATTCATAAAGGGTTTTGAAATAATTTTCTGCAATTTAGCAAAAAGATTGTAATGCGCAAAATTTGTTAAAAATCATGCTTGTCTTTCCAAATAGTAAGTTAAATCTGGGCTTAAATGTAATAAAAAAGCGGGATGATGGTTTTCATGACTTGGAAACAATCTTTTATCCTATAAATTGGTGCGATGCGCTTGAAGTGATTGAAAGCAAAAGTTCACATCCTTTTGAATTAACATTTTCAGGAACAAAAGTGGAAGGAGATTTTAAGGAGAATATTATTTATAAAACCTTTAAGCTGATACAAGAATATAAAGAGATACCAAATATTAAAGTGCACCTTCATAAAAACATTCCAATGGGCGCAGGTTTGGGAGGCGGAAGTTCTAACGCTTCTTTTTTTATTAATCTTATTGATAATCAATTCAGCCTTAATTTACCCCAATTACAAAAGCACCAAATAGCGGCCCAGCTTGGAAGTGATTGTCCTTTTTTTCTACAAAATAAACCGGTTTATGCGTTTGCAAAGGGTACAGAGTTTAGCGCAATTAATGTAAACCTTGCTTCGTATTATATATTAGTGGTTTATCCCGGCATTCACAGCAACACCCGTGAAGCGTTTTCAGGACTGTTACCGCAAGCTTCTAAACATGATCTTAAAAATACGATAGAAACCATTCCTGTTAGTGAATGGAAAAATTTTATGTTTAACGATTTTGAAACAACAATATTTACAAAGTATCCCCAAATAAAACAATTAAAGGATCATTTGTATTCTGAAGGCGCTTTATATGCCTCGTTAAGCGGAAGCGGCAGCTCTGTTTATGCGATATTTACTGCTAAACCTGAAATAAAGCTCAACCCTGTTTATCAATGGTATCTGCAAGCCCCTTCATCATAATTTTGCGTTTCATTAAAACTTTTTTTTCTTTGTGAGATATTGTTGCGTTATTTAACCTTCATCTTAAAAAATAATTTAAATAAATATGCTTCTTGTATTAAAATTTGGCGGTACCAGTGTTGGCTCTGCTCAAAGAATAAAAGACCTTGTTAAACTAACAGTTAACGCTACTCCAAAAATTGTAGTGCTTAGCGCCATGAGCGGCACCACCAATTCGCTCCTCGAAATTTGTAATTCGCTTTTTGCTAAAAATGTTGAACAAGCAAAAACACAAATTGAAGTTCTTAAACAAAAATACATTACAGAAATTAATTTGCTGTATTCAAAGCCGGAAAGCCTTGAAAAGGCAAATCAACTCATACAAACACATTTCAACTACTTGCTTTCTTTTACAATGGATATGTTTACTTCCAATGAAGAAAAAGCAATTCTTGCCCAAGGAGAACTTTTAAGCACCGCCATGTTTCATTATTATTTGGAAGAAACCGGCGTAAAATCAGTTTTGCTTCCCGCCCTTAATTTTATGCGCATTGATGCCAACGAAGAACCCGATCTTAATTCCATTGAAAAAAATTGTTTGGCTGAAATAAAAAAATATCCCGGACATAACTTATTTATTACCCAAGGATACATTTGCAGAAATGAATTTGGCGAAATTGATAATCTTAAACGCGGTGGCAGCGATTACACAGCCTCACTCATCGGAGCCGCTATCCGGAGTCCGGAGGTGCAAATATGGACAGACATTGACGGCATGCACAATAACGATCCGCGCATTGTTTCAAAAACACATCCTATTCACCAATTAAGTTTTGATGAAGCCGCCGAGTTGGCATATTTTGGTGCAAAAATTTTACATCCTACCTGTATTCTTCCGGCACAAAAAAGAAATGTTCCTGTTCGGTTAAAAAATACCTTACAGCCGGATGCTCTAGGAACTATTATTGCCAACATAAATACCCAAGAAGGCATTAAAGCAGTTGCAGCAAAAGATGGCATTACCGCTTTAAGTATTAAAAGCGAACGGATGCTTTTAGCCCATGGTTTTTTACGCGCTGTATTTGAAGTTTTTGAACGGCATAAAACTTCTATCGATATGATTACTACCAGCGAAGTAGCGGTATCACTTACCATTGATAACGGTTTGAACCTTGCCGGAATATTAAAAGAGCTGCGTGAAATTGCGCATGTGGAAATTGAGGAAAACCAGACGATCATTTGCATTGTGGGTCAATTACCTAAAAACAAAGCCGGCTACGCTTACAAGGTTCTTGAATGCTTAAAAGATATTCCTCTTCGCATGGTTTCCTACGGGGGAAGTATTAACAACATTTCTGTGCTTGTAAACAGTGAATCGAAAAAAGAAGCACTCATGGCTTTAAACAAAGGATTGTTTAACTATAATTAAATTTTATGTTCACTCAAAAACAGTTAAACACATTTAAGGCCACTGAAACACCTTTTTATTTTTATGATATTGATGTGTTGAATAAAACCCTGGAGGCCATTAAAAAAGCGGCTCCAAAAGAATATCATATACATTACGCCTTAAAAGCCAACCCACACCCTACTCTGTTGCAGTTGATCAAACAGGCTGGTTTAGGAGCAGATTGTGTAAGTGGAAACGAAGTAAAACGCGCTGTAGAAAGTGCGTTCGCCAGCGATAAAATAGTATTTGCCGGTGTTGGAAAAAGCGATAAAGAAATTAATTACGCTCTCAATCATTCCATTTTTTGTTTTAATGTTGAAAGTATTCAGGAACTGCAGATCATTAATCAACTGGCAAGCAATAAAAACACAAAAGCCAGAATTGCTTTACGCATTAACCCGAATGTGGATGCTTACACACACAAATATATTACAACAGGACTCGAAGAAAATAAATTCGGCATTAATCCTTATGAGTTTGATGCTGTGTTGGATGAACTAAAAAAGCTAAATAATCTGGAGTTTATAGGTTTACATTTTCATATTGGTTCGCAAATAAACGATCTTACTCCTTTTAAAAATTTATGCACTCGGGTAAATGAAATCAACAAATGGTTTATAAACAAAGGCTTCTTGCTTCAACATATTAACGTTGGAGGAGGGCTGGGAATTAATTACAAAGAACCCGATACACAAAGTGTTGTTGATTTTGAAAATTATTTTAATGTGTTTAAACAGTTTCTTGCTCTGAAACCGCAACAGCAAGTTCATTTTGAATTGGGTCGGGCTATTACAGGCCAATGCGGAAGTTTGATCAGCCGCGTGCTTTACATCAAGCATGGCATCACAACCAACTTCGCTATTTTAGATGCGGGTATGACAGAACTTATTCGCCCGGCTTTGTATCAAGCATATCATAAAATTGAAAACATCAGTGCGTCTGAAGTTAAATCGTTGGTTAAATACGATGTGGTGGGCCCTATTTGCGAAAGCAGTGATTGTTTTGGAAAAGCGGTAGAGCTTCCCGAAACCAACAGAGGAGATCTCATAGCTATACGCAGTGCCGGAGCGTATGGCGAGGTAATGAGTAGTCTGTATAATTTACGTGATAAACTTAATTCGGTATTTATTTAAGTTGAGAAGAACTCCAAAGCGAGGTCTGTTACAATAAAAGTATTAAAAAATGTGAAAACACGGTTTTGGCTTTATTAAAACTCTGATATTGCAACTCATGAAAAACACATTTTATTTGTTATCATTTACAGTAGTATTGGCAATAGCCGCATGTAAATCTTCTTCCAAAATAATTAATACTTACGAGCTTACACCTACACAAACCGAAATTGCAAAAAAGCGATGGCCGCAAAGTGACGCAGCTAAACTTAGTCACGGAAAATCAATTTACACTAACCAATGCACGCAATGTCATAAAACTTTTGTAATAGAGAGTTTCTCAGAGAAAAAATGGAATCATGAAATTGATGACATGAGCCCAAAAGCAAACTTAACACCTGAAGAAAAACAAGATCTTACTTATTTTATTTTATCTTACAGGGAAATGAAAGCTCCGGTGAAATAATTCAATCACTCAAAACTTACCGCAATAATTTGAATCTTTCTTTCCTGCGCGGCATAAGGACTGTAAACCGAATTTCGTTTGTCTTTTAAATCATCGCTGACTTTACTCATTAATAACTCGCCAATTTCAACATCTTCATAAATGATCTTGCCTTCGCCCGGAGTTTTATTATCAATGTATTTTACAAACCATCCGTTTTTTGTTTGATTAAAAAAGTTACGCAAACTGCTTATTCTTCGCTTCGCCAAATTTACATTGTAATCCGTACTCGCCAACGGACTGCAATAGCCCTTCATGGTTATTTTAACTGTTTCTCCTTTTAGTAATACCTTTTCAAGAAGATCAGAGAATCTTTTCAAATCTTCAAAGCCTGCATCTACACTGTCAGCAAAAAAATTCTCTACTTTATTAATGGCCACAGTTTTTTGTTCTCCCTCGGCTCCTTTAGGATATTCATTTAAATATTGCGGAACCAGCATTTTGTATTCGTTATAAGTTGTTTCGTAATTTTTTGTGGTGGTAATGTTCTTTGTTTTTGGATCGGGCTCATCGTTATGAAAATACAAAGTAAGCGGACAAAGAACTTTCATTTGTCCTTTTAATAATTGCAAAGTATCAACAGGTTTTGGCGGAATGCTTAAAGGCTCAATTTCAAATCGATAAATATCGTTGCAGCAGTTCAGTTTATTTTCAAAATAAGAACCCACACGGTTGCTTGATAAATAAGCGCGGTCGCGGGTTTTATTTACTGAATAATAAATATCGTTGTAACTGCTGTTAATAGGATAACCCGCGTTTTGAGGTTCGGTAAAATCATTTTCTTTAAATTCACTTTTAAAAATATCAAAGCCTCCTAAACCTTTATGGTAAGTGCTGCTGAAGTATAAAGTTTTCTGTTCATTCACAAACCAAGGAGTAATTTCATCATCCGGCGTATTAATCTTTTTACCGCAGTTCACCGGGTTTTCAAAAGTTCCGTCAGCGTTTTGAAGGCAATACCAAATGTCTAAATTACCCTCTCCCCCGCTTCGGTTGCTTGCAAAAAACAAAACCGTTTTACCGTTCATCTTTCCAAAACTTGGCTGTGTTGTATTTACACCGTTTATGTTAATGGGCGAAGGCATTTTTACCAAAGGCTGCCATTTATTGTTCACGTAATTGCCCAAATATAATTCGCAAGTGTACTCTGTGGCGTTTTTGGCTTTACAGCGCGACACTATCATTTGTTTGTAATCTTCGCTAAAACAGGTATTTGCATTGTGCAGATAAGTTGCGTTAATGCTGGTGTCTAAAGCCTTTACTTTTTGCCATTTTAGTTTACGCATTTCCGAACTGTAAATCTTATTTAAGTTCACTTCATTCACATCTTTTTTGCCGGTACTTTTTAAAGAGGAGAAGTACAAGGTGCTATCACTTTCAAAAGCCGCATATTCACTCACCTTACTGTTAATATTAGTATCCAGATGTTCCACTTTTTGTTTAACCGGATTTTTGATCAGAATAAGCGACAGATCACAGGCTTCTATTTCAAGTTTCGATTTTACCGCATAGTAATCAGGCGCGCTTTTGTTTTTTCCTTTTTTAATTTTGCTGTATTTGGTAAACCATTTCTTCGCCTCCTTATATTGTTCCTTATTTTTAAGGATTTGCCCAATCCAATAAAAACACAGTGGATATATTTTGCCATTATCAATACTTACTACTTTATTATACAAACGAAAAGCAATATCCAGGTCAAAATTTAAACGGCTGGCTTCGGCATAATCGAATTGAACGGCAACATCGCTGCTGTCGCGGTTGTATAATTTATTATAATATTGTGCCGCGGTAAACCAGTCTTTATCCGCCATAGCCGTTTTTGCCCGTGTAAGTATTAAACGGTTGCTTTGCGCAGAAAGCAGAAAATTGCCCAACACAAACAAAAATATATACAGTATTCTTTTACTTAACACAGCGTTACATATAAACCGGACAAACACGTTTTTTTACCGTGAACACAGGGGGGCGTTTAATAATATAATTTACAAAAATCTCAAAAGCACCCCGGCGGTTGGTAGCCGCCATAAACTTGCTGGTATTAATATCGTAAGCAATACCGCTTTGCAAGGTTTTATTGGTGTAACCAAAGCGCAGAATAACTGCGTCGCGGGGCCGTACCGCCAATCCCGCTAATACCGCCAGGTTATTATCCCGGTTAATGTAGTACTTTAACGAAGCATGAGGAATAACTTCATAATATTTGCCTTGTTTATTAATCAATGCTTCAGCAACAATATCGGCACGCAAATTTATGGGCGTAACAAAGCGCAAATAGTTAGCTATTTTAAAATCAAGACGACTTGTTTTATTACCCTGATACGTTATTACCGGGCTAGCCAGATGATGTAATCCCAAACCGTAAGTAAACACATGTTTATTTTTTATCTTATATTGAAGTGCTCCGCCTACATTAATATCCGCGTAATTATACGTTGTCCAATCAAAGCGCTCGTTAGAATTTAAACCCGCGTTGTATTGCGAGCCGTCGTACTGATTATCAAAGGTCATTCGCTCGTAATCAAAACCAACCTGAGCCAAGCCTAAGTTCATTCCTACAGAAAACAGTAAAGAACTATCGGCTACCGAGTAAATATAACTTCCGCTGGCGTATAGTTGTGTTGTTTTATAACGGGTATCGCCCGCCTTATCGCTGTTAAACATAAGGCCTACACCAATTACATCGTTGGTAAATGATTTTGGTTTTATCCTCGCTTCGCCATTCATGCTAAAGGTAGAATAAGGCACCGGAACGCTTTGCCATTGACTTCGAAAGATGGCTCCCACCCGGTAATCGCCATTAAACATGCCCGTAAAAGCCGGTGAATTATTTAATAAAGACCCATCGTACTGAGAAAAATGAATATCCTGCCCTTTAACAAAGAGTGATGCAAAAAGTAAAAAAAACAGATATTTTGCGGAATTATTGATAAAAATAAAATTACACAATTTTCCTGTTAAAAACAAAGCTTTGCTAACACCGTTTAATTGCTAAATTTGCGATTAAAATTTTTATATGGCAAGTGATAATTTCCAAGCTCATGATTACTATTTAATGGATGAGCTTTTAAGCGACGAACATAAATTAATAAGAGAAACTGCCCGTGCATGGGTAAAAAAAGAAGTAACTCCCATTGTGGAAGAAGCTTGTCAAACTACCAAATTCCCGAAACAATGGCTAAAAGGTCTTGCGGAAATTGGAGCTTTTGGCCCTTATATTCCTACTGAATACGGCGGCGCAGGTCTTGACCAGATCTCTTACGGATTAATTATGCAGGAGCTGGAGCGCGGCGATAGCGGATTGCGCTCAACTGCTTCGGTGCAAAGTTCATTGGTAATGTTCCCTATTTTTACTTATGGAAGCGAAGAGCAAAAGAAAAAATACCTTCCAAAACTTGCCACAGGCGATTTAATGGGTTGCTTTGGTTTAACCGAACCCGATCATGGAAGCAATCCTTCGGGCATGCTCACCAATTATAAAGATGCAGGCGATGGTAAACACGTAATTTTGAACGGTGCAAAAATGTGGATCAGTAATTCGCCCTTCGCAGATATTGCCGTTGTTTGGGCAAAAGATGAGGCGGGCGACATCCGAGGCTTGGTGGTTGAAAGAGGCATGCCGGGCTTTACCACTCCCGAAACGCATGGTAAATGGAGTCTACGTGCAAGCGCAACAGGCGAATTGGTTTTTGATAATGTAAAAGTTCCTAAAGAAAATATTTTTCCAACCATAAAAGGATTAAAAGGTCCGCTTGGTTGCTTAAATAGTGCCCGTTACGGTATTGCCTGGGGTGTTATTGGCGCCGCTATGGATTGTTACGATAGTGCCCTGCGTTACAGTAAAGAGCGTGTACAATTTGGCAGGCCTATTGGCGGATTTCAGTTAACACAAAAAAAGCTGGCTGAAATGATTACGGAGATTACCAAAGCACAATTACTAACCTGGAGATTGGGCGTTTTAAAGAACGAACACCGCGCCACACCTGCACAAATTAGCATGGCCAAACGCAATAATGTAAACATGGCTTTAACCATTGCTCGCGAAGCAAGGCAAATTCATGGTGGCATGGGCATTACCGGCGAGTACCCAATTATGCGCCACATGATGAACCTTGAAAGCGTAATTACTTACGAAGGCACTCACGATATTCATTTACTGATTACCGGAATGGATGTAACCGGGTTTAACGCGTTTAGTTAAAAAATAAACGGGTTCAACGGGTTGGTTATACCAAATGAATTTATGATTTAGGCTAAAGATACGAAGTAATTTTTTATCAAGACGATTTTTAAAAATTGTTGCATAGCATTGCCTATGGAACTATTTTTTAAATAAGTATGGATATAAAAGGACGAGTATATTGGACTAAATTATAGATAGAGTTTTTCCTTACGCTTTAAGTACACGCGTATATGTAATCAGGGTTCATCAACATTCCTCGCGGGTTTAAGCGTATGTAAAGTAAACATGACCGGATGCCTTAAAGTTTTATTGATTGTAGCTGAGTAATTAAGGGATAGTAGCCAGAACATGGACCGCTGACTTAAGTGCACTTGCTTATGCCGTAATAAATTTAATAAGCGTAAATAAAAAAATTCTACCTGTAAAACTCTACCACCGTTTGGTTATTAGATGTAATGGTAAATTTTTTTTCGATGGTGTAAATGCTTCCTTTTAAAGATCGTCCGCGCCAGGCGGCTACATAACTGCCCGGTTGAAGATAAAACGTTTGCAGGGTTTGCGTGCTAAGATTACACACCCACTCTAATTGTTCATCGCGTTTTAAAAGAATGCATCCGTCGCCCGCCTCCAAACATTTTACCTGAAGCATTCCCGCATTGGGTATTTCAATAACTTTGGTTTGCGATTGCTCAATTTCAATTTGATTAAAATACAATCGCGGCAGCGTTAATAATTCCAGGTCGTATTTTCCGGTAATATATTTATCGGTAGCGTTTAGTAACTGAACATTTAAAGTTTGTCCGCTTTCAATATCCTTAACTACGCATTTAACTTTTTCGTTGTAGTTATATACACCATCGGGGCGTTTAATGGTAAGGTAACCCTGCGGCGCGTCCAGCGGTATTATGGTGTGTTTTCCGGCGTTCAGTTTTATTTCTTTGCTTTCTACCGGCGGGATGGTGTGCGCTATAACTTTGTAAGTTGGATAATCATCAATATAAAGTGTATCCGGATTTTCTTTAGAATTTAAAGTATGAATAAAATTATACTTGTATTCTTTTTTAGCAACGTCGTAAAAAGTGATGTTAACATTACTTTCTTTAGGCAGAGATTTTGAATCAAGTAAATTTACCTGCACACTTGTTTTGTTCAGTTTTTGCTGCTGAATGATTTGTGTTATCGTTGAAAATGAAGAGGTATTATCATAATCAAAATAAGTGCCCACGCATTCAAAAGTTTTTATTTGTTCGGGTGTTAAACCAATGCCTATAATAAAAGGCTTAAACACTATCCCTTTTTCCATTAGTTTTTGTCGTGCCTTGCAGGGGTCGCCGCCGCATTCTTCAATGCCATCGGTTATAATAATAACAATGTTGTTTGTTTTATTATCCACAAAATCGTTGGCCGATTCGGTAAGCGAATGCTCAATGGGAGTAATTCCGGTGGGCTTTGCCTCTTTAACTTTTTGCTTTATTTCCTCTTTATTATTCTTTGAAAAAGGAACTACCAGTTTACTGTCCTTGCAATCGCCGGGCGGATATTTAACCGTGTGGCCATACATGCGCAAGGCAAAGAGCATATCTTTATTTTTTCCAAGGCTGTCAATAAATTTGTAAAAAAGATCTTTAGCACCATCCATCCGTGTAGCGGCATGAAATTTAGCGCTCATGCTGTTACTGGCATCAAACACAAAAAGAACATAGGTGGGCTTTACAGCTAATTTAGCGGCGGGTTTTTTCTGAGCCTGCAGCAAGCTAACAAAGAGTATAAAAAATAAAACAATAAGCCCGCGCATCTGTGCGAAGATAAATTAAAAGAACACGATTAAAATATATAAGAAAGAAAGTTTTAAACGTTGCGGCTTTAAAACCAAAAAGAATTTTTATTCAAGTAAATAAACATATCCTTTAACCTCCTGATATTCTCCTCTCGAATTTTTGTAACGTATCAGGTAAACGTAAACATCAGGCGTTGCATTGGCACCATCCCAGCCTTTGGTATCGTCATTAGCTTCAAAAACTTTACTGCCCCAACGATTAAACACGCTTACACTGTACTCCGTTTTATCAATAAAATGAGTAACAGGCAGCCATATTCTGTTTTTACCTTTTGGGGTGAAAGCATTAGGCACAAACAGTTTTCCTTCAATATAAACCGGAACTGTATTAGAAGTGCTTCGCTCTAAAAAACCATAGGTATCGCCAAGCCCTTCTACCGCTTCTACTAAATATTCAATATCAGAACCATTGGGAGCTTCTTCTTCCAGCACATCTGTAAACAAAGTATCGCCGGTTCCTGTAAAACCAATTGGTGTAACTGATTTAACTTTATTAATAATTCTGTAAATACTGTAACCGCTAACGCCGCCAATATATCCTTTATAATCCGTCCAGCTTAAATACCTTGTAAAAATCTGTTCGGTATCGGCTTTTACTTTTAAATGAATGGTTTTGGTAATATTGCTAACCGTTCTGGAATTACCGCAACTGTCGCGCACAATGGCTTTATAATAATAACTGTAATTTTTCGAGTCGGCATTATCATCCGTAAAAGAATAATAAGGGGTTCCCGCATAAGGCACAAAGCCAATATTAGTATAATTGATGCCATTGGTAGAACGCCAGATATCAAGCCCTACACTTGCTTTAGAAGTATCCATAAAAACGGTTACAAGATTTTGAGTGTTGCTTACAACGGTTGCATTGCGAATGTAAACAAACCCGGCAGCGGGCACCTGATTGGTTAAAAAACACACTCTGTTGGAAGAAGCTGTAATATTTTTAGCAGTATTAATAACTCTTATAAAATAGCAAACGTTTTGGCCGGGTGGCACATTGTTGTGTGTAAAAGAAGTTTGTGTAGTAGAACCAATATTAAGAAACGCGCCGCCATTTACCGAATAATAAATGCGGTATTCGAGTACGCCGCCTTTCATTCCTTTATAAGCGTTCCACGAAAGATCGGTTTTGTAGCCGCATTTATCGTAGATTTTTTTTAGGAACATGGTTGTGGGCTGAATATCAAAGCCGCCGAGTTTTTTACAGCTGTCGAGGGCGGCCACGTAAATAGAAAGCGGACTAAAAGTAGCAATGCTTGTGGTAAAGGTATAAAAGGTGCTAGGTCTTCCGTTAACACTGTCAATGGCGGTATTAATTCCGCTGATACTTTGGTAGATTCTGTATTTTACAATATCTAAATCGCGCGGAATCTGCCAAGCCAAAACGGTTTGACCATTTGGTAACACACTAATAGAGTCAATAAAAGGAGTATTCGGACTTTTTTTATCACTATAAACTCCGCCTTGAAGGTTGGATGTTGATACACAGCCGCTATTATCCTTTAAAGTAATCTGATAATTAATGCTTGCCGAACAAACACTCAGTGTATCGGCATAATTTATTTGGGAGCTTGTACCAAAAATATTCCAAATGCCTAAAGGATACTCTTTATTAATGGTGAAAGTAGAAGCACTCGAATTTAATTTAGGTTGATGAATGTTGTTATATTGCAATTTCAGATCAGGAATAGCCGATACCAGATTTAAAAAAATAGAACGCAGCGTATCAGACGAGGGCGATAAAGAAGTGCCCCCGCTGCCGTATTTACTGATGATATAATAATACCTGCTTTGAATATTTCCCCCTGCACCGGTATGGGTAAAACTATTGGTTGATATTAAAGGAATAACCGCAATACTGTTATACGGCCCTGCAGATGAAATAGATGAAAATATTTCGTATGCTGCAAAAGTGCTGCCCGTATTAACTGCCGGAATCCATGTTAATCCAATATCTCCATTAGGCAAAACCTGAAGGCACTTTAAAAGCGGAGCCGAAACCTGAGAAAACAGTTTAGCCGTGCTTAAAAATAATATGAATAGAATGACCCTCATGTGGTTACAACGTATAAAGTTACGTTTTATTATGCTAAATGCGTTTCAAATACTGGTTTTAAAAAAGGGTTTGTGACATTTTGATGTTGAAATCTTTACGGTAAATAGTAGTTTAAAACAGCCTGAAAGCAATCCCTTTTAAGTTTTTTTGGTTAATATTGTAATACCTTTTTGAAAAGAATTTTATTTATAGTTGCTCTTATTTTGGGACTTGGAATTTCTAATAATTCTTACGCTCAAGCCGGTGGTCGTAAAAAAGAACATAGAAATCAGCGCAGAAGCGGCGGCTTATTTAAAAGAACCCGCAGCGCCGGCAATGCAGATAGATTTGCAAAAGGTGCAGGGCGTAAAGGTGTGTTTGCACGTTTATTTAAAAAAGATCGTCCGGCCTGGACCTATCACGCCACTAATCCCGGAAAAAAACAAAACAGGGAGCAGCGCCAATTATTCAGCAGATTTAGAACCAAAGGTAAAAGATATAAAGACGGAATCCAGGCCAAACAAAACTCTGACCGTTCACGAAGACGCGTAAGAGGCAACAGTACTTTTAATCATAAAAAATATTAATCCCGTAAAAACCCACGGGATTTTTTATTTTTGCGTTTTACTATTATTATGAATGTATTAATTTTAGGTTCAGGGGGTCGCGAACACGCCTTTGCATGGAAAATTGCTCAAAGCAAACAACTTCAAAACTTATACATTGCCCCCGGAAACGCCGGAACTGCACATTGCGGCATCAATGTAAACATCAGCGTTACTGATTTTGAAGCCATCAAAAATCTGGTGTGGGAACGCGATATTGATTTGGTGCTTGTAGGTCCTGAAGATCCTTTGGTAAAAGGTATTCATGATTTTTTTTTGCAGGACGATGTGCTGAAAGATATTCCGGTGATAGGGCCTAAAAAAGACGGCGCACAACTGGAAGGCAGCAAAGATTTCAGCAAGCAGTTTATGCAAAAATATAAAGTGCCTACAGCTAAATATGCAACGTTCAGCAAAAAAAACATAGAGGAAGGCTATACTTTTCTTGAAAGTTTAAACGCCCCCTATGTTTTAAAAGCAGATGGATTAGCGGCAGGAAAAGGCGTTTTAATATTGGATAAACTTCAGGAAGCAAAAAAAGAATTAAAGAGTATGTTGCTGGACGCGAAATTTGGTGCGGCCGGTTCAAAAGTAGTTATTGAAGAATTTTTACATGGTATTGAATTATCGGTATTTGTATTAACCGATGGCAGATCTTATAAAATTTTACCGGCCGCTAAAGATTATAAACGCATTGGCGAAGGAGATACCGGATTAAATACCGGTGGCATGGGCGCGGTAAGTCCTGTGCCTTTTGCCGATGAAGTTTTTATAAAAAAGGTAGAAGAGCGGGTAATTATTCCCACCATTAAAGGCTTAAACGCTGAAGGAATTGATTACCGCGGATTTATTTTTATTGGTTTGATGAATTGTGATGGCGACCCGCAGGTTATTGAATACAACTGCAGAATGGGAGATCCGGAAACAGAAGTGGTGATACCCAGAATAGAATCAGATTTTTTAGATTTGCTGGAAGGCGTTGCAAAACAAACGTTGCATGAAAAAGCATACACCACACTTAATCAAACAGCAACCACCGTGGTAATGGTAAGCGGCGGCTATCCCGGAGATTACGCAAAAGGAAAAACGGTAAAAGGATTAGAACAAGTGAAAGATTCGCTGGTGTTTCATTCGGGAACCAGCCTGCAAAAGGAGGAAGTAGTTACTAACGGAGGGAGGGTATTTGCCGTAACTTCCTTGGGAAAAACAATAGAAGAAGCGGTTAATAAGAGTTTTTTAGCTGCCGAAATGATAAGTTATGAAGGAAGTTATTACCGGAAAGACATTGGAAAAGACCTTATTAACTCCAAGGAAAAAACATAAAATCTATGCTTATAAAAATGGTTTTCATTGGTAAAAAAGAAGATATTTTATTTATAAGCGGCGAAAAATTAATATTTTACCACTCTTACTAACTTTTCTATCTTAATAAATATTCAACAAACTGTTGATATTTATTACCATGTACACAGAAAAAATTATAGATTTGTTTAATTAATAATTAAAAAAAATTCTAATGGCAAAAAAAGCAACTAAGAAAACGGCAAAAAAAGCAGCCCCAAAAAAAGCAACTGCAAAAAAGTCCGCTAAAAAAGCAGCTCCAAAAAAAGCAGCAAAAAAATCAGCTCCAAAAAAAGCAGCTGCTAAAAAAGTAAAACGCACGCCTAACGCTGCCTTTATGAAAGCGATGACGCCAAGTTCAGCTTTAGCACTTGTAATTGGTAACAAAGCGGTACCTAGAACAGAAGTTGTAAAAAAACTTTGGGTGTACATTAAAAAGAATGATTTACAAGATCCAAAAAACAAAAGAATGATTAATGCTGATACTAACCTTAAAGCAATTTTTGGTGGTAAAGCACAAGTGTCTATGTTCGACATGGCAAAATTTCTTTCTAAGCACTTAAGTTAATCTATTCTTTAAACAGAATTTTTTAAAAGTCCGGCTTTTCTCAAGGCCGGACTTTTTATTTCAAATAATTCTGCTTCTGTCTGTTTTTTATTACTAAAAATAGGATAACAAATATTTGCAAAGGAAATTTTTTGAATTCATTTAGTTAATTCGTAACTTTAATATTGAAGGGCGAGCAAAAAAATTATACCGATTTCTGAAGAAGAAAGCTTCGTATTCATTTATCACGGAGTTACACCGAAAGATTTTTTGAGCTTGAAAAAAAAAAGAAACCTAAGTAAATAACTTACTTCCCACAGCTTTCGTTAAACACTTTTTTTACTTCCGGATTTTCAAGCACCTGAAAAGTCATATAAGGTTCGCCAAACAATTTACAATAACGCGCGGGGTTTTTATTCTTTGCCATTTCTAATGCGCGGGCAAACGTACGGGAATAATATTTTTCGGGGATACGGCTTGCCGAAGCAATGTACATAAATATTAAATTTTCCTGCACATCGGCTTTGTTTAAATAAGGTTCTAATACCGTAGAGGCATATTTGTAATCTTTTGCGCGTGTAAAAACATACGACAATTTCAACGCGTTTTGCCAGCTCGC
This sequence comes from Bacteroidota bacterium, assembly GCA_016185125.1. Taxonomy (GTDB): domain Bacteria; phylum Bacteroidota; class Bacteroidia; order B-17B0; family Aurantibacillaceae; genus Aurantibacillus. The sequence continues at coordinate 278,940 of JACPOC010000025.1, forward strand.
ATCTTTAATTTTATAGAATGATTTTATGCGGTTAATGCAGGCTTCAATCTGTTCGTCTGCATTCTCTGAGGTATCCACGCTTTCCATTATTTTAAACTGCCACTCAATGTTTAAACCGTTCACATAATTACTGTCCAGTTTGCCATATAGCCCGTCAATAGATTGCTGAACTTGTGCCTGATGCTCAGGATTTCCGGCATTACTATCCAACTTAAGCCCACAAAATACTTTATTGTATTGCAAAACCGGATTATTAGGTTCGAGCTTTAACAAACGTTCAAATGCCGCCGCATCATCTTCATCCACAGAATTGGAAATTTGATATTTATAGTATATTTTATTATTAATAACCGGAACTGTTTTCGCGCTTTCTTCCAAAGCTAAACTATCGAATACGCTTTCGGGATATTTGCCCTCACCTACCCGCTTATTCATAAACTCCATAATCTTAAAAGCCTGATGTAAATTTTCTGCTTTTAAAGATCTTTGTAAACTAACATTTGCGAATTTTTTTTCTTTTTCGCCGCTAACATCGTAAGTAATATCCATTACAATTTGCGCAAAACGTTCCTTGGCTAAAATAGGTTCCAGTTCTTCCAATAATTTTTTATCGCTGTTAATCCGGTTAATTGCTTTACGCTTTCCAAGAGCAACAACATCTGCAAACTTTCCATCTTCATTCTCTAATAAAAATAAACCCCAGCTATCTTTGGTTTCAATGCTTGGCTGAATTTTAGTTTGTTGTTTGGATTGAAGCACCGCTAAAACGCTTTCTGCACGCTTGCGTTGTAGTTTTGCATTGGCTACAGAATCTCCTTCAATAGAGGAATAAGCATAAATATACAAGCCATCAATAATAAATTCAGGCTCATCCAGCGCTTTTATAATGGGTTGAATATCTTCGTCCTTATACTCATATTTATTTTTTTCAAAAGGAATGGTAAAATTTATAATACTGCTTTCTGATCTGGGTTCAAAAGCAGGTTTAATATTGGTACTTCCTTTAAAAGGCAAAAGACCAATAGGCGTGTTGCTTTCAATTTTTCCTGTTTCCTGATAGCCTCTGGTAATGGTTTTACAATAACGTCCATCTTGTACAACAATTAAATTTATTTCGTAAGGCCCTGTTATTTTTTTATTGAATTTTCCAAGATACACTTCAATGCCTTTTATTTTTTTCTTCTTCTTTTCTTTTGGATCGATCAATAAATTTTTTTTGAAAAAAGCGTCGCGATAAATTACCTTTCCCATCACGCCTTTGTTGTATAAATTATTATCTACAATATTATAATCCGCATTAACGTATTGCGCCCGTTGCACAATGTCAAATGCAAGGCCGTCTTTTGGCTTTTTAAGAAGCCTTCGTAATTCCTTGCTGTTTTGGTATTTTAAAAGAATTTTATCTCCCGAAACATAAATTCCTTTTTGTAATTGATCGTAATTTCGCCAGCGTTCGCAGGTTTTACATGCTTTGTCGGGATTTTTTAGTTTTTTTGATTTGTTGTTGTAAGGAATCTCAAGATCTTTTCTGTACATCATTCCTCCGTTTGTTATATCATAGCCGCCAAACACCGCGCTTACATATACTTTTTTTCCATCATCATCTTCGGTACAAGAAATACCCACCAATGTATATTTTGGGTTAGTAAGAACCGCCAGATTTTTAACGTTGCTTTCCCATCGGTTACAAATAACTTTTGATACTTCTTCGGTTTTATAATTATTGCGCCCTTTGCTTATGGGTGCTTTCATGGCTATTTCCTCTCCGCGTTTTGTAGCACCGGCCTTTTTTAAATTTTTTAGAGTGTTTTTTGGTTCAATTTTATCCTTTTTAGATGAGGACATTTTATCGGTACTTATTTCAGATGCATACACAAGCATTTCACTCATCTCCAAGGTATCGAGGCCTTTGCTAACGCGAAATCTGTTAAGTTCTTTAAGTATAATTCTTGAAAGATCATCCGCCTTAAAATTTTCATCAGGCACTTCCTTTTTCTTATTTTTTTTTTGGGAATAAAGAATCTGTGAAAATAAGATCAATATCAGAGTGAAAATTATATTCTTCATATTAACAACCTCAAAATAAATATAATACAATATTAAACGTATTTATGTTATGAACAGCTTTTAACAAAATTTGATACAATGCAACTCTTAAATTCGATTAAAACCATTGTTTTATTTGTAAATTTACAGTTCCCAATGAAAGAAATTTTCTGGACCATCATTATCATCTGGCTTGTTTATCAATTGATGAACATTTTTAAAAGTATGGGGAATATTAAAAAATTTTCTTCTCCATCGCACAGCAGTCGTGATTTAAAAAATACAAGTTCCGACAGTAAAAAAGATGTGAAAACAGCTATCAAAAAGCATGCGGATAAGGAAGGTGAATTTGTAGACTACGAAGAGATAAAATAACCTGTTATTTTTAGCTAAAATTGTTGCAATATTTACTAAAAGAATCCTTTTTTAAGACATTTAAGACTACCTTTGGCCAACATCAATTATCTCAATATAATGGAAACACTGGAAAAAATAAATCAGGACTACGAAACCCAACTTAACGATTGGATTGAACAGGAAAAAGCCGCCCTTGACCTTATAAATGCCGTTGGGAAATTATGGTTCGAGAAATCAATTGAACTTATTTTATTCCGCAACCAATTGGTTGACCGCAGCGCCAGCGAAATTATGAATCTGCATGTGTATGCCAAGAACATTGTAAAAAAACCTATTACCATTTACGATACGGTAGCTTTAGCCACTGAAATTTTAAAATCGAAAGTGGGACCCGGCCGAATTGATATTGGTAAACTAGCTTTTGAATGGCACGCGGAAGAATCAAAATACAAAAACAAATCTGATTTCATTAATGATAAATTAAAAGGTTTGATGGGTGGAAGCTCCACTATTGTTCCAAAAGACGTTGTGTTATTTGGCTTTGGCCGTATTGGGCGTTTAGCCGCGCGCGAATTAATTAATTTGGCAGGCAAAGGTGAGCAATTGCGTTTAAAGGCCATTGTTACACGCGGCAACGGCAACGAAGAAATTGTTAAGCGTGCCGATCTTTTAAGAACAGACTCTGTTCACGGGCCTTTTCCCGGAACGGTGATAGAAGATTTGGAAAATAAAGCCCTGATCATTAACGGACATACCGTTCACATGATCGACGCTAAAAATCCTGAAGATGTTGATTATACGCTTTACGGTATTCATAATGCGCTTTTAATTGATAATACCGGTGTTTACAGAGACAAAGCGGAATTAAGCCGTCACTTAAAAGCTAAAGGAATTTCAAAAGTATTATTAACCGCGCCTGCAAAAGATATTCCAAATATTGTACATGGAATTAATCACGAAACGATAGACCTTAAGACCGAACATATTTTTTCGGCTGCAAGTTGCACCACTAATGCCATTATGCCCATTCTTTATGTAATTGATAAAGAATTAGGAATTGAAAAAGGCCATATTGAAACAGTTCACTCCTACACCAACGATCAGAACTTACTGGATAATTACCATAAAAAACACCGTCGTGGACGTTCAGCGGCTTTAAACATGGTAATTACTGAAACCGGTGCCGAAAGTGCTTTAAAAAAGGTTCTGCCTCACCTTAGCGGTAAATTTACTGCCAACTCCGTAAGGGTACCAACGCCAAACGTTAGTTTAGCCATCCTTAATATTAATATCGGCAAAAAAGTTACTAAGGATGAAGTAAATGAAATTATTAAACGTTATGCCTTAGAAGGAAATCTGGTTGAGCAGATACAATATGCTTTAAGCAATGAATTAGTTAGTACGGATGTAATAGGTAATCCATGCCCGAGTGTGTTCGACAGTCAAAATACCATTATTGCGCCTGACGGAAGAAGTATTGTGCTTTACGTTTGGTATGATAACGAGTATGGATATACCCGTCAGGTAATCCGTTTCAGCAAGCACATTAGCGAAGTAAGAAGACCGGTTTATTATTAGATTTATATAAAACCAATAAAAAAAGGGAAAGCCAGTTTGGTTTTCCCTTTTTTTAAGAAATTTTGATTGCTTTTATTTAGTCAATTTATTTCTCAAGGAAATAATCTTTGATGAAATGGATTTGAATTTTTCTTCGGTTAATTCTTTAGGCTGTTTAACAGCTGTAATTTCATTATGAATAGGTTTAATATTAGAAACGATTATAAAAAGTTAAAAGTTTAGGTTATCTTTAAAATAACCTTTGTAATTATTAAATTAGCCTTTTTTTAATATTGGATACTTCAGATTTTATTTCTATGGTTCAGGAAGGCCGAATTTCTAAAATAGCCTTGCGCACGGATGGTATTCTTCAGATAGATATTAAAGCAAACGAATTATTTCAGGCCGGCGATTTTAACGAATTAATGGCTGCAGCCTATAAAATTGGAAAAGGAAAAAAGTTTTATAACCTGATTACCGTGGGAGAATATACAATCGCCGATCATGCGGCCAGGGTTTTATCTACAAGCAAGGAGGGTAGTTATTACAAATTAGCAGACGCATTCGTCATTAATTCTTTGCCCCAAAAACTTGTCGCCAATTTTTATATGAATTTTCATAAGCCTTTTGTGCCTACCCGTTTTTTTAACTCCAAAAGCGAAGCATTGACCTGGTTGAAAAATTTAGAGTTAAGCAATAGGAAACAATCCCACTCCAAAAAGGTTTTTTAAGATATATTTTATAATATTTGTATAAAATATATACCAAGAAAAAAAGTTCATAATAATACAAAAACCCCTGAAAATCAGGGGTTTACAGTAGCGGAAACGGGAGTTGAACCCGTGACCTCAGGGTTATGAACCCCATAATACCACCTCTTTTAAAAGTTTCTAATCGTTCCTAATCGTTGATATATCTATGGTTTACCTGTATTATCAATATATTTGAATGTTGGTTTAAACTGGTTAAAATCGGTTAAAAAAGACAAGTTGTGGAAACTATGTGGAAACCAGTTTCCGCAATAATCGTATATTTGTTTCCGAAACGTTTTTAAACTAATCATAATGGTCTCTGTTTGAATTAGAACAAGAAAACAAAACTACTAAAATTCTATAATTATGGCTTCATCTAAAATCGTATTATTTAAAGGCAAGAAATTATCTGACGGTTCGAGGTTTGTTGCTTTGCGTTTAACTTTTGATCGAAACCATAAATTTGTTTTTATCGAGAACATTTTTGAAAGTCAGTGGGATGCTGCAAGTAAATTAGTCAACCGCACTCATGCACATTATAAAAGAATTAATAATACAATCAAAGCTAAGGATGCTCTTGCTGCCGATTTGATTCTTCAATACGAATCAGGGAAAAGTGATTTAACACCCGAAAAGATTATAAATACTTTAAAAGATGTAAAAAGTTCAGAAACATTCTTTGATTTTTTTAGCGATTATGTTGAAGAAAAATTTAAGAAAAACCAAGACCATGAAGCTACTTCTTTAGATGGCAAAGGGAAAAATATTTGGTCATTTTTTTATGACAAAGATTTTAATGCTGAATTTCCAGGCTTAGAGAGGGATAATGAAAAATCACTATTTAGAAAAGTAGTAAATAAGGATATTAGATTCACTTCTATTACCCCCTCTTTTCTTAGGAATCTTGCTATTTATTTAGAAATAGAGAGTGAACACTCGGAAAGGAGTGTTTTTAACCACATGAACGTAATTAGAACGGTTTATAACAGAGCCATTGAAGCTAAAGCTATCACAAGAGAAAACTATCCGTTTAGTGGAAAAAACGGCTACAAAATGCGTATGCCTGAAAGTCAAAAAATCGCATTGGAAGAAAATGAGGTTTTAGCATTGGAAAAAGCAAAACTTAAAGAAAAAACTGATACGTGGATTCATGCAAAAAATTCTTGGATTTTATCTTTGTGTTGGGGCGGAGCGAGAATTAGTGATGTTCTTCAGACAAAGTGGGAACAAATTAATCCGGAATCGTTAACCTATGTCATGGGCAAAAATAATAAACCGGTGGAAGTTCCTCTTGTTGATCGGGCTAAAAAAATATTGAAGTATTATGAAAAATACAAAGATGAAAATAAGGGATACATTTTTCCTGAAATGAGTAAAGCAAATTTAGATGATCCAAAGGATATTAATATAAAACTAAAAAATGCTATCCGAATTTACAATGTATGGTTGAAAGAACTTGCAGAAGAAGCAGGGATCAAAAAAAGTTTAAATAATCATCTTGCCCGCCATACTTTCGGAAATCTCTCAGGAGATAAAATACCAATTCAAACATTGCAGTTGATTTATAGGCATTCAGATATTCAGACGACTATTAATTATCAAAGACACTGGATGAATAAGCAAAAAGTAGGAGAGGCGGTAAAAACAGTTATGAATTTTTAAAGTCCAATGATATGCTTAGAAGTATTGAAAGTTTCGTAATTTTACAATCAATAAAAACTCAAATAATGTAGAATAGAATATATTTAATTTATAGCGCATTGTCGCTTGCTTAGGTAGAAAATCCGCGAAATTTAAGCCCTAACAGCAAATGACAAGGAGTGCCCAAATATGGGTGCGTCCTTGCTCATTTATTGTTGGGGCTGGGTCCTCGCGGAACCTTCTACCTTCGTAAATGTTGTCAGGGTAACGCACCCACCATATTTTATCATGGAGGGGTATGTACCTGAAGAGGCGCATACCCCATTTAATTTATATAACTAATTAAATACATAAAACCATGATTACTCCTTCAATAAAACAGTTATTTCTCTTTTTTACCGTAAATTTCCTCATTATTGCTTTTTTTAATATTACACTATTCAGAAGCATTGATTTTATTACCCATGTAAGATTTTACGACATTTTAGCAATAAATACCCTTAAAATTGGTATGTTAGTATCCGTCTTTATACTTACGTGTTTTATACTAAACTTGCTGTTTTTTTGTGTATTTATTAAGAATGATATTAAACGATCACTCTTAAGTACAGTCAAAATGAGTATGGGGACATTTTTAGCCGGAATAATTTTTGCGGTGGGGATTATATTTGTAAATGAAATTAAATAATACAGATTATGAGAAGAATTGTAATGAGGCAAAAAATGATCTGTGGCTTTTTGGATTCGTGTAATGAAAAATTAAACCAAGAACCCAACAATGTTAATGTTATCCGCACGAGAGGCATATTGTATAATCTGGCCGAAAAATATGATAAAGCTATAACAGATTTTGAGCGAATTATAGATGAAATGCCATCGGATGTAAGTGCCTACTATCTAAAAGGCGATTGTCACTTTCATAAGGGAGAATTTGACCTTGCTAAACGTGATTATATGAGGGCATTGAAACTGCAATTTGATACCAAAATAACCGATAGCTCTATTGAAAATGCGGTAATAATAGATGAACAGGATCTAAAGGATATTGAAAAAGTGCTTGAGTACGAAAAGAATCAAGCCATTCTTAATTACCTCCCGAACTTAATAGCAGAAGGTGATTAATTCTGATATTTAAAGGGTTCGAGCCATTTTAATCCAGCTTCTTTATTAGTAAAAACCTTAGTTGGAATTAACGGCTCATCAAGAAGTATCCAGGCATTGCCCAAAAATGCCATTAATTTATTGTGTGTACATATTGCTCCGGCACTCAAAAATTCGCAGGCTTCGGCACTTGCAAAGTAGTTTCTTGCAGGTGCATCCACAGATAATAGTCCTGTAACATCAAGTAAAAAAGGCTTACAAATACCCTTTGATATTGTTTTCCGGTCACGTACAATTTCCTTAGCAACTTTAGATATAGACGCCAAAAATAGTTGGTAAAAGAGCTCGTAGCCCACGCCAGTATTAAGTTTGAGCAAAGCTAATTGAAAGTCGTTTCAATTAGCTTTTTTTGTTGGATGAAAACAGCAAAAAAAAGGCTTGTTGGGCCT
>JACPOC010000014.1 GCA_016185125.1 Bacteroidota bacterium
CTGTTACAGGCAAACTGCCCCAGGTGCCGTTGCCGTACAATACATCGGTGGCATTGCCCGCAGAAAATGCTGTAATTTTACCGCTGGCATCGGTCTGTAACATACGTGTGCCGTTGCCGGCCAAATAAATTAGTTTTAAGGTGCCATCGGTACCCAATACCATTTTTAAAGTGTTATTGGTTTTAAAAAATATAGAAAAGTTATTGGTGGTGCCTAAAAAATCGCCGGTTCCGTTGGCATTACCTCCGGTGGCCCATTTTTGGCTCTGTTGAGCCAGGCTTATTGCGCGTATAAAAAGCATTATTATTAAGTATTTAAAGCCCTTTAGAGCTTGTTTTCCCTTGTGGGGGGGGGGTGAAGGCGTTTTTCATATTAAAATGGTTATGAGGCAAATATATAAGTTTTTATTTACAAAAACTAAAATAAATGTTAAATTTTTATTGGGTACTGCATTTGATATATGATACTTACAAAAGCATACCCGCAATAGTGGCAGATAAATAACTTGCCAGGGTTCCGCTTACTAATGCGCGTAAGCCAAGCTTGGCAAGATGTGCCCTGGGCTCGGGGGCCAATGCGCAAAAAAGAAAACTAACATGAGTATTGAAAGTGATTTTACCAATTAAACGTATTAGTTTTAAAGCCAGCTCCTGTAGGGCTTGTAAATGCAGGGTTGGGATCTGTAAGTGTCCCGTTTGGGCACGGTTGAGCAATAATATAATTTATATTATATGCTATTAATGAAAGTATTAATAATTTCTTCATAATTTAATAATTTATTTAAATTCGTAAAAATCAGTTGAATTTCTGTTATAAACACCTGACAAGGTAGTTACTATAACTTTATTATTTGATTTTAAAATGTTAGTAATTGTTTTACCGGTTAAACCAGAATTATTTATTTCTCTAACGGTTAATAAAGTTGGCTGTAAATCTAATTGCCATATTTGATCATTTCTTATAGAAATTATTTTGCTATCCAACTCAATAAATTTACATTTTGCCATATAACTACCTACTTGATATTGCTGAGTCCAGTTTTCGCCCAAATCGGATGATTTGTAAATTATACCGGAAGTTCCATCCACCGCATAGTAATTGCTTTGAAATTTAAAGACACTATAAATATCCAAATTAAATAAAAATTTTGTTGAGTAATCTTCCCTAATTAAATAAACACTACCAGAATTATAAACTAAGAATCTATTAGCTATACTGCCAATTATTGCAGGGGTAGTATTTACAAAGCCTCCTCCATTTAATAATACAATAGATTTTGTATTAGTAATAGAATATGAAAGTGTGTTATTTAAGATGTCAAAAGCGCATAAATGAGATTCATTAACCTGGCTAGAAATAACTGAAACTAAAACCCGATTATATATACTACAATTAAAAACATTACTATATATAAAATTGAAGCCTGCGCCAATGCTTACAAAAGATGTATCGATACTTTTTAGGTTAGGGAAAAGTGAGGAAACATTAATACCGGGTAAAGTATTGAAAATGCAAATTTTATTACTTGAGGCATTTATACCAAAATTATCTTTTAAAACGGGTAGATAGGTATAATTCCAATTATCGTTATAATTTGGCGCATATAATTGAAACGTCCCTTGAATATAATTATTATTATTTAAAGATGTATCCCTTCTATAATTTGCATTCGGACCATAATAAAAAATGTATTTATCAGTAAAACCTGCGTTTAATATATATTGATCTTGGTTATTAAAAAACACATCTGCCTTCCAAGCATAAGAAACGGTATCATGCACATAGATTTTTTTTTCAACTTCAACTGTTTTTGGTTTACGGCAATTAGTAAATAAACTACTAATTACAAGAGTTGTAATTAGTAGTTTTAAAATGCTCCGTTTGGTTATAATTTTCATAAATTATATTTCTTGTATTTAAATACAAAAAGTTTATTTATCCTTTACTATCTTCTTTAAGGCTTCTAATTCTTTTTTTAGTTCTATTACATACAACGTTAATTCTTCAATTTTCTCCATCCAACATACCCACTTTCATAAAATCGTTTTGTAAACGTGTTTTTATAGTAATAATATTTCTTGTGATTTAGTAATTCTGTTTGACTTTGCATTTGAAAGCAGGTCAATATTAAAATTGATAAAAATACGTTATTTGATTTTTGTAAAATTGATTTCATAATTAGAATTTGTAATTTTTAAATGCCCGCGGTAAAGCTTTCTTATTTGAAAAGCTGGGGGGTTAAGAAATAAATTATTTAATGCGCCCGTTGAATTTTTTCTAAAAAAAATACTTTTTTTTTGAATTTCAAAATACAAAGAAGCAAATCCATAAGCTGTCAAGTCATTAACACAATTATCATTAATTGAACTTTTACGATCAAATGAAAATTTGGCGATTCTATCTTTAATGAAATAAGGCGTCAGTGTATCATTATAGGTGGCTGTAATATCATTTCCATTGTATAAAATAGATTCGAATTTCCAGTTGCCTTTCAATCGACCCTTAACTGTATCTAAACTAATAAACGGATCTTCCGGAAACTTCTTGCAGGTGGTTATTACCAGGCCTAATACAATAAATAATATACAGTGTTTAATTTTCAATTACTTTTAAATTAATTGTTTTAGCTCTGTGCTTTCTTTTTTAAGCAGTTCAATATCTTTTTGTTGTTTTATAAGGTGCAGATAAAGCTCCTCAATTTTTTCCATCTGTATTTTTTGCATATCAGATAAGTTCAGATTATAATCGTCTGTTCCGGTTAAATCTTTTGCACTTGGCACGTTAGGTAGATGAGGTTTACAAGGTAGGCATGGCGGTATCTTTTTTTACCGAAGCTATCTCGGCCGCTGTAATGCCTAAAGCCGTGGCATAGCCCGGCAGCTTGGCGTTAAAGTTGTTCATCCACGTTACGCGGTCGTTATCGGCATTGGGCAGGTAAGGTTTGGTAAGGCTCATTTTTTATTAGTTTTTAGTTTTTAGTGTTGAGTTTTTAGTGTTGAGTTTTTAGTGTTGAGTTTTTAGTGTTGAGTTATTAGTGTTTAGTTATTAGTTTTTAGTTTTTAGTACTGGGTTACTAGTTGTTAAGGGAACTTGTATTAAAAACTAAAAACTTATCATTAAAAACTCTTTTTGTTATATTATAACGGTTGGGGCTTGGGGTTTATTGTGCGGGGCGTTTAAAGAAGTTGTTAAATTACTTAGATGGTTAGGTTCGCTTGTTTATTTTGCAACCATATAAAAATTGTTATAGCTCCAGCATTCAAACCTGAAGTTTTTGCCGCCAAAAATCTGCGTATTATATTTTTTTAATATTAGCTTGCAGTTCAGTTGTTGGCCGCTTGTAAAACCCGAAAGCTCTGATGGAGAGAAGGTAATTTGGTTAACCCCTGCATTTGCTTCCTTGCTTATAATTAAATTAATATTTGTAGGCACGGTTGTAATGGAGCAATAAGCCTTATCATAATTGGCCAATCCATTTAACGGAACGGTAAAAGTGGTGCTTAACTTAAGTGTATCTTTAATAAGTAAAGCGTTAGCACTTGTATAATCAGGAAAGTTTTCTGTGACTGTATAGGTGAATGATGGAAGAACTGTTGATGTAAGGGTCACTATTTTTTGAGTAGCGTAATTTGCATAAGGATTAAAAACGGTATCAGAATAAATTTTTATGTTTTCAAATTTAAGAATATTGCCGTTAACAGACAAAGTACCTAGATTAGCTGCTAGCCAAATAGAGTGATCACTTACAGGTGTACTATACAACTGCATCTTACATTGATAGGGATTTACGGGATAAGAAACAGAGCCATTATACCATGAGCAATATCTTTCTAAAGGGAAAAAGCCGGAAAAAGAGCCGCTCGGAGCACCTCCGGTAGTCCCCCCTCCTGTTGTTGCGGGTGCTGGAGCTGGATTGCTATCCTTCTTTTTGCAGGAAGCTACCAGTAATAAAATAAATGCTGTTAGGAGGATTATGTTTTTCATTTATACTGTTTTAATAAGACAAATATATAGATTAGTTATTAATATGCAAATAAATGTTAAATTTTTATTGGGTTTTATAAAATGCAGGCATTTAGCCCAGGGAGCGTGGCCTTTGCTAGTTGTAGCAGCCGGAAGCTTTGTGATTTACCTCCTATTAAGCCCTACTCTCCCTCACTTTCAGGTTGTGTGGCCACGTTATCCAAAATCTCATACACTTTATGCGTTTGATACGCGGCTTTGTTTAACTGATTACTTAATATGATAATAGTTAAGGTATCGTTTAACCTGCGGTGAAAAGAAGAGCGATAACCATGCCACCAACCGTTATGATACACTTCTTTTTTAATTGAATCGTTAAAGTCCTTAAGCCTCCAGCCAAAACCGTAATTGCTTAGTTTTTTTTCTTTGCTGTAAGCCGAATACGCAAGGTTTTGTGTTTCGGGTTTTATAATTTTATTTTGATACAGGGCTTGGCTGAATAAATAAAGATCATAAGCGGTAGAGTAAAGACTTTTATCGCCCAATACATAATCACTTGCATCAAATTCTACGGGTTTCCATTTTAAGTCGTAAGCTTTGGTAACGTTAGAGGCGTTCAAGTCTATATCGCGAATGGTAGCTGTATGCTTCATCCCCAAAGGATCAAATAATTCCGATTTTAAAAAAACCTGAAAAGGCATGGCCGATACTTTTTCAACTAGTAACGCAAGAAGCGCATAATTGGTGTTGCAATAATTAAAAACTTTATCAGGTTTTAAGTAAGCTTTGGGGTTTTTCGCCTTCAAAAGATCATACATGTCGGAGTTGCTCATTTTATAATTAGGCTGATACAATTCTGAATTTAAAGCATAAATATAATTTGGCAAACCCGAGCGGTGATTGAGCAATTGCTTTACCGTTACACCGGGATAAGCAAAATCAGGAAAATAAAACGAAAATGGTTTATCAATATCAAGCATTTCGCGTTCATACAACATAAGTACCGCGGTTGCAGTAACCACTTTTGAAACGGAGGCTAACTGAAACATCGAAGAATCACTCAGTAAACAAGAACTTTCTTTATTACAAAAACCAATGGTTTTATAATAGAGAATCGTTCCTTTTTTTGCTACCAAAACACTTCCGTTAAAGGCTCCAATTTGCGAAAGCCGGTTAAACATGGTATCCAATTTAAAGGAGATTAATTTTTGCGACGCGCTTAATTCAGAAAGTTTTTCCTGGGTAATTTTCAGGTTTTTTTTATGAAGTGGCGCTGTATTGGAGTTTCCGCAAAACAAAACCATTATTAAGAACAGGTACACTATCAATAATCTTTTCATTTCTTTTTATATTTCAAATTAAGGGCATTTCTAAAAAACAGCTTTATAAAAAATTGAACGCAGATGAAAAAGGCGGTAATCGCAGATTAAATTAGCGAATATCATAGCAATCAGCGTTATCAGCGTTCTATTCATCTTTTTAGAGGTTTCTTTTTATCGAGTTCGTCCTCATCGTTATACTTGTTATAATCTAATTGGTTGCCCCAAAACGACATTTGTTTTTTAATCCACTCCTTCCGCTTTAAAATATAGGAAGTGGGCGGATTTGCCACATATTTTATGGGATTTGGCAAAATGGCAGCAATTCCGGCACTTTGATCTTTATTTAACTTTTTAGCGGACGTTTTATACCAGTGCTGCGCTGCGGATTCTGCGCCGTAAACGCCATTACCCATTTCAATGCTGTTTAAATACACTTCCATTATCCGTTTTTTGCTCCAAATTAACTCTATCAACAAGGTAAAATAAGCTTCAAAGGCTTTGCGCACGTAACTTCTACCAGGCCATAAGAATACATTTTTAGCTGCCTGTTGCGAAATAGTACTTCCTCCACGTATTTTCTTTCCTTTTTCATTGGCCTTCATTGCTTTTTCAATTGCTCCCCAATCAAAACCATAATGTTTGAGGTAATTTTGATCTTCACTACAAACTACTGCCAGTTGCAGTTTGGGAGAAATTTCCTCAATATTTACCCAATCGTGCTTCAGCGTCATGCTTTTTCCTTCAGATTTTTGCTCCACGCATCGTATAATCATCAGCGGTGTTAAGGGCACAGGCAACCATCTGAAAATAATAACCGATACAACAGACACAATAATAAAGCCAACAAAAACCTTAAAAAAAAACTTAAATATTCTAATTAAAATGCGCACGTTTTATTTTACAAATCTATTCGTAATTTTGAGCTATACGCATTTATGTTAAAGAGTAATTAACTATGCGTTTTTAATTAAATGAGCAAAATTTTTAAATATCTGGCAATTGCTATTCTCTTGGTCTTTGCGGCTTGGTTTTTTTATAATAAATACCGCGTTGCTCCGGGATTGGATTTTAAAAAACTTAATCTTACAGACCTTAATGGAAATCCTGTTAAATTTGAAGATTTTAAAGGGAAGAAACTCATCGTTAGTTTTGGCGCATCGTGGTGCGGAAATTGCATAAGCGAATTAAAAGATCTGACCCAAATAAAAGACGAATTGGCGGGGATTGAAGTCCTGATAATTTCGGATGAACCTTTAGAGACAGTTGTAAAATTTAAAGAGCGGAAATCATATCCCTTTACATTCTTAAAAATGGAGCAATCTTTTGGTTCTATTGGCATAAATTCCATTCCCACCAATTATATTTTCAATAAAAATCTGGAGCTTAAATATGAAAAAGTAGGTGAGATTAACTATAAAGATTTTTCCACTTTAGAATATATTAAAAAGCAAATGGAAGATTAAACGGCTTTTTTTGTTTTTTTAACGTTAATCTTGTTAGTTTCTTTAACACAAAGTTCGTCAAATTAACCCGTAAATTTATGTTTCACATTTATGGCTATTCACAAAGATATTTCACGGTTAAATCCCAAACAGCACATCATTATTAAAGGTGCCCGCATGCACAATTTAAAAAACATTGATGTAGCCATTCCCCGCAATAAAATGATTGTGATCACGGGGCTTTCCGGTTCCGGAAAATCTTCTCTGGCCTTTGATACACTTTACGCTGAAGGACAAAGAAGGTATGTGGAAAGTCTCTCCGCTTACGCCCGCCAGTTTTTAGGCCGTCTTGAAAAACCTCAGGTAGATTATATAAAAGGAATTTCGCCGGCAATTGCCATTGAACAAAAAGTTATATCACGTAACCCCCGAAGCACCGTTGGCACCATTACCGAAATTTACGATTATTTTAAATTATTATTTGCCCGTGTTGGAAAAACGTATAGCCCCATAAGTGGCCGCCAGGTAAAGCGCGATACAGTGTCAGATGTGGTAGCCTTTGTTACCAAGCAATCTTCTGAAACAAAAATTTTATTACTTTCTAAAGTATACGAAAAAAAAGACCGCTCCTTTCAAAAACAATTAGATCTTTTATCACAACAAGGATTTTCGCGGGCTATCATTGATAATAAGATTGAAAAGATAAATGAAATAGATTATAAAAAAGTAAAAAAAACTTCTGAAGTTTATTTGCTCATCGATCGTTTAGTTGTACAAGCGGACGACGAGGATTTTATAAACCGGGTTGGCGATAGCGCGCAAACCGCATTTTACGAAGGAAACGGTGAATGCCTTATCTGGATCGAAAAAGAAAACGGCAATTATGAAAAACATTCTTTCAGTAATTTATTTGAATTGGATGGGATTACTTTTGAAGAGCCCAACGTTAATTTTTTCACCTTCAATAATCCTATTGGCGCTTGTAAAACCTGCGAAGGTTTTGGAAGTATTATTGGCATTGATCCTGATTTGGTTATTCCTAACAAAAGTGCTTCGGTGTTTGATAATGCCGTTGCGTGCTGGAATGGTGATACGATGCGTTATTATAAAGATCAACTGATAAAAAATTCACATAAATTTAATTTCCCACTTCATAAACCTATTGCTGAATTAAGTAAAGCGCATTATAATTTATTGTGGACGGGCAACGAATATTTTGAAGGCATTAACGCGTTTTTTAAAATGCTTGGCCGCGAATCCTATAAAATTCAATACCGTGTAATGATTGCGCGCTATCGTGGAAAAACAATTTGTCCGGATTGCGAAGGAACGCGTTTACGAAAAGACGCTAATTACGTTAAGGTTGCCGATAAATGCATTAACGATTTAGTGCTAAGTTCTGTTGATAAATTGGTTGAATTTTTCAATTCTATTTCTCTTAACGAACACGATACCATTATTGCCAAACGATTATTGATTGAAATTAACAACCGCCTTCAGTATTTAATGGATGTGGGTTTAGGCTATCTAACGCTTAACAGAGTTGCCAATACATTAAGCGGCGGCGAAAGTCAACGCATTAATTTAGCCACTCAATTAGGAAGCACGCTTGTGGGGAGTTTATATATTCTTGATGAACCCAGCATTGGCCTTCATTCGCGCGATACCGAACGATTGGTGAAAGTGTTACGCTCTTTGCAACAAGCTGGCAACACCGTAATTATTGTGGAGCACGATGAAGAAATAATGCGCCATGCCGATGAACTCATTGACATTGGCCCCGAAGCAGGAACTAACGGTGGGCACCTTGTTTTTCAGGGTACGCATGATGAGCTTTTGAAAGAAAAGGTTAGCTACACCGCTAAATATCTTACCAATAAAATAAGAATTGAAGTTCCTTCTTCCCGCCGCAAATGGAAAGAGTTTATCGAAATAAAACACATCAACGATAATAATCTTAAAAATATATCGGTTAAATTTCCGTTAAATGTTTTGTGTTGTGTAACAGGCGTAAGCGGCTCCGGCAAATCAACCTTGGTTAAAAAAGGATTGCTAAGCCATCTTCAAAAACAATTAGACGGCTATTTTGAAAGCGTTAAATCAGATCATTTAATTGGCGGAAGTTTAAAGCAAATCAAGCAACTTGAATTTGTAGATCAAAATCCTATTGGTAAATCCTCCCGCAGTAATCCGGTTACCTATGTAAAAGTATATGATGATATACGTACTTTATTTGCAGATCAACCGCTTGCAAAAGCGCGCAATTTTAAACCCGGTTTTTTTAGCTTTAATGTAGAAGGTGGGCGCTGCGAAACTTGTCAGGGTGAAGGTCAGATTAATGTGGAGATGCAGTTTATGGCAGATATCCAGTTATTGTGCGAAGCCTGCAATGGCAAACGTTTTAAAGAAGATACGCTTGAAATTACTTACAAAGGGAAATCTATTTCGGATGTTCTGGAGATGACGGTGGACGATGCTATAGTTTTCTTTTCGCAAGATGAAAAAAATAAAAAAATAATTGAAAAATTAAAACCTCTGCAGGATGTTGGCTTGGGTTATGTGCAATTAGGCCAAAGCAGCAGTACACTAAGCGGAGGAGAAGCGCAACGCATTAAACTTGCATTTTTTTTAATAAGCATTAATAACTCCAATCCTACTCTCTTTGTTTTTGATGAACCTACAACGGGTTTACATTTTCATGATGTGGCTAAATTATTAAAATCGTTTGATGCACTCGTAAAAAAAGGACATTCGATAATTGTAATTGAACATAACTTAGATGTTATTAAATGTGCCGATTGGGTAATTGATATGGGACCCGAAGGCGGCGAAAATGGTGGTTTTGTAGTGTTTGAAGGAACTCCTGAACAACTGATCAATGAGAAAAAAAGCTACACAGGAAAATATTTAAAGGATAAATTATAATTTGTTTAAGATCGGCTTATTGAGCCGCGTTAAACATCCATTCGTTTTCGAATTTACAGACAAAATCAGGCTCCAGTTTTATATAAGTAATCTTTGAACGTTTTCTGATCCATTCTTTTACCAGCTTTTTATTTTTATCAGCAGTGGCAATCATAGATAACTTCTGATAATCATCCTTCATATTCATTTTATGCGGGTCAATTCTGTTCTTTAATTTTAATAATCTAAAGCCCGGCTTGCCATCGCTTGCGCCAACAAATTGCATGGGCTTACTAATTTCACCTATTTTCATAGCGTTCATTGTAACAATCATATTCTGATCCATCTGACTAAGATATTCATTATCAAATTTTGTACTTGCGTTAGAAGGATTGATCATTAACCCGCCGTTTTGCTTGGTATCTTTATCATCGCTGTATTTTTTTGCGGCTTCTTCAAAAGTAATTTTACCTCTTTTTATTTCTTCATAAATAGAATCAAGATCCTGTTTGCTTTTATAAAAATCGTTATTAGTCATTTTAGGAATTACCAAAATATGTCTAAGATCAAGAAGCTCACCTTTACGCTGCACCATTTCAATAAAATGAAATCCGTATGTTGTTTCAAAAACATTGGATATCTCACCCTGTTTAAGTTTAAAAGCTACACCTTCAAATTCCGGAACCATCATGCCTCTTCCCACATTTCCCATAAATCCACCTTCTTTGGCAGAACCTGGGTCTTCGCTGTACAAACGCGCCAACGAACTCATTTTTGCTTCGCCTTTTAACACCCGCTGTCTGTAAGATTCTAATTGTTCCTTGGCTTCTAATTTGGCTTCGGGACTAAAGCCCGGACGTTTAACAATTTGCTGTAATTCAACTTCTGAATTTACTAAGGGTAAACTGTCTTCCGGAATTGTTTTATAAAAAATTCGCACCTCTGCAGGCGTTAACTTTACATCGCCTGTAATTTTCCCCTGCATTTTATTAGCCAGCAATTGCTCGTGAATGTCGGCCCGCAGATCATCCTTAATAACGTTTGTGCGTTTGCCATAATAATTCTCCAGTTTTTCTTCACTTCCAAATTGCTGAATAAAATAAGCCATTCTGCGGTTTAATTCGTTCTCAACCTCAGCGTCACTTACTGTTACACTATCTCTATCGGCCTGAGCAATTAATAATTTTTGAAATAACAATAATTCCATTGCTTTACATTTATTAACAGCTTGTTCATTCTTTTGCTGATCGAGCATCATGTTTTGAAGATCACTGTATAAGACAGGATATTTTCCCACCACACCAATAACTTTATCAATAACTTGCTGTTGCGAAATTGCCCAGTGACTTAATAGAATAAAAAGAAACGCGAATTTAATTTTTTGCATGTGGGGTAAAAATAATCAAATTACAAGAGGAATGGTTTTTCTATTTCTTAAAAAAATACAATTTTGTTAATTAGCTGAATTGTTTAACATCAGCATCCGAAATTTCTTTCCCGCCCAAAATTATTAACCGTTCAATCACATTTCTGAACTCGCGGATATTACCGGGCCAGGAACGTGTTTGCAATGCTTTAAGCGCTAAGGGCGTTATCTCTTTTGGGACTATGCCCATTTCTTCGCATATCAAAATCATAAAATACCGGGCAAGAATTGGAATATCTTCTTTACGCTCGTCTAATGATGGCACATGAATGGGTATAACATTTAAGCGATGAAAAAGATCTTGTCTGAATGTTTCGCGCGCAATTTCTTTTTGCAAATCTTTATTAGTAGCGGCTACCACGCGCACGTTTACTTTTATTTCTTTGTCGCCCCCAACTCGTGTAATTTTATGTTCCTGCAAGGCTCTTAAAACTTTTGCCTGAGCGCTCAAACTCATGTCGCCAATTTCATCTAAAAAAAGTGTGCCTCCTTCGGCAAGTTCAAATTTACCTTTACGCTGGGCAACGGCGCTGGTAAAAGAACCTTTTTCGTGTCCAAATAATTCACTTTCAATTAGTTCTGATGGAATGGCCGCGCAGTTTACTTCTATTAAAGGACCGGCCGAACGGTTACTTTTTTCGTGAAGCCATTTAGCCACCAGTTCTTTACCGCTTCCATTGCTTCCTGTAATTAAAACTTTGGCATCGGTAGGCGCCACTTTTTCAATAATATCTTTTATTGCTTGAATGGCCGGTGAATGGCCGATCATATCAGCGGCTTTTGTAATTTTCTTTTTTAGAAAACGTGTTTCGGTGAGCAGTTCGCTTTTTTCAAGAGCATTACGAACGCTTACTAATAAACGGTTTAAGTCAATTGGTTTTGCAAGGTAATCGTAAGCACCTTTTTTAACGGCATCAACAGCGGTTTCAATGGTGCCGTGGCCGCTCATAATAATGATGGCGCTTTGTACATTATTTTCAATAAGCTTTTGCAAGAGTTCAATGCCATCCAATTTAGGCATTTTAATATCGCTTAAAATAACATCGTAATTATTTTTAAGAGCCATGTTCAAAGCCATGTTGCCTTCTTCGGCTTCTTCTACCTGATGTTTTTCAAATTCAAGAATTTCTTTAATGGATCTGCGGATTGCACGTTCATCATCAATAACAAGAATTTTAGCCATAATTTTTTACAAATTTATTTTGCTTGCTTACTTATAAAATCAAAATAAGCACCTTCTTTAAGGGAATAAGTGGAAACACGCATTACCTTTAAATCAAATTCTTTAAGAATAAAATCAATAAGAATAAAGGAGATCACGATCATATCAAAACGCATAGGAGTTAAACCTTTTATTTGTTTACGTTGAATGAGATCTGCGTTTTTAATAAGCGCAGAAATGGTTTCGTACTGCTTTAGATCAATTGAATAACCGGTTTTTTCGAGAGTAAGTTCCTCGCCGCCCAATTCGCCGTGAATAATTTCTACTACCGAATCAAACGCGCCTGAAGAACCCACAATTTCTGCCGGAGACCATTTTTTTACAGCTTCGTATAAAGGATCAAGATTGTCTTTTATATATTTTTTAATTTGATCTAACTCCTCTTTTTTAATGGGACTGGAAGGATTAAAGCGTTGCAGTAATCGCGCGGCTCCTAAATTAAAACTCTGTTTCCATAAAATTTCGGTATCATTTGCCAGAATAAATTCAGTGCTTCCGCCTCCAATATCCATTATTAGGGAAACATCTTTGCTCAATGGCAGTGCTTGCCTGTTTCCAAGATAAATTAATTCGGCCTCACGGTCTCCGTCGATGATTTGAAGCTCAATATTTAATTCTCTTTTAATTTGTTCGGCGAAATCTTTGCCGTTAGACGCATCTCTTAAAGCAGAAGTTGCAAACGCAATAATTTTATCGGCCTTATGAACCTGAATATAAGCGTTAAATTGGCGAAGCGCGGCAATTCCTCTTTCAAAAGGAGCAGCGGCAATAAAACCCATATTAATTGCACCTTCTCCTAGTTTAACGGGAAACCGGGTATTAAAGATTTTTCGCTGAAGGGCATCTGCTTCCGTTTCCACCATTAAAAGATGAAAGGTATTGGTGCCACAATCTATAATTGCCAATCTCACGCTTTAAAGATACATTAAAATTGGTCGAAAAATTTTTGTTTTTCATCCTAAAATTATTATTTTTATATACCCAATATACTTCTTATGAAAAAAATCATTTACTCTTTATTAACGTGTATTTTATTTTCAAATCTTGTTTCGCAAACGGTTTTTCCGGATTATGTAGACGGACAAATTTATGTGAAATTTAATGCCGGGTCTTTAAAGCAGGTTTCTAAAGATGATCCGAATAATATTCCGGTTTCAAAATTAACTTCGGTAAATAAAATTCTTTATAAATACGGTGTAACTAAAGTGTACAAGCCATTTTATCAGGCGGATGACGATGCGCGTTTACCTTATATTTTAAAAATAGAGTTTTCGCAAAAAAATAATGTGAATGCGTTGATAAATGAATTGCGTTATGTTCAGGGAGTTGAATATGCCGAAAAAGTGCCTTTAATGAAAACCTTTGTAGTACCAAATGATCCTTCGTACGCTGCTCTACAACCCTCTTTACCCCAAATTAATGCCCCTAATGCCTGGAATGTTTTTAACGGAAACTCAAATATTACAGTTGCTGTTGTGGATAATGCGGTAGCTTATAATCATATAGATCTTACTGCAAATACTTATACCAATATGGCGGAAGCATCAGGAGTTACAGGTGTGGATGATGATCAGAATGGTTATATAGATGATATTAACGGATATGATGTTGCGGATAACGATAATAACGCTATACCATCCAACACTTTGATGAACCACGGGACGCATGTGGCCGGAATTGCCGGTGCAAGAACCAATAATGGCGTTGGAATTGCTTCTATTGGATGGAATTTAAAAATTATTCCGGTAAAGTGCCAAAATAATACCGGTACTACTACAGGCATTGCAAATGGTTATGGCGGTATTATATATGCCGCTAAATCTAAAGCAAGAATTATTTCATGCTCGTGGGGCGGACCCGGTGGCGCTGCTGCCGAACAAACGGTAATTGATTATGCCTATAATAAGGGATGTTTAATAGTAGCGGCGGCAGGAAACAGTAATGTAAATACGCCAAATTTTCCGGGGGCTTTTAACAATGTATATTGTGTTGCTTCGGTGAGTGGATCCGATGTAAAATCATCCTTTACAAATTATGGAACAACAACCAATGCATGGGTAGATATTGCTGCGCCCGGAGAAAATATTTACAGCACAGTTCCAAATGCGGGAACCGGTACTTACAATAATCAATCCGGAACTTCAATGGCAACTCCTTTAGTATCAGGCTTATGCGGATTAATGTTATCCAAATATCCTTTTTTATCTCAAACCGATATTATTAATTGTATAAATACTACTGCTGTTAATATATATACCATAGCCGCTAATGCAACGTATTCTCCAAATTTGCAATTAGGAAAAGGCCGTATTGAAGCTTTTGCCGCCATGAATTGCGCGGCGGGCTTTTTAACTTATTCACCCATAGCCAACTTTTTTACATTAACAAGAGTTACCTGCCCAAATACAATGATCGCTTTTCAGGACAGTTCTTTATACGGACCAACCAATTTCACGTGGACGTTTCAAGGCGGTACTCCCGCAACCTCAACATCTTCTGCACCCTCTGTACAATGGTCTACGCCCGGCATTTATTCGGTATCCCTTACCGCTGCCAATGCTAATGGAGGAAATACGGCCACTAAAGTTTCGTACATTACCATAACCAATCCCATTGCTTTGCCTTTAAATGAAGGATTTCAAACATTACCTTTTTTACCAAACAACTGGAGTTCGTATAACATTGGAAACGATAATGTATTTTGGCAAAGGCAAACCGGAGTTGGAGGATTTACAGTAGCCCCCACAGCCGCCACTGCCATGTTTGATAATTATAATTTTGATGCCACCGGTGAAAAGGACGAAATGCGAACGCCTAAGTACATTTTTACAAACGTAGCAGTTGCAAAATTAAGGTTTGATGTTGCTTACGCGCAGTTTGATAATGTATATTCTGATACTCTTCATGTAAAATTAAGCACCAATTGCGGCACCAACTGGAGCGGTGTTTATACCAAAGGTGGAATTACTTTAGCTACCAGCCCAACCGTACAGGCCAATATTTTTAGCCCTACGGCTACTCAATGGCGAACCGATAGTGTTAATATATCCTCCCTTTCGGCAGGGCAGGGCAATGTAATGCTTTCCTTTGAAAACAGAGGACGATACGGACAGGCTTTATATTTAGATAATATTAATTTATTTTTCCCTGCACCAAGTACTAATTTTAATGCACCGGCTTCTTCGTGTGCGGGTGCGGTTCAAACACTGTCTAATTCAACTACAGGAGCTGCTTCGTATACCTGGAGTTTTGCCGGAGGAAGCCCTGCCTCATCCAACGCCGTTAACCCCTCGGTAACTTACTCATCTTCAGGGGTTTATAGTATAACCCTTACTTCCCAAAACGGAACTTCTTTTTCATCAATAACAAAAACTATCAGCATTAATACTGCCCCGATAATAACGGTTAACACGCCCACAGTTTGTCAGGGAACCCCGGCATCGCTGAACGCAAGCGGAGCAACTACCTATACCTGGAACACCGGATCTAATTCAGCAAACATAAGCGTAACACCAACAATAACAACTACTTACACGGTTAACGGCTCTAACGGTACTTGCAATAGTTCAAAAACGGCAACCGTGGTTGTTAATGCGCCTCCTACTATTAATGCAAATAATCAAACTATTTGCCCGGGCGGAACCGCTACCATAACAGCCTCAGGAGCAAATACTTACACATGGAACACCGGATTTATTGGAAATCCATTAACGGTATCTCCTGCCGTAAATACAAATTATACTGTATCAGGCACTAATTTGGGCTGTGTCAATTCAAAAACAGTAAGTGTAACAATTGGTACCTCCTTATCGGTATTAATCAGCGCCACTCAATCAAGTGTTTGTGCCGGAGGATCTGCTACACTAACAGCCAGCGGAGCTACTTCCTATACGTGGAATACAGGCGCAGGTTCTTCAGCCATTGTGGTTAATCCAACAAGCAGTACGGTTTACTCTGTAACAGGTTCTAACGGATCATGTAACGGAAGCACCAGCACCACCATTGCTGTAGTAGCGGCACCACCTTTAAGTTTATCCTCATCGCCTTCGGCAAGTATTTGCCAGGGAAATACAACCACTTTAACCGCAAGCGGCGCCTACACTTCCTTTGTGTGGACGGCTCCTTCGGTAACGTCGGCATCAGTAGCCGTGAGTCCTTCGGTGAATACCAATTATACGGTAAGCGCGAGCGGTAACGGAGGATGTTCAACGAGCAGCATTGTTTCGGTAACCGTTAATCAAAACCCAACGGCTGTTGCCTCTAATACCAATGCATCCTGCAGTACTTGTCCTAACGGCGCAATTAATGCCTCAGCAACGGGCGGAAACGGAACGTATACTTATCTGTGGATGCCCGGAGCAAATACCACGCCTTATGTATTTGGTGTTGTGCCCGGCTGTTATACCGTTAGTGTAACTGATGGCAATCAATGTAGCTCACAATCAACAACTTGCGTGGGGTTTGCAACGGGAATAAATGTAAATACAATTTCTGAAGGACTTCGAATTTATCCTAATCCTGCGCAGGATAATGTAAATATTGATTACCCGGGAATAAACTTTAGTTATGCGTTATTCAATAACCTTGGTCAGTTAATTTTGGAAAAAAGCAATAATTACAACTCCGCTTCGCTACAAATAAATCACTTGGCAAAAGGAGTGTACTTACTGTTAATTGAAAATAGCAATGGAGCAATTAGAAAAAAACTGATTGTGGAATAAGGGTTTTAAACAACATTTAAAAAACTGAAAGTGCCGTAAAGCCTTTCAGTTTTTTTTTTGAAATAGGGCTTTATACCGCAGGCACTTAATAATTTTAGAATGAGCTTAATAATTTTAGAATTAAATTATATAATGAAATGGCTTAAGTGTTTTTTTTGGGATAGTTATAAAAACTTAATAAGTGCCAGACTATAGGCATTAAAGAGTAGAAAAAAATTACTCTGTAGGTTTAATAAAATAAGTACACTTTACACCTTCTATACCTAGTACTGAACCACTATTGTACTTGCTATCTTTAAAAAAATTATGAATCTTTATATCGTCTTCCTTTCTTTGATATGTTTGATAAAACAACACAGGCTTCTTATCCAATTTTAAATTTATTAATTCTGAATAATCTTCAATATAATATATTTTTCGTTCAGCAAGCTTTTCTTTGTTACCCGAATTTTTTGCGATAAACATTTCAATATCATAGTAATAAATGAATAAACTAATGACATCCTGAGTTTGTACAACTATATTTATTTCTTCTTTTTTCTGTACCTCCTTAGCTAGTAGCGCACAAAATTTATAATCCATTTTACGACTTTGATTAAACTTGATGTTTTTAATCTCAAATCCTAAAATTAAGATAACGAATATATATAAGGCGACTGTTTGATTTAGTATAATAAATATGGAAATAATAAAATAAGGAATAGTAAAAATCAAATACCTCTCATGAAAAACATTAGTAAGTTTTCCTAAACCAAATAACGAGATAAAACATAATAAAGGACTGAATACTATATATAGTTTGAAATAAAATAATGTGTCATTTTCTATATTTCTTTTATTCATTTTTTTTACGACAAATACTAAAAGGAACACCAATGAACCCACCAAAACAACCCATGAAATAAATAAGGGAGAAATACTTTCTTTTAATGTATCCCAATCGGACAAAGGAACGTTTCTTTTCTCTTGGCTCATTTTGTTAGAAAAAAACAAAACATCATATTGTTTGCGCGTGAACCTTAACAGAACTAATAATATAGGAGTACCGTAAATGAGTAATATATAAATCAGCTTTTTTCTAAATACAAATGTCATATATAAAAACTGAAACGCCAGAATTAATCCTGCAACATAATGCGTATAAAAAATTAAAAAATTTAATACCCCTAAAAACAATGCAGTAGTAAGTCTTTGCTTTGTAGCTAGATTATAAATAACCAACAAATTCAAGGTAA
This sequence comes from Bacteroidota bacterium, assembly GCA_016185125.1. Classification (GTDB taxonomy): domain Bacteria; phylum Bacteroidota; class Bacteroidia; order B-17B0; family Aurantibacillaceae; genus Aurantibacillus. Next base: position 18,236 of record JACPOC010000014.1, read on the forward strand.
TTAAAAATATCAGTAAAGAATAGCATCGAGCTTCCTGCCCAAAATAATATAAGTAAGGATGAAAAGTGAAAATCGCTACTGCCAGAAGAGCATTAACTTTGGTGCTGATTTTAAAAACAAAAATGAAAATAAGTATTGCGGTTAAAGAGCTAAAGAAAACACTCATAGACCGCAAACCAATTTCCGATATCCCGAATAATTTACTCCACATCCATAATAAATAGTGATAGAAAGGGGGGTTTTTATCCCACTCCGCTTCATGTTTAATGTGTCCGAAATCTAATAAAGTATCCTTGGCACTTATAATTTCATCATACCACAAACATGGTGAAGCGATGTAAATTAACTTAAATAAGAAATTAACAATAAAGATGGAAGCTATAAGAAAATAAAAATTTTTGCTTTTTATTAACTCCATTTACTGCTTAATAAATTTTAAAGGGATTTTATTCTCCACCATAATAACGTATATATCGGCAAACAGGCCTTCATTCAATGGAATCTTATCATTATTCGTCACATTTTTTTGAACTAAAATACCCTGTGAGTTCCAAATTGAATAAGTCAATTCCAAATTGTCTTTGTTGTCAAAATAAAATGTATTATTAAAAAAATACACAAGGTTTCTTTTAGTTTGTAAAATCGCAGCTTCACCAACACCTACAATATTGGAAGCGTTTAGGAGTGAGTTATCTAACTTAACGATAAACACATCTTCAGAAAAAGAATTAAAACTTTTAGTATACCCTATCATCAAAAAACCATTATCTTTTGTATTAATAATTGCATACGCTTCTTCATCATTAACACCAGCGTAGGTTGTAGAATTGATATAACCGAAATTAACATCTGTTAAAAATGGCTGCGCTTCTATAGCAAAGCCGGGTTTAAAAACACTTCGAGAAAAGCAATAGTTATTTCCAATTGTTGATTTGGTAACAGATATAAATTTATCCCCGGAACCTGCACCGGTGAATTTTATATCATTTATAAATGTACCATTCAAATTTGTTTTCACAATATATGCGTCATTTTTTCCGGTATTATAATAACTCGTATCATAGGAACCACAAAAAATTAAATTATTTAAATTGTCTTCCATCATATCGTAACACCTCTCTGCTTTATTAACAGTACCGAACTTTTTAGAGCTTAAAGAATCGCCCAAATTATTAATTTTAAATAACCAAAAATCATTATTTAAATCTCCATAACTTTTGGTATTTCCTCCTAGCGCAATGGATCCATCAGAAGCTAGTATAATAGATTGAAAATCGTCATCCGCTGAGCCTCCGTAATACTTTTCCCATATCTTAGCGCCATTGGAAATATTGATTTTCGCAACAAAACCATCACTTTGCCCGTAACCATTGCTATATGAGTTCCCGCATAAAATAATATTACCATCAGTCGAAAAAGTTAAATCACTTCCAAAATCCCAATCCGCACCACCTAAGGTTGTTTGCCACTTAACCACACCGCTTTTATCTGTTCGTATAATAAATACATCATAACCTCCATTACCAAATGAATTGGTATAACCTACAAATACAAAACCGCTATCACTTGGATTTACGATTATACTTTTAGCCACTTCTGCTTGCGCACCCCCATAACTTTTAGACCACACTAATTGGCCCATACTATCTAATAAATTTAAATATACATCAGCATTTCCAAACCCAAAACTGGTAGTAGAACCCACTATGATATATTGCCGATTAAATGTCTCCTTCACACCATACCCAATATCAATTCCTCCTCCTCCAAATTTAGAGAAGAACCGTGTAGGTGGCTGGGCGCTTGCTGCCAAGGTTACAAACAAAATAAGTAGGAGTAGTATTTTTTTCATTGGTCTTAATATAACTTAATGTTATTTATTTTAGTGCTGCTTAACCATTTTATAAAAAGATAATATATTTTAAAGAAGTATTTGTCATTACGTAAATTTACGAATAAAAAATTTATTTTCTTTTGCCAGGTTTAAAAGCTGGTATGTATTCTACCTGAGCTTTTTTGCCACGCTAAAAAATAAACCTTGTCCGCTCGAGTATTTTGGTAAAATATAACCTTGCAGGCTGTTACTTCCTAAGCTAATAAACCAAGCTTTGCTGCTCCATGCAACCGAAGCGCCTACGTTTAACCGCACATAACCCCCGTAACCGGTATGTAAGCCAAAGGTGATGTTTTTTATTTTATAAGTTGGCTCTACAAAAACATACGGAATATAATTGGCATTAAAGATGTGCCTAAAGCCCGTTGTTAAGCAAAAGTTTTGTGTGCCAAAATAAATTTTATTTATAATTAAAAGGTTGGTAGGTATGTTCACGTTAAATGGCTCACGTCTGGCGTTGGTTAAACTTCGCAATAAACTATCGCTGTTAATGCGGTTTAAGGTAGAGTCTTTTAAATCAAGTACATTGGTAATCTTATACCCTTTAAAGGTAAGGGTAGAATCGCTGCTGTATTGCACGCTGTTATTTTGCCAGTGTATAAACCCCAGGTTATTGGCATTAACAATCAGTACACTTTTTTTGCCCGCTTTGCTTTTATAAGGTGTTTCAAAATAAATATCGGCGCTTGCACCAATGCCGTTAAAGCTGGTAAGTTTTTTATTATTGGTATCGCTTATGGCCATGTTAAAATCTGAATTTAAAACAATTTCGCTTCCATCGCCCGATGTAAACAAGCTCGCGTTTTTATTCGCTTTAAAAAAAAACAATTGTTCGCCTTTAATAAAAGAAACCGAAATGCCTATTTTTGCCACAGAATCAAAATGATGAATAATGGCGCCAAACTTTACTTCCTGAAAGCGTAAGGCATTTACATTGCTTCCTGAAAGATTAGCGGTTAAGCCTTTGTAAGATTGATTACCGTAAAACATGAGGTTAAAAAAATCGGAAGTATAACTTGCGTTTAATATCTCCTGGTTTTTAAAACCTATTAAAAAATCAAATTTGCGGTTGCCTTTTACAAAAGCGCTTACATCGTAATTTAAATTAATGCCAAAATTATTTTTGGCGCGCAAATACTTCGAAGATTCTTTTTTAAGGGCATTATCAATATATCCGCCCCAAATTAATTTATTAATCAAATTGCCATTCATGCCATTGCTTCCCGCGTCAAAATCTAAATTAACCGATACACTGCGGCCGGTGTTGCCGTAATTGCTGAATTCAGTATTATATTGGGCTTTTAAAACAAAAACGCAAATTATAAATAAATAAGTAAGGCTTGTTTTCAAAATTATTTTCGTTCAACTCTGTAATTTACTTCGGCTAAAATATTTACATCTAATGTGTAATTTTCAAAGATTTTTATTTCAGGAGGGTTAGGAGGCATTATAAAGTAAGACAGTAGTTTTACTTTGGTGCTTTTTTTAAGATTTTCAATTTTTTGTTTGGTTAAAGGAATACGAATTTGCGAACGGGTTGCCTGATAAACTACATTTTGCGCGTCAATTAAACCTCTTTCTATACTATTTGCGCCCGGTGTTAAAAGTGAATCGATAACCAGGCCTTGATCGTTTAATAAGTAAGCCTGTAACTTTGCCTGAAAGGGATAACCGTTAGATGTATTAATTAAAAGTTGGCCGTAATTAATTTTATTTAGCTGATCTACATTAGAAAAATTAATGTGGGCAATAGAGGCAAGTTTAAAATAATCGGCGGTAAATTTTAAAGGAATATTTATATCGGCCACCACTTTTATGCCGGTGTTATAATACGCAAAATCGTTATACCCCGAAAGATTGCCTAAAGGATTTACTTTAACGCTTCCCTGATAAGTTAATTTGTTTGGAAGGTTAGACAAAAAGTCGGTTATGTTGCTGTTGGTGGTGGTTAAGGAAATGGTTTTACTGCTTGGATAAATGCTGGTTCCTGCTTTGGTGGCTCTGTTAATATTAATGTTTGAAAGTTGCATGGTGCTTAAATTAACGCTGTTAGCACTTTGCGAATTAATGGACTTTATGTTGGAAAGATTGCTTGTAAATTCCGCACCAAACTCATTGATAACCCTAAAATTTAAAGAAGCACTGCTCAATAAAAAATTAGAAGCCTGAACATTTTTTAAAATGTCGAGCTTTGTAGTATCCAATGGAAGTGTTATGGTTTGCTGGCCAAAATAACCTTCCAAATATTGCGGAATAATTTTACTGTAACTTACTTTTGCATGCGCGCCCTGGCCGTAGGTAACTACGGCGGGGTTAGCCGCAGGATCTACAATAACGGTATAAGTTTGCACAATGGTGTTGTAGGTATTTCCGTTTAAGCCTGTCATAGCTAAAGAATAACCCGCAAGATCAACATATCTAATAAGGGAATCGGGCTTGGGCGGCACAGTTTCTGAAACTATTAATGTTTGTCCGTTTTTGGTAGCGCTTACAATTTTGTATATCAATTGCAGAGGTTCGGCTAAATCGTTGGTAAATCTAATACGCATTTGCCCGGCTCTAACATCTACTCTTTTAAGGGCTACGGCGTTGCCAATATCAAAGGTTAATTCACTTGGCGGAAAAAAGGTAAGTGTTTGCCCAGGGGTTAAAGTAGTAGGAAAAACAGCCGGAATGGTAAAGGAGTTAACTATGGTAGTATCGGGTAATTTAATGAGTGAATCTAATTTAACGGCTGTTAAGGTGCGGGTAATAGCAAGATTAAGCAAGCCTGTATTATCGGGTTTAAAAACCGAATCGCCTAAAAAATTTTTTATGTTAAGCTCACTGTTAACTAAAGGCAGAGTTACATCCACATCCCAAAAAGCGCCGGTTGGTTTCCGGCAAAAACTTAATAAAGCTATTACCAACAGAAATACTATGGTTTTTATAAGTATACGCAAGTTGCAAATATAAAATATTTTACCGACCTATAAAATGTTAAAAACAAACCCAAAAGTCATTTTTATACGTATCTTTGATAGGTTATTATTTATGAAATTTCAAAAAAGATTTTTTATATCCTGGCTTTTATGCGCTATAACCATGTTTACTTTGTTTTATATGTGGCATGGTGTTTTTTTAAATGATTTTAAACGCATTCAGTTTCCTTTATCTTGGTTTGTAACCTTTGCCGCCTTAACTTATCTCATTTTCAGCGCCGGTATTTATTTTCTTATAGATTCGCAACCCATGAAATGGATTGATAATGTTTGGATACGGGGGGTGGCTTGCGGTTTGATAGCGGGGTTCTCCTTTTTTATGATAGCTACGGTAGTAAATATTTCCCTTACAAAAAACTTAAGTAAAACCCATTTATTGGTAGATTGCATCTGGCAAATGGCCGAACAAACAACCGGGGCAATGAGCATTATTATGCTAAAATTTGCCATTCGAACACCAATTCACGAAGAGATTTAGGAAGCAAGCCTGTCAATCTAGTAGCGACCTTAGGAGCGTATCGAGAAGATTGCCCTAACCAGTTCTCGATACAATTTTTCCGCTATCGCTGCAAATTTACTCGAACTGACAAAAGGCTTGTCCCTTCGAGTAGCGACCATAGGAGCTTATCGAGAAGCTTGGCCTGAGCGGTTCTCGATACAATTTTTCCGCTATCGCTGCAAATTTACTCGAACTGACAAAAGGCTTGTCCCTTCGAGTAGCGACCATAGGAGCGTATCGAGAAGCTAACTATCTGCTATTTTTTGCTGAAATTCTTTTTTTTAGAAAGCTCCGGTAAAGCATCAAAATCACCATTAATTAAAGCTGTCTTTTTTGCTCTCGACCATTTTTTAATTTTCTTTTCAAATAATATAGCTTTTTCTACATCATTAAAATCAACATAAAAAACTAGTTTTAATGGCCTACGATTATAGGTGTAAGAGCCAATATTTGTGCCGTAACAATGTTCGTTAAAACGTCGTTCGAGGTTATTGGTAATGCCGATGTAATAGGAGTTGTCACTACAATGAATTATATAAACAAAATAAGTTTTCAAAATATAAAGTTAATGTTTTTGCAGTTCTCGATACAATTTTCCGCTATCGCTGCAAATTTACTCGAACTGACAAATCCTGTTGTCACTTCGAGTAGGCGAAGAAGATTACCATATCGCCGTATCGAGGAGCTTCATTGTGTCGTTCTCGATACAATTTTCCGCTATCGCTGCAAATTTACTCGAACTGACAAATCCCGTTGTCACTTCGAGTAGGCGAAGAAGATTACCATATCGCCGTATCGAGAAGCTTCATTGTGTCGTTCTCGATACAATTTTCCGCTATCGCTTCAAATTTACTCGAACTGACAAATCCTGTTGTCACTTCGAGTAGATTCGACCTTAGGAGCGTATCGAGAAAGGGGAAACCATACAGCTCTCGATACAATTTTCCGCTATCGCTTCAAATTTACTCGAGCTGACAAAAGGCTTGTCCCTTCGAGTAGCGACCTTAGGAGCGTATCGAGAAGATTGCCCCTAACTAGTTCTCGATACAATTTTTCCGCTATCGCTGCAAATTTACTCGAACTGACATTTAATTTTCCTATTTTTAAGGCTTAATTAAAACGCATTCAATACTTACTATATGGACTTAGATTTTAATAAAAACGACGATAAAATGCGTTTGCTTATTAGCCAAATGGAGCAACGCCTGCAAAAAATATATTTAGGTGGAGGAAAACAACGCATTGATAAATTGCACGAGCAAGGCAAAATGAGCGCGCGCGAACGTATTGATTTTTTATTGGATAAAAATTCAAATAGAATTGAAGTTGGCGCTTTTGCCGGATATGAAATGTATGCCGAGCATGGCGGTTGCCCGGCCGGCGGTGTGGTAATTGTTATTGGTTATGTTAGCGGAAAACAATGCATAGTGGTGGCTAACGATGCCACGGTTAAAGCAGGCGCATGGTTTCCTATTACAGGAAAGAAAAACTTACGCGCGCAGGAAATAGCCATGGAAAACCGTTTGCCAATCATTTATCTGGTAGATAGCGCGGGCGTTTATTTACCGCTGCAAGATGAAATTTTTCCTGACAAAGAACATTTCGGAAGAATATTTCGCAATAACGCTATTATGAGCAGCGAAGGAATTTTACAAATTTCCGCTGTAATGGGAAGCTGTGTTGCAGGGGGCGCTTACCTGCCCATTATGAGCGATGAAGCCATGATTGTGGATAAAACCGGCTCTATTTTTTTAGCCGGAAGTTATTTGGTAAAAGCGGCCATAGGCGAAAATATTGATAACGAAACTTTAGGTGGAGCCACAACACACTGCGAAGTAAGCGGTGTTACTGATTATAAATGCAAGGACGATGCCGATTGCCTCACACGCATTCGTAACATTATGAGCAAGGTGGGCGATTATAACAAAGCCGGATTTAACCGCGAAAAACCAATGCTTCCAAAAAAAGAGGTGAAAGAAGTGTATGGAATTATACCCGACGTGCGTGATAAACAATACGATATGCGCGAAATTATTATGCGCTTAACCGATAACAGCGAGTTTGATGAGTATAAAGAATTATACGGGCAATCCATCATTTGCGCTTACGCTCGCATAGATGGCTGGGCAGTTGGTATTGTGGCTAATCAACGAAAGGTTGTAAAAAGCAAAAAAGGCGAAATGCAGTTTGGCGGAGTTATTTATAGCGATAGCGCCGATAAAGCCGCCAGGTTTATAATGAATTGTAATCAAAAGAAAATTCCTTTGGTTTTTTTACAGGATGCCACAGGCTTTATGGTAGGCTCTCGAAGCGAACAAGGAGGCATTATTAAAGACGGAGCCAAATTAGTTAGCGCCATGGCAAACAGTGTAGTTCCTAAATTTACTATTATAATAGGCAACAGTTATGGCGCGGCAAATTATGCCATGTGTGGTAAGGCTTATGATCCACGATTGATAGTAGGCTGGCCAACTGCACAGGTTGCAGTAATGGGAGGCGCGCAGGCCGCAAAAGTTTTAGTGCAGATTGAAGTGGCAAGTTTAAAAGCTAAAGGCGAAGTTATTACCCCCGAAAAAGAAGTGGAATTATATAATAAAATTAAAGACCGTTACGATACCCAAACCACACCTTATTACGCCGCCGCACGCATTTGGCTGGATGCAATTATCGACCCTACCGATACCCGAAAGGTAATTAGTATGGGCATTGAAATGGCCAACCATTCCCCTATTACAAAACGTTATAATTTGGGCGTTTTGCAAACGTAATTATAATTTGTATGAATACGAATATTTCAAAATAAATTAAAGTACACGAGGCAACCGTTAGTTATTTAGCTTTAAAAAGAAAGCATCGCTCACAAAGCTTTATAATATATCAATTTTATATTTTACACCCTCTTACTTCAACTTATTAATAAAGCCATCAATTTCCGCTTTACAATTGGGCGAAAAAGAAATAGGCTGCGAACAAACGGTTTGGTTACAAACAAACAAGGACGGTTTGCCTAAATCAGGATAATGTCCGGGCTTTTCAACTTTAATTAATTTGGCGGGATGATAATAATGCTGCACTTGCTTTACCAGATTTTTTGTTTCTTCACTGTTAAAATCGTTAGATACAACAGTAAATACCAAATGATGTTTTATTAATTTAGATGTTGCCAAAACAAAATCTGCAATCAGTCGCTCTTCGTTTTTTAAAATTTTATCTACGCCTACTGATCGCAGGCTGGCTTCAGCGGGTTTAATTAATTCTTCCTCGCCGGTTAAATCGCTGTATTCAATTAAAAACCTTGCATACAAAGCGTTTTCTATCAGCACTTTTGTGGCGGCTCTTTTTCCGTTTAAAGTTACGGGCATTAAATTGGTTGAAAAATATCCGCCATTTTCTTTATCATACAATTTTTCGTTCACCATATTTTTAATATTCTCACACCTTACCAACCAAGTTGTATCATTTGTAAATTGATAAAGCTGTAACATAGCCAATGCGGCATGCGCTTGCGTTTTTAAATACATTACATTTTTTTGAGCCGAATCGCCGGGCAAATCGCGCATTCGAGTAGTTGTGTTTTTATTATCAATAACGGTTTTAAACCAGCCTTGTTTTAAATACGCTTTACTTATAATTTTATTGGCGGTTAACACGGCCACATCCAAATCATTTTTATTTTGAGTGGCTTCATACAACTTTAAAAATGCGCGTACAATTCTAAAATTAATATCGGTATAAAGCGTTTTATCAATTGGCGGGAAACCATATTTGGCGCGTTGGTTGGCAGGTAATTTAAAATATTTTTCGGGAGAGATTACAACATTAATATCCTTAAGATCAATGTATTCCTCCTGGCTATTATAAAACAAACTATCTTCTTTAGAAAACATGGAAGTTAAAAGATAAGTTCGTAAAAGATTAGCTTCATTCAGCCATTTTTTATCGCCGGTTGCCATAAAGGCTTCGGAATAATTATGCAACACTCCGGCCTGATACTCGGTTCTTTTTTCGGGTTGCGCGCCTTTCCAGCTTCTGCCCGAAGAGCAGCCAAAGTATACACCTCCGGCCATGCGGTCGCTTATTTTAGCATACTGGTTTAATGATTTTAAAGCCTTGCCCATATCTTTTGATTGTCTATCGGTTTTATTTAACCAAAAACATAATTCAACAGGCTGATACAATGGAATTTTTAATCTATAGCCCCAGCCGTAATACAAACTATCGTAAAAATAATCGAGTTGTTTATAGGCTTTTTTATATAATTCGGGTAAGCCCGATTTATCGGCAGGCTCAGAGGAAAAGAAATCGTTATTTTGAATACTAATTTTTCCAGCTTTATAATCCGTTAAAAACTCGGTTAAAATTGGTTTAAAAACATTTGGCTTTCTGTTTCCCTGAATAGCGTTTAACTGATTTCCCTCCGAGTCAAGAAAAATAAGCGCGGGCCAGCCCCATTCCAAAAAACGTGCGCCTACATCGGGCTGTGCTTCGGCATCGGCCTTTATGGCAATAAAATTTTGATTGATAATACGGATGATGGCAGTATCGGTATAAGTTTTTTCTTCCATTAAATTGCAAGCCGTACACCACTCAGTGCCTACATCTAAAAAAACGGGTTTACCTTGGGCCTTGGCTTTTTTAAAAGGAGCCTCGCCCCAGGCATACCAATTAATTTTTTGCTGCGCGTTTAAAATAACAAAACAAAAGATAAATAAAGAAGATATATAGTTTTTCATAAAAGATGATTTATGTAATTAGACGTGTAAAGTAATAAAACCTTACAAAACTGCTGCATTTATTTTATAACCCATTTTAAATTAATTAAAAATGCCAAAGAAAAAGGTTTTAAATATTAATTATTTTAGCGACTTTTATACAGAGCTTAAATTATAAATACAGGAATTTTTTAGCTTCAATTTTTAAAAGGAATATAAGTTAATATTAAAAATTTAATTATGGATGGATTAGTAGAAATATTAAAGATTATTTTGCCTGCGGGGGCTGTATTTGCAGCAGCGTATTTATTGGTACAAAAATTTTTAAATAATGAGCAAAAACGAAGAGATCATGAACTTAAAAAAGCGTCATTAGCCTCCATTACACCGTTAAAAATTCAGGCTTATGAACGTATTGTTATTTTCCTGGAAAGAATACATCCAAACACTTTGGTAGTGCGGGTAAATAAACATGGCGCCACGGCACATCAATTACATTTAGAGCTTATAAAAGCAATTAAATCAGAATACGAGCATAATTTATCTCAGCAAATATATCTTAGCCACAATGCTTGGGAACTTGTAAAAACTTCTAAAGAAGAAATAATAAAACTGGTTAATATTTCAGCCACTAAAGTTCCGCATGATAATTCAAGTAACGATTTGGCAATGATGGTACTAAACATTACTTCTAATCTTGATAAAAGAATGCCTAATGAAGTGGCACTTGAATATATTAAAAAAGAAATTGCCAGATCTTCTGATTCTTTCATCTCTTCAAAAATATCAGATTAATTCTGCTTTATCTAATGATTAAAAATTACTAAATATTAATGAGGAAATTATTCTCGGAATTTACACCGGTTACTGCCCAACAATGGAAAGATCAACTCACAAAAGATTTGAAAGGGATTGATTTTGAAACCTTGCAATGGAAAACCAACAACGGCATTATCATTAAGCCGTTTTACACCGCCGAAGATATTAAAGAAACCAAAGCACCCTTATTTGTTACTGCCAATTGGGATATCTGCGAACATATTACTGTATCGGATGAAAAAAAAGCAAATGCAAAAGCTCTTGCCGCTTTAAAAGGGGGGGCCAGCGGCCTGTCGTTTTATATTCATAAAAAAATTGATACAATCGCTCTGTTAAAAAACATTTCTTTACATCACATCTATTCGCAGTTTTTTATCAGCAACGATGCTTTACATATTTTAAGCGATCTAAAAGATTATTATGGAAAAGTTAATGAGTTTGAAGGGAAAATAAAATGCTTTGTAAATATCGATCCGCTCTGCCTGCTCGCATTTTATGGTGAATGGCACACCAATCAATCAAAAGATCTTTTAGTTGTTGATCAACTTGTGCATATCCCGGTTAATGTTAGCCTCTATCAGGAAGCCGGCGCAAATTCCGTAAACGAACTGGCTATAGGTCTTGCGCATCTTAACGAATATTTTAATTATTTAAATGAAAATAAAATTTTAAGCAATAAAACATTGCATTTCATTTTTTCAGTCAATGGTAGTTTTTATAATGAAATTGCAAAATTAAGAGCCTTTCGAAAATTAGTAGCTCTTTTGCAAGAGCAGTACGGTGTCAATTTTCCAATACACATTCATGGTCAAACTGCGCAAATAAACAAAAGTAGTCTTGATGCCTACACCAATATGTTACGCACAACTACCGAAGGAATGAGCGCTGTGTTGGGCGGATGCAACAGCTTATCCATATTATCTTTTAATGAGGGATTTGAAGAGTCGAGCGATTTCAGTTCAAGAATTTCAAGAAATCAACAGCATATTTTAAAAGAAGAAAGTTATCTTAACAAAGTTGCCGATATTTCCGCCGGCTCTTATTATATCGAAACACTTACCGATGAGTTGGCCCAAAAAGCATGGGAGCAGTTTAAAGTAATTGAAAGCAAAGGAGGCTTTATTGCCTGCATACAAAATAATTTTATTCAGGAACTCATCTCAAAAGATGCAGCAGAACTTTTATCGGAAGTTAAAGAAGGAAAAATAACGCTGGTAGGAGTTAATAAATATCATAATATCAAAGAGGGCGCTCCTTCAAAAGTATTTATGGTAAAAAGCAAGGAAACAACTAAACCTTCCTTCAATCGTGTAAAACCCATTCGATTAGCTTATTCATTTGAAGAAGAAAAGTTGAATGCAAATAGTTAAATAAAATTTTACAACAACAAAGAAATCGGTTATAAAAAATTATATGCGTAAAAATTTTTCAAATATAAAATACCAAACCGTTAGTAAACCGGAAACTCCGGTTAAACAAGCGCCTTTTGTAACCGCGGAACAAATAGAATTACAACCTGTTTATACGTTAGATGATATCAAAGAAGTTGAGCATCTGAATTTTGGTGCCGGAACTCCGCCTTTTTTACGCGGTCCCTATTCCAGCATGTATGTACAAAACCCATGGACGGTAAGGCAATACGCGGGATTTAGTACCGCTGAAGAAAGCAATGCCTTTTATCGTAGAAATTTAGCGGGCGGCCAAAAGGGATTATCTGTAGCTTTTGACCTTGCCACCCACCGTGGCTACGACAGCGATCATGAACGTGTTACAGGCGATGTAGGAAAAGCAGGAGTAGCTATTGATAGCATTCTGGACATGAAAGTTCTTTTTGATCAGATTCCTTTAGATCAAATGAGTGTATCAATGACCATGAATGGTGCGGTACTTCCAATACTGGCTTTTTACATTGTAGCTGCCGAGGAACAAGGAGTATCGATGGATAAATTAACTGGCACCATACAAAATGATATTCTGAAAGAATTTATGGTGAGGAATACTTACATCTATCCTCCCTCCCACTCCATGAAAATAATCGCGGATATTTTTGAATTTACTTCTCAAAAAATGCCGAAGTTCAACTCCATCTCCATCAGCGGTTATCACATGCAGGAAGCAGGAGCTACAGCTGATATTGAATTGGCTTATACCCTTGCCGACGGATTGGAATATATACGAACAGGAATTAAAGCCGGCTTAGACATTGATGCATTTGCTCCAAGGCTCTCGTTCTTCTGGGCCATTGGCATGAATCATTTTATGGAAATTGCAAAAATGCGGGCGGCAAGAATGTTATGGTCTAAAATTGTAAAACAATTCAATCCCAAATCAGCCAAGTCGATGGCTTTACGCACGCACTGCCAAACAAGCGGCTGGAGCTTAACCGAACAAGATCCGTTTAATAACGTTTCGCGAACTTGTATTGAAGCCTTGGCTGCCGCCATGGGTCACACTCAGAGTTTACATACTAATGCGCTGGATGAAGCCATTGCACTTCCAACAGACTTTAGTGCCCGCATTGCCCGAAACACTCAAATTTACTTACAGCATGAAACTGCTATTTGTAAAGTTGTTGATCCGTGGGCAGGATCTTATTATGTAGAAAGTTTAACAAACGAACTCGCACAAAAAGCATGGGAACTAATAGAGGAAGTAGAAAAGCTTGGAGGTATGGCCGCGGCTATTGAAACGGGTATTCCAAAAATGCGCATTGAAGAAGCCGCCGCACGGAAGCAAGCCCGGATTGACAGCGGAAAAGATATTATAGTTGGCGTTAACGCTTTTAAAACAGATGAAAAAACAGATATCGAAATTCTTGATGTTGACAATGCGAAAGTGCGCAATCAACAATTAGAAAGATTGAAAAAATTAAAAGAAGTACGAAACTCATCTGAAGTAAAAAAGACTCTTGACGCATTGACAGAATGTGCCACAACGGGAAAAGGAAATTTACTTGAACTGGCTGTAAACGCCGCACGCGCAAGAGCCACCTTAGGTGAAATTTCTTACAGTCTTGAAAAGGTTTTTGGAAGATATAAAGCAAACATCCGTTCTATAGCGGGAGTTTACAGTAAAGAAATAAGTATGGATAAATATTTTGCTAAAGCACGTGAGCTGGCTGATAAATTCGCGGAGCTTGACGGACGCCGCCCTCGTATAATGATCGCTAAAATGGGTCAGGATGGGCACGACCGGGGCGCTAAAGTTATTGCAACCAGTTTTGCCGATATGGGATTTGATGTGGATATTGGCCCCTTATTTCAAACCCCTGCAGAAGCGGCCAGGCAGGCTGTGGAAAACGACGTACATATTTTAGGAATTTCTAGTTTAGCGGCAGGACACAAAACGTTAGTTCCTCAGGTAATTGAAGATCTTAAAAAATATAACCGAGGGGATATTATGATTGTTGCCGGCGGAGTAATTCCACAGCAGGATTATGATTTTTTATATGCAGCCGGAGTTAGCTTTGTCTTCGGACCCGGAACCGTAATTTCAAAAAGTGCTATTGGTATTTTAGAAAAGCTGATATCAAAAATTGAATAAGGGTGTGTGAACCTATAGTTTTGAATATATTGATCTATCATATTATAGCCGCTCATAGTTTACTTAAGCGAACCCTAGTACTGCTATGTTTTGTTTTCTGTTTTTTTAATTTATCCGCACAAGATAGAACGATCGACTCCTTAAAGAAAATTTTATCCCATTCAAACAATAAAAAAACAAAAGGGAATACAGCTCTACATCTGGGAGAAGTTTACTTTAACCAAGGAAATATGGCCGAGGCATTGGAATATTTTAATCGCGCTCTTTTAATCAGCGAACAAATAAATGATAAAAAAAACGCTGCAGAATCTCTTAATAATATGGGCATTGTATTTAATCGTAACGGTAATCTGTTAAAATGCATTGAACTAATGGAGCAAAGTTTAAAATTAAAAATAGAAATAAAAGACACTCTGGGAATTGGCAAAGCTTACAATAATCTGGGTTATTTCTACGCATTGAAAGGTGAACAAAAAAAAGCTTACGATTATTATACCCACGCTCTAAAATTGCAAAAAGATAATTGTGATTCAACAGGGCAAGCTTACACACTTGTTAACCTTGGTAAAATTTATAGAAAAGACGGCAATTATAAAAAAGCAAAAGAATATTTTAAGGAGAGTTTATTATTGAGGGAACTAATTGATGACCAGCAGGGTGTGGCGGAATCCACTTTAGAACTTGGGCTAGTATCATTTATGATAAAAGATATAAAATCTGCTACAATTTTTGCGCAACGTTCATTCAAAATAGCAAAAGAATTAAACAGATCTATTTTAATCAGGAATGCATCAGAACTCCTTTATAAAATTTATAAATTTCAAAACAATCACGCCGATGCTTTAAAAATGCACGAACTTTTCACGCAAACCAAAGATAGTATTTCCAGCGAAAAAAACCGTAAGCTTTCCCTGCAAAAAGAATTGCAGATAACATTTGAGAAAAAAGCGGCCGCGGACAGCTTAAAAGCTTTTGAAGTTCATAAAATTGAAGAGCTAAAGCACGAGCAGGCAATTTCTAAACAGCGTTCTTATATTTACGGGGGAATTATTGCATTTATTTTAATGCTCGGCGTTACCATTATTTCGTTAAATGCCTATAAACAAAAGCAAAAGGATAATAAATTAATTACGTTACAGAAACATTTAGTGGAAGCTAAGCAGAAAGAAATTATTGATTCAATTAACTATGCAAAAAAAATTCAAAGCACTCTTTTAGCCAACGAAGAATTAGTAAATAAACATCTTCCTTCTCATTTTGTAGTATTTAAACCAAAGGATATTGTGAGCGGTGATTTTTATTGGGCGACAATTAAAAACAATAGATTTTATTTAGGTGTTTGCGATAGCACCGGCCATGGTGTGCCGGGGGCGTTTATGAGCCTTTTAAATATTTCATTCCTTAACGAAGCCATCAACGAAAGAGGTATCATACATCCGCACAAGATCTTAAATTACGTTAGAGAACGGCTTATCAGCAATATTTCTAAAGATGGAAATCAGGATGGAATGGATGGCGTTCTTGTTTGTTTTGAAATTGTAAAGGATGAAAAAACCAAAATCACATATTCCGCGGCTAACAACGCCCCGCTAATAGTTCGGAACAATAGTTTACAATACTTGGGATATGATAAAATGCCAGTAGGTGCTGGATCCAAAACAGACCATTTTATTTTGAGAACTATTGATTATGATAAAGGCGATTTTCTTTATTTATTTACCGACGGATTTGCGGATCAGTTTGGAGGCTCGAAAGGTAAAAAATTTAAATCAAAAGCATTGAACCAATTATTGTTGGCTAATTCGGGGTTAAATATGGAAGAGCAAAAACAAAACCTGGAAGCTGAATTTGATAACTGGAAAGGAAATCTGGAACAAGTGGATGATGTTTGCATAATTGGGATTCAACTATAAAAAAAATAAAACTTGCACTTAATTCTGAATATATTCAAAAGGTAATTTAGTTAGTCTGGAAAAACGCTCGCCCGAAGCTAACATATCCAGGTCGTCCTCATCATAATGCCATTTAACAGTAACGGCGGTTGATTTAGAGAGTTTTGCGGCTAACTCCGCGATTTTATACAGTTGTTTTGCAGAGGCTGTATTAAAGTATTCAAGGTTAAAAATAAATACGCTGCCCGATAAACCTTTATTGATATAATTATCCAGCCACTCCATCACCGGCGCATAAAAGGTAAATGCATCTTCAGGTAAAGAACGTCCGGTAATTAATACCTCTTTCCTTTCAATACTCATTAATATGGCGGGACTGTCCTCAGTTCCTTCAATCTTTAAATCATCCATCAATAAGGTATAAATACTGTTAAGGTTAAAAAAGAAATTTTAGAATTAACCGGTTCTATAGAATAAATAATATCATTAGCGCTTTTCATTTTAATATCAATAAAGCCAAGGCCCGCGCCTTTTTCATCGGGATTCTGCTCTTTAATTATGGTTTCAGAATAAAGATTCTCCAATTGCTGGGAAGTGCTTTGATTAACCTTTGTAATTTTGTTTTTTACCTCTTGGGTATTATCGTTATCAATGTAATTACCCGAATATATATAACACCCCAAACCGCTTGTTGAGATTATAATAATACCGGCACTTGCCTCCTTTTTCTCTTCTCCTTCTCTTGTTGAATGATTGCAAATATTCTGTAAAAGTTCTACCATTACGCTAACCACTTTTTTCTTAAAACCAAGTTGATCGTTTTTAGAAACGCTTCCCTCAGTCATTGTGAGCAGACTTTTTAGGTTTTCTTGCGTAAAGACTCCCCGATAAATCATGTTGATATTATATCTTTTACATAATTCATGCAAGGCTTTTTCCTTGTTAAGATCATCCGGAGAACTCTGCTCTATAGGCTGCGCGGTAATTTTGGTTTTAAAATAAAAAAAAGAATTGCTTTCGTTTTCTTTATTAAAACTGTAGCTTAACTTATTACCTGATTTTCGAGCCATTTCTATAAGACCCAGCCCCGCGCCGCCTTTATCAGAAAGCCCCGTGTTTTCTAAAACATATTTATAATAATCTTTAAGTTCATTGGCATTTAAAGAATTTATTTTATCAATACTTTGGCGCAGATGTTCAACTTTGTCATCTTCCACCACATTAGCTGAAGTTAAATTATATTCGCCCCTTGTATTTTGAACTACAAAAAAAGAGTGGTTTTGTTGGGATTGATGAACGTCCTGATGTCTTGTAATGTTCTGAAGACTTTCTACCATTACAAAATAAACTCTCTTTTGAGTTTTAGAGCTTTCTTCAGTAATATTCATATTGGTTTCAGAAAGAGAAAGAATTTTATCGGTTAGCGTGGCGTTAAATAGGCCCTTGTAAACATAGCCTAATGAACAAGCTGAAAAATTTTTGTAAATCTTATATAACTCTTCCCCCAGAATCCTATCTTGATAACTGCCTTCCATTCATTCAAATTTAATAAAATATTTAATACATATGCTTAATAGAAGGCAAAAAAAAAGGCCCCTTAATGGAGCCTATCTTTTTTTACTGTAGTAATTTATTTTTTTACGTGATCCTTATTATCATTGTTTTTATTATCCTTATCTTTCATATCTTTAATGTTATTCCAACAAGATTCAATCATTGTTAAGTGTGATTGAACTTCAGGAACTGTATTTGCAGCCCATTGCTTAATGTCAACGTCTTCCGCTTTATCAGCTATTTTCTCGTAACTTTTAATTGCGTCATTGTGCTTATTTTTCATTTGTTCAGTGTATTCTTTATCAAAATCAACACCTGATTTTCCGTTCAATTTATCCATATCACGTTTCTGCTCGTCGGTTAAATCTGCAGGAAGCGTAATATTTTTTCTGGCAGCAAGATCAGTTAAATCTTTACCCATTTTTGTATGAGCGCTTTTAATCATGTCAGCTAATTTTTTTACTTCAGCTGTGGTTGCTTTTGAAGCAGCATTTTCAGAAGCCATTATCTCATAAAGATTTCCCATGTGAGCTTCCGATAAACGGTCGGCATCTTTTTCGCCCTTATTGTCAAATTTTTCTTCATTCATTTCTTTAGCTTGCTCTTTAGGATCTTCCTCCTTTTTAGTAGTGTCGGCACATGAAGTGCTTAATGTGATACCTAGGCAAACTACTGTGGCCTTTAATGTAATTTTGTTGATGATGTTCATTTTTTAATTTTTTGGTTAGTATAGTTTCACTATTATAAAATTCATGCCAACCTAAAAATTCGCATTTTTCGGATAATAAAAAACAAAAAGTTAACTTTAAAAGACTATTATCAAATTTGGTGGGAAAATTTTAGTAGACATTTTTACACAAAAAAAATAAATTTCTATATAAAATTTTGTGCCAATGTCAAAATTATAGTTAAATATCTAGTAATCATTCTATATTTCAGGTGAAGCCAACAATGAGGAACCAACGCCTTGATGAGCGATTACATTCGTGCTCAGAAAAAAATGGTTTGGATGTATTCTTCTTTCTTAAACAGATAAAATTTTACGCGGCATAAATTTTTATACTAATTAACTATGAAACTCCAGGGCTTCAAAGTTATATTATTCCTATTTATGTTAGTAGCGCACGCTTCGGGTTTCACGCAAACCTTAGCCAAAACTGTTGATCTTGAAAAGTATGCCGGAAAATGGTTTGTGATTGCCTGTATTCCTACTGAAATTGATCAGCGTTGGAACTATGTAACGGAAACGTACACGCTTAAAAAGAACGGAAAAATAGACATTTACACCACCTTCGTTAAAGAATACAAACCGGGCAGTAAAAAAACGCCAAAACAAAAAAGGGTTCACTCAAAAGTATCCATGTAATTAATAAGTAAAGCCTTAGTTAGAGTGAGTAGTCACATAGCTACAATAAAATAATAATTTTATAACTCAAAACTAAGGCTTATGACAAAAATACAACAAATTGCAGATTTTACCGGGCAAACAA